>NZ_JBEHBW010000001.1:0-775339 GCF_040203355.1 Sphingomonas sp. ASV193
ACGTGACCGCCTACTATCCATATTCGACCGCGATCCAGGATCCCTACGCGGGGGTCGACGTCGATCCCAGCGACATGAAGTGCGCGACCGGGAGCGCGGCGACGCTTGACGACAGCACGAGCGCGGCGACGCTGGCCAACTACAATTGTTTCTCGTCGCTGCTGGTCAATTCGAACAAGACGCTGACCATTCCCGACAGCTACAACGGGCCGATCTACATCAACGGCGGCAGCGCGACGTTCCGCGGCAATTTTACCTGCAAGTCGTGCACTATCGTGCTGACCAACTCGGACACGTCGTCGACCGCGACGATCGGCAACGTCAAGGCGAACGCGAACGCCAACGTCAACATCACCGCGCCGACCTCGGGACCGTACCAGGGGCTCGCCTTCTACCAGGACCGGCGCGCGAGCGACTGCAACAACTGCAACCTGATCAACGGCAACTCCAACTCGCTGATCACCGGGGCGATGTATTTCCCGAATCAGGAACTGCAGTACAATGGCACCGGCAACACCAACTCGGTCTGCTCCAAGTTCGTCGCCAAGCGGATCACCTTCACCGGCAACAGTGGCAACAACCAGTTCGCGGGGCTGAAGGACTGCACCAACTATTGGTCCGACGGCGGGACGCTGACGATCGTGAGGCTGGTCGCATGACCCGCAAGCTGCTCAACATCCTCCGGCGCGACGCGCGCGGCGCGGCGGTTCTCGAACTCGCGCTGATCGCGCCGGTCGTCGCCATCACCGTCGCCGGGATCGTCGACATTTCGAGCGCCTACAGCCGCAAGCTGGCGCTCGAACAGGGGGTGCAACGCGCGATCGAAAAGATCATGCAGACCACCGAGGACACGACGGTCGAGGGAACGCTTGCGAGCGAGGCGGTGTGCCAGGTCAACGGCACCAATGCGGACGGGACCTGCAAGACAAGCCCGATCACCACCGCCAACATCACCATCACCTACCGGATGGAATGCACCAATTCGGGTACCGGCGCGGTGACCAGCAACACGACCACCGACGCCGACACCTATAACGACTGGGAAGGTTGCAGCGCGGGCTACGTCACGTCGCGCTACATTTCGGTCACCGCGACCGACCAGTACACGCCGATGTTCCCGATCCACTTCTCCAACTACAATTCGAGCGACGGGACCTACCATCTCTCGGCGACCGCAGGGATGAGGACGGCATGAGGAAGCTCGCCAAGCGGATGCGCCTCGCCGGCAACGATCGCGGGGCGGCGGCGATCGAGATTGCCTTCGCGCTGCCGATCTTCATCATGATGATCTGGGCGTTCGTCCAGCTCGCGCAGATGTTCCGCGCGCTGGCGGGGATGCAGCAGGCGCTCGGCCAGGGTGCGCGCTATGCAACGCTGTGCACCAACCCGACCACCACCGGCTGCGTCCCGCCGAGTGCGACCAACATCAAGTCGACCATGGACAGCGCGGTGTACGGGGTGGGTCCGGGCACCTTCACCTCGAGCGTATCGGCGCTCGGCAACGGCGGCACCGGCGGCTATTACGACCTCACCGTCACCTATTCGCAGCCGACCAGCCTGCTGATCGTGCCCGGCCCGACGGTCAACGTCACCAAGTCGAAGCGGGTGTGGACCGCCGGGACCTAAGCATCAGGCGGGCGGCTTGGCGCGCGCCGCGAAAAAGGCGGCGATCGCGTTCTTGACCTCTTCAGACTGAAGTCGCTCGGCGAAATGACCGTTTTCCCGGTTCATCCGCTCGACGATTTCGTCGCGATTGACGGCGCGCAGCAGCCGCTGGGTCTGGCGCATCGCCTCGGGCGGCTTGTCGAGCATCGCGGCGACCAGCCGGTCAAGCGCCGCGGCGAGCGCGCCCTTGCCGACGAGGTGGCTCGCGACCCCGATCCGCAGCGCTTCCTCGGCTCCGAACGGTTCGCCCAGCAGCAGGTGCCGCGCAGCGGCGCGGCGCCCGGCGAGGCGCGGCAGGATCAGCGAGCTCGCCGCTTCGGGCACCAGCCCCAGGTCGACGAACGGCATCACGAAGCGGCTGCCTTCCTCGGCCAGCACGAGGTCGCAGTGGAGCAGCAGCGTCGTGCCGATGCCGACCGCGTTGCCATGGACCGCGGCGACGATCGGCACTTCGTTGAGCGCGAGCGCGCGGAGCAGACGCCAAACGGGTATGTCTTCGCCCGACCCCGGCCGCGGCATGGCGCGGAGGAAATCGGCGAGGTCGTTGCCGGCGGTGAAATCGACTCCCTCGCCCTCGATCGTGACCAGCCGGACCGCCGGATCGCTCGCCGCGCCCTCGATCGCGTCGGCCATCGCGGCGTACATGGCGACGGTGATCGCATTGCGCGCCGCTGGCCGGGCGAGGGTGATCGCCAGCTGCGCGCCGTTATGACGCCGTTCGACCCGCACTTCGCTCATTCGCGCCTCGTCTTCCCCGGCCCTTTTTTGTCGCTGGGCGGGTGACCATCTAGCGGCCACGCGCTAGGAGGCGCAAACATTCCGCAACCCGTAGGGGCCGATCCGATGAAATTCTTCGCCGACACCGCCGTCATCGACGAGATCAAGGAGCTGGCCGAAACCGGCCTGCTCGACGGGGTCACCACCAACCCGACGCTGATCCACAAGTCCGGCGGCGATTTCGTCGAGACGGTGACCGAGATCACCAAGATCGTGCAGGGGCCGGTGTCGGCCGAGGTTGTCGCGCTCGACCATGACGGGATGATGCGCGAGGCCGAGGTGCTTCGGAAGATCGCCGACCATGTCGCGATCAAGGTGCCGCTGACCCCCGACGGGCTGAAGACCTGCCGCAAGCTTCGCGGCGACGGGACGATGGTCAACGTCACGCTGTGCTTCTCGGCCAACCAGGCGCTGCTCGCGGCCAAGGCGGGCGCGACCTTCATCTCGCCGTTTGTCGGGCGACTCGACGACGTCGGGCAGAACGGGATGGACCTGATCAGCGATATCCGCCTGATCTACGACAATTACGACTATGACACGCAGATCCTCGCCGCCTCGATCCGCAGTCCTGTGCACATGCTCGAGGCTGCCAAGATCGGCGCCGACGTCGCCACTGCGCCGACCAAGATCCTCATGCAGATGTTCAACCATCCGCTGACCGACAACGGCATCGCCTCCTTCCTCAAGGATTGGCAGGCGACCGGCCAGAAAATCGTCTGACGCCACGCGGCGACGGCTTGTTAACCGTGGCGCGCTAGGCTGCGCGTCATGGGTGGGGTCATCGATTTCCAGGATCGCGCGGTCGCGTCGCTTCGCGCCCGGCTCGGCGCCGCCGAGAGCGTCAACGAGGACCTGCTGGCCTTCGCGCGCGGGCACAGCGGGGCGGTCGCCTCGATCCACGCCGCGGTGCTCGAGGCGATGCGCGCCGACTCGATCGATTCGCTGCTCACCGTCGTCACGCGTAGCTGGCCGCGCCTGCTCGGCGTCGACCAGGTCGCGCTCGCGCTCGTCGTCGGTCACCAGGGGTTCCGCGCCGACCGCCAGGGGATCGGCTTCGTCGCGCCGCAACTGGTCGACAAGGCATCGGCGTTCCTCGGCGAGGTCGAGGCACGATCGGTGGGACGCGGTCATGCCCTGTTCGGCCAGGAGGCGCGGCGGATCCGCGCCGAGGCGGTCGTCCGCGTCGATTGCGGTCCTGGGCTTCCCCGTGGCCTGCTGCTGCTCGGCCAGCACGAGGATCATGCGATCGACGCGCGTCACGCCGCCTCGCTGTTGCTGTTCCTCGGCCGCTCGCTTGGCGCTATCGTCACCCGGTGGCTGACCGCGACCGACGACTGACCGACCCCGACGCGCCGCACCCGGCGCGCGACGTCGCCACCCGCTGGGGCAAGCATCTCGCATTCGACCGGCGCCGGTCGGCGCACACGGTGCGCGCCTATGTCGCGACCGCGCATCGCTTCATCGCCTTTCTCGGCGAGCATCGCGGCGAGGAGATCGGCCGGTTCGCGCTGCTCGGCCTCCAGGCGGCCGACCTTCGCGCCTTCCTCGCGCGGCGGCGCGCCGAGGGGCTCGGCGCGGCCTCGGCGAGCCGCGAAATGTCGGCGGTGCGCGGCTTCCTGACCTTCGCCGCTGAGGATTCGGGCAATATGCCGCAGCTGCCGCGCACCCGTGCCCCGAAACGCCCGCGAACCCTGCCGCGCCCGGCCAGCCCGGCCGACGCGGTCGCGCTCGCCGAAGAGGCGGGGGAGGGAGCGGCTGAGCCGTGGATCGGTGCGCGCGACCTCGCGGTGTTGCTGCTACTCTACGGGTCGGGGCTGCGCGTGTCCGAAGCGCTCGGCCTCAAGGCGAGCATCCTCCCGCTCGGGCAGGCGATCCGCGTGCTCGGCAAGCGCGGCAAGACCCGGATCGTCCCGGTGCTCCCGGCGGTGCGCGAGGCGATCGCCGCCTATGTCGCCGGCTGTCCCTGGCCGCTGGCGGGGGAAGGGCCGCTATTCGTCGGCGCCAAGGGCGGGCCGCTGAGCGCCGACGTGGTTCGGCGCGCGGTGCGCGCGGCGCGGGCGCGGCTGGGGCTGGCGGACAGCCTCACCCCCCACGCGCTTCGCCACAGTTTCGCGACCCATTTGCTCGCGCGCGGCGCCGACCTGCGCTCGCTGCAGGAACTGCTTGGCCATGCCAGCCTGAGCTCGACGCAAATCTATACCGAGGTCGACGCGGCGCGGCTGCTCGACGTCTATCGCCACGCGCATCCGCGCGCCTGACGCGCCGTCGTCCGATTACTTGTCCTGCACCGCCATCTGCAGCAGTTCCATCTCGCGCCTCATCCGCGCGATCTCCATCTCGTAGATTCGCGAACAGTCGATCCGCTTCGGGCGCGGCCCGAGCGGAAGGGTGAGCCGCGCATAGCCGGTCGCCTGCTGCCCGTCGCGCGCCTGCGGAAAAAAGCTGTCCGACTGGCGGCTGCTCCCCGAGGCGGCGGTCCCGGTCACGCCGACGTCGACCTAGGCGCCGTTCGAATTCATCGACTGGCGGCAGCGAACCCCGCTCTCGGTCTCGATCGTGTCCTCGCCGCCCGGGCCGGTTGGCGGGGAGGGCAGGTAGAGGCTCTGCGCCAGCCCGGCGTCAGCCGCGAGCAGCGAGGCGGCGAGCAGTAAGGGTCGAGCAAACCCGCGCATAGACGGTCTCCTCTGGCTTGGGGTCGCGCCCGGCGCAGACCCGGAAGGAATAGGTTTCGCCCGGCTTGAGGTCGCGGACGATCACCAGCAGCCGGCGGCGCCCGCCCCCGCCGACGAGACTGTCGGACGGAAAGACGACCACGCGCGACTGGGCGGTCTCGTCCCCGGCGCTGACCGCGCGGGCGCGGAAGCGCTCGGCCGTCGGGTAGGGGTTGGTCAGCGTGAGGTAAAAGGCCTTGCCGCTGCCGTCGGTGATCCCGCTCATCTTCAGCGGTCCGAGGCCGACCGCCATCGCCGCTCCCGGTACGAGGCAGGCGGAGGCGGTCAGCCACAGCGCCCGCGTCACGAGCAGGTCGCCACGGTGCGGAGCGTATAGGTGCCCGCGGCGAAGCCTGCGCTGTCGGTGATCCGGCCGTGGACGGTGAAGGTGTCGAGCAGCCGGTTCTCGGCATAGCTCGACTGGGCCGAGGTATAAGCCTGGTTGGCGCCGCCGGTGGAGGTGTATTTCACCTCGAGCGTCGGCGTCCCGCTCCATCCCGAAGGGCTGGCGGCGAGGTCGGGCGCGGCGAAGGTGACGGTTGGGTTCGACCCGACTGCGGTCATGGTCAGCGTCGCGGCGGTCCCGCCGGCGCTTTCCGATGAGAGGACGGTGCCGCTAGGCGCGACCGCGAGCGTCCCGCCCGCACTCAGCGTCAAGGTGCAGCTCGAGGTCAGGGTGCCCGACAAGGTGACGTTGGTCCCGGCAACGGCGGGTGTAGCCGACAACAGCGCGGCGCAGATGAAAATAGTCCTCATATGCCATCCCCCCCGATGGTCCGCCGCCGGTGTGTGGGCTCACCGGCGGCGGACGAGTGGAAGCCCGCAGGCCAGAAGGCGACCAAGCGACAATTCCGGTAAAGATACCGATAAAGAACCAATTCGGATGGTTATTGCTCGAAGAAAAGCGCCGAATACCGGGATTCGTCTAGTCCCTTCCGGATCCATCTATGTGGATAACCCGCCGTTCGACCGCGTTCCAGAACAGCGCCGGGATGTCGCTGCCGTTGAACGCGTCGATCGCGACGATCCCGGTCGGCGAGGTGACGTTGATCTCGGTGAGGTGCCCGCCGATCACGTCGATCCCGACGAACAGCAGTCCGCGCGCCTTGAGCTCAGGGCCGAGCGCGTCGCAGATCTCGCGGTCGCGCGCGCTGAGCGCGGTCGCCTCGGCGCTTCCCCCCGCGGCGAGGTTGGAGCGGAACTCGCCCTTGCCAGGGCGGCGGTTGATCGCCCCGGCGACCTCGCCGTCGACGAGCACGATCCGCTTGTCGCCGTCGGCGACCGCAGGGAGAAAGGCCTGGACGATGAACGGCTCGCGCATCGTGGCCGAGAAGAGGTCGACCAGCGCGTTGAGGTTGGCGCCATCGCGGCCGACCTTGAACACGCCTTCGCCCGCCTTGCCGTGGAGCGGCTTGACCACGACCTCGCCGTGCGCGGCGTGGAAGGCGCGGATCTGCGCGGGATCGCGGCTAATCAGCGTCGGCGGCATGAACCGCGCGAAATCGAGCACGAACAGCTTCTCGGGCGCGTCGCGTACGCTGCGCGGATCGTTGACAACCAGCGTCTCGCGCGCCGCGCGCTCGAGCAAATAGGTGGCGGTGATGTAACCGATGTCGAACGGCGGATCCTGCCGCATCAGCACGACGTCGGTGTCGCGGCCGAGGTCGATCCGCACCGGCTCGCCGGCGGTGAAGTGGTTGCCCTCCTCGCGCCGCACCTCGACTTGTCGGGCGAGCGCGGTGACCCGGCCGTCCTCATAGGCGAGGTCGCTGGCAAGATAGTGGAACAGCCGGTGCCCGCGCGCCTGCGCGCCGAGCATCAGCGCGAAGGTCGAATCGCCCGCGATGGCGATCGTTTCGAGCGGGTCCATCTGGACGGCGACAGTCAGGATCATGGGTGCAGCGCTAGGTCAGCGCGCCGCGCTTGTCACCCCAGACCAGGCTTCACCCCATCCAGATGTTCGCGAGGTGGCGCGGCAACCGGCCCGGGACGAAGTAGATCGCGTCGATCCGGACGTCGTCGCCGGGGCGGGCGAAGCGCGGCGCGAGCTCGTCCGCCGCCGCAGCGACCCGGCGCAACCGATAGGCGTCGAGCGCGATGGCCGCCGCCTCGTCGCTGGCGCGTTGCTTGACCTCGATAAAGGCGAGCGTCCGCCCGCGCCGAGCGACGAGGTCGATTTCGCCCCGCCGGGCGCGAACGCGCCGGCCGAGGATCGACCAGCCTTTCAATCGCAACCACCAGGCGGCGAGCGTCTCGGCGCGGCGACCGCGCCGCTCGGCCTCGGCGCGGCGGTTCAACGCCCCGCCAGCTCGAGCGCGCGGGCATAGGCGCGCTTGCGCGGGACCGCGAGCGCTGCGGCGACGGTCGCGGCGGCGCGCGAGGCGGATTCGCTGGCGAGCGCGGTACGAAGCGCCGAATCGAGCTCCTCGTCGCTCGCCTCGGCGGCATCGGCCGGCGGGCCGACGACGACGACGATCTCGCCCTTCGGGCCGGCCTTGGCATAGCGAGCGGCGAGCTCGACGAGCGGGCCGGTCACCGTCTCCTCGTGAAGCTTGCTGATCTCGCGCACCACCGCCGCGTCGCGCGCGCCGAGCGCGTCGCGCAGCGCTTCTAGCGTGTCGCCGAGCCGCGGGCCGCTTTCGTAGAAGACCAGCGTCGCGCGGACCGCCCCCACCTCGGCGATCGCCTCGGCGCGGGCCTTGGCCTTGGGGGGCAGGAAGCCGGCGAATAGGAAGCGGTCGGTCGGCAGCCCGGCGAGCGTCAGCGCGGCGATCGCCGCCGACGGGCCGGGGAGGGTGTGGACCGCGATCCCCGCCTCCCGCGCGGCGCGGACGAGCTTGTAGCCGGGGTCCGAAATCAACGGCGTCCCCGCGTCGCTGACCAGTGCCACCGCCTCGCGCCCCAGCCGCTCGACGATCCGCGCGCGGTCGGCGGCATCGCTATGGTCGTTATAGGCGGTCATCGGCTTCGACGCACCGAGGTGGCGAAGCAGCTTGGCGCTGACCCTTTTGTCCTCGGCCAGCACATGGTCGCAGCCGCGCAGCACCTCGGCGGCGCGGAGCGTGATGTCGCCGAGATTGCCGATCGGCGTCGCGACGATATAGAGACCGGGGGTCAGGGTGGTGTTCTCCATGGGGCAGGACTGAATTGATGACACCAAAGTTCACCGATCGGCAAGCGCGGCGCCGCGCGATGGTTTCCCTGCTGGCGGTCGCGCTCGCCGCCTGCGCGGGCGGGGGCGGGCCCGGCGGGGGGATCGAGGGCGGCGGCAGCGCGGGGCCGATCGTCGGCCCGGTCGCCGAGCCGCAGCGCCACCTGGTCGCGGTCATCGTTCCGCTGAGCGGACCCGAGGCGGGGGTCGGCAGCTCGATCGCCAATGCGGCCAGCCTCGCGCTTGCCGATACCGGCGCCGCCAACGTCCGCCTGTCGCGCTACGACAGCGCCGGGGCGGGCGGTGCGGCGGCGGCGGCGGCGGCGGCGGTGCGCGACGGCGCCGGGCTGATCCTCGGCCCGTTGCTCGCCGCCGACGTCCGCGCGGTCGCGCCGATCGCGCGCGGGGCGGGGGTACCGGTGATCTCCTATTCGAACGACAGCGGAGTGGCCGGGAACGGCGTCTATGTCATGGGCTTCACCCCCGCCCAGTCGATCGCACGGGTGGTCGCCTACACCCGCGGGACCGGGGCGGGCCGCTACGCCGCGCTGGCGCCGAGCGGTCTTTACGGCGAGCGCGCGTCGCAGGCGCTGCTCGACGCGGCGCGCCAGTCGGGCGGACGGGTGACGACGATCGAGACCTACCAGCGCACGCCCGCCTCGGTGAAGGCGGCGGCGGGGCGGATCCGTGCGAAGGGCGGGGCGGACGCGGTGCTGGTCGCCGATTCGGCGCGGCTCGCGGCTCTCGCCGCGCCGGCACTCGGGCGCGCGCAAATCCTCGGCACCGAATTGTGGGCCGCCGATCCGACGCTCGGGCGGACGCCGGGGCTCAAGGGCGCCTTGTTCGCGGCGGCGCCGAACCTGCGCTTCGCCCAGCTCGCGGCGAAATATCGCGCGCGCTATCGCGCCGCGCCGAGCCGGCTCGCCAGCCTCGGCTATGATTCGGTGCTGCTGGTCGCGCGCGCCGCGCCGCAATGGCGGATCGGGACACCGTTCTCGGCGAGGTCGCTGGTCGCGCGCGACGGCTTCGCGGGGGTCGACGGCAGCTTCCGCTTCACGCGCGGGGGTACTGCCGAGCGGCTGCTCGAGGTGCGGCAGGTGACCGCCACCGGGACGCAGGTCGTGTCCCCGGCGGGCAGCGGCTTCTAGGCGTATTGCCGCCTAAGCGGCGATTTCGGCGAGGATCGAATCGAGCAGCAGCCGACCGGCCTCGGTCGTGCCGATCCGCTCGTCGGTCCGCCACAGCAGGCCGTGCGCGACCAGCCGCTCGACCGCCGCCTCGTCGACCAGCGCCCGTCCGTTCCGGACCGGCGCGATGCCCTCGGCGAGGCGGAGGCCCATCACCAGCGCCTCGTGCGCCGCTTCGTCGGGCGACAGCGCTCCTTCCTCGACCAGCCCGTGGCCGTTGCGGGCGATCGCCGACAGGAAATTCTCGGGCTTCCTGTGGCGCACGGTGCGCTGGCCGAGCCGCCGCCCGTGCGCGCCGGGGCCGATCCCGGCATAGTCGCCGTAGCGCCAGTAAGTGAGGTTGTGGCGGCTCTCGGCGCCGGGCCGTGCGTGGTTCGAGATTTCATAGGCGGGCAGGCCCGCCTCGGCGGTGCGTGCCTGGGTGATTTCAAACAACGCCGCCGCTCGCTCGGCATCGAGCGGGGCGAAGCGCCGCGCGGCGACGTCGGTGGCGAAGCGGGTGCCGGGCTCGATCGTGAGCTCGTAAAGCGAGAGATGCTCGGTGCCGAGCCCGAGCGCGCGGTCGAGGTCGCGCCGCCATCCCGCCTCGTCGTCGCCGGGAAGCGCGTAGATGAGGTCGAAGCTGACCCGCGCCACCGCGGCCTGCGCGGCGGCGAGCGCGGCCAGGCCTTCGTCGGCGCTGTGGGCGCGGCCGAGGAAGGCGAGTTTGGCGTCATCGAAGCTCTGCAGGCCGAGGCTGATGCGGTTAACCCCAGCGGCGGCGAGGTCGGCGAAGCGCGCGGCCTCGGCGCTGTTGGGATTGGCCTCGAGCGTGACCTCGAGGTCGTCGGCGGGGGTCCAGGCGGCGCGCGCGGCCTCGATCACCGCCTGAACGGTGCGCGGGTCCATCAGCGAGGGGGTGCCGCCGCCGAAAAAGATGCTGGTCAGCCGCCGCCCGGGAAGCAGCGCGACCTCGTGCGCGAGGTCGGCCAGCAACGCGTCACGCCACGCCGCCTGGTCGATCGATTCGCGGACGTGGCTGTTGAAGTCGCAATAGGGGCATTTGCTGACGCAGAACGGCCAGTGGACGTAGAGCGCTAGGCTTTCAGCCACGCCAGCAGCTTCGCGAAGGCGTCGGCGCGGTGGCTGATCGCGTGCTTCTGCGCCGGGTCGATCTCGGCGAAGGTGCGGTCCATGCCGGTCGCGACGAACATCGGGTCGTAGCCGAATCCCTTCTCGCCGCGCGGCGGCCAGACGAGACTGCCGAACACCTTGCCCTCGAAGCTCTCGACATGACCGTCGGGCCAGGCGAGCGAAAGCGCGCAGACGAAATGCGCGTCGTGGCCGGCATCGGGGCCCGCCGCCTCGACCTCGCGCCAGACGCGCTGCATCGCCCGACCGAAGTCGCGATTCCCCTCCGCGTCCTCGGCGTAGCGGGCGGAATGAATCCCCGGCGCGCCGTGGAGCGCGTCGACGCTGATGCCGCTGTCGTCGGCGAGCGCGGGCAGCCCCGACAGGTCGGCCGAGGCGCGCGCCTTCAATTCGGCATTGTCGATAAAGGTGACCCCGGTCTCCTCGGGCTCGGGCAGGTCGAGCGCGGCCGCGCCGACGCATTCGATGTCGAACGGGGCGAGCAGGTCGCGAATCTCGCGCAGCTTGCCCGCATTGTGCGTGGCGATGACGAGTTTCGGCCCGATCGGCCTCACCGGTCAGTCGCCTTCAACTGCGCGGCGAAGATCTCGGTGCAGCCGATCCGCGCGAGGCGGAGCAGGCGCAGCAGGCTTTCCTCGTCGAAGGTGGCGCCTTCGGCGGTCAGCTGCGCCTCGACGATGTTGCCGTCGCCGGTCAGCACGAAATTGCCGTCGCTGCCAGCGGTCGAATCCTCGTCATAGTCGAGGTCGAGCACCGGGGTGCCGTCGTGGATACCGCAGCTCACCGCCGCCACTTGGGTGGTGATCGGGTCGGCGGTGAGCGCGCCCGAGGCGATCAGCTTGTCGACCGCGATGCGCAGCGCGACCCACGCGCCGCTGATCGAGGCGGTGCGGGTGCCGCCATCGGCCTGGATCACGTCGCAGTCGACCGTGATCTGCCGCTCGCCGAGCTTCTTCAGGTCGACCACCGCACGTAGCGAGCGCCCGATCAGCCGCTGGATTTCCTGGGTCCGGCCCGACTGCTTGCCCTTGGCCGCCTCGCGGTTGCCGCGGGTGTGGGTGGCGCGCGGGAGCATGCCATATTCGGCCGTGACCCAGCCCTGGCCTTTGCCGCGAAGGAAGGGCGGAACCCGCTCTTCGACGCTGGCGGTGACGAGCACGCGGGTATCGCCGAAGCTGACGAGGCACGAGCCCTCGGCGTGGCGGGTGAAGCCGGGCTCGAAGGCGAGGGCGCGCATCTGGTCGGGCGCGCGGCCGGAAGGACGCATGAAGGACTCCTTGTGGTTTGCCCGCGCCTTAGAGCAGCGTTGAGGAACGCGCCAGCGCGTCCTACATCGCCCGCCATGACCGAACCGATCGGCGATCTTTCCAACCGCATGCGCGACGTCTTCCGGCTGGTGGTCGAGTCCTATCTCGATCGCGGCGTGCCGGTCGGCTCGAAGGCGATCGCCGGGCAGGTCAGCCTGTCGCCCGCCTCGGTGCGCGGGGTGATGCAAAGCCTCGAGGAACGCGGGCTGCTCGCGCACCCGCACACCAGCGCGGGGCGGGTGCCGACCGAGGTCGGGCTGCGCCTGTTCGTCGACGGGATCATGCAGGCGAGCGTGCCCGGCCCGAGCGAGCGCGCGGTGATCGAGGCGGGGCTCGGCGCCGGGCCGGTCGAGCAGGCGCTCGCCGCGGCCTCGGCGACGCTGTCGGGCCTGAGCGCCTGTGCCGGGGTGGTCGTGACCCCCAAGGTCGAAATGCGGTTGAAGCAGCTCAGCTTCATGCCGCTCGATTCGGGCCGGGCGCTGGCGGTGCTGGTCGGGACCGAAGGCAATGTCGAGAATCGCGTGGTGCCGATCCCGCCGGGAACGAGCGCGGCGCAGCTGGCTGAGGTCGGCAATTATGTCACCGCGCGGCTCGCCGGGCTGACGCTGGCCGAGGCGGTGGGTCGGCTTCGGGCCGAGCAGAGCCGGCGGCGCGAGGCGATCGACGCGGCGGCGGCCGAGCTGGTCGCGGCGGGGCTGGCGGCATGGAGCGAGGATCTCGACCAGCGCCCGCTGCTCATCGTCAAGGGCGCGTCGAACCTGATCGACGCCAGCGCCGCCGCCGATCTCGAACGAGTCCGGCGGCTGATGGAGGAGCTCGAGGACGCGCACGAGATCGTGCGGCTGCTCGAGGGCGCGCGCGAGGGCGAAGGCGTGCGCATCTTCATCGGCAGCGAAAACCGGATGTTCGCGTTGTCGGGATCGAGCGTCATCGCCGCGCCCTATCGCGGCAGCGACGGACAGGTGGTGGGCGTGGTCGGGGTGATCGGCCCGACGCGGTTGAACTATGCCCGGGTGATTCCCATGGTGGATTTCACGGCCCAGGCGCTAACGAGACGGATGCAATGATCGACGAGACCAACATGACCGACGAACCCGAAGACATCGCCACCGAGGCTGACGTTCCCGAACCCGCCGACGAGCGGCTGGAGTCGCTCGAAAAGCAGCTCGAGGAAGCCAATGGCAAGGCGCTCTATGCGGCGGCCGAGCTGCAGAACGCGCGGCGGCGGATGGACAAGGAGCTGGCCGACACCCGCGCCTTCGCCACCACCGGCTTCGCGCGGGACATGCTGAGCGTGAAGGATCACCTCGAACGCGCGGTCGGCCATGTCCCGGCGGGCGCGCGCGAGGGCGAGATGAAAGGCTTCATCGAGGGAATCGAGGCGACGCTCCGCGAGCTCGACTCGGTGTTGACCCGCAACGGGGTCGAGCGGATCGCGGCCAAGGGCCTGCCGCTAGACCCGCACAAGCACCAGGCGATGATCGAGATCGCGACCGACGGCGCCGAGCCCGGCACCATCGTCGAGGAAATGCAGGCCGGCTACGAAATGAAGGGCCGGCTTCTGCGCCCCGCGCTGGTTGGAGTCGCCAAGGCGGGCTAGGCGAAACGGACGAGGTCGTCGGGCGGGACCTGGGCGACCCGCGCGCCGCGCTTCGCGAGAAAGGCGTGGCGGACGATCTCGGCCTGCTGCTCGAGCCCGTAGCGGTCGAACGGGCGTCCGGGCTCGAGCCGATAGTCGTAGCGGCAAAAGGGGTGGCGCATCAGCGGCAGGTAGAAACGCCCCCGAGTCTGGGTTTGCCAGACATGGGTCATCTCGTGGATGAACAGCCCCTGCAGCCCCAGCCCTTCGCGGCTGAAATCGTCCGACCAGTTGGGGCTGTCGGGGTGGAAGTGGATGTTGCCGGTCGGCGCCATGGTGACGTCCCTCGGCTGCAACGGCCACCATTTGCGATGGACGACGCACACCCGAGGATAGTCGATCGCGTCGCCGAACATCGATCGGGCGAGCGCGACCTCGCCGTCGGTCAGGGGCCGGGCACCGTTCATCGAGGGGTCGAGGTAGGCGCTTCAACGGCGCTTGCCCAGTGCCGCGACGAACGCTAGGGCATCGCAAAATTAAAACGGGAAGGAAGTTTTGGCATGAGCGACACCGCCGATCGGGTTAAGAAGATCGTCGTCGAGCATCTCGGCGTCGAGCCGGAAAAGGTCACCGAGGAAGCCAGCTTCATCGACGACCTGGGCGCCGACAGCCTCGACATCGTCGAGCTGGTCATGGCGTTCGAGGAAGAGTTCGGGGTCGAGATTCCCGACGATGCGGCCGAGAAGATCACGACCGTCAAGGACGCGATCAGCTACATCGACGAACATAAGGGCTAAGCGGGACGTCTTTCCTGCCGCCCGCCCGCTAGAGGCGGCACGAACGGCTTCCTGCTTCGCGCGGGAGGCCGTTCGCGTTTGCGGCGATGGTCATTGTCAGGGGTGAACGAATGCGGCGAGTTGTGGTGACGGGGCTTGGTCTGGTGACGCCGCTGGGCGCGGACGTCGAGACGACATGGGCGAACATCCTGGCGTCGAAATCGGGCGCGGGACCGATCACCCATTTCGACGCGTCGGACCAGAAGTGCCGGATCGCCTGCGAGGTGAAGCCCGCCGATCACCCCTACGGCTTCGATCCGAACAAGCGGGTCGATCACAAAGTGCAGCGCCAGGTCGACCCATTCATCGTCTACGGGATCGACGCAGCGGGCCAGGCGCTCGAGGACGCGGGCCTGACCGAGATGGACGAGGCGACCAGGCTTCGCACCGGCGTGTCGATCGGCAGCGGCATCGGCGGGCTTCCGGGGATCGAGAGCGAGAGCCTGCTGCTCGCCGAAAAGGGGCCGGGGCGCGTGTCGCCGCACTTCGTCCACGGGCGGCTGATCAACCTCATCTCGGGGCAGGTGTCGATAAAGTACGGGCTGAAGGGACCTAACCACGCGGTCGTCACCGCCTGCTCGACCGGCGCCCATTCGATCGGCGACGCGGCGCGGATGATCCGCGACGACGATGCCGACATCATGCTGGCGGGCGGCGCCGAGGCGACCATCTGCCCGATCGGGATCGCCGGCTTCGCGCAGGCGCGCGCGCTCAACATGAGCTTCAACGACCGGCCCGAGGAGGCCAGCCGCCCCTACGACAAGGATCGCGACGGGTTCGTCATGGGCGAGGGCGCGGGCGTGGTGGTGCTCGAGGAATATGAGCATGCCAAGGCGCGCGGGGCGAAAATCTACGCCGAGGTGGTCGGCTACGGCCTGTCGGGCGACGCCTATCATGTCACCGCGCCCGACCCCGAGATGGACGGCGCCTTCCGCTCGATGAGCGCGGCGCTGAAAAAGGCGGGGATGACACCGGCCGACATCGATTACATCAATGCGCATGGCACCTCGACGATGGCCGACACGATCGAGCTGGGCGCGGTCAAGCGGCTGTTCGGCGATGCGATCGGCAACGTGTCGATGAGCTCGACCAAGTCGGCGATCGGTCACCTGCTCGGCGGCGCCGGCGCGGTCGAGAGCATTTTCTGCATCCTCGCCATCCGCGACCAGATCGTCCCGCCGACGCTCAACCTCGACAATCCCGACGAGGGGACCGACGGGGTTGACCTCGTCCCGAAGGTGGCGCGCAAGCGCAAGGTCCGCGCCGCGCTCAACAACAGCTTCGGGTTCGGCGGGACCAACGCCAGCCTGGTGATGAAGGCGCTCGACTAGGCCGCCGCGATGCGCCGCGCGCTCCTCGTCGTCGCCGCGGTCGGCGTGCTGCTGCTGGCGGGCGGCTGGTGGGCGTTATGGGCCGGGGGCGGCGCGCCGACCCGCCAGACGGTGGTCGTCGAGCAGGGCGCGACCCTTCGCAGCCTTTGCCCGGGTCTCGCGAAGAAGCAGCTGATCCCGGGAAGCTGCGGCAGCTATCGCGCGATGGCGCGGCTGTTCGGGTCGAAGGACGGGATCCAGGCGGGCGAGTTCGAAGTGCCCGCGCATACCGGCGGCGCGGCGCTGCTCGACCTGCTCCAGCACGGGCAGCCGGTCCAGCGGCTGATCACCATCCCCGAGGGGCTGCCGTCGATCCTCGTCCAGGAAAAGCTGGCTGCGCTGCCGTTCGCGACCGGCCCCGCGCCGCTTCCGGCCGAGGGCTCGGTGCTTCCCGACAGCTACACCTACGAGCGCGGCGAGGCGCGCGCGGCGATCCTCGCGCGGATGGTCAAGGCGATGGCGGCCCTGCGCGAGAAATTGTGGAAGGCGAAGAAGGGCGATTGCGTCGCCAGCCAGGCCGACGCGATCATCCTCGCGTCGATCGTCGAAAAGGAGACGGCCAAGCCCGCCGAGCGCCCGCTGGTGGCCGGCGTCTATTGCAACCGGCTGAAGATCGGCATGAAGCTCGATGCCGACCCGACCTTCATCTACCCGATCACCCGCGGCAAGCCGCTCGGGCGTCGCCCGCTCGCGTCCGAAGTGCACGCGAAGAACGACTATAATACCTACGAAAAGGCGGGGCTGCCGGTCGGGCCGATCGCCAACCCGGGCAAGGCCAGCATCGCCGCGGTGCTCAACCCGGCGCCGACGAAGGCGCTCTATTTCGTCGCCGACGGGACCGGCGGCCACGTCTTCGCCGATACGCTCGAACAGCAAAATGCCAATGTCGCGAAGTGGTTCGCAATCCGCCGCCAGCGCGGCGAGATGTAGGCCTAGGGCGCGATCGCGCTTGCGACGATATAGCCGACGCGACCATCTGGGCCGTAGCCCCAGCCCCAGCCGCGCGAGCAATCGAGCAGCCTGATTTCGTCACCCTTACCAAGCCCCGCGATTGCCGCTCCTCCGGGTCGGTCGAGCAAGACAGCGTCTTCGCGCAAATGACGGACCAAAGGCTCGGCGTAATGCGACGCGATCACGCGCCCGGTCAGCGCGACGTCGGCAAGGTCGGGCCTGTAGGCGTGGGTCGAGGGATCGGGCAGGCTTGATCGCCCGACCAGCGCGAACCACTCACCGGTGCGCGAAGGCGGGTTGCCGATCGCTGACGCGCTGCTGGCCGATGGCTGGCCGCTCGGCGCCTTTCCCCCGCTCGGCGCCGTCGCTCCCGGCGAGGTAGTGCTGGAACCCTTCAAGAA
The DNA here is from genome assembly GCF_040203355.1 of Sphingomonas sp. ASV193. Taxonomy (NCBI): domain Bacteria; kingdom Pseudomonadati; phylum Pseudomonadota; class Alphaproteobacteria; order Sphingomonadales; family Sphingomonadaceae; genus Sphingomonas; species Sphingomonas sp. ASV193. The sequence continues at coordinate 17,067 of NZ_JBEHBW010000001.1, forward strand.
ATTTCGCCCCGTCGCTGGTGCGGACGACGAACACGTTGCGCCGATCGTCCTGGTCACGTTCGCGGCGGAGATAGCCGAGAGCGCCGAGCGTATTCAAGGCGCGCGTGACCACGGGTTTCGATACGCCTAGTGTCGCCGCCAAGCCGCGCACGGTGTGCGGACCGGGGGTCTCGTAAACAAGCATCAGCAGGGCCATCTGCCGGTTGGTCAGGTCGGGTTCGCCGGAGCGGACATAACGGATCAATGCCCGCATCCAGGCGGTCAGGCTGGTGTTGCTCATGGGAGCCAGAACCTCTCGTCGCGTTTTGCGTATAAAACCCCTTGATCGGGGCTTCGGTTGCAGCGCGCGGAGGAATTTCGTCGAAAATATCAGGCGTTTAGGCGGACCGTTGCGAATCCGTTACCGGGGGAACCGGGCCTCCAAAGCGCGGAAAACCGCGCGTAACCCCAGCGCTTCGCCCCCCTTGGGCCGGCCCGGCTTCGCGCTCGGTCGCCACGCGAAGGTGTCGAAATGCGCCCACGGCGCAGTGGGCGGGACGAAGCGTTTCAGGAACAGCGCCGCGGTCACCGATCCAGCGAACCCGCTGTCCGACGAATTGGCCATGTCGGCGATGTCGGATTTCAGCATGTCGGCATAGCCGTCCCACAAGGGCATCCGCCACAACGGGTCGTGGACGGTTCGCGAGGCCTGCTCGAGATCGCCCGCGAGCGCATCGTCGTTGGCGAACATGGCGGGCAGGTCGGGGCCGAGCGCGACCCGCGCCGCGCCGGTCAGCGTGGCGAAGTCGACGATGAGGTCAGGCTGGCCTTCGCCAGCCTTGTCGAGCGCGTCGGCGAGCACCAGCCGCCCTTCTGCGTCGGTATTGTCGATCTCGACCGTCAGCCCCTTGCGGCTGCCGATCACATCGCCGGGGCGGAAGGCGGTGGCCGACACGCTGTTCTCGACCGCCGCGATCAGCAGGTGGAGCCGTACCGGCAGCTTCGCCCCGATGACCAGCCGGGCAAGCGCGAGCGCATGCGCCGCCCCGCCCATGTCCTTTTTCATCAGCCGCATCCCCGACGCGGGCTTGAGGTCGAGCCCGCCGGTATCGAAGCACACGCCCTTGCCGACGATCGCCAGCCGCGGATCCTCGTCGCGGCCCCAGTGAAGCTCGATCAGCCGCGGCGCGCGCGCGGGTTCGGCGCCCTTGCCCACCGCGTGAATCAGCGGATAGTCACAGGCGAGCAGCTCGCCGTCGACGACCTCGACCTTCGCCGCCATCTCGGTCGCGACCGCGCGGACCGCCGCCTCGAGCTCGGCTGGCCCCATGTCGGCGGCGGGGGTATCGACGAGGTCGCGGACCAGCGCGGTCGCCTCGGCCTCGCGCACCGCCGCGTCGATCGCGCCGGCGTCGCGCGTAAGCAAGACGCGCGGCCCCGCGTCGGGCTTCGGCTCGCTGCGATAGCGATCGAACCGGTGCTGCGCGAGCAGCCAGCCGAGCGCGGCGATCCCGGGCTCGCCTTCGGCCAGCCGGTAGGTCGCGGCCGGCAGCACCTCGCCGAGCCGGGCGAGGCACCAAGGGGTCAGCACCGCCGCGTCGGCGACCGCCAGAACGACGTCGAACGCCTCGCCCCGCGCCGGGAGCAGCACGTAGGCATTCGCGCTTTTCCCGTCGAACCGCGCCGCCGCAAGCAGCGCGCGCACCTCGGGCGTCTGCCGCTTGAGCCAATCGTCGAATCCGTGCTTGTCGACGAGGTGGATGGTCCGCGCGTCCTCGCCGCGGTCGGGCTTCAGCAGGGCGGTAAACTCGGTCATTCGCCCGGGGTTACCAGGAATTGCTCGATCCGCCCGTTCGGCCCCGGCTCGGTGAAGGTCGACAGGTTGAGCGTCCGGCCCGGATATTTGACCGTGTAGCCCTGGATGACGAAGCCGCCGCGGAGGCTCGACGGGCCGGCGGGCTCGATCGCCTGTTCGGGTCCGAGCGGCCCGAGGCTCGCGCCGAAATCGGCGACCCGCTGGGCCGTGAAATAATAGCTGGCGTTGGGGGTCAGGAGCTTTCGGTCGATCCGCCCGGCGCGAAGCTGGTCGTAGGCGGCGCGCACCTTCGCCGCCGCCGCAACGTCGGCGCCGGCGGGGGCCGCCGCGGGGGGGAGCAACAGGTCGGCGATGCCCCGCGCGATCGCGCGATAGGCGCTGCCCGACCAGCTGTTGGTCAGCACCACCACCGCAATCCTGTCGTCGGGATAGACGGTGTTGGTCGACAGGAAGCCGACCGCCTCGCCGCCATGGGTGACGACCCGGTGTCCGCCACGGTCGCCAAGGGTGACACCCAATCCGTAACCGGTGTCCTTGCCGCTGGTCAGCCTGACCGGCGTTTCCTGGATCGCCCAGTCGCGCGCGGGGACCAGCGCACGGTCCATCCGGGCGATGTCCCATTTGGCGAGGTCGGCGGCGGTCATCGACAGTTCGCCCGCGGCATAGAGCCAGCCGCGCGCCGCCGGCGGCTCGATCCGCAGCGGCCCGAGCGCGGCGCGGCCATAGCCGACCGGGTAGCGCGGGCCGATCGCGAGGTCCTGGTCGACCACGCTGGTCATGCCGAGCGGCCTGAAGATTCGCGCCTTGAGGAAGTCGAGCAGCGTCATTCCCGCCACCTTCTCGACGATCATCCCGGCAACGACATAGCCGGTGTTCGAATATTGCCACTGGGTGCCCGGGGCATAGTCGAGCGGCTTCTTCGCCCACTTGTCGACGATGCCTTGCGGGGTCACCGGTCGGCTCATGTCGGCGAAGCTGTAATCCTGCGGCCAGTAATCCTGCAGCCCCGAAGTGTGGCTGAGCAGTTCGCGGATGGTGATCTTGTCGCCGTCGGTGATGCCGGGAAGGAATTTCGAAACGCTGTCGTCTAGGCTGAGCTTGCCCTCGTCGGCGAGCAGCAGGACCGCCATCGCGGTGAACTGCTTGCTGTTCGACGCGATCTGGTAGGGAAGGTCGGGGGTCGCCGCGAGCTTCGGTGAGGCCTGCCCATAGGCCTTCGCCATCACGATCTTGCCGCCGCGAACCACCGCGATCGATGCCGACGGCGTCTGGTCGGCGGCGAGCGCCCTGGCGACGATTGCGTCGATCCGGGCCTGTTCGGCGGGGGTGAGCGCCTGCGCGAGGGCGGGCGAAGCGGCGAGGAGCGCGATCAGCGCGGCGGCGGTCTTAAGCATGGGCATGACCCTAGGCGGCAGACCGTCGCCGCGCCAACAGCTTTTAACCGCGCAGCTGTCCGCGGATCGCGCCGTTGGGGAAGGCGGCGCTGTGGACGTTCACGTAGAATCGGCCCGGCGTGCGTACGAGGTCGCGCGCCAGCGCCCGGTCGATCCGCGCGCAGCCCGAGAAGCGGTTCGCGCCGGTGCGGGTCAGGGTCACGACCGGCGGGCCGGCGACGCCCATCGCGCCGCTGTGGATGTGCGCCATCGTCGCGCGGGGCAGGCCCGAGAAGCTGACGTTGTAACAGGCGCGGTCCCGGCCCGGGTTGACCTTCACCGTCGCATAGCCGCGCGCGGCGATGTTGTTGGGCGGCGTTTCCATCCCGGCGCGGAGGTTCGCGCTGAGGTTCCGGCCGCCCCACGGCTGGGCGATCGCGGCGGCGGGGAGCGCGGCGAACGCGCCGGCGGCGAGCAGTAGCTTGGGGGTGATACGCATGGCGGGTCTCCTCTCGGTTGGTCCGAAGGGAGAATGAGCGAGCGGGGCGGGCGTTCCTCGGTTCAGCCCGCGACCGGCACGCCGAACAGGTCGTGCTCGTCCGATCCCTCGATGCGCACGCGCGCGAAATCGCCCGGCGCGAGATGGCCCGCGTCGCGCAGGTGAACCTCGCCGTCGATCTCCGGCGCATCGGCCTTGCTCCGTCCCGACGCGCCGCCGTCTTCGCCGACCGCGTCGATCAGCACGTCGATCTCGCTGCCGACCCTGGCCGCGAGCTTGGCCGCGCTGATCCGCGCGGTCAGTTCCATGACGCGGGCGTAGCGCTCTTCCTTGACCGCCTCGGGCACCGGGTCGGGCAGCGCGTTGGCGGCGGCCCCCTCGACCGGCTCGAAGCGGAACGCGCCAACCCGGTCTAGCTGCGCTTCCTCGAGCCAGTCGAGCAGGTAGCGGAAATCCTCGTCGGTCTCGCCGGGGAAGCCGACGACGAAGCTCGAGCGGATCGCGATGTCGGGCACCTCGGCGCGCCACGCCTTTAGCCGTTCGAGCACCTTCGCCTCGTTCGCCGGGCGGCGCATCGCCTTCAGCACCTTGCGGCTGGCGTGCTGGAACGGGATGTCGAGATAGGGCAGCACCAGCCCCTCGGCCATCAGCGGGATGACGCTGTCGACGTGGGGGTAGGGGTAGACATAGTGAAGCCGGACCCAGACCTGCTCGCCCGCCGGCGTCTTCAGGCGACCGAGCTCGCGCGCGAGGTCGGTCATGTGCGCGCGAACCTCGCCGCCCTGCTTGAGCGGCCACGACGCATGCTTGAGGTCAAGCCCGTAGGCGCTGGTGTCCTGGCTGATCACCAGCAGCTCCTTGGTCCCCGCCGCGACCAGCTTCTCGGCCTCGCGCAGGATCGCGTCGGGGCGGCGGCTGGCAAGGTCGCCGCGAATGCTCGGAATGATGCAGAAGGCGCAGCGGTGGTTGCAGCCCTCGGAAATCTTCAGATAGCTGTAGTGGCGCGGGGTGAGCTTCAGGCCCGCCTCGGGAACGAGGTCGAGATAGGCGTTGGGGACCGGCGGGGCGGCCTCGTGGACCGCTTCGACGACCGCCTCATATTGCTGCGGGCCGGTGATCGCGAGCACCTGCGGGAAGCGGGCGCGGATCACTTCTGCCTCGTTGCCCATGCAGCCGGTGACGACGACGCGGCCGTTCTCGGCGATCGCCTCGCCGATCGCCTCGAGGCTTTCCTCCTTGGCGCTGTCGAGAAAGCCGCAGGTGTTGACCAGCACGACGTCGGCACCGGCATAGTCGGGCGACAGGTCGTAGCCGTCGGCGCGAAGCTTGGTCAGGATCCGTTCGGAGTCGACCAGCGCCTTGGGGCAGCCGAGCGAGACCATGCCGACGCGGGGCGGGGAGGGAAGGGTCGTAGCCATGGGAAGCGGCTGGCCTATACCGATTTTCGCCGCGAAAGCGAGGGGCTGGCGTTGCCCGGTCGTGCTGGCTAAAGCGCGCCGACCCCGGCAAGGATAGAGGAACAGGCATGCGCATCGCGATGATCGGCACCGGCTATGTCGGGCTCGTGTCGGGCGCCTGCTTCGCCGACTTCGGCCACCAGGTGACCTGCGTCGACAAGGACCCGGCCAAGATCGCCGGGCTCCACGACGGGGTGATGCCGATCTGGGAGCCGGGGCTCGAAGCGTTGGTCGCCGGCAACGTCGCCAAGGGGCGGCTCCATTTCACCACCGACCTCGCCGAAGGAATCGCGGGGGCGGAGGCGGTGTTCATCGCCGTCGGCACCCCGACGCGACGCGGCGACGGGCATGCCGACCTTACCTACGTCTTCGCCGCGGTCGAGGAGCTTGCAGCGGCGCTCGAAGGACCGGCGGTGGTAGTCACCAAGTCGACCGTCCCGGTCGGGACCGGCGACCGGATCGCGGCGCTGCTCAAGGAAAAGGGTGCGCCCGAAGGCTGGTCGGTCGCCTCGAACCCCGAATTCCTGCGCGAGGGCGCGGCGATCGCCGACTTCAAGCACCCCGACCGGATCCTCGTCGGCTGCGACGACGAGCGGGCGCGCGACTGCCTTTCCGAGATCTATCGCCCGCTGTTCCTCAATCGCGCGCCGATGCTGTTCACGTCGCGCCGGACGGCGGAGCTGACCAAATATGCCGCGAACGCCTTCCTGGCGATGAAGATCAGCTTCATCAACGAGATGGCCAACCTGTGCGAGGCGGTCGGCGCCGACGTCCAGGACCTCGCGCGCGGGATCGGACTCGACAACCGGATCGGTCCGAAGTTCCTCCACCCGGGCCCCGGCTATGGCGGGAGCTGCTTTCCCAAGGACACGCTCGCGCTGCTCCGCACCGCCGAGGAGGCGGGGGTCGAACAGCGGATCATCTCGACCGTTGTCGCGGTCAACGACGATCGCAAGGCGTCGATGGCCGGTCGCGTCGCGGCGGCGGTCGGCGGCGACCTGAAGGGCAAGCGGATCGGCGTGCTCGGGCTGACCTTCAAGCCGAACACCGACGACATGCGCGACAGCCCGGCGATCCCGCTGGTGCACGGGCTGGCCGACGCAGGCGCCGAGGTGGTCGCGTTCGATCCGGTCGGGCGCAAGCAGGCCGAGCCGCTGCTACCCGCGATCGCCTACGCCGACGAGGCCGACGCGGTGGCCGAAGGGGCCGACGCGCTGGTGATCGTGACCGAGTGGGACGAGTTTCGCGCGCTCGACCTCGCCGCGCTTGCGAAACGCATGCGCGGTAAGGCGTTGGTGGACTTGCGCAATATTTACGCGCCGGTAGAAGCCGAGCGGGTCGGGCTGACCTATTCGGGGATCGGTCGCGGCGCGGCCTGACGGCCAATGCGAAAGGGTGTATGCGTTGCTCGGAACTCGCATAGCCGTGATCGGGCTGGGTTATGTCGGGCTGCCGCTGGCAGTCGCGCTGGCCCGAAAGTTCGACGTGGTCGGCTTCGATATCGATCAGGGACGGGTGGAAGAGCTCAAAACCGGGCATGACCGGACCGGCGAGATCGACCGCGACCGGCTGGTCGCGGCGAGCCGGCTCGAGCTTACCGCCGACGCCGAGGCGGCCAAGGGTTGCGACCTCTACCTGATTACCGTGCCGACCCCGGTCGACGCGCGCAACCGCCCCGACCTCAAGCCGCTGCTCGGCGCGGCGCGCGCGGTCGGCGCGATGATCGACCCGGCGAAGCGCCCGACGGTGGTGGTCGAAAGCACCGTCTATCCCGGTTGCACCGAGGATGAGGTCGGGCCGGCGATCGAGGCGGCCGGCGGGCTGGTGCGCGGGCGCGACTTCCGGCTCGGTTACAGCCCCGAGCGGATCAACCCGGGCGACAAGGTCCACACGGTAGACAAGATCGTTAAGGTCATCGCCGGCGAGGACGACGAAGTCACCGCGCAACTCGCCGAGGTCTACGGCGTGGCGACCGAGGCGGGGACCTATGCGGCGGCCTCGATCCGTGCCGCCGAGGCCGCCAAGGCGATCGAGAACGCCCAGCGCGACATCAACATCGCCTTCATGAACGAGGTCGCGCAGATCGTCGGCAAGCTCGGCATCAGCATCTGGGACGTGCTCGACGCCGCCGGGACCAAGTGGAACTTCCTCAATTTCCAGCCTGGATTGGTCGGCGGCCACTGCATCGGCGTCGATCCCTATTATCTCGCGCACGCGGCCGAGGCGGTCGGGCACGAACCGCGAGTGGTGCTTGCCGGGCGCGGGATCAACGACGCCATGTCGGGCTGGATCGCCGATCGCCTGCACGAACGGCGCGGCGGCAAGGCCGGGCGCGTGCTGGTGCTGGGCCTGACCTTCAAGGAAGACGTCCCCGACCTTCGCAACAGCAAGGTCGGCGACCTCGCCAGGCGGCTGTCGTGGCTGGGGCACGAGGTCAGCGTCGCCGACCCGCTCGCCGATGCCACCGAGGCGAAGCACGAGTATGGGCTCGACCTGGTCCCCCTGGAGGGCCAGTATGATCTCGTGATCGGCGCCGTTCCGCACGAGGCTTATCGCGCGATGGCGCCCGCCGCCGTCGCCGCGCTGGTCTCGCCGGGCGGCACGCTGGCCGATCTGAAGGGGCTGTGGCGCGGGCAGGATTTCGGTCCGTCGCTCGATCGCTGGTCGCTCTGACGTGAACATGCAGCAGCACGCGTCGCTGACCCTGCCGCGCCGATCGATCCTGACCCGGCTCCGCTTTGCGCTGGCAGGCGCCTTGCTGCTGGTGCCGTTCATCCCGCTCGCGGTGCGCGTCTACCTGCTTCCCGAAACGGCGATGGCCAATACCATCACCGTGTCGATGTGGGCCAATATCACCGCGGTCTTCCTCGAGGCGTGGACCCGGCTGTCGATCCGCACCTATCCGGGGACGCGATCGAGCGCGACGATCCTGCCCTCGGTGTCGGCGGCGCACGCCACCGTGCTCGCGGCATTGCTGCTGCTGCGACTGCCCTACGACCGTCTCGCCGTGACGATGGGCTATGCGATCCACGTCGGCTGGTCGTTCCTCCTCTATTTCGTCAACCAGCGGCGGCTTCGCCAGCGGATCGCGGTGCTGCCGTTCGGGGAGGTCGACCTGCTGACCGGGATCGACAGCATCGACTGGCACGTAATGCGTTCACCGAGCTTGGCGGAGGCTGACGGCTGCGACGCGATGGTCGCCGATTTCGCGGCGCTACCCGACGAATGGGAAGCGCTGCTCGCCGACGCGGCGGTCGAGGGACGGCTCGTCTACCAGGTCAAGCAGCTCCACGAATCGCTGACCGGCCGGGTACAGGTCGACAAGCTGAGCGAGAACAGCTTCGGCAGCCTCATTCCGACCCGCAGCTATTCGGTGGCCAAGGGCATCGGCGACTGGATCTTCGCGGTGGCGCTGCTGCCGGTGGTGCTTCCGCTGATGGCGCTGGTCGCAATCGCGATCCGCCTCGACAGCCCGGGACCGGCGATCTTCCGGCAGCAGCGCGTCGGGCAGGGCGGCAAGCCGATCCGCATCTACAAGTTCCGCACGATGAGCGTGGTCGAGGAAGCGAGCGCCGAGCGCGGGATCGCGATGACCGCCGCCGACGATCCGCGGATCACCCGCGTCGGCCATTTCCTGCGCAAGTCGCGGATCGACGAGCTGCCGCAGATCCTCAACATCCTGCGCGGCGAAATGAGCTGGATCGGCCCGCGTCCCGAGGCGGCCGTGCTATCGGCGTGGTACGCGGGGGACGTGCCCTTCTACCGCTATCGCCACGTGGTGAAGCCCGGAATCTCGGGCTGGGCGCAGGTGAAGCAAGGCCACGTGGCCGAAGTCGACGAGATTTACGAAAAGCTCCAGTACGACTTCTTCTACATCAAATATTTTTCGCCGTGGCTCGACGTGCTGATCCTGTTCAAGACGCTGCGCACGGTGGTCAGCGGGTTCGGCGCCAAGTAGCGGCGCCTACTGGGTCGCGTAGGTCGAATAGCCGAACGGGTTTTTAAGCGAGTTGAGGAAACCGTCGTAGATCGTCCGCGCGGCCTGCGCGATCGTCGCCGGGCGGTTGTTGCCCTTGCGGGTGAAGATCGCGATCGCGAGGCGACGCCCGTCGGGCAGGGTAATGAAGCCGACGTCGTCGGCGAGCCCGGTCAGCGTCCCGGTCTTGTGCTCGACCGGGGTTCCCCACGGCAATAGCGCGCGCATCCGGTTCTTCCCCGTCTCGCAGCTCGCCATCAGCGACAGGATGAACGAGCGGCTCGACGGTTGCAGCAACGACCCGCGATCGAGCATGCGCAGCATCTGGACCATCGCCTTGGGCGTCGCGCTGTCGCGCACGTCGTGAAGGTCGCGGCGCGCGGCAAGCAGCTGCGCGATGGTGCGATCGATGCGAAGCCCGGTGACTCCCTTGGTCGCAAGCCACGACTGGACGAAGCGCGGCCCGCCGAGATTGCCGAGCACCATGTCGGTCGCGACATTGTCCGAATGAATTAGCATCCGGCCGATCAACACGCGCGCGGGCACGCCCTTGATCGTGTCGTCGAGGCTTCGGCGCCCGGCCTCGACCTGCGCCATATAGTTGGAGGCGATCGCAACCTTGACCGTCGAAGCCATCGGGAAGGGGGTGTCGCCGTGGATGCTGACCAGCTCGCCCGAATTGAGGTCGAGCGCGGCGATCCCGATGTTGCCGGGATTGGCGGCGGCGATGGCCGAGAGCTGCTGTTCGAGCGTCGCGAGCCGGGGCGGCGCCTCCGCCAGCGCGGGCTGCGCGGCCAGCAGGGCGAGCGATGCGAAGAACAGCCGCGCCTTGATCATCGTCGTCTTCGTTCCCTTCTACGACAGGCACTCGTCACAGCGGGCCCGAAACCACGCCGCGAACCGATCGAAAGGCCTGTCCCCCACCTCGTAGGACAATGGTTAACGAGGAATGAAATCGAGCGACGAAGCGCAAGAGTCGTGCGGTGAGCCGAGAGTCTCGCTCGGCGAAGCGAGTCCAAATCCGTGTCGGCGGAGTAACGACGGCAACAAGCGCCGAGGCGGCGAGTTTGAGGCGGCGAGTGCGGGGTGCGTTACAGGAGCTGAACATGATCAAGTCCATTCTCGCCGTCACCACTGCTGCGATCGCCTTCACCGCGATCCCGGCCGAAGCCCGCACCTATTCGAACGTCGTCGCGTGCAGCGGCTGGCGCGATGGGCAGTGCACCAGCTGGAACCGGCTGACGAACAAGCAGGCCCGCGAGGTCAGCGTCGGCACCGTGTTCGGGCCGAACTACACCTACTACAGCGCCTATGACACGCTGCCGCAGGCGGTCGTGACCCAGTATGGCCTGACCGACCAGTCGCGCTATGTCACCGCGAACGGCTACATCTACGTGGTCGATCCGACGAGCTATGCGGTAACCAAGGTCATCACCCTTCCGGCCCAGTAAGTCCGCGAGGCAGGCGGTGGACGTCCTCGCTTACGCGAGGATGTTCACCGCCCGTGCCGCCACCAGCGCGAGCGTCAGCAGCGACACCGCGCTTTCGGTCATCATCAACAGCTTCGCGCGCGCGGTCAGCGGCAGCGTGTCGGTCGGCGAGAAAGCCGTCGCGTTGGTGAATGACAGGTAGAGATAGTCGACGAATCCAGGGCTCCAGCAGTCGCGCAGTTGGTCGATCTGCATCTGCGGAAACAGGAAATCGTCCTTGTCGAAAATGCACAGGTGCGACGACGGCGGTCCGCCGCGGTCGATCGACCAGTACCATAGCGAAAAGGCGATGACGTTGGTCAGCCAGATATTCATCGCGTCGAGCAACAGGCTCACCCCCTCGATCTTGGCGTGACCGCCGAGAAGAACGCTCACGAGCGCGATCAGCGCGAAGAAATTCCCGATCGAGATCAGCGCGGTCAGCGCAATCGCCGCGCGTCGGATCCAGCGCCGGTGACGGGCGATCGTCTCCCAGTGCGCGTCGGTCTCCGCGTCGCGCACCTGCTGCTGCGCCCAGGCAGTCGCAAAAGCGAGCGGGACGAGCAGCAGCCCTTCGAGCGCCGGAAACAACCCTCGCGGACCGACCACGAACTGCCGATTGACGATCGCCAACTGGAGCGCAGCGATCACTACGACCGCCAGCCGCGCATACCAGAAATCGAGTGAATGGGTGTGGATCGACTTAAGATGTTTCATCGGGAGCGAGCCCTTAATCGCGTCCTTTCCTCGCGTCGACGGGAAGATGGGAACGCTCTCGCAACGATTGCGTTAGCGAGAGCAGGAGCAGGGGTGAAAAAAAGGAGGAAAGCAACATGAAGAAGCTATTGCTTGCGGCTGGCGCGACATTCGTGCTGGCGGCCTGCGCGACGACCGCGCCCCCGGTGACCTGCGCCGACGGCACCACGGTCGCGGCGGGTCAGCCTTGTCCGCCGCCCCCGCCGCCGCCTCCGCCGCCCCCGCCGCCGCCGGTCACCTGCCCGGACGGAACGACGGTCCCGGCCGGCACCACCTGCCCGGTCCCGCCGCCCCCGCCGCCGCCCCCGGCGCCGGCGCCCACCTCGGGCGAGCGCGGCTAACATCCGAGCTAATCGACGGCGCGGGTTCGCAAGAGCCCGCGCCGTCTTTTTGCCCGCGACTGGCCCTGTGCTAAAGCCGTCCCTGAAGCAGGGACGGGGGCGTCGATGCGGTTCAGTGTACCCAAGCCATTGCATGGTTGGCGCGGCTTCGTTGGCGAAGTGGGGATCATCGTGCTCGGCGTGTTGATCGCCATGGCGGCGCAGCAATGGGCGCAGGATCGCAGCGACCGCGAGCAAGTCGACACGGCGCTCGCCGCCTTGAAGGTCGAGATCAAGGACCATGTCGATCATGCCGTCGAAATCGAGACGGTGGCGCCCTGTGTAGGAGCGCAGATCGACGCGATTGAGCAGCGACTTGCGCGCGGCGAGGGAACGATCCCCCGGTACACCGACAACGTCGTTCGCAGCTTCTTCGTGCTTCGCATGCCCTCGCGAAGCTGGAGCTCGAGCGCGTGGGAGTCGGTCAAGGCGGTTGACACGCTCCGGCGCCAACAGCCGGCGCTCGCCAACCGGATCTACAATTATTACGGACAGGTTGGCGAACAGCACGAGACGACGATCCGCAGCGCCTCGCTCAATGCGCGGCTGAATGCGCTCGCGACGATGATGCCCTCGGCATCCGAACGGCTCCATTTCGTCGAAATCGCGGAAGAGCTGCGCGATGATGTCGCGTCGCTTGATCTCGTCGCCGGGCAAACGCTCGATACGCTCGCCAAAGCCCGGCTGTTGCCCGCGCTCCCCGACCGCGCCACGTTGCGAAAGCACAGCGGGACCCTGCGATTTTGCGAGACGCACGGGCTGGTGCTCGCGCCGGTTCGCGCGCCGAACCCGCAGGAGGGTTAGCGGATGACCTTTCGCCGCGCCGTTATGCTCCTCGCCATCGGTCTCGCGATCGGGATCGTGGTCTTTTTCGGCAAACGGCCTTGAGAATGCGGGTGCGCGCGCCTCGCCCGCTGCACGGCTGGCGCGGATTCGCCGGCGAGGTCGGGATCATCGTGCTCGGCGTCATGATAGCGCTGGCGGCGAACAGCATCTACGACGATTGGCACTGGCGGCAGGTCCTGGCCGACGAGCGGCAGGCGCTTAACGACGAAGTCGCCGCCAATTACGGGGCAGAGATGGTCCGAGTCGCCCAGCAGGGGTGCATCGACCGTCGGCTGGCCGACCTCGCCCGCGTGTTCGAGCGACAGCGTTCCGGGCAAGCGCTCGGCATTTTCGCGCCGATCGGTCGTCCGACGACGTTCACCGGGGGCGAAGGCGCCCTCCAAATGGCAATGGCCGACGAGTCTCTGACGCACATGCCGCTCACGGAAAAGCAGGCCTATTTCGAAGTCTCTTACAATTATCAGCTCTTTCGAACGGCAGCGACCGAAGAGCGTTCCGCGTGGTGAGCGCTTCAACGCATCGACGACTGGCAATCGCTCGAGCCCACCGATTGGCGGGATTTGCGAAAGGCGTACAGCGATGCCGTGGACGCCAACCGGGTCCTTGAAAACAACCTCATTCTCAACAGCAAAGGCGGCTGGCTGACAGGTTACCCAAAATTCGGCCGTATGCCGATCCCCGCCAAGGTGGCTGCCGATATCCCCTGGGTCCGGCGCATGTGCAGCCCGGCGGTGAGCCCGTGAGCGTGCGCGTGCCGCGCCCGCTGCACGGTTGGCGCGTCTTTCTGGGAGAGGTCGGGATCATCGTGCTCGGCGTGCTGCTGGCGCTCGGTGCGCAGCAGCTGGTCGAGGACTGGCACTGGCGCGGCGACGTCGCCGAATTCCGGGCTTCGGTGCGCGACGAAATCGAGCATGACCTGTGGACCTATCCGTTTCGCGCGCAGCAAAAGGGCTGCATCGAGCGCCGGCTCGACGAGCTCCAGCGTTGGCTCGACGGCTGGCGCGGGGGGCGACCGGCGAGGCTCACCGGGCCGATCGGGATCCCGGCCTCGCTGGTGATCTACACCAGCGCGTGGGACAGCCGCGACGCCGCGACCCTCTCGCACATGCCGCGTGCCGAGGTGCTCGGCTACGGCGACCTCTACAGCGAATTCGCGAACAGCGAGGTGCATCGGCTCGACGAGCGGGCGGCATGGATCGAGCTGGCAAGCTTCGACGGCGTGACCGAACTGACCCACGAGGACCAGATGAAGTTGCAGGGTCTGATCAGCCGGGCGCGTCTCCGCGACATGCGGATCGACAGCAATTACGCGCGGTTTGCCAAGCGCGCCGCCAGGATCGGCCTACATCCGGTCGCGATCGACGACACGGCGCCGATCGACCCCGCGATCTGCAAGGCCGTGCTGCGACGTTGAGGCGAGTCTCGTCCATCGCGGCTCGCGTCTTCAGCTTTTGGCAGCATTCGCGAATTAGGATGAGGCGAAGATGACCCAAAGCGCTTCCTCCTTGTCCAGCGACCCCTTCGCCGATCGCCGCGCCGCGCCGCGCGTAACGGTAGCACTGCCGGGGTTCATGACCGTGGCGGGGCGCCGTTCGTCGGTGCAACTGCTCGACGTGTCGGCGGGCGGGGCCAAGCTCGCCACGGCCGAAGCGCTGGCGGCCGGGACGGTGGTCGACCTCGATTGCGGGACGGTCCGGCGGCAGGCGACGGTGCGGTGGGGCGGCGGCGGGACGGTCGGCGTGTCGTTCGACCGAGACCTCGACGCGCGTGAGACGGCCGCGCTGGTCGAACGGTCGACGGCGCTCGCGGCGAGGATGCATCCCGCCGGTTGATCTAGCGCCGCAGGAGGAACGCCGCGGCGATTCCACGAGGAGCGTACTTTCTGGCGAGGTCGTTGCCTGACCTCGGTCGACCCTGGCTGGAGGTCAGACGTCGATCGCCTCTTCCTCGAGGCTGGCGGCGTTGTTTTGGATGAACTGGAAGCGGTGGGCGGGGTCCTTGCCCATCAGCCGCTCGACGAGGTCCTTGACCGGCTGGCGGTCCTGATATTCGCCCGGCAGCGTGATGCGGATCAGCGAGCGGGTCGCCGGGTCCATCGTCGTTTCCTTGAGCTGTCCGGGGTTCATCTCGCCAAGCCCCTTGAACCGAGACACCTCGACCTTCTTGCCCTTCAATTCGCCCGCCTCGAGCTCGGCGCGATGGGCATCGTCGCGCGCGTACCAGCTCCTGGCGCCGACGGTCAGCCGGTAGAGCGGCGGCTGGGCGAGATAGAGGTGGCCCCGGCGCACCAGCTCGGGCATTTCCTGGAAGAAAAAGGTCATCAGCAGCGTGGCGATATGCGCGCCGTCGACGTCGGCGTCGGTCATGATCACCACCCGCTCGTAGCGCAGCGCCGCCTCGTCGAATTTGTCGCGCGTCCCGCAGCCGAGCGCGAGGCCGAGGTCGGCGATCTCGCTGTTGGCGCGGATCTTGTCGGCGGTGGCGCTGGCGACGTTAAGGATCTTGCCGCGGATCGGCAGGATCGCCTGCGTCTTGCGGTTGCGCGCCTGCTTGGCCGAGCCGCCCGCGCTGTCGCCCTCGACGATGAACAGCTCGGTCCCGGCGGGGTCGTCCGACGCGCAGTCGGTGAGCTTGCCGGGAAGGCGCAGCTTGCGCGCGCTGGTCGCGGTCTTGCGCTTGACCTCGCGCTCGGCGCGGCGCTTGAGCCGCTCGTCCATCCGCTCGATCACCGCGCCGAGCAGCGCGCGCCCGCGGTCCATGTTGTCGGCGAGATAATGGTCGAAATGGTCGCGCACTGCCGCCTCGACGAACCGGGCCGCCTCGAGACTGGTCAGCCGGTCCTTGGTCTGGCTCTGGAAATGCGGGTTGCGGATGAACACGCTGAGCATGATCTCGGCGCCGTCCATGACGTCGTCGGGGATGATGTCCTTGGCGCGCTTCTGCCCGATGAGCTCGGCGAAGGCGCGCACCCCCTTGGTCAGCGCGGCGCGAAGCCCCGCCTCGTGAGTCCCGCCGTCGGGGGTCGGGATGGTGTTGCAATAATAGTCGCGAACCGGCGCGTCGCTCCACAGCGGCCACGCGGCCGCCCACTCGACCGAGCCCTGCGCGTCAGGAAAGTCCTGCTTGCCGGTGAAAGGCGGGGTGGTGAAGGTCTCGCGCCCGGTCAACTGCTCGGCGAGATGGTCGGCGAGCCCGTTGGCGAACTGGAAGGTCGCGGTCTCGGGCACCGCCTCGGAGGCGAGCGACGGGTCGCAGCGCCAGCGGATTTCGACCCCGGCGAACAGATAGGCCTTCGACCGCGCGAGCCGGTAGAGACGCCCCGGATCGAACGCCGCCTCGGAGCCGAAGATTTCCGGATCGGGAGTGAAGGCGACGCTGGTGCCGCGCCGGTTGGGGGCGGCGCCGATCTCTTCGAGTGGCGACGTCGCGTTGCCGCGCGCGAACGACTGGCGGTAGAGTTTCCTGTCGCGGGCCACCTCGACGACCGTCTCGGTCGACAGCGCGTTGACGACGCTGACCCCGACGCCGTGGAGCCCGCCCGAGGTCGAATAGGCCTTTCCCTCGAATTTCCCGCCCGAATGGAGCGTGGTCAGGATCACCTCGAGCGCCGACTTGCCCGGATATTTGGGATGCTCGTCGACTGGCATGCCGCGCCCGTTGTCGGTGATCGTCAGCCGGTTTCCGGGCTCGAGCATCACGTCGATGCGGCTGGCGTGGCCGGCGACCGCCTCGTCCATGCTGTTGTCGAGCACTTCGGCGGCGAGGTGGTGGAGCGCGCGCTCGTCGGTCCCGCCGATATACATGCCGGGGCGGCGGCGGACGGGCTCGAGCCCCTCGAGCACCTCGATCGCGCTGGCGTCGTAATTCGACGAGGCGGAAGGGGCGGCGGAACCGGAATCGAACAGGTCGGACATGGTCCGAACGGCTATAGGGGCGGCGCGGCGCGGCTGCCAAGGGAGCGTCCGCCGAACCAGGCGGAAAAGTGCCGGGACGCTCCGCCCCGTCGGGTCGGGCCCGCCGTTTGGCATCTTTCCGAGATCGGTCTAGATTGGCGGCCATGCCGGGGGGCCAGGACTTCGTCGATTATTATGCCGTGCTTGGGGTCACGCCTTATTGCGACGCCAAGACGCTCGAGGCGGCGTTTCACCGGCTCGCGAAGAACACCCACCCCGATCATAGCGGCAATGACGACATCGACGCGTTCAGCGCGGCGACCACCGCCTATCGAATCCTGCGCGATCCCGAGCGACGGGCGGCCTATGACGAACGTTTCTTCAACGGCCAGATCCCGCCGTCGCCCGAATATACCGCCGGCGACGATCACGACAGCCAGGTCGCCGACGCGATCCGCGACGCGGACGACCAGGCGCGAATCCTGATGGCCCTGTACCGCAAGCGGCGCGAGGCCGCGCAGGACGCGGGAGTCGTCCCCTATTACCTCCAGAAGTTGCTCGGCTGTTCGGACGAGCATTTCGAATTCCATAAATGGTATCTGAAGGAAAAAGGGCTGATCGTCGGGACCGAGCAGGGCACGATCGCGATCACCATCGCCGGCGTCGACCATGTCATCGCCATGTCGCGCGGCGAGCGGGCCGAGCAGCTCCGCCTCGGCGCGCGGGAAAAGGACTAGTCCGTTCGGCGCCGGGCAGGGCCGCCCCGGGTGAAACCTTCGCGCGGCTGATGCGCTTGCCTGTCATGGCCGACGACTCACCCTGGTTCCGAACTGCCCGCGGCACGGGCGCGGTGGTCGCGACTGCGATCCACGACGGCTCCGCGGTCCGGCCCGAGGCGCTGGCGGCGATGGCGCTGGGACAGGCGGACCGGCTGCGCGAGGAAGACCCGTTCACCGGCCAGGCGGTCGTCGGCGTGCCCAATCACCTGGTCGTCAACCGTTCGCGGTTCGAGGTCGATATCAACCGGTCGCGCGAAACGGCGATCTACAAGACCCCCGAGCAGAGCTGGGGCCTAAAGGTGTGGAAGGCCGAGCCCGACGCGACGCTGTGCGACGACGGGCTGACGATCCACGACGCCTATTATTCGGCGTTAAAGGCGATGCTCGACGACCTCGCGCGGACCCATTCGAAGTTCGTCCTGCTCGATGTGCACAGCTACAACCATCGCCGGGGCGGGGCTGGGGAAGCGCCGACCCCGCAAGCCGAGGCCCCCGACATCAACATCGGCACCTTTTCGATGCCGCGTGACGAATGGGAATGGCTGCTCGACCCGCTGATCGAGACGATGCGCGGGTTCGACTTCGCCGGGCGCAGGCTCGACGTGCGGGAGAATGTCGCGTTCGAGGGCAAGGGCGAGCAGACCCGGTTCGTCCACGCGACCTACCCCGGGGTCGGTTGCGCGATCGCGATCGAATTCAAGAAAATCTACATGGACGAATGGACGGGGAAGCCCGACCCGGCCTGCCTGGCGGCGATGCGCGGGCTGATCGACGCCGTCGCCGCGCACGCGCAACAGCTGCTCGACCGATGAGCGCGACGGCGACGATCGTTCCCGGCCACCGCGACCGCGACCGGCTCGTCACCGCCTGCAACGAGGCCGACGCGCAGCTTCACGCGGTGTCGTGCTCGTTCGATTTCCTGCTGTGCGTGACCCCGACCAATATTGTCGAGGCGATGGAGGCGTTCCTCGCGGCGGACGGGCGCGAGGCGCCGCGCTTCGTCTACCGCGACCTGCCGATCGACCCGGCGGCGACCCAGCGCGACTTGCAGGCGATCGACTTCGCGCACCTCCACGAGCCGCTGGTCGAAGGGCTGCTGCTCGAAAAGCGGCGCGAGCTCCATCTTCAGCTCGACCTGCTGTGTGCGCGCGGAACGAGGGAGTTCCGAACGCTCGGCGAGACGCTGTACGGCGGGGTGAGCGACGCGCTGCTGGAGCAGGCGCGCGCGATCCTGGCACGAGTTCCATCACGCGAGGAAAAATCGCCGGTGGTTGACGCGATCGAGATCGCCAGCCGCGCCAGGGCGCTGGTCGACCATTATCGCGCGCTCGACCCCGCGTTCGCGCCGACGATCGAGATTCGCGACGATGTCGCCGGGCTGATGGTCAATTATCCCACGCTCCGCATCGCCGCGAGCAGCCGGGTCGCCGAGCGACGGGTCGATCCGCTGCTGGCGCACGAAATATCGGTGCACCTGCTGACCGGGCACAACGGCGCGCACCAAGGGCTGTCGCTCTTCTCGACCGGGCTCGCGGGTTACGAGGAAATCCAGGAAGGGCTCGGGGTGTTCGCCGAATGGGCGGTCGGTGGGCTCACCGTGCCGCGATTGCGGCTGCTCGCGGGGCGGGTGGTCGCAGTCGACGCGATGCTTGGCGGGGCCGACTTCGGCGAAACCTACCGGCTGCTCCACGCCGAGTACGGCCTCGGCCGGCGCCGCGCGTTCCAGATCGCCGCGCGGGTCCATCGCGGCGGCGGGCTGGCCAAGGACGCCATCTACCTTCGCGGTTTCGAGCGGGTGATGGAGTGGGTCGCCGACGGCGGTTCGCTCGACCCCTATTGGCGCGCCAAGATCGCCCCGGTGCACGTGCCGGTGCTCGACCGATTGGCCGACCAGGGGCTGGTCGGTCCGGCGCGGCTGACTCCCGAATTCCTCGACCGCAAGGACACCGCCGCGCGCATCGCGCGCTTTCGCGCCGACCCGACGCGCGCCCTCGACCCGCAACCGGAGTAAGCCATGCGCATCGCCTTTTTCATCAACGACCTCGAACGCGAGCATCCCAATTTCGCGACCACCTTCCTCGCATGGCAGGCGCGGCAGCGGGGGCACGAGGTCTGCTACGTCACCCCCGGCGACTGGCTGCTCGATTCGGCCGACTGCCTCGCCGCGCACGTGATCGACGTGCCCGTGGGCAAGTCGAAGGACCATGGCGCCTTTTTCAAGCTGCTGAAGCGTGCCGAGCGGCGCAAGATCGACATGGCCGAGGTCGACGTGCTGTTTCTCCGTTCGGATCCCTCGCTCGACGCGACCGATGCGCCATGGGCGGCGGAAAGCGGCATCCTGTTCGGTCGCGAGGCGGTCAAGCGCGGGGTGCTGGTGGTCAACGACCCCGACAGCCTCGGGCGCGCGACCAACAAGCTCTATTTCCAGGGCTTCCCGCGCGAGGTCCGGGCCGAGACGATCATCACCCGCAACAGCGACGACATCCGCGAGTTCGCGGCCCGGCACAAGGGCCAGATCATCCTGAAACCGCTGCAGGGATCGGGCGGGAGCGGGGTGTTCAAGGTTGATCCGGGCAACGCCGACAACATGAACCAGATGATCGAGGCGATCAGCCGCGACGGCTATGTCATCGCCCAGGCCTATGTCGACGCGGCCAAGCGCGGCGACATCCGGCTGTTCCTGATGAATGGGGTGCCCCTACAGGTCGACGGCAAATATTGCGCGCTTCGGCGCGAACAGGCGAAGGGCGACATCCGCTCGAACATTCACGCGGGCGGCACCGCCAAGCCGGTCAAGATCACCGAGACCGAGCTTCGTGCCGCCGAAGTGATCCGGCCAAAGCTGATCGACGACGGCATGTTCCTCGTCGGCATCGACATCGTCGGCGACAAGATCCTCGAGGTGAACGTCTTCTCGCCGGGCAACCTCGTCAGCTGCTCGCAGATGGCGGGGGTCGATTTCTCGGTCCCGATCCTCGCCGCGCTGGAACGCAAGGTCGCGATCCGCGGCGACTACGCCCACGACTTCACCAACCGGCACTTGGCGACGATCTAGTCGCCGGTCGGCCTAGCGGACGCGCGGGCCGCCGTAGGGAAGGGGCGGCGGCGGGCGGCGGTCGCGGCGCGGAAGTTGTGCCTGGTAGGCGACCCCGCAATGCTGGACGCAATAGGGATAGCCCGGGTTGGCCGCCTGTCCGCAGAAGTGGAAGTCGGGCTCGCCCGGATGCCCCATCGGCCAGCGGCAGACGCGGTCGTTGAGGTCGAGCAGGCTGGTCTTGTCGGCGACCTCGGCCGACGGCTTGGCCGGGACCAGCCGGCGCGGCGGGGCAGGGGGAATCGGCGCCTGCGTGTCGCCGGGTCCCTGCCGGATGAAGCCGCCGGGGCCGACCGAGCGATACTGGATCGCGGCCGGGTCGCCCTTGGGCGCGGGGCGCGGCGCCGCCGAGGCGGGGGCAGCGGGCGCGGCCGAGACGGGGGCCGGCGGCGGCACGGCGGGGGCGGCGCGCGGGGGCGCGGCCGGGCGCGGGCGCGGCGCAGCGGCAGGCGCGGCCGCCTTGGCGGGCTTGGGCGCGGCCTTTTCTTCGCCAGGCTTGACCGGCGAGGGGCGCGACTCGAGCCCGAGGCGGTGCGCCTTGCCGATCACCGCGTTGCGGCTGACCCCGCCGAGCTCGTCGGCGATCTGGCTGGCGGTCGCGCCCTCGGCCCACATTGCTTTCAGGCGATCGATCCGTTCGTCGGTCCAGCTCACGATGTCCGTCTTCCTAAATGTTGCGAGTTCGCGCGGCAGCCGATAGGCGCTTTCCGCGTGAACGACCAGCTATCCTCCTGGGTCCGGGCTGAACCCGGCGTCCCCACCCTCAAGGGCGTCAACTGGGGTGGCCTCAGGACCCTCTATATCAAGGAGGTGCGCCGGTTCTTCAAGGTCAAGATGCAAACCGTCTGGGCCCCCGCGATCACGACGCTGCTCTACCTGGTCATCTTTACCGTCGCGCTCGGGCGGCAGGGACGGACGGTGCTCGGCGTGCCCTTCGCCGATTTCATCGCGCCGGGGCTCATCATGATGGGGATGCTCCAGAACAGCTTCGCCAACGCGAGCTTCAGCCTGATGGTCGGCAAGATGCAGGGGACGATCGTCGACTATCTGATGCCGCCGCTGTCGACCGGAGAGCTGATCGCGGCGCTGGTCGGGGCGGCGGTCAGCCGCGCCTTCCTGGTCGGCGGCGCGGTCTGGCTGGTGATGCTGCTGTGGCCGGGCGTCCACGTCTCGGTCGCGCACCCGCTGGCGGTGGCGTGGTTCGGCCTGATGGGGGCGATGCTGCTCGCCTTCCTCGGCGTGCTGACCTCGATCTGGGCGGACAAGTTCGACCAGGCGGCGATGGTCACCAACTTCGTCGTCACCCCGCTGTCGCTGCTCAGCGGCACCTTTTACTCGGTCGACAAGCTGGCCCCCGCGTTTCGCGCGGTGAGCCATGTGAACCCGTTCTTCTATATCATCTCGGGGTTCCGCTTCGGCTTCCTCGGCGAGGCCGACTCGCCGATCATGGTCGGCGCGGTCGGGCTGCTGGTGCTCAACACCGCGCTCGCGGCCGCCTGCTACGCGCTGCTGAAAAGCGGGTGGAAGATCAAGAATTAGGCGCGGTTTCGCCCGCCTTCCGCGATGAACCGCGGACAACGTCTCGTTTTATCAAGAAGTTAGGTCGTTTCGCCTCGTGAACGGCAGCTAACGACCCCATTCAGCGTTCTCCCAGCAGCACGCGCCTAGAACGGCGCCATCACTTGCTCAAAGGAGAGCGTATCATGCGTAAGTTGCTCATCACCGCCGCCATTGCCGCCGCCTCGACGGTCGCGATCGCCGCGCCGGCCTCGGCCCAATATTACCAGGGCTACAACAGCGGCTACGGCTACAACAACGGCTATGGCTACAACAGCTACGGCAACGGGCAGAACCTGCAGTATCGGGTCCAGGCGGTTCGGCAGCAGATCCAGCAGCTCGCGGCGCGCCGTTTGCTTTCGTGGAACGAGGCCCGCGGCCTCGACCGCCAGGCGATCCGGCTGCAGTACCAGATCCAACGTGCCGCCTATAACGGCGTCAACTGGCAGGA
The DNA here is from genome assembly GCF_040203355.1 of Sphingomonas sp. ASV193. Lineage (NCBI taxonomy): Bacteria > Pseudomonadati > Pseudomonadota > Alphaproteobacteria > Sphingomonadales > Sphingomonadaceae > Sphingomonas > Sphingomonas sp. ASV193. The sequence continues at coordinate 39,392 of NZ_JBEHBW010000001.1, forward strand.
GCGCCGCAACGCCGAGTACCAGCTCGCCAGCCTCGAGCGCCGCGTGCGCATGGAAGCGCGCGACATGAACGGCCGCTACGGGTACAACAACGGCTACGGCTACAACAACGGCTATGGCTACAACAGCTATGACCGGGACCGCGACGGCCGCGACGACCGGTACGAGGACGACCACGGCTACGAGCGCGACCGCTAAGCGCTCGAACCCGAAAGGAGGGGCGGGGCTCGATCGGGCCCCGCCCCTTTCTTTTGCCTTCGCGGGCGGCGCTCGTTATAGGCGCGAAGAGGCGGCCTTGCGGTCGCCTTTTCACCTTTTCGCCCGATGAGAGGTCCCTGCAAATGGCCATTACGCCGCTGATGCCCGTCTATCCCCGTTCGCCGGTCCGGCCGGTCCGAGGGGAGGGGGTCTATCTCTACGGCGAGAATGGCGAACAATATCTCGATTTCGCCAGCGGCATCGCGGTCAACCTGCTCGGGCACGGCCACCCGCACCTGACCCAGGCGATCCAGAAGCAGGCCGAGACGCTGATCCACGTCTCCAATCTCTACGGCTCACCGCAGGGCGAGGCGTTCGCCAAGCGCTTGTGCGACCTCACCTTCGCCGACACGGTGTTCTTCACCAACTCGGGGGTCGAGGCGGTCGAATGCGCGATCAAGACCGCGCGCCGCTATCATTTCGCCGGCGGCAACCCGCACAAGAACACGCTGATCACCTTCAACAACGCCTTCCATGGGCGAACGATGGCGACGATCAGCGCGACCGACCAGCCGAAGATGATCGACGGGTTCGCGCCGCTTCTGCCGGGCTTCAACGTCGTCCAGTTCGACGACCTCGACGCGGCGCTGGCGGCGGTCGACGACAATACCGCGGGCTTCCTGCTCGAGCCGATCCAGGGAGAGGGCGGCATCCGCCCGGCGTCGAAGGAGTTCATCGCCGGGCTGCGCAAATGCTGCGACGAGAACGACCTGATGCTGTTGTTCGACGAGGTCCAGTGCGGGGTCGCGCGCACCGGCTATCTCTACGCCTACGAATATTATGGCGTGACCCCCGACATCATGGCCTCGGCCAAGGGAATCGGCGGCGGCTTCCCGATGGGCGCCTGCCTCGCGAGCGAGAAAGCGGCGCGCGGCATGGTCGTCGGCACCCACGGCTCGACCTACGGCGGCAACCCGCTGGCGATGGCGGCGGGGCAGGCGGTGTTCGACATCGTCGCGAACGAGGCGTTCCTCGCCGACGTGCGAGCCAAGGGCGAGCGGTTGCGCAGCGCGCTCGAGCAGATGATCGGCAACCACGACCAGCTGTTCGAAGGGGTGCGCGGCGTCGGGCTGATGCTCGGGCTCAAGATGAAGACCGACAGCCGCGCCTTCGTCACCTGGCTCCGCACGCAGGGCATCCTGCTGGTCGCGGCGGGCGACAATGTCGTCCGCGTGCTTCCGCCGCTGGTGATCGAGGACGCGCATATCCAGGAATTCGTCGGCAAGCTGAGCGAGGCGGCGGCGGCCTACCAGGTCCCCGAAGCGGCATGACCGCCCGGCCGCGCCATTTCCTCAACCTCGCCGACGCGGGTGGCGAGGCGGTTGCGCTGATGCTCAACGAGGCGATGGAGCGCAAGCAACGCCGCGCGGGCAAGCCGAAGGGCGCGCCCGACGACGATGCGCCGCTCGCCGGCCATGTGCTGGCGATGATCTTCGAGAAGAACTCGACCCGTACGCGGGTCAGCTTCGACCTCGCGATGCGCCAGCTCGGCGGCAGCGCGATCATCCTCGATTCGGGCTCGTCGCAGCTCGGCCGCGGGGAGACGATCGCCGACACCGCGCGCGTGCTCAGCCGCTTCGCCGACGCCATCATGATCCGCACCGACGCCCACGCCAAGGCGGTCGCGCTGGCCGAATATGCCAGCGTGCCGGTGATCAACGGGCTGACCGACTTGTCGCACCCGTGCCAGCTGCTCGCCGATATGCAGACGGTGATCGAACATCGCGGGCGGCTGGCGGGGACCAAGTGGGCGTGGCTCGGCGACGGCAACAACGTCTGCAATTCGCTGATCGAGGCTGCCTACCTGATGCATTTCTCGCTCGCGGTAGCCTGCCCCAACGGGTTCGAGCCCGACGACACCATGTCGGCGCTGGCCGCGACCCGCGACGAGATCTGCTTCACCGAGGACCCGGCCGAGGCGATCGCCGGGGCCGAAGTGGTGGTCACCGACACCTGGACCTCGATGGGGCAGGACGGCGAGGATTATCGGCGCAAGGCATTCGCGCGCTTCCAGGTCGACGAGGCGATGATGGCGCACGCGAAGGACGATGCGACGCTGCTCCACTGCCTCCCTGCGCATCGCGGCGAGGAAGTGACCGACGCGGTGCTGGACGGGCCGAACTCGGTGGTGTGGGACGAGGCTGAAAACCGGCTCCATGCCCAGAAGGCGCTGCTGCTGTGGCTGTTCGGGAAGCTCGACTGAGGTTGCAAGCGGGCCCCGCGCTGCCCATCTGCGCGGCATGACCGACACGCCGACCCTGATCGACGCCGCGCTCGGCGTCACCGTTCCCTCGCGCCATGCCCGGGGGCGCGTGGCGCGGCTCGGGCCGGCGCTCGACGCCATCCTCGCCAACCACGCCTATCCGCCGGTGCTCGAAACGCTGCTTGCCGAGGCGCTGGTGCTGACCGCGCTGCTCGGCTCACTGCTCAAGGACCCGAACGGCCAGCTGACGCTCCAGGCGCAGACCGAGAATGGCGTGATCGACCTCTTGGTAACCGATTATCGCGGCGGGCAGCTGCGCGGCTATATCCGCCACGATGCCGAGCGACTGGCCGAGGCCGGGCCGAACCCGACGCTGTTCGGCCTGTTCGGGAAAGGCTATCTGGCGATTACCTTCGACCAGCCGGCGTCGAACGAGCGCTACCAGGGCATCGTCCCGCTCGACGGAATCGGGCTGGCCGAGGCGGCGCAGAGCTTCTTCGCCCAGTCGGAGCAGATTCCCTCGATCGTCCGCCTCGCCGCGCGAAAGGACGAAGCGGGCTGGGTCGCGGGCGGGCTGATGTTCCAGCACCTGCCCGACGGCGAGGAGGGGCGCGAGCGGCTCCATACCCGGCTCGACCACCCCGAGTGGCCGCATGTCGCGACGCTCACCGGGTCGGTCACTGCCGACGAGCTGGTCGATCGCACCCTCCCGCTTCACGATCTCGTCTGGCGGCTGCTCCACGAGGAGGAGGAAGTGCGAACGCTCGCCCCGCTGGCGCTCGCCAAGGGCTGCCGCTGCGACCCGGCCTATGTCGCCTCGGTGCTCGCGCGCTTCCCCGCCGAGGAGCGCGCGGCGATGGTCGGCGACGACGGGCTGATCCGGGTCGACTGCGAATTCTGCGCGACCAGCTTCCCGGTCGAGCCCGAAGCGGTCGGATGAACCGTCTTGGAGTCGACATTAGGCGGGTCTAAATAGGGCTAGGTCAGGAGTCGGACGATGAAGTCACTCTTCCTCATCGCGGCGGCAGCCCTGCTGACGGCCGGCTCAAGCCCCGGCGCGCTCGCGGGCGTCGACGGCGGCGCGTGGGAAGTCGGCAAGTCGGCCGACGGGCACGACGCGACCAAGGTTTGCATCGCCGACCCGATGCAGCTTGCCCAGTGGGAGCATCGCGGCGGCCGCTGCTCGCGAGTCGTCCTGAGCGACAGCGGCAACAAGGTCGTGGTCCAGTTCACCTGCGCCGACGGCGCGTTCGGCCGCAGCGACATCGAGGTGCTGACCCCGCGCACGCTGCGCATCGCGACCCAGGGGATCTCGGGCGGCTATCCCTTTCAGTACACGCTTCATGCCCGTCGCGACGGGGCCTGCGCGCCGCATTAAGCTGGCGTTTACCTTGTTCGACGTAGGAATATCACGTGCTTTTGAGGAAGCACGCTTTCCTCCCTGACGAGCGGTCCGTCCGTTCGTAACTCGGGCCGCTCCCGTCACTGGGCCAGCGGCCCTTCTTTTTGGTGACGGGCGCGGCTAAGGCGCGGCGCATGTTCGGTTTTCTGGCGAAGGCGGCCTTTTCGGGCCTGACGGTGGCGCTGGTCACGGTAGTGGCAAAGCGCCATCCCGGCTGGGGCGGGCTGCTCGCCAGCCTGCCGCTGACCTCGCTGCTGGCGATCTCGCTGCTGTGGGTCGATACGCGCGACCCGGCGAAGGTCGGCCAGCTGTCGACCGGGATCGCGCTGTTCATCCTGCCCTCGCTCCCCTTGTTCTTCGTCCTGCCCGGGCTGATGCGCGCGGGCGTCGGCTTCTGGATCGCGTTGGGAATGTCGGTCGCGCTGACGCTGGCGCTCTACGCCCTGTTCTTCTGGGCGATGCCGCGCCTCGGGGTGAAGCTGTGAGCGCGAGGCAGGCCGTCGTCCTCTTGTCGGGCGGGCTCGACTCGATGGTCTGCGCGGGTCTCGCGCGCGAGGCGGGATATGACGTGCTCGCTTTGACCGTCGACTATCGCCAGCGCCACCGGGTCGAACTCGACGCGGCGCGGCGGATCGCCGCCGATCTTGCGCTGCGCCATATCGTCCTGCCGCTCGACCTTAGCGCGTTCGGCGGGTCGGCGCTGACCGACGACAGCATCGCCGTGCCCAAGGATGGGGTCGGCGCCGAGGGCGACGGCGGGATCCCGGTGACCTACGTCCCCGCGCGCAACACCGTCTTCCTCAGCCTCGCGCTCGCCTGGGCCGAGGCGGCGGGGGCGCGCGACCTGTTCGTCGGGGTCAACGCGCTCGACTATTCGGGATATCCCGATTGCCGCCCCGCCTTCGTCGAGGCGTTCGAGGAGCTCGCCAACCGCGCGACCAAGGCGGGGGTCGAGGGCGACCGCTTCACCGTCCACGCGCCGCTGCTTCACCTCACAAAGGCCGACATCGCGCACGAGGCGGCACGGCTCGGGCTCGACGCCGGGCTCAGCCACAGCTGCTACGACCCCGCCGCCGACGGCGGGGCTTGCGGGGAATGCGACGCCTGCCGGTTGCGGGCGAAAGGGTTCACCGACGCGGGGCTGCCCGACCCGACCCGCTACGCGCCCGGAAAATGAGCTACGCGGTCAAGGAAATATTCCTCACGCTCCAGGGCGAGGGGATGCAGGCCGGCGCGCGCGCAGTGTTCCTGCGCTTTGCCGGCTGCAACCTGTGGAGCGGGCGCGAGGCCGACCGGGCAAGCGCGATCTGCCGCTTCTGCGACACCGATTTCGTCGGGACCGACGGTCCGGGCGGGGGCAAGTTCGCCGACGCCGAGGCGCTCGCCGAGGCGGTCGCGGCCGCGTGGGGCGACGGCGAGGGCGAGCGACTGGTAGTGATTACCGGGGGCGAGCCGATGCTCCAGCTCGATGCGCCCCTGCTGGGCGGGCTCCACGCCCGCGGTTTCCGCGTCGCGGTCGAAAGCAACGGCACGCTGCCCGCGCTCGCCGGAATCGACTGGCTGTGCGTCAGTCCCAAGGCGGGGAGCGAGGTGGTGCAGCGGTCGGGCGACGAGCTCAAGCTGGTCTGGCCGCAGGAAGGGATCGATCCCGAAGCGCTGGAACGCTGGGACTTCGCCAACTTCCTCGTCCAGCCGATGGATTGTGCCAAGCGCGAGGCGGCGGTGGCAGCGTCGATCGCGCTGGTCATGGCGCGGCCGCGATGGCGGCTCAGCCTGCAGACCCACAAGCTGCTCGGGCTGCCCTGATCGTCCCATGCGAAAAGGGCCGCCGGATCGCTCCGGCGGCCCTTCATGCATCGATTTTCCGCCGGGCGAACCCGGAGGAAGTCGATTACATGGCGTTGTTCGACATCGTGTTCGACGCGTTCATCGACATGTTGGCATCCATCGCCATGTTGGCGTCCGCATTGGCGGTCGCGTCGACGGCGGTGGTGTCGTTGGCGGCGGCGTTCTCGGTGGTGAGCGTCGCGTCAACGTTCATGGTGTTTTCAGCGGCTTCGTTCTTGCTGCAAGCCGAAACCGCCAGGGCCGCCGTGGCGACCAGGATAAGAGCACGCATTCTAAACTCCCTTGATAATTGGATCTGCTACGGTGTTGCCCCGCATCACAAATCGGGCGGCACCATAGAGGCACGGGCGCAAAGCCTCAACTTTTTTGTCCAATTTCGGACAAGGCGTTGAGAAACGGCGGGAATTCGGCCTCCAGGAAATGATCTAACGTCTCAAGCGTCGCCGATGTTCCAAGCCTGTCGAGGCTGGTCACACCGTAATCGGCGATTCCGCACGGCACGATTCCGCCGAAATGCGACAGGTCGGGGGCGACGTTGATCGACAGCCCGTGCATCGTGACCCAGCGGCGGACGCGGACGCCGATCGCGCCGATCTTGGCCTCGTCGGCCCCCTTGCCGGTCCAGATGCCGATCCGCCCCGGCTCGCGCCGCGCCTCGACCCCCAGCCGGGCGAGCGAGGCGATCATCCAGCCTTCGAGCGCGTGGACGAAGTTGCGGATGTCCTTGCCGCGCTTCTCGAGGTCGAGCACGAGATAGACCACTCGCTGGCCGGGGCCGTGATAGGTGTAGCGCCCGCCGCGCCCCGCCTCGAACACCGGGAAGCCCAGCGGATTGTAGAGTTCGGCCGGGTCGGCGCTGGTCCCCGCGGTGAACAGCGGCGGATGCTCGAGTAGCCACGCGAGCTCGCGCGCGCTGTCCGCGCGGACCGCGGCGGCGCGTTCCTCCATCGCCGTCAGCGCGGACGGGTAGGGGGTGAGGCCGGGGCTGACCCGCCATTCGACGCCGTCGATCTCCATCGTGGCTGCCAGATGGGCGAGGCGAGGGCGATTGCCAAGCTCGGCCGCGGCGCTAAGGCTGGCGTAAAGCGGGAGGACAGGGTGCGAAAGATTTCGATCGGACAGGCGTGGACCGAGAGCCTCGCCTTCCTCGGCGCCGAGGGGCGGATTGTGTGGGCGGTCGCGCTCGCGCTGATCGCACTTCCCGCGGCGCTGATCGAATCGGTCGCCCCCAGCGCCGGCGCGGCCGCGTCGCCGCCGATCTGGTTGTCGCTGCTCAATTTCGTCCTGACGCTGGTCATGCTCGTCGGCCAGCTTGCGTTAACCCGCCTCGCGCTCCGTCCGGGTGAGAGCGCAGGCGGGGCGCTGGCGCTGGCGTCGCGGCGCATCTGGCCGCTGTTCGGGGCGATGCTGCTGGTCATCGCCCCGGCGGTTGTCATCCTGTCGATCCTGCTCGTCGCGCTGGTCGGCGCCACGCCGAGCCCGCAAGCGCTGGCGACCAACCCCGCCTCCGCGCTGGTGCTGTTCGTGACTGTCGTCCTGTTCGTCTGGTTCGGTGCGCGCGTGATCATGATCACGCCGACGGCGATGAACGAGCGCGGCGGCCCGGTCGTCCTGCTTCGCCGCGCCTTCGCGCTGTCGCGCGGCAACCTGCTGCGGATCCTCGCCTTCCTGCTGTTGTTCGGCGCGACGGTGCTCGTCTCGCTTTACGTCGTCACGGGGATCGTCGCCCCCGCCATCGGCCTGCTGCTCGGGCCGGTGACCTCGCTGAGCCCCGCGGCGCTGGTCGGCGGCCTGCTGGTGGGGCTGGTGCAGATGGGGGTCGCGGTCATCAACGGGGTCATGACTGCGCGGCTTTACGCGCAGGCCAATGCGACCGCCGGTGACAGCTGGGGCGCGGCCTAGGCCCAGCGCGCCAGCGGCGGCAGGCTCATCAGGATCGCGTCGACATTGCCCCCGGTCTTGAGCCCGAAGGTGGTGCCGCGGTCGTAGAGCAGGTTGAACTCGACGTAGCGCCCGCGAAATTCGAGCAGCCTCTCGACATCCGAATCGTCGAAGGCCTGCTCCATCCGCTTGCGGACGATCGCGGGGAAAGCGTCGAGGAACGCCTCGCCGACGTCGCGGGTGAAGGCGAAATGCGGCTCGAACAGCGGCGCCTCGGCGAACAGCCGGTCGTAGAAGATTCCGCCGACCCCGCGCGCGACACCTCGATGCGGAAGCCAGAAATACTCTTCGGCCCACTTGGCGTAGCGTTCGTAATAGGTCGGGTCGTGCGCGGCGCAGGCGGCACGGAGCCGGGCGTGGAACGCTTCGGTGTCCTCGTCGTAGGCAATCGCCGGGTTGAGATCGGCGCCGCCGCCGAACCAGCGCCGGGTCGTGCACAGGAAGCGGGTGTTCATGTGCACCGCGGGGACGTGCGGGTTGGCCATGTGCGCGACCAGGCTGATCCCGGTCGCGAAGAAGCTCGGGTCCTCCTCGGCGCCGGGGATCGCCTTGGCGAACTCGGGACTGAACCGGCCGCCGACGGTCGAGACGTTGACCCCGACCTTTTCGAACACCTTGCCCTTCATCTGGCCGCGGACGCCGCCTCCGCCGGGCGTGCCGTCCTCCTCGGTCCGGTCCCACGGAATATACTCGAACGCCGCGTGGCTCCCTGCCTCGCGCTCGATCGCCTCGAACGCGGCGGTGATCCGGTCGCGGAGGCTTTCGAACCAGTCGCGGGCGGCCTGTTGCTGATCGTCGAGCGGCTTCATTCGGGAAGACCCTGTGTCTGGCGAAGTGCCTCGCCGAGGGCGAGGGTCACCGAGGTGGCAAGATTGAGCGAGCGGACCTCGCGGCGGATCGGGATTCGCAGCCGCTCGTCCACGGACAAGGCGACATGGGCCGACACGCCGGCGCTTTCCTTGCCGAACACCAGATTGTCGTCGGGCGCGAAGGCGAAGTCGTAGGGCGAGGCCAGCCCCCTGGTCGTGAACAGGATCCGCCGTCCTTTCCGGCCGGTGCTCCAAGCCCCCCACGAGGCGAAGCGGGTCACCTCGACATGGTCGATATAGTCCATCGCGGTGCGGCGGACCCGGCGGTCGTCCCATTCAAACCCCATCGGCTCGATCAGGTCGACCGGGGCGCCAAGGCACGCGCCGAGCCGCATCACCGCGCCGACGTTGCCGGCGATTTCGGGTTCGAACAGCACGATCCGCATCGCCGCCTCGCTTAGGCAGTGGAAGGGATGGCCGCAAGCGTCCGCAATTTTGCCGTTTGCAAGGGCGGGACGAGGCGCTATCAGGCCCGCCAATCGTCCGCGGGGGCACCGTCGGGCGCTATCGTTTCGTCACTCGTGCCAGTCCGGCACGTCCAACCATTGCCAAGGGTGCGCATGGCCACGCTCGAAGAAAATAACGCAGCGGCGATCGAGGCTGATCACAGCCTTCGCCGCCGCGACGTCCTCAACATTGCCGCGGTGAGCTTCGCCGGGGTCGGGGTCGCCGCCGTGGCGGTCCCGCTGGTCACGCAGATGAGCCCCGATGCCGAAGTGCGCGCGCTCGCCTCGATCGAGGTTGACATTTCGGCGATCCAGCCGGGGCAGGCGATCAAGACCAGCTGGCGCAAGCAGCCGGTGTTCATCCGCAACCTGACGCCGAAGGAAATCCAGGAAGCGAACGCGGTCGACATCTCGTCGCTGCGCGATCCGCAGACGCTGGCCGAGCGGACCAAGCCGGGCAAGCAGAACTGGCTGATCACGATGGGCGTGTGCACCCACCTCGGCTGCGTCCCGCTCGGGACCGGCGAGGGCGAGAACCGCGGCCCGTTCGGCGGCTATTTCTGCCCGTGCCACGGCTCGGCCTACGACACCGCGGCGCGGATCCGCAAAGGCCCGGCGCCGAAGAACCTGCAGGTGCCCGACTATAGTTTCTCGTCACCCACCGTGGTCAAGATTGGCTAAGGGGAGCATAGGATCATGAGTTTCGCCTGGGCCAAGGCCTATGAACCCAAGTCCCCGCTGGGCAAGTGGATGGACGATCGCCTGCCGCTCCCCCGCCTCGTCTACGGCGCGGTCGGCGGCGGCTACCCGGTGCCCCGCAACCTGAACTTCATGTGGAATTTCGGCGTGCTGAGCGGCGTGATGCTGATGATCCAGATCGTCAGCGGCATCGTGCTCGCGATGCACTATTACAGCTACGCCGACGGCGCGTTCAACAGCGTCGAGCACATCATGCGCGACGTCAACGGCGGCTGGTTCATCCGCTACGCGCACATGAACGGGGCGAGCTTCTTCTTCGTCGCGGTCTATTTCCACATTTTCCGCGGGCTCTACTACGGCTCGTACAAGGCGCCGCGCGAGATGGTGTGGATGCTCGGCCTCGTCATCTACCTTCTGATGATGGCGACCGCCTTCATGGGCTATGTCCTGCCGTGGGGTCAGATGAGCTACTGGGGCGCGCAGGTCATCACCGGCTTTTTCAGCGCCTTCCCGCTGGTCGGCGACCCGATCCGGATCTGGCTGCTCGGCGGCTACGCGCCCGACCAGGCCGCGCTGACTCGCTTCTTCTCGCTTCACTACCTGCTGCCGTTCGTGATCCTCGGGACCGTGATCCTGCACATCTGGGCGCTGCACATCCCGGGGTCGAACAACCCCACCGGGGTCGACGTGAAGAGCGAAAAGGACACGCTGCCGTTCCACCCCTATTACACGGCCAAGGACGGCTGGTTCATCGGCGCGTTCCTCGCGGTCTACGCCACTTTCCTCTACTTCATGCCGAACGCGCTCGGCCATCCGGACAACTACATCCCGGCCAACCCGCTCTCGACCCCCGCGCACATTGTTCCCGAATGGTATTTCTGGCCGTTCTACGCGATCCTGCGCAGCTTCACGGTCGATTTCGGTATCCCGGGCGTGGCGACGCTCGCCCCGGCCAAGCTGCTCGGCGTGCTTGCGATGTTCGGCTCGATCCTGCTGCTGTTCTTCCTGCCGTGGCTCGACCGTTCGCCGGTCCGCTCGAGCAACTACCGCCCGGTCTACAAGCGCTTCTTCTGGCTGCTGGTGGCGGACGTGTTCCTGCTCGGCTACATCGGCGGCGCCGAGATCAGCCCGGTCCATATCGCGCTCGGGCAGATCGCCGCGGCCTATTATTTCGCCCACTTCCTGATCATCCTCCCGCTGATCAGCAAGTTCGAGCGGACCCTGCCGCTGCCCAATTCCATCTCGGAAGCGGTGCTCAAGAGCGGCCACAACGACGATACACCCTATGGGCTCGCCAAGACGGCGCCCGTGGCGGCCGAATAAGGACGAAGGGCACATGGTCCGCATCATCGCATTTCTGGTCGGCTTGTTCTTCGCCGGCATGGCGCTTCTCGCGTTCGTCGTGAACGGCGCGGCGGCGATCAAGTCGCCGGCCGAGCCGACCGCGTCGGAGGAATTCCACCTCGCGTCCAAGCCGCTGCACCTCGCCTCGGACGGGCCGTTCGGCAAGTTCGACAACCGCCAGCTGCAGCGCGGCTTCCAGATCTACAAGGAAGTCTGCTCGAACTGCCACAACCTCCACCAGGTCGCCTTCCGTGACCTCAAGGAGATCGGCTACAGCGACGCCGAGGTAAAGGCGATCGCCAAGCAGTGGGCGAACAAGCAGCCGACCAAGGACGAGAAGACCGGCGACGCGGGCACCCGCGACAATCTCCCGTCGGACCGCTTCCCGACGGTCTATTACCCGGGGCAGGGCAATCCGCCCGACCTGTCGCTGATCACCAAGGCGCGCGAGGGCGGGGCGGCCTACGTCCACTCGCTGCTGACCGGCTACACCGACGAGGCGACCTTCAAGAACCCGAAGGGCGAGCTGCTGCTGAAGAAGTTCCCCGACGCCAAGACGCCGGACGGGCTCTACTTCAATCCCTATTTCGCCAACCTCAACCTGGCGATGCCGCAGCCGCTGACCCAGGACGGGCAGGTGACCTACGCGCCGGGCAACCCGAAGCCGACGGTCGACCAGATGGCGCGCGACGTGTCCGCCTTCCTGGTGTGGACCGCCGAGCCCAAGCTCGAGGAGCGTCACCGCTACGGGCTGGTCGCGCTGGCGATCCTGGTCATCGGTTCGCTGCTCGGCTTTTTCGCCTACAAGGAAACGTGGCGGAGCGTGAAATACGCCCCGGTCGCGCCAATCGGGCCGCTCGACCCGGAGACGAAGGAAAAGACGACCCGCGCCCGCAAGAAGGCCGGGGTCGCCAGCTGAACGCGGAGGCGCTGAAGGCGCTGATCCGGACGATCCCCGACTTTCCCAAGCCGGGGATCGCGTTCCGCGACATTACGACGTTACTGCTCGACCGCGCCGGCCTCGCCGACGCGGTCGAGTTGCTTGCGGCGACCGTCAACCGCCCGGTCGACCTCGTCGCGGGGATCGAGGCGCGCGGCTTCGCGATCGGCGGCGCGCTGGCAGTCCGGCTCGGCGCGGGGATGCTGCTGGTGCGCAAGGACGGCAAGCTGCCGGGCGAGACGATCGCCGAGGATTATGCGCTCGAATATGGCCGCGACCGGCTGGCGATGCACGTCGACGCGGTGACCGGCGGCCAGCGCGTGCTGGTGGTCGACGACCTGCTTGCCACCGGCGGGACCGCGCTGGCGGCGGCGCGGCTGGTCAGGCGCGCGGGCGGTGTAGTTGTCGGCGCGCGTTTCATCGTCGACCTGCCCGACCTCGGCGGCGGCGCGGCGCTTGCCGCCGCGGGGATCGACACCGCCAGCCTGATCGCGTTCGGCGGTCCCTAGCCGCCCGAAATTGTCCTTTGCCTACAGCGGCTTGCGTTGTGAGTAATAAAGTCGCATCGTGCGCGTTCCCAACGGATCAGGAACAGGATCTCAGTATGCGTCTCAAACTCTTGGCCCTCACCGCGGTCGCGGGCGTCTCGCTCGGCGGCTGCGCCTATGGCGGCTTCGGCACCGGCGTCGGCATCGGCTATGATTATGGCTCGCCCTACGGCGGGATGTACGGTGGCTACGGCTACGACTCGCCCTACGGCTACGGGTCGCCCTACGGCTATGGCTCGCCCTATGATTACGGCTATGGCTCGCCCTATGGCTACGGTGGCGGCTTCGGCTGGTACGGCGGCTATTACTACCCCGGCACCGGTTATTACGTGTACGACCGCGACCATCGGCGTCACGACATGAACGACGACCAGCGCCGGTTCTGGCAGCGGGTTCGTGACCGCGCGCTCGCCCAGTCGCGCGCCAGTGGCGGCACCACGGCGCAGGGCGTCCAGACGCAGGAGAACTGGACCGGCTTCCGCCGTCCGCAGGTCATGACCGCGCCGTCGACTTCGACCATGCCGCGCGACGGCGGGGAGCGGGCCTGGCCGAATCGCCGGGCGCAGGCGAGCGAGGGTACGTCGCGTCCCGCCGCCACCGAGGGCGGGCCGCCGCCGGGCTTCCGGCACCACCGCCCGAACTAGGCCGATCAGGCGGCCGGGGTCCGCTCCGGCCGCCGTCGCATCAGCACGATCGAGGTGAAGGTCAGCACCGGGACCCCATCCTGGTTGCGGACCGTCGTCGCGGTCCGCACGCTGCCGATCTCGGGCTTGGATCGCGACGGGGTCTTGTCGACGATCCGCCCGCTGACGGTCAGCCGGTCGCCGGGATAGACCGGCTTGAGCCAGCGCAACTCGTCGATGCCCGGCGAGCCGAGCCCCGCCTGCTCGTCGGCGACGACGTGGCGGGCGATCACCGCCATGGTCATCGCGCAGCTGTGCCAGCCCGACGCGGCGATTCGGCCGAAATGAGTCTTCGCCGCCGCCTCGTCGCTGAGGTGGAACGGCTGCGGGTCATATTTGCGCGCGAATTCGAGCACTTCCTCGCGGGTCACGTCGTAATGGCCGAACTCAGTCTCGGCGCCGACCTCGAGATCTTCGAAATAGATCATCTCGGTTTCATCGGACAACCGATCGTGGCTGTCCAGCCCGATTGCGGGAAGGGCGGTCGAGCCGCTAGCGTCGCGGCATGACCGCGCCGTCCGCCGCCTCCCGCTATCACCCGCGCCTGATCGAGGCGGCGCGCGCGATGAACGAGAACCGGCTCGACGTCGCTGAGCGGCTGCTCAAGCCGCACCTGAAGGACGACCCGTTCGACGTGTTCGCGATCCGCATGCTCGCCGAGCTGGCGGCGCGGATCGGACGGCTGAGGGACAGCGAGGCGCTGCTCCGCCGCGCGCTCGAGATCGCACCCGGGTTCGACGCGGCGCGCTCCAACCTCGCGATGGTGCTCGGGCGGCTCGGCCGTCCCGCCGAGGCGTTCGAGCTGCTCGAGCCGCTGTTCGAGCGCGAGCCCGACAATCTCGGGCACAAGAACCTCAAGGCGGCGACGCTGGCCCGGCTGGGCGATTTCGAGGCGGCGATCGCGCTTTACGAAGAGGTGCTCGCCCGTGCCCCGGCGCAGCCGCGGCTGTGGACCAGCTACGGGCATATGCTCAAGACGATCGGGCGGCAGGAGGAGGGGATCGCCGCCTATCGCGAGGCGATCGCGCGGCAACCGACGCTCGGCGAAGCCTGGTGGAGCCTCGCCAATCTTAAGACCGTGCGCTTCGACGCCGACGACATCGACGCGATGCGCGCGGCGCTGGCGCGCGACGATCTGCGCGAGGAGGACCGCTGGCACCTCGACTTCGCGCTCGGCAAGGCGCTCCACGACGCGAAGCAGCCCGACGACGCCTTCGCCCATTACGAGGCCGCCAACGCGCGCCGCCGCCGCTTCCACCCGCCGCGGATCGACGAGATGGAAAAGATGGTCGAGCGGCTCGTGTCGAGCTTCACCGGCGAGCTCATCAGGGCCGCCGGGGGCAACGCGGCGCGCGACCCGATCTTCGTCGTCGGCATGCCGCGCGCGGGCTCGACGCTGGTCGAACAGATCCTCGCCTCGCACCCGCTGATCGAGGGAACGAGCGAGCTTCCCGACCTACCCGCGGTAGCGCGGACGGCGGGTTATCCCGAGCGCCTCGCCGCCATGACGCCGGACGAACGCGCGGCCGCTGGAACGGAATATCTGCGGCGCGCCAGCGTCCAGCGGCGGACCGAGCGCCCGCTGTTCATCGACAAGCTCCCCAACAACTGGCTCTACGTGCCGTTCATCCGGCTGGTGTTGCCCAATGCGACGATCATCGACGCGCGCCGCCACCCGCTCGGCTGCTGCTTCTCCAACTTCCGACAGCATTTCGCGCAGGGGCAGGAATTCGCCTACGACCTCGCCGATCTCGGTCGCTATTACCGCGCCTATGTGACGCTGATGGCGCACCTCGACCGGGTCATGCCGGGCAAGGTCCACCGCGTCATCTACGAACGGATGGTCGACGATACCGAGGCCGAGGTGCGCCGGCTGCTCGACCATGTCGGGGTGCCGTTCGATCCTGCCTGCCTCGAGTATTGGAAGACCGATCGCGCGGTGCGGACCGCGAGCAGCGAGCAGGTGCGCCGGCCGATCTACCGCGACGGGACGGAGGAATGGCGCGCCTATGCGCGACACCTCGCCCCGCTTGAGGCGGCGCTGGGCGACGTACTCGACGCTTACCCCGACGCGCCCGCGACATTGCTGCAACATCGCTGACACAAAATGGGCGTCCCGCGCCGCACCGCAGCATGAACCGTTGACTTGCCGCAACGAGCGCGCAGCATGGCCGGGCAAAAGGTCCAACAAGGGGGACTCGATGACCATTACGCGCCCGGTTCGTCTCTACACGCTCGCCCTGCTCAGCACCGCGCTCGCCTTGCCCGCGACCGCGCAGACCGCGCCGCCGCCGGTCGACCCGGCCAATCAGCCGTCGCAGGCCGCCAAGTCGGACGAACAGGAAATCGTGGTCACCGCGACCAAGCGCGAGGAAAGCCTCCAGAACGTGCCGATCAGCGTCCAGGCGCTCGGCACCAAGAAGCTCGACCAGCTCAACATTACCAATTTCGAACAATATACCAAGCAGCTCCCCTCGGTCAGCTTCCAGACCTCGGCGCCGGGTTCGACCGTGGTCTACATGCGCGGCGTCGCTACCGGCGGCGACGGCAACCACTCGGGCTCGCTGCCCTCGGTCGGTTCCTACCTCGACGAACAGCCGATCACGACGATCGGCGGCACGCTCGACGTCCACATCTACGACGTCGCGCGGATCGAAAGCCTCGCCGGGCCGCAGGGCACGCTGTTCGGCGCGTCGAGCGAGGCGGGCACGATCCGCATCATCACCAATAAGCCCGAGCTCGGCCGAACCTCGGGCCGCCTTGACGTCGATCTCAACAAGGTCGACCATGGCGCGACCGGCGGCAACATCGAGGGGATGATCAACCTTCCGGTCAGCCCCAACATCGCCTTCCGCGGCTCGGCCTTCTGGCAGCGCGACGCGGGTTATATCGACAATGTCGCGGGAACGCGCAGCTACGCCTACACCGACGGCAACGGCGACCCGCAGGCGATCAACGTCAGCAACGCCGGACTGGTGCGGAAGAACTTCAACCCGAACACCACCTATGGCGGGCGCGCGGCGCTGAAGATCGACCTCGACGACAATTGGACCGCGACCCCGACGCTGATGTACCAGCACCAATCGAACAAAGGCGTGTTCTTCGAGGATGCCGATCTCGCGCCGCTGCAGACTCAGCGCTTCTTCCCCGAGGTCTCGCGCGAGCATTTCACCCAGGCCGCGCTGACGGTCGAGGGCAAGATCGCCAATTTCGACATCACCTATGCCGGGGCCTATCTCGACCGGCCGACCTATTCGACCAGCGACTACACCGACTATACCGACGCCTATAACGCCTATTACCAGGGCTTCGGCTACCTCGGCATCCTCGACTATCAGCATTATGTCGACAACGCCGGAAACGTGATCGACCCGCGCCAGCACATCACCGGGACCAACCATTTCCGCAAGATGAGCCACGAGCTGCGGATCGCCTCGCCCAAGGACAATCCGTTCCGGGTCATCGCCGGCGCCTTCCTCCAGCGTCAGTCGAACGACATTTTCCAGAACTATATCGTCGACAATCTCGCCGATTCGCTGTCGGTGCCCGGCTATCCGGGGACGATCTGGCTGACCAAGCAGAAGCGCGTCGACCGCGACTGGGCGCTGTTCGGCGAGGCGACCTACGACGTCACGCCGACGGTGACGCTGACCGCGGGCGGGCGATTGTTCAAATATCGCAACACGCTGTTCGGGTTCGCCGGCTTCGGCCCCGACAACCCGGGCGGCTTCAGCAGCGGCTACAACCGCTGCCTGACCGCCGACGGCAGCCAGCTTCGCCAGGGCACCGGCGCGGCGCTGATCACCACCGGCGGGGTCGACGGCACCCCGTGCACCAACGTCGGCAACGTCGTCGACGGCAAGGTCGTCCCGCGCGAAAGCCGCGGCCACGGCTTCATCCACCGGCTCAACGCGCAGTGGAAGCCGTCGAAGGCGGTGATGCTCTACGCCACCTGGTCGCGCGGCTTCCGCCCTGGCGGGATCAACCGCGCCCCGAGCGCGCCCGCCTACCAGCCCGACTATCTCACCAACGTCGAACTCGGCCTCAAGACGACCCTCCTCGGCGGGCGGGCGCACTGGAACGCGGCGGTCTATCACCAGATCTGGCGCAGTTTCCAATTCAGCTTCCTCGGCGCCAACAGCCTGACGATCATCCAGAACGGCCGCGACGCGCGGATCAACGGGATCGAGACCGACGCCAACTACAGCTACGACGGCCTCTCGCTCAGCGCGGCGGCGGCCTACACCGACGCCAGGACACGCCAGAACATCTGCAAGTCGTCGCAGGACCCGTCGCCCGACTGCTCGGCCGCCGACGACTATGTCGTCGCGCCCGGCGGGACGCGGCTCCCGGTGACGCCGCGGTTCAAGGTCAGCGCCAACGCGCGTTACAGCTGGCCGCTCCAGTCGCTCGGCAGCGCCAACGCCCATGTCCAGGCCAGCGTCTCGCACCAGAGCTCGGCGGCGGCCGACATCCGCTCGAACGTCTACAACGACTTCGCCCCGGGCGATTACCTCAGCACGGTCAACGACCCGAACCAGTTCCTCGGGCGGGTCAAGGCATCGACGCTGTTCGACCTCGCCACCGGGCTCGACTGGGCGAAATATAACGTCGAAGTCTATGTCGCGAACGTCACCGACGAGCGCAACGAGCTGACCCGCTTCGTGTCGTGCAGCATCTGCAGCCGCACCCACATCGTCGTCGGTCGTCCGCGCACCTTCGGCATCCGGTTCGGCGCGAAGTTCTAAGGGCCCTCGGGTCAGCCGGTCAGCCGGTCGCCCCGACCTGCCACGGCTGAAGCCTGTCCCACGTCTCGAGCGCGGGGCCGAGCGCCTGCTTCAGCGGCGCGAGCCACGGCTCGTAGGCGCGCCAGCGCCCGACCGCGTCGCGGTTGAGCGGGCGGCGCACTTGCTCGGCGCTCGGCGTGCGCACCGCTCGCCGGTTGGCGTGGAAGTCGAGGCAGCCCGGCTCGAACGGCAGGCCAAGGTATTCCAGCACCGCGCGGACCTCGCGCTCGGGCTCGTCGAGCAGCCGTTCGTGGAGGAACCGGTGGACGCGGCCCGGCTGGACCGTGTCAATATGGTCCATCAGCCGGACATAGTCGCGATAGTAGCGGCCGAAGTCGGCGAGGTTGTAGGTGAAGTCCTGCCCGCGCGCGAAATGCTGCTTGAAGTTCGACCAGCCGCAATCGAGCGGGTCGCGGCGCGCATCGACGATCTTCGCGTTCGGCAGGATCAGCCGGATCAGCGCGACATGCTGCCAGTTGTTGGGCATCTTGTCGATGAACCGCGCGCGGCCCTCGAGCCGGTGGATGCGAGTGGCGTCGAGGTAGCGCTCGCCGAGCTCGCGCAGCCGCTCGAGGGCGAGCCCCGCGATGTTGGCGGGATAATTGTCGTCAGCGCGCGCGCCTGCGCGGTCGCCGATTCCCCGCGCGATGTCGATGATCTCGTGCAGTTCGCGGGTGCCCTCGACCATGCTGTGGCTGGCGAGGATCTGTTCGAGCAGGGTCGATCCAGACCGCGGCATGCCGACGATGAAGATCGGGGCGCCTGACTCCGCGCCGGCTCCGGCGCGGTCGGCGAAAAAGGCGGGGGTTGCCAGCGCGATGGTGCGATCGACCAGCCGGGTCTCGGCGGTCGCGCTGTACGGCGTCTGCTTGAGCCGTAGCCGGTTGCCCGCGGCCAGATGCCGCCACGCGGCGTCGGCATCGCCCCGGTCCTCATGGGCCTTGCCCAGCGCAAAGTAGAGCTGGATCCGGTCCATCGGGTCGGTCTCGCCGCCCGCCAGCGCGCGCTCCATCGCCGCGACGTCGTCGTCGGTGAAGCGGACAGTCTTGAGGTTCGACAGGTTCCACCACGCTTCGCCCGCCGCCGGGAACAGCGCGGCGGCGCGGCGATAGGCGGCGATCGCGCCCTCGCGCTCACCGATCGTGCCTCGCGCCAGCCCGATCGCGTTCCACGCGAGCACGTTCTCGCCGTCGTCGGCGAGCACCGCCTCATAATCGGCGATCGCCGCCTCGTGCTGCCCGACGTTCATCAGCAGGTTCGCCCGCGCCAGCCGCCGCGCCGACGTCAGCTCCCCCGCCTCGACGAGCTCGTCGTAGCAGCGCAGCGCGCCCTCGGCATCGCCGGTCGCGGCGAGCGCGAGCGCGAGATCGGCGCGCGCCTCGGCATAGCTCGGCATGATCTCGAGCGCGCGGCGGAGCCATTCGGCCGCCTTGGCCTCTTCCTCGACCAGCATCGCCAGCGTCGCGAGCAGGCGGATCGCGACGACATCGAACGGGTCGCGCGCCAGCCGCTCCTTCAGCATCCGCTCGGCCGCCGGCACCTTGCGCGCCTCGATCGTGCGCGCCGCCGCGATCAGCCCGGCATCGCCGCGCGACGCCGCGATGCTCCGCCGTTCGGCGTCGATCGCCTCCTCGAGCGCGCCCGTCCGCCGCCTGGCCGCGCCAAGCAGGCGCAGCGCCGCGCTGTCGGCGGGGTCGCGGCGAAGCAGTTCGTTGGCGGTCGCCAGCGCGCGGGCAGGGGTCGCCAGTTCGCCGTAACCGCGAAGGATCGCCTGTTCGCGGTCCACGGCCTTAGCGACCCGCCGGGTCAGACATTGAACTTGAAATGGAGCACGTCGCCGTCCTTGACGACATATTCCTTGCCTTCCTGGCGAAGCTTGCCCGCGTCGCGCGCGCCGGCCTCGCCGTTCAGCGCGACATAGTCGTCATAGGCGATCGTCTCGGCGCGGATGAAGCCGCGTTCGAAGTCGGTGTGGATCTCGCCCGCCGCCTGCGGCGCCTTGCTGCCCTTCTCGACCGTCCAGGCGCGCGCTTCCTTCGGCCCGACGGTGAAAAAGGTGATGAGGTGGAGCAGGTCGTAGCCCGAGCGGATCACCCGCGCGAGGCCGGTTTCGTGAAGCCCCATCTCCTCGAGAAAGGCGATCCGCTCGTCCATCTCCATGCCGACGAGGTCGCTCTCGATTGCCGCCGAGACGATCACCGCGTTCGCCCCCTCGGCCTTGGCCTTTTCGAAAACTGCCGCGCTGTGCGCATTGCCCTCGGCCGCCTCGTCCTCGTTGACGTTGCAGACGTAGAGCACCGGCTTGGCGGTGATCAGCTGCGCCTGCGAAAACACCCGCGCTTCCTCGTCGTCCTTGGGCTGGGTGAGCCGCGCCGGCTTGCCCTCGCGCAGCAGGTCGAGCGCCTGGCCAAGCACGCTCGCGGCGATCTTCGATTCCTTGTCGCCCTGCTGCCCGCGCTTGATGAGATTGGGGACGCGCTTCTCGAGGCTTTCGAGGTCTGACAGCAAAAGCTCGGTCTCGACCACCTCAGCATCGGCGATCGGGTTCACATGGTTGTCGACGTGCTGGATGTCGTCATTCTCAAAACAGCGCAGCACGTGGACGATCGCATCGACCTCGCGGATGTTGCCGAGAAACTGGTTGCCCAGCCCCTCGCCCTGCGAAGCGCCCTTCACCAGCCCGGCGATGTCGACGAAAGCGAGCTGGGTCGGGATGATCTTGGCCGAGCCGGCGATCCTGGCCAGCGTGTCGAGCCGCGGGTCGGGGACCGCGACCTGCCCGACGTTGGGTTCGATCGTGCAGAACGGATAGTTCGCCGCCTGCGCTGCCTGCGTTTCGGTCAGCGCATTGAAAAGGGTCGACTTGCCGACGTTGGGCAGGCCGACGATCCCGCATTTGAAGCCCATGATGCTCTCGGTAGTGAAATGGTCGCGCCCCCCTATCGGTTGCCGCGCGTCATGGCCAGAGCGTGTGCCGTTCGGGCGGCAACTCGGTCCGTTTCGAAGGGATTTGCAAGCCGGTCGTTACCCGGTTCGGCGCATCCGATGCGCGATGTTCCGGATCGCCGCGATGGGCCGCCAATGGCCGATAGGGCTCGCCTATTTCGCGGCGGCTTCGCTGACCCTCGCGTTCACGCGGGTGACCGGGGGCGTCTCGACACTGTGGATCGCGACCGGGGTACTTGGCGGGATCCTCGTCTATCGTCCGCGCCGCGACTGGCCGCCGATTGTCGCCGCGGCGGGAATCGCGAGCATGGCCGCGACCAGCCTGTTCGGCTTTGGACCCGCGGGCGCCATCCCGTTCGCGTTCGTCAACATGGCCGAAGCGACGATCGGCGCGCGGATCGCCGGCCGTCTCGAGGCGCGCCAGTGGGAACCGTTCGACTCGCTTCGCTGGGTCGGGCACCTGTGCCTGTCGATGGGCCTCCTCGCACCGATGTGCGTCGCGCCCTTCGCGGGGCTCGCCGCCTATGCGCTCGGCCAGCCGTTCGCCCAGTCGGCCCTGCTCTATTTCACCGGCCATGCGCTGGGAAATCTCACGGTCATGCCGCTAGTGATGGTCGTCGCGCATCGCCAGTCGCGCGAGGAAAGCCTCGAGGCGATCCGCCGCCACTGGCCGAAGAAGCTCGGCCATCTGCTGCTCGTCGCGGGGGCCACCGTCCCGGTGTTCGCGCACGACCGGCTGTCGCTGCTGTTCCTGCCGATCCTGCCGATGGTGCTGGCGGCGGTGCGCTGCGGGCGCGAGACGGCGGCGCTCAGCGTGGTCCTGCTCGCGGCGATCGGCGGCGGCCTCACGCTGATGGGGCACGGTCCGGTCCACCTCGTACCCGGGTCGATGCTTCACCGAATGCTGTTCTACCAGCTCTACCTCGCGGTATCGGTGCTCACCATCCTCCCGATCGCCGCCGACCGCCGCGCCAGGCAGCGCCTCGCCAGCGAGGCGGCGCTTAGCGAGCAAAGGTTCCGGCTGATCGCCGAACAGGCGAGCGACATCATCCTCCACGTCCGCCCCGACGGCTCGATCCTCTACTGCTCGCCGTCGATGGCGCGCAACTCGGGGTTCGATCCCGGCAACGTCCTCGGCCGCAACGCGCTCGGGCTCGTCCTGCCCGATGACCGCGATGCGGTCGCCGCCCATCACGCGGCGATCCTCGCCGACCCCGCGACCGAACAGAAATATGAATTCCGCGGGCTTCGCGCCGACGGCAGAGCGGTGTGGTACGAAAGCGCGGTCCGCGCGCTTCTCGCGCCCGACGGAACGGTCGAGGGGACGATCTCCTTCCTGCGCGACGTCGATGCGCGCAAGGCGGCGGAGGCGACGCTCCACCGCGCCGCCTTCACCGACCCGATGACCGGCCTGCCCAACCGCCGCGCGTTCGACGAGGCGGTGGGGCGGCGGCTCGCCGTCGCGGGGCAGGGCAGGGGCGACTGCATCGCGCTGTTCGATCTCGACCATTTCAAGCGGGTCAACGACGTCTACGGCCATGACATCGGCGACGAGGCGCTTCGTCACGTCGCCCGCCTGTCGCGCGATCATGTGCGCGAGAGCGACCTGTTCGCCCGGCTCGGCGGCGAGGAATTCGTCATGCTGCTGCCCGACACCGACATTTCGCGCGCGCTCCAGATCTGCGACCGGCTCCGGCGCGAACTCGCGCTGACCCCGCTGATCAGCGGGCAGCTCGTCGTCCGGCTGACCGTCAGCGGCGGGGTCGCGCCGCTCGGGGCGAACGGGCTCGACGTGGCGCTCAAGGCCGCCGACGTCGCGCTGTACGAGGCCAAGTCGGGCGGGCGCGACCAGCTGATGTTGGCGGCCTGACCGCTCAGGCGAAGTTGAAGCTGATGCTTAGCCGCTCGCCGCGCCCGGTGCCGGGCCGCACTTCGTGGCGAAGCCAGCTTTCCCACAGCAGCAGCAAGCCGGGGCTCGGCGCGACGTCGACGAACGGGCGCAGCGCCTCGTTCGCCCTCTCGTCGCGCAGCGGCGCGGCCATCATCATCGGCAGGCGCGGGTCCTCGAACCGGATCGCCCCGCTGCCCGGCGGGGTCTCGACGTAGAGCGTTCCCGACAGGATCGAATGGGGGTGGAGATGCGCCGCATGATGGCCGCCGCCCCTCAGCAGATTGACCCACAGGCTGTCGAGCCGCGGCTTGACGTGCCACGCCAGCTCCTTGGCGAAGGCGGCGGCGTGGCGAGTCAGCAGCCGCTTCAGCTCGGCGAAGGCGGGGTCGCGACGCGGCAGGTCGTCGAGCGAGGCGTAGCTGGTATAGCCCTTGTAGCCATGCTCGCGGCTCCACCGCACCCCTGCGCGATCGTCGGCGGCAAGCGCGCGGATCGAGCCGGCAAGTTCGGCGAGCAGCGCCGGCCCGGCCAGCTCGGCCTCGTAGAGCGGGGTCGCGAAGAGCAGGCGGCTCATGGCTGCTGGCGGCTCGCGACGTCGCTCATGAAGCGCACGTCGTCCCCATCGGCGAGCCATTCGGCTTCCGACGCGATCGCCGCGAGCATGTCGCTCAAGGGCTCGATCTCGCTCTTGGCGAAATTGCCGAGCACGTACCCGGTGACCCGGTCCTTGTGCCCCGGATGCCCGATGCCGAGGCGAACCCGGCGAAAGTCGGGACCGAGGCTGGCGTCGATCGAGCGCAGCCCGTTATGCCCGGCCAGCCCGCCCCCGGTCCGCACCTTGACCTTGAACGGGGCAAGGTCGAGCTCGTCGTGGAGCGCGGTCAGCGCCTCGACGTCGAGCTTGTAGAAGCGCAGCGCCTGCTGAACCGCGTCGCCGCTGTCGTTCATATAGGTCTGCGGCTTCATCAGCAGCACCCGGTTCCGCCCGATCCGGCCCTCGCTGACAAGGCTGCGGAATTTCTTCGTCCACGGGCCGAAGCCGTGGGTTTCGGCAATCAGGTCGACCGCCATGAAGCCGACATTGTGGCGATGCATCGCATATTGCGCGCCCGGATTGCCGAGCCCGGCCCAGATCTGCATGGCCCACCTTTCCTGCCGGCGCCGCGGTTAGGCGCCCGCCCTAGATACAAAAACGCCCACCCCGCAAGGGATGGGCGTCGTTGCTCGCGGATGCGCGAGGCTCAGGCCTCGTCGCCGCCCTCGGCAGTTTCGCCTTCGGCTTCCTCGTCGCCGATGGTCGGGACCTCGCCCGCCTCGGTTTCGTTGTCGCCTTCCTCGGACTTCATCGCCGACGGGGCGACCAGCGTCGCGACGGTGAAGTCGCGGTCGTCGATCGCCGGCTTGGCGCCCTTGGGCAGCTTGACGTTGCTGATGTGGATCGAATCGCCGATCTCGTAGCCGGCGAGGTCGACGTGGATCTCGTCGGGGATTTCCGACGCGTCGCAGATGAGCTCGATCTCGTGCTGGACGATGTTGAGCACGCCGCCGCGCTTCAGGCCCGGGGCTTCCTCTTCATTGTCGAACCGGACCGGCACCGCAACCGTCACGGTCGAGTGCGCGCCGATGCGCAGGAAGTCGACGTGGATCGGCTTGCTGTTGACCGGGTGGAACTGCACGTCCTTGGGCAGTGTCCGGCTGGTCTTGCCGCCGACGTCGATCATCACCACGGTGTTCATGAAGTGGCCGGTCGACAGCGCCTTGATCAGCGCCTTTTCCTCGACATGGACCGAAACCGCGTCCTTCTTGTCGCCGTAGATCACGCACGGCACCCGCCCATCGCGGCGGAGTGCACGGGAGGCTCCCTTGCCAGCCCGGTCGCGCGTTTCGGCGGGCAGCGTCAGCTGTTCGCTCATCGCTCGTCTCCAATTATTGGTTCTAGATACTGCCTCCCCCGCCTCCAGGGATGACCAGGAGAAGCAAGCGCGCGCCTATAGGCCGCAGACCCCGCCTTGGCAAGGCGGCGGCTAGTGGCGGGTTACCCGGTCGGGGACGTGCGGCATCCGCCTCGCGACGATCCCCTTGGCGGCGAGGAAATGCTGGACGCTGTCGGGGCCGGCGAGGTGGCCCGCGCCGACCGCCATGAACACCGTTCCCGGCTGCTTCATCCGGTCGGCGATCCAGTCGGCCCAGCGCCGGTTCCGATCGACCAGCAGCATCTTGTACAGCGCCGCGCTCTCGCGCTCGGTCTCGCTTTCCTCCTTGGCGACCTTGTCGGCGCGGCCCGCGCCCCAGTCCTTGACCAGCTGCGCCAGTTCGGCCTTCGAATCCTTGTCGTCCTTCAACGCGGACTCGAGCAGCCGGACCTGCTCGGCCTCGGGCAGCGCATCGAACAGCGACATCTGGAAGTCGAGCGTCTCGACCGACCCGATCGACTTGCCCTCGCGCTTGGCCTCTTCGGTCAGCACATGCTCGACCCCGGTCGAGGCATCGAGCCCGAGCCGCTTCATGTCGAAGCCGGCCAGCACAATCGCCGCGTAAAAAGGCTTCAGCCGCTCGTACATCTGCGGCGGAAGCCCCTCGGCCTTGAACCGCTCGGCGAGCAGCTTGCGGCCCTCGGGCGACAGCTTCGAGGACAGGGTGCGCTGGGTGTCGATGCCATATTTCTGCGCTAGCGGCGCGACCTTCGCCGGATCGTCGGGGACGATCACCTCGAGCACCAGCTCCTGCGACTTGTCGAACGAACGCCTGACCTCGTCGTTGAACCACTCGGCCTTGCCGTCGAGCGCGTGGACCGACCCGAACAGGTAGACGGTCGTGTCCTTGTCCTTCGCCACCCAGATCGCGGGGTTGAGATCGGGCCGGGGCGCGGGCTGGGGGATCTCGGCCGGCGCGCGTTGGGCGAGGAACAGGGTCACGAGCGCAAGGCCCAGGCGGCGGCAGACGGACTTCAGCGGTGGCATGCGACATTTCCTAGAAAGAAACAGGTGAATGGAGGGTTGATGTCGGATCGGTCGTTCAATTGCGCAACTTGCGAAGCGCATAAACCGCGGTTCCGGCGATCAGCGAGGCGATGTAGAGAATCCAGCCGCCCGGTGCGGCGGCGACCCCGGCCATCGATAACGCCCACCAGCACGGAAAGGCGACTGAGTAGAAGTAAAAGCCCGCGGCCGAAGCCCACAGATTATCGGCCAGTTCGACCTCGTCGATCGTTTTCACGAAGCGCCACGTGCCGATCACGATCGCGAGCGGATAGAGAATCGCGGCGGCGATGAAGAGGGTCGGGGGCAGGGCGCCGGTCGCTTCGGCAAGGCCGGCGCCGCGACCTACCGAATAGCCGGTCATCGCGCCGGCAATCAGCCCGACCGGCATGGCGATCGCGGCCACCGTCATAAGCGCGCGCCAAGTGCGCGATCGCCGCGCGCGTTCCGCAATTTCACCGGGATTTTCGGCGTCAATCATGGTTTGCTCCATCGTCGAAGATTTCCTCGATCGTCATCCCGAATAATCGCGCCATCCGGAAGGCGAGAGGCAGCGAGGGGTCGTGCTTGCCGGTCTCGATCGCGTTGACCGCCTGGCGTGACACGCCGATCCTTCCGCCGAGTTCTGCCTGGCTCCAGTTGCGCTCGGCGCGAAGCACCCGAAGGCGGTTGTTCACGATCAGCGTACCCACCCGAACAGCGCCGCGAAACCGAAGGCGACCGAGATTGCGGCGATGATATTGCCAATGATCCTGCCCGTTTTCGAAACTTCCATCATCGCTGCCTCATGTCATCTAAACCTGACATTAAGTCACGATTCGATGACTGTCAAGTTGTGCTGACATAATGCTATCATTACCTGACAACTTGCCCGACGCCGTCCGATGCGCCAAAGCCGCCACGATGACTGCGCCGCTTTCCTTCCAGGACCTGATCCTCACGCTCCACGCCTATTGGGGGCGGCAGGGCTGCGTCATTCTCCAGCCCTACGACATGGAAATGGGGGCGGGGACGTTTCACCCCGCGACGGTGCTCCGAGCGCTCGGCCCCGATGCGTGGAAGGCGGCGTTCGTCCAGCCGTGCCGCCGCCCGACCGACGGGCGCTATGGCGAGAACCCCAACCGGCTCGGCCATTATTACCAGTATCAGGTAATCCTCAAGCCGAGCCCGCCCGACCTCCAGGCGCTCTATCTCGGCAGTCTCGACGCCATCGGCATCGACCCGCTCAAGCACGACATCCGCTTCGTCGAGGACGACTGGGAAAGCCCGACGCTCGGCGCGTGGGGGCTCGGCTGGGAAGTGTGGTGCGACGGGATGGAAGTGACCCAGTTCACCTATTTTCAGCAGGTCGGCGGGTTCGACTGCAAGCCGGTCGCGGGCGAGCTGACCTACGGGCTCGAACGGCTGGCGATGTACATCCAGGGCGTCGACAATGTCTTCGACCTGAAGTTCAACGACGGCGGCAGCGACGGCTCGCCCGCGGTCACCTACGGCGACGTCTTCCTCGAAAACGAGCGCGAGATGTCGAAGTGGCATTTCGAGGTGGCGAACACCGACGCGCTGTTCGACCTGTTCAAGAAGGCGGTCGCCGAGAGCGAGAACAGCCTTAAAGCGGGCGTTCCGATCGCGGCTTACGAACAGGCGATCAAGGCGAGCCACGTGTTCAACACGCTGCAGGCGCGCGGGGTCATCTCGGTCGCCGAACGGCAGGCCTATATCGGCCGCGTCCGCGACCTCGCCAAGGGCGCCTGCGCGGCGTGGATGGATCACATGGGGTACGCGGCATGAGCGCGGACTTTTTGCTCGAGCTGCTCAGCGAGGAAATCCCGGCGCGGATGCAGGCGCGGGCGCGCGCCGATCTCGCGCGGATGTTCGTCGAGGGGATCGAGGCGGCGGGACTTCGCACCGACGGGGTCACGACCTTTTCGACCCCGCGCCGTCTCGCGCTGATCGGCAGGGCACTGCCCGAGGCGACCGAGGCGGTGAGAGAGGAACTCAAGGGGCCGCGCACCTCGGCGCCGCCGCAGGCGCTCGAGGGGTTCCTTCGCAAGACCGGGCTTGCCCAGCATCAGTTGCAGGACCGCGACGGGGTGTGGTTCGCGGTGATCAACAAGCCCGGCCGCCCGACCGCCGAGGTGCTCGCCGAGCTCGTCGCGCGGATCGTGCGCGACTTTCCCTGGCCCAAGTCGATGCGCTGGGGTGCGCCCTCCGCCTCGACCGCTTCGCTGCGCTGGGTGCGGCCGCTGCATTCGATTGTCGCCCTGCTCGGCGAAGACATAGTCCCCGTGGCGATCGACGGGGTCGCCTGCGGCGCGACGACGCTCGGCCACCGCTTCCACCACCCGGGGCCGATCACCATCGGCGGCGCGCACGACTATGTCGAAAAGCTTCGCGCGGTCCACGTCATCGTCGACCAGGACGAGCGCGAGGCGATCGTCCGCGACGGCGCGCGCGAGCTTGCCGACACCGCGGGGGTCGCGCTGGTCGAGGACGAGGGGCTTGTCATCGAGAATGCCGGGCTGACCGAGTGGCCGGTCCCGCTGCTCGGCGAATTCGACCCCGCCTTCCTCGACGTGCCCGAGGAGGTGATCCAGCTCACCGCGCGGCTCAACCAGAAATATTTCGTGATGCGCGACCCGATGTCGGGAAAGCTCGCCCCGCTGTTCGTCTGCACCGCCAACATCGCCGCGAGCGACGGCGGGACGGCGATCGTCGCGGGCAATGCGCGCGTGCTCGCCGCGCGGCTTAGCGACGCGCGCTTCTTCTGGGAGCAGGACCTCAAGGTGCCGCTCGACGAGCAAGCGAAGAAGCTCGGCCAAATCGTGTTTCACGAAAAGCTCGGCACGCTCGCCGAGAAGGTCGAGCGCGTCGCCAAGCTCGCGCGCTGGCTGGTCGAACAAGGAATCGTCGAGGGCGCGAACGCCGACGACGCCGAGCGCGCCGCGCGGCTCGCGAAGGCCGACCTCGTCACCGGCATGGTCGGCGAATTCCCCGAACTGCAGGGCGTGATCGGCGGCTACCTCGCCCGCGCGCAAGGCGAGAGCGACGCGGTCGCCGACGCGATCCGCGACCATTATAAGCCGGTCGGGCAGGGTGACGCCGTCCCGACCGAGCCGGTCACCGTGGCGGTGAGCCTCGCTGACAAGCTCGACAGCCTGCAGCAATTCTTCGCCGCCAAGATGCAGCCCACCGGGTCGAAGGATCCCTTCGCGCTCCGGCGCTCGGCGCTCGGCGCACTGGCGCTGATGATCGACAACGACCTTCGTTGCCCGGTCACGAACGAAAGCGGGCTATTCGATTTCCTGGCCGACCGGCTGAAGGTTCAGCAACGCGAGGCGGGGGTCCGTCACGACATCATCGACGCCGCCGTGGCGACAGGCAACGAGACCCTATTCGTTCGGCTGCTCGCGCGCGTTAAGGCGCTTCAGGCGTTCGTCGAGACGGGGGAGGGGACCAACCTCCTCGCCGGCTACAAGCGCGCCGCGAACATCCTTCGCAAGGAGGAGGGGAGCTGGACTGCGACGGAGGTTGTGACCGGGGACGGCATGGAGCCCGAGGAGGCCGCGCTGAACGCCGCGCTCGACGGCGCGGACACGACCGTCGGCGACGCGGTCGAGCGGGAGGATTTCACCGGGGCGATGGCGGCGCTGGCGTCGCTTCGACAGCCGATCGACGCCTTTTTCGAACGGGTCACGGTCAATGCCGACGACCCGTCGATCCGCGCCCGCCGCCTGTCGCTTCTCGCCCGCTTCCGCGACGCGGTTCACCAGGTCGCAGATTTCTCGAAGATCGAGGGATAAGCGCTTGAACGCCGGCGGGAAATAAAGTCGCTCCGTCAGTCCTGACCGCTGCGCGGCAGGCTGGCCGACGCTCTGCATCTCTTCGCGCAATGCCGGCGACGCTTTGCATCGGCGTCGCTACGCTCGGTGCCTAGCGTTCCCGGCGATCGTCGATGCCGTCGCGGTCGCGGTCGATGAAGCCCTCGTCGCGGTCGGGGATGCCGTCATGGTCGCGGTCGCGCCCGGTCACGCGATCGATGAAGCCCGGACGACCATCATCGCCGTCGCGAACCACCGGCCGCTCGTCGCGGTCCGGGATTCCATCATGGTCGCGGTCGCGCCCGGTCAGCCGGTCGATCAGCCCCGGCTTGCGCTCGGCCTCGACCGCCGCCGCGGTCGCGGCCCCGGCGGCGACCGGAGCTGCGCGGTTGCGCTGGGCATCGCGCAGCGCGGCGGCATGGAGCGATTCCTTTTCGCGCCATTCCTTTTGCGCCTCGGCATGGCTCGCCTCGATCTCGCGCCGCCGGTCGACCTCGGCGTTGTAGCGATGTTTCCACTTGCGCCCGCCGCCCGAGAAAAGGAAGCCGCCGACCAGCAGGCCGAGGACGAAGATCAGGCCAATGATGATCCACTGGTTGGGGTCATAGCCAAGCACGACTTGCTCTCCTCGAAAACCGTTACGGCCTCACAATGCGCGAGCCGCGCGCAGCGTTCCCAACGCGAAACCGCCGCCTTCCCGTTGGGGGGACGGCGGCGGTTGTCGCCGGGTCGGTTTTCCTTCGGCTATTTGCCGAGGAAGTTGTCGCTGATCGCGCAGGCCGCCGGACCGAGGATGACGATGAACAGGGTCGGTAGGATGAACAGGATCAGCGGGACGGTCATGATCGCCGGCAGGCGCGCCGCCTTTTCCTCGGCACGCATCATCCGCTCGTTGCGGAACTCGGCCGACAGCACGCGCAGCGCCGAGGCGAGCGGCGTGCCGTATTTCTCGGTCTGGATCATGGTCGTGACCACGCCGCGGATCGAGTCGAGGTCGACGCGCGTCGCCAAATTCTCGAACGCCTGTCGCCGTTCGGCGAGAAAGCCGAGCTCGATCGCGGTCAGGCCGAACTCGTCGCCCAGTTCGGGATAGGCCTTGCCCAGTTCCTTCGACACGCGGCCGAAGGCGGCGTCGACGGTAAGCCCCGCCTCGGCGCAGATCACGAGCAGGTCGAGCGCGTCGGGAAGTCCCTTGCGGAGCGCGTTGCTGCGCTTCTGGATCTTGTTCTTCAGCCAGATGTCGGGCGCCTTGTAGCTCAGCACCAGCGTGCCGGCGACGAAGGCATATTTCTTGAACCAGCCCCACGCCGGGAAATAGTCGACGACGTAGATCAGCACGATCGCCGCGGTACCGAGCACGATCGGCGTGACGAAGCGCGCGAAGATGACGAAGAAGGCCAGGTCCTTGGACCGCACGCCCGCCTGCATCAGGCGGATCTGCGTCTTCTTGATCTGGTCGTCCTGAAGCATCTTGAAGCTGGACAGGATGCCGCGCACCCGGTCGGCGGCGACGTTCTTGTTGGTCAGCTTCTTGCGCTTGTTGGTCGAGGCGACGATCCCCGCCTTGAGCTGTTCGCGCCGGTCGTTGAGCGCCTTCACGCGGCGCGCCATCGGGTCCTTGACGGTCGTCGCGGCATAGATCGCGATCATCACCGCGAAGGTCGCCATCGCCGACAGCATGGTCGCGATCCAGATGACGTCGAAACCGAGCAGGGTCGGATGATTTTCCATGGTCCCAATCGCCCCTAGATCTCGAAGTTGACCATCTTGGCCATGATGAACACGCCGATGCTCATCCAGCACAGCCCGCCAAGGCCGGCGACGATCAGCCGCTGGTCGATGAAGAATTTGCCCATGTAGGTCGGGTTCATCAGGTAGACGAGCGTGAAGACGATGAAGGGCAGAGCGCCGACGATCATCGCCGAGGCCTTGGCTTCCGAGCTCATCGCGCGGATCTTCAGCTTCATCTGCGCGCGCTTGCGAAGCACGTCGGACAGGTTCGACAGCGTCTCGGCCAGGTTGCCGCCGGTTTCGCGCTGGATCGCCAGCGTGATGACGAAGAACTGGAATTCGGCGGTGCCGAGCCGGTCCGAGGTTTCCTGGAGCGCGGCTTCCATCGTCCGGCCGATCTTCATCTTGTCCGACACGGCGCGGAATTCACCGCCGACCGGGTCGGGGATCTCGGTCGCGACGATGGTCATCGTCTCCGAGATCGGAAGGCCCGAACGGAGCCCGCGAACCATCAGGTCGATCGCGTCGGGGAAGTTGGCGTTGAACAGCTTGATCCGCTTGGCGATCATCTTGCCGACGACGAAATGCGGCAGGCCGATCCCCGCGAACAGGCCGGCGAACAGCCCGAGCAACAGCGGCGCGCCCTTGAACATCAGCAGCGCCATGACGAAGCCCGCGACGCCGAGCGAGATGCCCATGTACTTGCCGAGCGTGATGTCCTTGCCGGTCTGCTCGAGCCGTTTGCGCATCAGCGCCGGGTTGGGCATGATCGTCGAGGCGAAGCCTTCGACCCGGCTGTTGCGCGCGGCCATCAGCTTGCGGATCTGCGCTTGGGCAGAGGCGGCGAGCACGCCGTCGGCATGGCGTTCCTTGACGCTTTCCATACGCCGCTTGAGCGCTTTCGACGCGCTCGGCCCGCTCATCGCGAAGAACAGCAGCGCCAGCGTTCCAAGGCCGCCGACCACCATCAGCATCAATAGCATCGTCTCGTCCCTCGATCCCGGGTCGGGCGCGGACGCGCGTTTCGCGCGCCCGGCCTTTCCGGCTTGGTTACGCCGCCTTCTTGGCGAGCATCGACTTGAGCCCGCTCATCACCGACTTGCTTGCCGCCGCGCCCTTGGTCTCGACCTCGGACCCGTCCTCGCTGGCATGACTGAGCACCATGTTGGTCAGCTGGGTAAACGGCTGGGCGAGCTTGCCGGTGGCGACTTCGGCCAGCGGCTTGCCGAGCTTGGCGGCCTGCGCCGCGCTCTTGCCGTCGTCGGGGAAGACGATGTCGACCCCGCGCTCGATCGACTGCTCGAAGTCCTTGCGGCTGATCTCCAGCGCCCCGCCCGAGGGCAGGCGATTGGCGAGCACCAGCACCTTGGTCTGCGGCGCGTTCGACTTGAGCCACGCCAGCACCCGGATCGTGTCGCGGGTCGCGGCCAGCGTCAGCTCGCTCACCACTACCGCGACATGCGCGTCGTGGACCATGTGCGGATACTGGATCAGCATGTGGCGCGGCAGGTCGATCACGGTCGATTCGAACGCGTTCTTCATCTCTTCCTGGAGCTGGAAGAAGGCGGTGCCGTCGGTGATCAGCGGCTGGTGGATCGGCGCTTCGGCCGACAGCACGCTGAGGCGCTCGTTGGCGCGAACCATCGCGCGCTCGATGAACAGCCCGTCGATGCGGCTCGGGTTCTCGATCGCGTCGGTCAGCCCGCGGCCCGGCTCGAGGTCGAGCGCGAGCGCGCCGGTCCCGAAGTGGACGTCGAGGTCGAGCAGCGCGGTCGAGCGATGCGCCTTTTCGCCGAGCAGCCAGGCGAGGCTGGTGGCGATGGTCGACGCGCCGACCCCGCCGCGAACCCCGATCACCGTGGTCATCACGTGCGGCTTGTCGGCCGCCGCCTCGCCGCGCGGCCCCGACAGGATCGCCTGGGCATGCGCGAACGTGTCGCGCAGCTGGTCGACCGTGAAGGGCTTCAGCAGATAGTCGTGGATGCCGCTGGCGACGAGGTCGCGGTAGAGGCGGACGTCGTTGACCTGGCCGGCGGCGATCACGATCGTCCCCGGCTCGCACACCTCGGCGAGCGCGTTGATGTCGTTCAGCGGGTCGGCGCTTTCGCTCAGGTCGACGAACAGGATGTTCGGGCTGGCCGAGACCGACAGCGACTGGACCGCGTTGCGCAGCCCGCCCTTGTTGACCTTTTCCGGCGACCAGCCATGCTCGACCGCGACCGGCCGGAGCATGTCGGCGGTGGCATCGTCACACACGAAGGCCGTGAACGGATCGCGCAGGCCAGCACGCGCTTGAAACGGAGCGTTCATCGTCACTTCCCTTTCGTGGAGATGTCCTGCAGCCCCTTGGTGCCGCTGGGCGGCGTGGCGCGGTACAGGTCGATCGCCTTGTTGCCGGCGACGTTGTTGCCAAGATCATTGCCTTCGCGGCCGTGGACGAGGTCGTTCGGATCGGCGACCATCATCGCCAGGTTGCTGTTGACCGCGCAGCCGTAATTGCTGGTCTGCTTGTTCTGCCACGTCGGCGTCGCCGCCTCGCGCCAGTTGGGGCAGCCGGGCACCGACGCCTGGGTGCGCGAGACGACCACGCGGACCGCGCCGGGCGCGACCGTGCCGGCGGTGACCGGCGCGCCGCGCGCGACGAGGATGCCGTAATTGCCCGCGATCCGCGCGACGTCGAGCCGCGCGCCGTCGGCGTAGGTGCCGTCGACGAACACGCTGTCGCCGTAACCGAGCTGCATCGAGCGGAACCAGCCGTCGAGTTGCGCGGCGGCGGTCGGGGTCAGGTTGCCGTCGGGCGCGGCGAGATCGAGTGCATAGTCCTGGCGGGTCACCACCGGGACGTTGACGCTTTCGACGCCGAGCTGCGGGTTGTGCGGGCTCGCGGTGCAGCCGGCGATGCCGGTGGCGAGCGCGAGCAGGACGAGATGACGGTTCATGGGCTTATCCTTTCTCGAGCCGCGGATCACTGGCTGAAGCCGGGGGCGGGCAGGGCGGCGACCGGGACCGGCGCAGCCGGCCGGGCCGCGACGCCGCCGGGGTTGGTGGCGAAGGTCTTGCCCTCGAGCGTCAGCTGGGTGTCGCTCGGCGCGCGATAGCCGTTGGTCGGAAGCGCGATTTGACCCGACACCGGGCGGACCAGGTAGGGGGTTACCACGACCACCAGCTCGGTCTCATCGCGCTGATACTTGGTCGAGCGGAACAGCGCGCCAAGCACCGGCAGGTCGCCGAGGAACGGCGCCTTGCTGACGTTGTTGTTGTTGCTGTTCTTGAGCAGGCCCGAGATCATCATGCTCTGGCCCGAACCCAGCTCGACGGTCGTCTCGGTGCGCCGCGTGGTGATTGCGGGAACCTCGTAGCCGTTGAGCTTGATCGCGCCCGACGACGACAGTTCGCTCACCTCGGGGCGGATGCGCATCGAGATGTGGCCGTCGGCCAGCACGATCGGGGTGAAGGCGAGGCCGACACCGTACTGCTTATACTCGACGGTGATCGCATCGCCGAGGCCCTGCGAGATCGGGATCGGGAATTCGCCGCCGGCGAGGAAGCTGGCGGTTTCGCCCGACAGCGCGGTCAGGGTCGGCTCGGCCAGCGTGCTGACCAGCCCGTCCTGCTCGGCAAGGTCGAGCGTGCCGAGGATGTCGAGCCCGAGAAGCTTGCCCGCCGCGCCCAGCGTCGTCCCGGCCGCCGCGACGTTGAAGGTCTTGGCCCCGGTCGTCGAGATGGTGCCCGGGTTACCCTGGCCGATCCCGAAATTGAACCCGCCTGTGGTGTCGCGGCTGAGCAGGTTGACGCCGATCTGCTTGCCGATCGAGCGGCTGACCTCGGCGACGCGAACCTTGAGCATCACTTGCAGCGGGGTCGCGGTGCGAAGCCGGCTGACGACGCTGGTCGACTGGCCGACGTACGCCTTGACCAGCCGTTCCGCCTCGGCGGCGTCGTCGGGCGAGGCGACCGTCCCGGTCAGCAACATCAGGTCGTTCATCGGCGTCGCGGTGATCGCCGCGTCCGGCATCGCGAGATGGAGCATCTCACCGACCGACCCGAGGTTGTTCCCGACCCGGACGTTGGCGGCGTAGACCACCCGCCCGGCCTTGTCGGTCGCATAGACCGTGGTCTCCCCCGACGACTTGCCGAAGATGTACAGCTGGCGCGACGAGCGGACCTGGACATCGGCGATCTTGTCGTTGGCGACGAACACGTCGCTCATCGGGGACGCCAGCCGGACCATCGTGCCGGTGCTCTGCGAAATGTTGAGCGTTTCCGACGGGCGCGCGGCCTGGCCGGCGGCGACGGCGGGGGCGGCGACGAGCGTGACGCTCGCGGTGCCCAGCGCCAGGGCGATCGTCGCCTGGCGGATCATGTGACTGCGCTTCATCTTAACGGCCTCCCACCGGGACGTAAGTGACGTCATTGCCGCGGGCGACGCGAACCGTCGGCCCCGAGGGCATTCCCCCCGCGTTCGAGCCACCGCCGACGCGGCCGCCGCTGATCGCGGAACTGAAGTTGTTGAGCGCACCGGCGGCGGTCTTGATCAGATCCTCCTTGTTGCTCGGCGCACTGCGACGACCGAACCGCGACACGTCCCCGCCGGTGACAAAGCTGGTGCCATTGTCCTGCGGCTGCGTGGCGTACTGGAGCATCATCTGGCGCTCCTGTTCGGGCGTGGCGTTCTTGGGCAGCTTGACGTCGCCCGAGGCGATGGCGCGCTGCAGGTCGGTGGTGTTGTCGGCGATCGAGCGCAGCGAGAGCGAGAGCGAACCCATCGCCTGCGCAACCTCGATCTTCTCGGCGATCCGCGGAGTCGCCTCGACCGTGATGTTGTCGCTGTACTTGGCTTCCATCTTGCCGCTGTCGCCCTTGCCGTCGAGACGCTGGTCGGTCGCCAGCACGCGAAGGTTGCGGATGATCGTCTCGGACACCTTGAGTGGCTGGCCGCCGTCGCTGCCGGTGACGGTCTGGGTCAAGACCAGGTCGACCCGGTCGCCCGGGAAGACGAAGCCGCTGACGCCGCTGACCTTGGTCACCGGCACGGTGACGGCGCGCATCCCCGGCCCCAGCGCCGCGGCGAGGAAGCCGCGATCCTTCGGCCCGACCAGCGATCCCCGCGTGACCGGCTGGCCGGCGGTGATGGCGTTGCGAACGACGGTGCCGACCAGCAGCTCCATCTTCGAATCGGGTTTGCCCTCCATGTAGTAGGCACCCTGGACGAGTTCCTTGGGCCATTCCTGGAAGGCGAGGCTGCTCGCGTCGATGATCGTCCCGACCGGAAGCGGCTTGCGGGCGACGAGGACCTTGGGTCCCATCGGTACCGCCGGCGCGGCGGCGGCCGAATTGGCCCCGGCTCCCGCGAACATGTTCTTGGCCATCACACCCGTGACGATGGCAATGACCAGCGCTCCAACCAGAAGCGCGACTTTCTTGACGTCCATGGCGATTACGCCTCCCCTTCAGGGTCCCCTTCGAATGGGACCTTGATCAGGCAAAATGGTTAAGAAAGCGTTGGGCGAGTAACCACAAGGCGCCGAACGCGATGGCGACCCCGTAAGGCACCTCGGGCGCGCCATCGCGCTTGGTTCGGCGGTGCCAGACGATCGTCGCGATGCTGACCACCCCGCCGGCCAGCGAGGTGAGGACGAGGAACTTGATCGTCGTCTGCACCCCGAACCACAGCGCCAGCGCCCCGGCCAGCTTGACGTCGCCGCCGCCCATCCCGCCCATGTAGAACAGCGCCGCGAACAGGCCGAAGACGACCAGCGCGGCGGCGAACCGCTCGGCCGCGTCGGGCCAGAAGGGCACCCCGGCGAGCACCCAGAACAAGGGCGCGCCGATCGCGACGGTGGCGGTCAGCCAGTTGGGGATGGTGCGCGTCTTGACGTCCCAATAGGCGGCGAACAGCAGCAGCCCGGACAATATTGCGAGCAACGCATCGGATAATGTGAGATTCATCATGAATCCGCCCCTAGACGACCGCGCTTAGCAAACCGTAACCGGGGCCCATGGCAAGCGCGGATCTTCATGATGTCCTGATTGTCGGCGGCGGGATCGCCGGGGCCTCGCTCGGCGCGCGGCTCGCGGGCGAAAGGTCGGTCGCGATCATCGAGGCCGAGGCGCAGTGCGGCCGGCATTCGACCGGGCGCTCGGTCGCCTTCTGGCAGGCGAGTCTCGGCGGCGACACGCCGGAGCGGCGGCTGAGCCTGTTGTCGAAGCCCTTTTTCGATTCGCGCTGGCCGGGAAGCGACGTGCCGCTGCTCCGTCCGCGCGGCGCGGTCCACCTCACCGGGCCGAGCGGCGAATCTTTCGAAGAGGCGGGCGACCTCGCGGGCGACGACCGCCCGGTCCACCTCGACCGCGCCGGCCTCGACTCGCTCATCCCCGGGATGCGAGCGCAATGGACCGGCGCGTGGCTCGAGCGCAGCTGCGCCGATATCGAGGTCGCCGCGCTCCACGGGGCCTGCCTCGCCGCGGTCCGGCGGCAGGGCGGGACGGTGCGGACCGACGCCGCGCTCTTCTCGCTCGCGCGGACCCCGGGCGGCTGGCGGGCCGAGACTGCCGCCGGGCCGGTCGAGGCACGGCTGCTGGTCGATGCCGCGGGGGCGTGGGGCGATTCGGTCGCCGCGCTCGCCGGGGTCGCCCCGCTCGGGCTCCAGCCGAAGCGGCGAACGGTGGTTCAGCTCCGCGTCGGGCGCGACGGGCTGAAGGACCTGCCGTTCGTCACCGACCTTCACCAGAGCTTCTATTTCAAGGGCGAAGGCGACCGCTCGGTCTGGGTCTGCCCGCTCGACGAGACCGACAGCGACCCTTGCGACTCGGCGCCCGAGGAAATCGACGTGGCGATCGCGATCGACCGGTTCGAACAGGCGCTCGACTGGCCGGTCGAGGCGGTCGAGCGCAAATGGTCGGGCCTCAGGACCTTCGCGCCCGACAGGGGCATGAAGTTCGGTTTCGACCCCGACGATCCCGCTTTCTTCTGGTGCGTGGGGCAGGGGGGAATGGGCATCCAGACCGCCCCGGCCGCCTCGTTGCTCTCGGCGCGGCTAATCCTCGGCCGGCCGCTCGGCGACGAACTCGCCGGCATCGACCCGGCCGACTTCGCCCCGCGCTCGACCCGCGCGTAGCGCCTCTCTTCGCTAGCGGCGGCGCTCGGCCTCGGCGCAGGCGAGCGCGTCGGCGCGCTCGTTCTCGGGGTGGCCGCTATGGCCCTTGACCCAGTGCCACTCGACCCGGTGCGGTTCGGTTGCGGCGAGCAGCGCCTGCCACAGCTCGGCATTCTTGACCGGCTTTCTGTCGGCGGTCCGCCAGCCGTTCTTGCGCCAGCCGTGAATCCAGCGGGTGATCCCGTCCTTCACATAATTGCTGTCGGTGTGGAGCTGGACGCGGCACGGCTTCTTCAGCGCGCCGAGCGCCTCGATCGCCGCCATCAGTTCCATGCGGTTGTTGGTGGTCGGCGATTCGCCCCCCGACAATTCGCGCTCGCGCCCGTCGGCGGCGCGCAGGATCGCGCCCCAGCCGCCCGGGCCGGGATTGCCCTTGCACGCGCCGTCAGTGAAAATCTCGACCTCAGGCAGGTCCATGGGGTCAGGCGACCAATTCGCGCGGGAGCTTGAACACCATTCCCTCGGTGACGTGCTCGGTCTCTTCCTCGGTGACCTCGAACCGCTCGCTCAGCGCGTCGACCACCTCGCGCACCAGCAGCTCGGGGGCCGAAGCGCCCGCGGTCAGCCCGAGCGTCGCGGGCTGGCCGAGCCAGTCCCAGTCGATCTCGGCGGCGCGCTGGATCAGCCGCGCGGGGACGTTCATCCGCTCGGCGACCTCGGCAAGGCGAAGCGAGTTCGAGCTGTTCGGCGCGCCGATCACCAGCAGCTTGTCGGCGTCGGTGGCGATCGCCTTGACCGCTGCCTGCCGGTTCGAGGTGGCGTAGCAGATGTCCTCGGCCTTGGGCCCGCGGATGTCGGGAAAGCGAGCCTTCAGGGCGTCGATCACCTCGCGCGTGTCGTCGACCGACAGCGTCGTCTGGGTGAGGTAGGCCAGTCGCGCCTTGCCCGCCGGGTCGAACGCGGCGACGTCGTCGACCGTCTCGACCAGGCTGATCGTCCCCGGCTCGACCTGCCCCATCGTCCCCACCACCTCGGGATGGCCGGCGTGGCCGATAAAGACGATATGCCGCCCATCCTCGATCAACCGCTGCGCCTGGCGATGGACTTTGCTGACCAGCGGGCAGGTGGCGTCGACATAGTCGAGCCCGCGCGCCTGCGCGGCGGCGGGAACGACCTTGGGCACGCCGTGGGCGGAAAACACCACCGGGCGCCCGTCGGGGACTTGATCGAGTTCCTCGACGAACACCGCGCCCATGCCGCGCAGCCGGTCGACCACGAATTTGTTGTGGACGATCTCGTGCCGCACATAGACCGGGGGGCCGAAGCGGTGGAGCGCGAGCTCGACGATCTTGATCGCCCGGTCGACCCCGGCGCAGAACCCGCGTGGGGCGGCGATCAGCAGCTTGAGCGGGGGACGGGCGTCGGCGGTGGGGGAGAGCATGGCGGCCATGTAAGCGATTGCTTGCAGCGAGTGAAGGCGCTTCCTATGAACGGCGCGCCCCGCAAGAAGGAACTGCCGTTTCGTGAACGCTCGTCTCGCCCTCGCCGCCGCCCTCGCCCTTGCCTCGAGTGCCTGCGCGCACCGCCGCGAACTGGTCGACGGCGGCGTGATCATCACCCGCACCGGCTGCCCGCAGGCCGGAATCCCCGCCGGGACCGGCGACGTGACGCTGTTCGATCCCGCCGGAAGCACCGATTCGAGCGCCATCGACGTGAGCGCGACGATCACCAACCTGCGCGCCAGCTGCGTCGCGTCGGGCAACGACTGGGTCTCGACGGTCGACTTCGACGTGGTCGCCAACCGCCGCGACCGTGCCGCCGCGCGCACCGTGGCGCTGCCCTATTTCGACGTCATCCTGCAGGGCGGCGAGTCGGTCGCGGCCAAGCATGTCGGCCAGGCGGTGCTCGAATTCCCCGCCGGGGCCGACCGCGCCTCGGTCCACCTCCAGACCACCGGCCGGGTCTCGCGCAGCGCCGCGACGCTGCCCGCCGACATCCAGCGCCGGCTCGCCCAGCCGCGCAAGGCGGGCGATGCCGATGCCGCGGTCGACCCGCTGGCCGACCCGACGACCCGCGAAGCGGTCGCCCGCGCGACCTTCGAGCAGCTGGTCGGCTTCCAGCTGACGCAGGACCAGCTCAAATATAACGCCACGCGTTAAGCCCCCGACCGCCAACACTTCGCGTTGACTCGAATCGCGGGCGCCGCCACAGCGGCTCCTGTCTCCGACGCCGCCCGCAAGGCGGTGCCGGACGGCCGCGCGGGAGAGCTCCTTCGATGGGGCGCCGAAGGAGCAACCGCCCCCGGAATCTCTCAGGCACATGGACCGCGCGGGCCGGTGGACGTTCTGGAAAGCGTTCCGGCCTCACCGCCGGGACCACCGAAGGGGTAAGCGGGTCGTTCGCCCGCGAAAGCTCTCAGGTCGCCGTGACAGAAGGGGGTCCGGATTGATCCGCTGGCGGCGCTCCCGCTAGCGGCGGACCCTTTGAGGACGCGCGGCCATGACTGACGAGACCACCCAGCTGCTCCCGCTCGACGCCTGGCACCGTGCCAGGGGCGGGCGGATGGTGCCGTTCGCGGGCTATGAAATGCCGGTCCAGTACGAGGGCATCATGGCCGAGCATTTGTGGGTGCGCGAGCATGCCGGCTTATTCGACGTCAGCCACATGGGCCAGCTGACCTTCCACGGCGCGCGGGTCGACGAGGCGCTCGAGGCGCTGATGCCCGGCGACTTCAAGGCGCTCGGCGACGGCCGGCTGCGCTATTCGATGCTGCTCGACGAGAATGGCGGGATCCTCGACGATCTGATGGCGACCCGGCGCGGCGACCATTTCTACGTCGTCGTCAACGGCGCCACCAAGACCGCCGACATCGACCAGTTTGCCCGCCGCCTGCCCCGCGAGGTGGTGATGGACCATATGAAGGAACAGGCGCTGCTGGCGCTTCAGGGACCCGAGGCGGCGGCGGTGCTCGAATCGCTCGCGCCGGGTGTCGGCGACCTCGCCTTCATGCAGGGTGGCAGCTTCGAACTCGCCGGCCAGACCGCGTGGATCAGCCGCTCGGGTTATACCGGCGAGGACGGCTATGAAATCTCGGTCCCCGCCAGCCGGGTCGCGGCGGTCGCCGACGCGATCGCCGCCGATGCGCGGGTCAAGCCGATCGGGCTCGGCGCGCGCGACTCGCTCCGGCTCGAGGCGGGCTTGCCGCTGTACGGCCACGACCTCGACCCCCACACGACACCGGTGATGGCCGACCTCGGCTTCGCGATCGGCAAACGTCGGCGCGCCGAGCTCGGTTTCGCCGGGTCGGCGCGGATCCTGAAGGAACTCGAGGACGGGCCGGTCAGCAAGCGCGTCGGTCTGCTGGTCGACGGCAAGCAGCCGGTGCGCGAGGGCGCGACGGTGCTCGACCGCGAGGCGAACGACGTCGGCACGGTCACCAGCGGCGGCCATTCGCCGACGCTCGGCCGGCCGATCGCGATGGCCTATGTCCCCGCCGCGATGGCCGCGCCGGGCAGCCAGCTCAAGCTCAGCCAGCGCGGCAG
The DNA here is from genome assembly GCF_040203355.1 of Sphingomonas sp. ASV193. Taxonomy (NCBI): domain Bacteria; kingdom Pseudomonadati; phylum Pseudomonadota; class Alphaproteobacteria; order Sphingomonadales; family Sphingomonadaceae; genus Sphingomonas; species Sphingomonas sp. ASV193. The sequence continues at coordinate 81,361 of NZ_JBEHBW010000001.1, forward strand.
GTTGTTCACCGCCGAGGTGACCGCGATGCCCTTCGTCCCCCACCGCTACCACCGCAAACCCAAGGGAGTCTGACCCGATGAGCGTCTATTTCACCAAGGACCATGAATGGATCAGGGTCGAGGGCGACCAGGCGACGGTCGGCATTTCCGACCATGCCCAGCACGCGCTCGGCGACATCGTCTTCGCCGAAGTGCCCGAGGCGGGGCGCGCGCTGACCAAGGGCGGCGACGCGGCGGTGGTCGAGTCGGTCAAGGCGGCGAGCGACGTCTATGCGCCCGCCAGCGGCGAGGTGATCGAAGGCAATGCCGCGCTCGGCGACGACCCGTCGCTGATCAACACCGATCCCGAGGGGCAGGGCTGGTTCTTCAAGATGACGCTGTCCGACCCGACCGAGCTCGACGGGCTGATGGACGAGCCCGCCTATCGCGAATGGATCGCGACGCTTTGATCGAGACGGTCGCCTCGACCAGCGCGTGGGACGCCGCCGACTATGCCAGGGTCGGCGGGTTCGTTCCCGCGCTCGGGCAGGCGGCGCTCGACCTGCTCGACCCGCGGCCGGGCGAGCATATCCTCGACATCGGCTGCGGCGACGGCACGCTGACGCTCAAGATCCGCGAGGCCGGGGCCGAGGTCGTCGGCATCGACAGCAGCGTGTCGATGATCGGCGCCGCGCGCGCCAAGGGGCTCGACGCGCGGCTGATGGACGCCGCCGAGCTCAAATTTTCCGAGGCGTTCGACGCGGCGTTCAGCAATGCCACGCTTCACTGGATCCTCGCCAAGGACCGCGCCGCGCGCGCGATCTGGTTCGCGCTCAAGCCCGGGGCGCGGTTCGCGGGCGAGATGGGCGGGGAGGGCAACCTCGCCCGGTTGCGCGAGGCGCTCGACGACGTGCTGGTCGCGCGCGGCTACGGTCCGCCGACCTATGCCGCCAACTGGTATCCGTCGGTCGAGGACTTCGTCGAGACCTACGAGGCGGCGGGCTTTCGCGATGTCGACGCGCGGCTGATCGAGCGCCCGACCCGGCTCGACCATGGTGTAGCCGCCTGGGTCACCACGTTCCGGGCCGGCTGGCTCGACCGCGCGGGGGTCCCGGCGGACGAGCGGCAGGCCATCGCCGAACAGGTCGCCGACCGCGTCGGCACCACCATCGCGGACTATGTCCGCCTGCGCTTCTGGATGAGGAAAGCCGACTGATGCGTTACCTGCCGCTGTCCGATGCCGACCGCTCGGCGATGCTCGAGACGATCGGGGCCGGCTCGATCGACGAGCTGTTCCGCGACGTTCCCGCCGAGGCGCGGCTCGACGGCCCGGTGCGCGGGCTGCCGCTCCACGCGACCGAGATGGCGGTCGAGCGGCACATGCGGCGGCTGTCGAAGAAGAATCTCGCCGCCGCCGACGCGCCCTTCTTCCTCGGCTGCGGCGCCTATCGCCACCATGTCCCGGCGAGCGTCGATCACCTGATCCAGCGCGGCGAGTTCCTGACTGCCTACACGCCCTACCAGCCCGAGATCGCGCAGGGCACGCTGCAGATGCTGTTCGAGTTCCAGACGCAGGTCGCGCGGCTGCTGGGGTGCGACGTCGCCAACGCGTCGATGTACGACGGCTCGACCGCCTGCTGGGAAGCGATCGGCATGGCCGGACGCGTGACGCGGCGCAAAAAGGCGATCCTGTCGGGTGGACTCCACCCCCACTACGTCCGCGTCTGCGAGACGATGGCGAAATTCACCGGCGATGTGCTCGACACGCGGCTGCCGACGCTCGACGCGGCGACCGACGCCGAGACGCTGATCGCGGCGATCGACGGCGAGACGAGTTGCGTCGTCGTCCAGTATCCCGACATCCTCGGCCGGATTGGCGACCTCGCCCCGATCGCCGAGGCGGCGCATGCCAAGGGCGCGCTGCTGGTCGCGGTGGTGACCGAGCCGGTCGCGCTCGGGCTCATTAAGGCGCCGGGCGAGATGGGCGCCGACATCGTCGTCGGCGAGGGCCAGTCGATCGGCGTCGGGCTGCAGTTCGGTGGACCTTACGTGGGCCTGTTCGCGACCCGCGAAAAATATGTCCGGCAGATGCCCGGGCGGCTTGCGGGCGAGACGGTCGATACCGAGGGCAAGCGCGGCTTCGTGCTGACGCTGTCGACCCGCGAGCAGCATATCCGCCGCGAAAAGGCGACCAGCAACATCTGCACCAACAGCGGGCTGTGCGCGCTCGCCTTCTCGGTGCACTTGACGCTGCTCGGCGAGGCGGGGCTGACCCGGCTGGCGAAGCTCAATCACGCGCGCGCGGTCGAGGTGGCCGAGCGGCTGGCGGCGATCCCCGACGTGCGGCTGGTCAACGACGCTTTCTTCAACGAATTCACGCTCGAGCTTCCGGTCGAGGCGCGGCCCGCGGTCCACGCGATGGTCGCGAAGGGCGTGCTCGGCGGGGTGTCGCTCGGGCGGCTCTACCCCGGGGTCGAATCGCTCAAGAACGGGCTGGTGGTCGCGGTGACCGAGACGGTCGGCGACGAGGATATCGACGCGCTCGAGGGCGCGCTGGCGGAGGCGGTTCGATGAATGAGATCAACGCGTCGGGCTGGAAGCCCAGCATGGGCGAGGGGCAGGGGAGCGCCGGGGCGGCGACCGTCACCGGCAATCGCGCGCTGATGCTCGAGGAGAGGCTGCTGTTCGAGATCGGCAGCCGCGAGCGGAGCGGGGTCGACCTGCCCGAGCCCAAGGACGGTTCGAGCCGCCTAGGCGGGCTGGAGCGTGGCGGCATCGACCTCCCCGGGCTGACCGAACCCGAAACCGTGCGGCATTACACCCGGCTGTCGCGGCAGAATTACGCGATCGACCTCGGGCTGTTCCCGCTCGGCTCGTGCACGATGAAGCACAACCCGCGCCTCAACGAGAAGGTCGCGCGGATGCCGGGCTTCGCCGACGTCCACCCGCTCGCCCCGCGCGAGACGATCCAGGGCGCGCTCGAGGTCATCAACGAACTCGCCCACTGGCTGATCGCGCTGACCGGGATGCATGGCGTCGCGATGAGCCCGAAGGCGGGCGCGCATGGCGAGCTATGCGGAATCCTCTGCATCCGCGCCGCGCTCGAGGCGCGGGGCGACGCGCGGCAGGTCGTGCTGGTGCCCGAAAGCGCGCACGGCACCAACCCCGCCACCGCCGCCTTCGCCGGCTACCGGGTCGAGAATATCCCGGCGACGAAGGAAGGCCGGGTCGATCTCGACGCGCTTAAGGCGCGGCTCGGCCCCGACATCGCGGCGGTAATGATCACCAACCCCAACACCTGCGGGCTGTTCGAGCCCGAGATGAAGGCGATCAGCGACGCGGTCCACGCCGCCGGCGGCTTCGTCTATTGCGACGGCGCGAACTTCAACGCGATCGTCGGCAAGGTCCGCCCCGGCGACCTCGGCGTCGACGCGATGCACATCAACCTGCATAAGACCTTTTCCACCCCGCACGGCGGCGGCGGGCCGGGGTCGGGGCCGGTGGTGCTGTCCGAGGCGCTGAGCCCGTTCGGCCCGTTGCCCTACACCGCGCGCACCGCCGACGGGGTCGTTCACCTGGTCGAGGAGGAGGATGCCGACGCCTTCTCCGCCGAGCATTTCGGCGGAAAAATGCAAAGCTTCGGGCGGATGACCGCCTTCCACGGTCAGATGGGCATGTTCACCCGCGCGCTGACCTATATCCTCAGCCACGGCGCCGACGGCCTCAAGCAGGTCGCCGAGGACGCGGTGCTCAACGCCAACTATATCCTGCGCAGCCTCGACGGCGTGCTCGACGCGCCGTTCGTGTTCAGCGGGCCGTGCATGCACGAGGCGATCTTCAGCGATAAGGGATTCGCCGAGGGCTTCTCCACGCTCGACGTCGCCAAGGCGCTGATCGACGAGGGCTTTCACCCGATGACCATGTATTTCCCGCTGGTCGTCCACGGCGCGATGCTGATCGAGCCGACCGAGACCGAGTCGAAGGCCAACCTCGACCAGTTCATCGCCGCGCTCCGTTCGATCGCGACGCGCGCACGGGCGGGAGACGAGACGCTCAAGGCCGCTCCGGTCCATGCGCCGCGCCGCCGCCTCGACGAGACGCTGGCGGCGCGCAAGCCGATCCTCGCCTACCGGACGCCCGCGCCCGACGGGGCCGACAGCGGGGCGGGGGCGAACGTCGGCGGGGGCTGAGGCATGGACAAGTCGATCCTCCCGACGGTCCTCCCGTTCGCCATCTTCGTGCTCGTCATGGCGCTTCGGCTGCGGACGATGAACCGCGCCCGCCCCCTTCGATCGGGCGCGCTGTGGGTCGTCCCGGCGATCCTCGTCGCGGTCGGCATCGCCAGCCTGGTCGCCAATCCGCCGGGGCTCGTCGGCGGGCTGGCCTGCGCGCTCGCGGTCCTCGTCGGCGGGGCGGTCGGGTGGCAGCGCGGACGGATGATCCACATCTGGCGCGCCCCGGGGACGGGCCGACTGATGCAGCGGATGTCGCCCGCGGCGATGCTGCTGTTGCTCGGAATCATCTTCGTGCGCGCGCTGGTGCGCCAATATTCGGGCGTGTCACCCGATGCGGCGGGCCATCTCAGCGGCCACGCACTACTGGTCGCCGACGCGCTGCTCTGCTTCGCGATCGGGCTGGTGTCGGGGACGCGGATCGAGATGGCGCTGCGAATCCGCCGGATCGACGCCGGCGAGGAACAAGCCGAGACGCTTCCCGCCGGTCCGGCGGCGCGGTGAGCGAACCGAGCTTTCCACCCTATAACGTCGGCGACTTGGCGCCGGGCGAACGACGCGCGGCCCCCGCGGCGGCGCGGAACGTCGCGCCGATCGGCGACACCCTCGCGCAGTGGCTGCCGCCAAGCGGGGTGGTGCTAGAAATCGCGAGCGGGACGGGCGAGCATGCGCTGGCGTTCGCGCGCCGCTTCCCGGCCCTCGACTGGCAACCGAGCGATCCTGACCCGCTCGCGCTCGCCTCGATCGCGGCGTGGGCGACGGGCGGCCCGGCCAACCTCCGCCCGCCGCTCGCGCTCGACGTGACCGAAGCATGGCCGGTCGAGCGGGCCGACGCGGTGCTCAACGTCAACATGGTCCACATCAGCCCGGTCGAGGCGTCGTTCGCGCTAGTGGGCGGCGCGGCGCGAGCCCTGCCGGCGGGCGCGCCGCTCATCCTCTACGGACCGTGGCTCGAACGCGACGTCGCACCGGCTGCGTCCAACCGCGCGTTCGACCAGTCGCTCAGGGAACGCGATTCGCGCTGGGGGCTGCGCGAGGTCGAGTGGTTCGCCGGCCTCGCCGCCGAGCGGGGCCTAGCGCTGGTCGAGCGGCGCGCGATGCCCGCCCACAACCTCATGCTCCTCTTCCGCCGCGGCTGACGCGCGCGCACCGACGACGACCGCAAGCGTGGCGACGAGGATCCCGATCGCCCAGCCGGCGAGCACGTCGCTCGGCCAGTGGACGCCGAGGTAGATCCGGCTGAGCCCGATCAGCAACGATGTCGCGACCGCCGCCACGACCGCCGGACCTCGCTTCGACGGTGCGACGACCAATAGCGCGACCAACAGCAGCGCAGTCATCGAATTGGCGGCGTGGGCGCTGGGAAAGCTCTGGCTGTAGGTCGCCACCGGGTGCGGGTCGAACTGCGGGCGCGGGCGGTTGACGATTCGCTTCAATATCTCGACCGCCACCCGCTCGCCGAGCCCGGCGGCGACCAGCGCGCCCGCCCAGCGCGGCTTGGCCCGGAACCACAGCGCCATCGCCCCGATCGCCAGCGCGGAGAGACTCAGCGGGGCGCCGCCGACGAGGGTCAGCCAGATCATCGCCTGGGTCGGCCCCGGGTGCGCGAGCCGCCAATGTTCGAACCCGCGCACCAACGCCGTGTCGACCGGGGTGCCCGGTCCCCCGAGCAAGCCCGCGAGGACGATCACGACGAGCACCGCGAAGATCGACGCGGGGCGGAGCAGGACGGACAGGCGCATCGCCCCCTTAAACGATGCTTAACCCGGTTCGTCTACATCCCCCATGATGGACGAAAGCCCTTCCTGTCAGAATCGCCGCGATCGGCGGTCGAACGTGTTGATGCAGGCGACGGTCGAGGCGTCGAGCGTCCGGCATCCGGTCAAGCTGCGCAACCTGTCGGCCGAAGGCGCGCTGGTCGAGGGCGACAAGCTGCCGGTCGAAGGCGCCGCCGTCGTGTTTCGGCGCGGCGACCTCGAAATGCCGGGGACGGTGGTGTGGACCGAGGGCAAGCGCGCGGGGCTCGCGTTCGAACGATCGCTCTCGCCCGCCACGCTGCTCCGGCATGTCCCCGCACCACGATCGCGGGTCCAGCCGAGCTTCCGCCGGCCCGGCCTCCACGTCGCCAAGCTGTCGCCCGACGAGCGCCAGTGGGCCAACAGCGTGATGCGCCACCAGCCGATCGTCCCCGAAGACTGAAGGGTCAGGCCGCCTGCGATGCGCGCTGCGCCTGCAACCAGTCGACCAGTTCGGCGAGCGGAATCAGCCGGTTGAAGGTAATCCCGACGAAGCCGTCGGCGCACCAGCGAACCACGCCCGGAAGCGGCTCGAGCCCGCTCATGGTGACGACGATGTCGCTGTTCGGCGGCAGCACCGTCTCGGACTGGAGCTTCATCCCGCCCTGCGAGATGTCGCACGCCCTGAAGCGGTAGACGCTGGCGCCCTCGCGCACCGTGGCGAAGGTCGAGGTCGCGATTCGCGGCATCCGCGGCTTGGGTCCGTTCATCGAGGCGGACAGCAGCTCGATGACGTCGATCGGCTCGTCGAAGGCAACGCCGACACTGTCGGAATCGGCCCAGATCACCTTGCCCGCGATCGGCTGGCCGCACTTGAGCTCGATGGTCAGCGTCTCGCCGGGGTCGACCGGGCTGTAGACTCGCAATTTCATGCCCCCGGCCGAGATATTCTTGATCAGGCATAGCTCGCGATGCCCGCCGACGGTCATCGACCCGACCCGGAACAGGGTCAGGTGACGCTCGCTCTCGCGCCGGTTGTCGGGCGCGGGCGGCTCTTGCGAAAAGGAGTAGATCGTCGTTTCGACCTGTTGCTCGTTCACGCCAGATTCCCGTTCAGGATGGTCCACGCTCGTCAATCTAGGCGGCGAATGTAACCGGAAGGTTGACGGCGGGGCCGATCCGGTTGCGAACCGGCGGGATGGTGAGCCGTGCTGGGTTCGAACCAGCGACCTACTGATTAAAAGTCAGTTGCTCTACCGACTGAGCTAACGGCCCCCGTGGCACGGGATGCGCCCCGTTACCGAAGCGGCCGCGCCTTGCCAAGCCGCGCCGCGAGGTGGCGGACGGCGTGGGCGCCGGTCCTCCAGTTCGGGGCGATCGTCGCCAGCGGCGCCAGCACGAAGCCGCGCTCGGCGAGCCGCGGGTGCGGAATCGCCAGGCGGCGCGAGGCGAACCGACCGCCGCTCCACAGCGCGAGGTCGAGATCGAGCACACGCGGCCCCCACCGCCTGCCGGGGCGCCGCCCGAATTCGCGCTCGATCGCCTTCAGCGCCGCGAGCATCGCCGGGGGTGCAAGGTCGCTTTCGACCAGCGCGACGGCATTGGCGAATTCGCGCCCCGCGCCGCCCTCGGCGGGGGTGGCGATGATCGCGGAAGCGTCGAACAGGGTGAACTTTGCATCGAGCCGCGCGATCGCGGCGGCGACCACCTGCGCCGGCGACCCGTGACGCCCATCGGGCCGGTTCGACCCGAGCGCGACGGCGTAGACATGGATTGCGGCGTTCACGCTGCGTCGACTAGAGCAGCGGCATGCTGACCGCCAGTCCCGTGCCCTCGGCGGAAGCCCCGCGCGATTGCCCGCTTTGCCCGCGGCTGGTCGATTTCCGCATGGCGTGCCGCGCCGAGCATCCCGACTGGTGGAACGCGCCGGTGCCCGCGTTCGGCGACCCGCAGGCGTGGCTGGCGATCGTCGGGCTGGCCCCGGGCAAGCATGGTGCCAATCGCACCGGGCGGCCGTTCACCGGCGACTATGCGGGCGACCTGCTCTATGCGACGCTTGGCAAGTTCGGGCTGTCGGAGGGCGAATATGGCGCCGATCCGGGCGACGGGCTGCGGCTTCGCGGCGCAGTCATCCTCAACGCGGTCAAGTGCCTGCCGCCGCAGAACAAGACGCTGCCCGCCGAAGAAGCCAATTGCCGCCCTTTCCTGATGGAGGCGATCGCCGGCTTGGAGCGGCTGACCAGCTTCGTCGCGCTCGGCAAGGTCGCGCACGACAGCCTGTGCCGCGCGTTCGGGATGCCGCTGTCGCGCGCCAAGTTCGCGCATGGCGCGGTGCATAGCTTGCCCGACGGTCGGCGATTGTTCGATAGCTATCACTGCAGCCGCTACAACCAGAACACCAGGCGGCTCGACGCCGCGATGTTCGAAGCCGTGTTTCACGCCGCGATGGCGACCCGCGAGGACTGATGGACTATTTCAACCTGAAAGACGGGGCGCTCGCGTGCGAGCAGGTGGCGCTCGAAACGATCGCCGAGGAAGTCGGCACCCCGGTCTACGTCTATTCGGCCGCGACTCTGCGCCGCCACGCGCGGGTGATGAAGGAGGCGCTGGCGGCGCTCGACGACCCGCTGATCGCCTTCGCAGTCAAGGCCAATCCCAACCCGGCGGTGCTGGCGACGCTGGCGCGCGAGGGGCTTGGCGGCGACATCGTGTCGATCGGCGAATATCGCCGCGCGCGCGAGGCGGGGATGCCGCCCTCGTCGATCCTCTTTTCTGGCGTCGGCAAGGACGCCGACGAGATGGCCGAGGCGCTGGCCGGCGACGTGCTCCAGTTCAACATGGAATCGGTCGAGGAGGCCCGGATGCTCTCGGCGGTCGCGGTCGCCGCCGGGCGCACCGCGCGCGCCGCCTTCCGGCTCAACCCCGACGTCGATGCCGGGACCCATGCCAAGATCACCACCGGCAATGCCGACAACAAGTTCGGCATCCCCGCCGCGCAGGCGATCGAGGCGTTCCGCGCCGCGCGCGACCTGCCGGGGATCGAGATGACCGGGGTGACGGTCCACATCGGCAGCCAGCTGACCCGGCTCGACCCGCTCGAAAAGGCGTTCGTGCGATTGGGCGAACTGGTCGCGGCGCTGCGCGGCGACGGGTTCGACCTCAAGCTCGCCGATCTGGGTGGCGGGCTCGGCGTGCCCTACGGCCCGGGACAGCCCGAGCCGCCGAGCCCCGAGGCCTATGGCGCGATGGTGGCGCGGGTGACCCGGGATTGGAACATCCGGCTGGCGTTCGAGCCGGGGCGGCTGATCAGCGGCAACGCCGGGGTGCTGCTGTCGCGCGTGGTGCGGGTCAAGCCGGGCGAGCACCACCCGTGGGTGATCGTCGACGCGGCGATGAACGACCTGATGCGCCCCGCGCTCTACGACGCCTACCACCATGTCGAGGCGGTTCGGCCGAGCGGCGCGCGCGAGACGATCAATCTCGTCGGCCCGGTGTGCGAGAGCGGCGACACCTTCGCGACCGCGCGCGAAACTGACCGGATGGCACCCGGTGAGCTGATGATCTTCCGCACCGCGGGCGCCTATGGCGCGGCGATGTCGAGCGGCTACAACAGCCGCCCGCTGACACCCGAAGTTCTGGTCGACGGCGACAAATGGGCGCTGGTCCGCCGCCGGATCGACCTTGCCGAGGCCTCGGCGATGCCAGTGCCGGGCTGGATCGATCAGACGTCCTGAACCAGCCGCCCGTATAGCTCGGGCCGGCGATCGCGAAAGAAGCCGAAGGCAGCGCGGTGGCGGGTCGAGGCGGCGAGGTCGAGCGTCGCCACCAGCACGCCGGTCTCGTCCGCACCGAATTCCGCGAGCAGGTCCCCGCGCTCGTCGCAGATGAAACTGTGGCCGTAAAAGCGCTGCCCGCCCTCGGTGCCGATGCGGTTGGCGGCGACGACCGGGACGACGTTGCTGACCGCGTGGCCGATCATCGCCCGCCGCCACAGCCGCGACGTGTCGAGATCGGGGTCGTGCGGCTCGGTCCCGATCGCGGTCGGGTAGAACAGGATGTCCGAGCCCATCAGCATCAGCGCGCGCGCGACCTCCGGATACCATTGGTCCCAGCACACCCCGACGCCGAGCGTGGTGCGGTTGGGGCCGGGCCACACCTTGAAGCCGGTGTTGCCGGGGCGGAAATAGAATTTCTCCTCATACCCCGGGCCGTCGGGAATGTGGCTCTTGCGATACGTGCCCATCAGCCGGCCGTCGGGCCCGATCATCGCCAGGCTGTTGTAATAATGAGGGCCATCGACCTCGAAATAGCTGGTCGGGATGGTGACCTTAAGCTCGGCGGCGAGCGCCTGCATCGCCAGCACGCTCGGATGCTCGGCGGTCGGACGGGCAGTCGCGAACAGGCCCTCGTCCTCGACCCGGCAGAAATAGGGGCCTTCGAACAGCTCGGGCGGCAGGATGACTTCAGCGCCCTTGCCCGCCGCCTCGCGGACGAGGTCGGACACGGCGGCGATGTTGGCGGCGGTGTCCTCGCCGAAGGCGAGCTGGAGCGCGGCGACGGTGATCTTGCTCATGCGCTTTGTCCGGTCATGCTGGTACCTGCTGGCTGATGCAATGGAAACTCCCGCCGCCGGTCAGTACATGGTCGGCGCGAAGCCCGATCACGCGGCGGCCGGGAAACAGCTCCTGCAGCCGCTCGACCGCCGCGGCATCGTTGGCCGCGCCATATTGCGGCACGACCACCGCGGCGTTGCCGATGTAGAAGTTCATATAGCTCGCGGGAATGACCTCGCCGTCGCGCTCGACCCGGCCGGGGGAGGGTATGGCGACGACTTCGAACTCGGCGTCGAGCAGCTTCTCGGCGGCGTCGGCATAGACCTCGGCGTTGGGATCGTCGGGCTCGGCCTCGGGGATCGCGACGACCCCGGGCGCGACGAACCGGGCGAGATTGTCGACGTGGCCGTCGGTATGGTCGTTCTCGAGCCCGTCGCCGAGCCACACGACGCGGGCGGCGCCGAGGTCGCGGGCGAGCCGTTCCTCGACCTCCTCCTTGTCGAACCCCGGGTTGCGATTGGGGTTGAGCAGGCATTGCTCGGTCGTCACGAAGGTGCCGCTGCCGTCGCCGTCGATCGCGCCGCCCTCGAGGATCCAGTCGGCCCTGGCATAGGGCAGGTCGGCCGAGGCGGCGAGCCGCGCGCCGATGCCGTCGTCGCCGTCGAGGTCGTACTTGCCGCCCCAGCCGTTGAAGCCGAACCCCTGCGCGCGTCGCTCGGCCGCGCCGCCGACCACGATCGGCCCGGTATCGCGGAACCAGATGTCGCCGAACCGCTCGACGATCACCGTCGCGAAGGGGGCGAGCGTCCGCGCCGCCTCGGCCGCCTCCTCGCTCGCCGCGACCAGCCGCACCTCCTCGCCCGCCCCGTCGGCATGGACCGCGGTGGCGAACGCGGCGACTTCGCGCTGCGCGGGGACGAGGTCGTCCTCCCACAGCTCGGCATGGCTCGGAAAGCCGATCCACACCGCCTCGTGCGGCGACCATTCGGGAAGCGGGGGCGTCGTCATCCTGGGCGCGCTAACAGCCTCGATTTGCCGCGCCAAGTAGGGCTTGCATTTTCACGCATTTTGACGAGCATGGCGCTGCCGAATGTAGATGGCTTTGAGTGGGGGATTTTTTTCGATGACCGAGATGTTGGCCGGCCGTTCAGGCCGAATTGCGCGCGCGTGCCGTTTGACCGTCGCTGCGCTGGCGGTGACGACCGCCATGTCGGCGATCGCCGCGCCGCTCCCGCTGCCCCTTGCTGCAAAGCTGTTCGGCGCGCGGCCTTCGACTTCGTCGCCCGATCTGTCGCCCGACGGGGACAAGGTCGTGTTCATCGCCGCCGGGACCGGCCGCGCGAATGTCGTGCGGGTGCTCGACGTCAAGTCGAAGCAGATCACCGACATCATCGCGACGAACGCCAACCCCGATCAGATTCGCTATTGCGAATTCGCCAGCGAGGACTGGATCGTCTGCGACGTCTATGGCGAAGTGAAGTTCTATAACGCGATATTCACCCCGCACCGGGTCGTTGCGATTAACATCCGGAGCAAGACGGTTCGTCAGCTCGGCGCGCCTTACAACATGGATACGGCCGCAACGCCGCGTTCCAACGACGGCCAGGTGATCGCCTACGGCCAGACCGGGCCGGCCTCCGTTTTGATGGCGCGCAATTACGAGCTCGACAAGAATCGGGCTCTGCTCGTCCAAGGGAACACCTCGGCAGTAGCGGTCGGTATCGACCGCATCATGCTCGATTCGATGAAAGTATCGACCCTTGTCGCTGCCGATCCGCAGCTGGACGATGTCATGACGGATAAGGATGGCGTTCCTCGCGTCCGGGGCCGCACCCAATATACGAACACCGGCAAGATCATGGGCGCGACGGCCTTCGAATATCGCCCGAGCGGCGCGAGCGACTGGCGCCCGCTGGCGACCTACGACCCGGCGCAGGAGACCGGCAGCTATCCGGTCGCGGTCGACGGCAACCAGGTCTACCTGATGACCAAGAAGGACGGCCGCGACATCCTGCTGCGGCAGACGATGGACGGGTCGTCGCAACCGGTGACGATCGCCAGCAATCCCAACTACGACATCGACGGGGTCATCCGGCTCAAGCGCGGCGAGCCGGTGATCGGCTATTCCTACACCTCTGACGCCGGCCAGGCGGTCTATTTCGACAAGGATTACACCGACCTTCGCGCAATGCTCGGGCGCGCGTTACCCGACGAGCCGATGATCGACCTGTCGTCGAAGTCGCGCGACGGCAGCAAGTTCCTCGTCTATGCCGGGGCGACCGACGATCCCGGCGGCTACTATATCTTCGACCGGCAGGCCAAGAAGCTCGACTTCGTCCTCGGATACGACGATGCGCTGAACAACGTTCCGCTGGCGACCATGAAGCGGGTCGACATCCCGACCGCCGACGGTCACGTGATCCCGGGCTATCTGACGCTCCCGGCCGGGCGCGCGCCGAACGGACCGGCGATCGTGCTCCCCCACGGCGGTCCCAGCGCCCGCGACCAGCTCGGCTTCGACTGGCTGAGCCAGTTCCTCGCCTCGCAGGGCTATGCGGTAATCCAGCCGAACTACCGCGGGTCGGCGGGCTACGGCGACCAGTTCCTCGGCGAGAACGCGTTCAAGAACTGGAAGCTCGCCATTTCCGATATCGGCGCGTCGGCCGACTACCTGGTCAAGCAGGGCATCGCCGATCCGAACCGGCTCGCGATCGTCGGCTGGTCGTACGGCGGCTATGCCGCGCTCCAGTCGGCGGTGACGACCCCGCAGAAGTACAAGGCGGTGGTCGCGATCGCCCCGGTGACCGACCTGTCGCGGCTGCGCGACGATTCGGACGACTTCACCAACGGCGACCTCGTCAAGGACTTCATCGGCAAGGGGCAGAACATGCGTGACGGCTCGCCGCTCCAGCACGCCTCGCTGATCAAGGCGCCGGTGCTGCTGGTCCACGCCGACATGGACACTAATGTCCGCATCTCGCACTCGATCCGCATGGACCGGGCGATCAAGGCGGCGGGCGGGACCTCGGACTTCTTCCAGATCAAGGGGCTCAACCACCAGCTCGAGGACAACGACGTCCGCGCTGAGATGCTGACCAAGATCGGCCAGCTGCTCGAACGCACAATCGGCCGCTGACGCTAAGAGCGCGGTCGGCGTCGGGCCGGGGGAGGCGTTGCGTGAATAGATCGACCTTCGGCCTCGTCGCGACGTGGCTGGCGTTCACGGCGCTGGCGGGGGTGCCGGCCCGGTCCGCGCCGATGCCGCTGGCCGACGCCGCGGCGCGTTTCGCGGCGCGCGAAGGGGTCTACAGCGCCGACCTATCGCCCGACGGAAAGCGGATGGTGTTCCTGTCCGCCGCCCCCGGCAGCATGACCGTCGCCACGCTGCTCGATATCGACAGCGGCAAGCAGACGATGCTGGTCAAGTCGAGCGGCAAGCCCGAGTCGATCCGCCGCTGCGACTTCGTCACGAACCGCCACATCCTGTGCCGGTACGACGGCAACATCCACTACGATCGGCTGATCATCACCATGTCGCGGACCGTCCTGATCGACACGCAGACGGGCAAGATCCGTCCGCTCACGGTCCGCGACGATCCCGACAGCCAGTCGCTCAACCAGTTAAACGGGCGGGTGATCGACTGGCTTCCCGACGCGCCGGGCGCGGTGCTGATGGAGCGCAACTACGCCGACGAGCATAATGCGCTCGGCGTCGATCGGATCGAGGTCGACCCGTTCAAGGCGCGGCAGGTCGAGGCGCCCAGCGGCGATATCGACAACTACCTCACCGACGGTCACGGCAACGTTCGCTTCACGATCCAGCGGCTGACCGACAGCGAGGGCAATTTTACCGGAAAGAACCGCTATCGTTATCGCACCGTCGGCTCTCGCCAGTGGCTCGACCTGCCCGCGCAGGACGACGATTTCGCGCCGCAATTGATCGACCGGAGCACAAACTCGCTCTATTTCCTCGATCACCTCGATGGCCGCGCGGCGCTGTTCAGGATGCCGCTCGACGGGTCGAACAAGCGCGAACTGGTCGCGCGTAACGACGCGGTCGACATCGACGGCCCGGTGTCGCTCGGGCCGTGCGATCCGGTGGTCGGCTATCGTTATACCGACGACCGGACGCACACCGTCTACACCGATCCTGATACGGCGAAGCTGGCCTCGGCGCTGGCCAGGGCGGTACCCGACGCGCCGTTGATCGACATCGCCGGCGCGTCGCGCGACCGGCAGCGGCTGCTGGTCTTCGCGTCGAGCGCGACCGATCCGGGCGCTTATTACCTGCTCGACCGCACCACCCGCGCGATGAAGATGCTGTCGGTCGCGCGCGACGAGCTCGAAGGCGTGCCGCTGGCGCCCGAACGCGCGATCAGCTTCCCGGCGCGCGACGGTCGCCAAATCCCTGCCTACATCACGGCATCGAAGGGGGCGGGCAGCGCGAAGCAGCCGGTGGTGATCCTGCCCCACGGCGGGCCGAGCTCGCGCGACGAATGGGGCTTCGACTGGCTCGCGCAGTTCCTCGCCGAGCGGGGCTATACGGTGATCCAGCCCAATTATCGCGGCTCCGCGGGCTATGGCGAGGAGTTCCTCGGCGACAATGCGCTCCGCAACTGGAAGCTGGCGATGAGCGACATCCGCGATTCGGCCGACTGGGCGGTCAAGTCGGGGCTGGCCGACCCCGACCGGATGGCGATCGTCGGCTGGTCCTACGGCGGCTACGCCGCGCTCCAGTCGGCAGCGCTCGACCCGCGTTACAAGGCGGTGGTGGCGATCGCTCCGGTGACCGACCTCGGCGCGCTCCGCCGCGACGCCGAAGGCTTCACCGACGCCGAACTGGCAAAGGCCGAGATCGGGCGCGGCCCCGGGCTCCGCGAAGGATCGCCGATCGCCCATGTCGACGCGATCAAGGCTCCGGTGCTGCTGGTCCACGGCGACCTCGATTCGAACGTGCGGGTCGCGCACAGCCAGCGAATGAATCGCGCGCTGCAAAAGGCGGGCGGGACGGTCGACTTCCTTGAGTTCAAGGACCTCGACCACCAGCTCGAGGACAGCGACGCGCGTGCGGCGATGCTGACGAAGATCGGCGCGCTGCTCGACAGGACGATCAACCACTGAAACGAGGCCGGAGGTAAGGGCCGAATCGAAAAGGGCGGCCCTTGCGGACCGCCCTTTCCGTTATTTTCGAACCGAGCGAGGCTCAGCGCGAGTAGAATTCGACGACGAGGTTCGGCTCCATCTTCACCGGATAGGGCACCTCGTCGAGCGTCGGGACGCGCTGGAAGCTGACCTTCGCGTTGCCGTCGACCGCGATATAGTCGGGGATGTCGCGCTCGGCGAGGCTCTGCGCCTCGAGCACCAGCGCCATTTCCTGCGCCTTGGGGCCTAGCTCGATCACGTCGCCGACCGCGACGCGGCGGCTGGCGATGTTGCACTTGGTGCCGTTGACGCGAATGTGGCCGTGGCTAACCAGCTGGCGCGCGGCCCAGATCGTCGGCGCGAACTTGGCGCGGTAGACCACCGCGTCGAGCCGGCGCTCGAGCAGGCCGATCAGCTTCTGCCCGGTGTCGCCCTTCAGCCGCGCGGCTTCGACGTAAGTCGCCTTGAACTGCTTCTCGGTAACGTCGCCGTAATAGCCCTTCAGCTTCTGCTTGGCGCGAAGCTGGATGCCGAAGTCGCTCATCTTGCTCTTGCGGCGCTGGCCATGCTGGCCGGGGCCGTATTCGCGGCGATTGACCGGGCTCTTCGGACGACCGAAGACGTTCTCGCCCATGCGGCGATCGAGTTTATACTTGGCGCTGCTGCGCTTCGACATGATGGCACTCCAATTGCGTTACGTTCTGTGGTCGACCCTCCTTGTCCGAAAACCGGATCCCACTTCCCGGGGAAGGTCGATGGCTGCCCGGACCCGCGCTGCGCCGATCGAGGGATCGGGCAGGGCCACCGCTTCACCGGACGTGCGGAGCCAATTGCGAAGCGCGCGCCTAGCCGCTGCGCCCGCGGAGGTCAAGTTTTGCAAGCCGCCGCGCTCTCGGGCATGGCGCGTGGCATGACCGACGTTCGCGACCCCGCCGATTGCCAGACGATGACCGACGTTCGCGCCGGGGTCGACGCGGTCGACCGCGCGCTGGTCGCGCTGCTCGCCCGGCGGTTCGGCTACATGGACGCCGCCGCGCGGATCAAGCCGAGCCGCGAGACGGTTCGCGACCAGGCCCGAAAGGACGACGTCCACGCCAAGGTCCGCGCCGAGGCCGAGCGGCTCGGCCTTCCCGCCGACCGCCTCCGCGCGGTGTGGGAAGAGCTGATGGAACAGTCGATCGCCTACGAATATGAGGCGTTCGACTCGGCGCGCGGCTAGGCCCGGCGCGGGCGCGGGTTGGCCATCTGGCGGATCATCCCGCGCACGGCCTTCAGTTCGCGGCTCGACCATGACGGCTTGGTCAGGATGGTGCGGATCGTCGCCTTGGTCGCCTCGGTCCGCTCGGGCGGGTAGAAATAGCCCGCCGCGTCGAGCTGCTCGTTCCACTGGCCGATCAGCCCGTCGAGCTCGGCCATCGGCGCGGGCGGCTCGATCTCCTTGACCGTCGGCTGGGCGAGCGGTTGCCCGCGCGACCATTCGTAGGCGAGCAGGATCACCGCCTGCGCGAGATTGAGGCTGCCGAATTCGGGATTTATCGGAACGGTGACGATCTTGCTCGCCAGCGCGACGTCCTCGCTTTCAAGCCCCGAGCGCTCGGGCCCGAACAGGATCGCCGAGCGCCCGGCCGAGCCATGGATCTCGCCCGCCATCGCCTCCGGCCCGACGACCGGCATGACGAGGTCGCGGCGACGCACGGTGGAGGCATAGACCTGCGAACAGTCTGCGATCGCCGCCTCGACCGTGTCGAACAGCGCCGCGCGCTCGAGCACGACGTCGGCCCCGCTCGCCGCCGGCCCCGCCTCGGGATTGGGCCAGCCGTCGCGCGGGGCGACGAGGCGCATCTCGGTGAGTCCGAAATTGAGCATCGCCCGCGCCGCCTTGCCGATGTTCTGGCCGAGCTGCGGACGGACGAGGACGATGACCGGATGTGACGCGCTCACGCTCACAACAGCTTGTCCTGCCCGCTCGGCACGCTCTCGCGCTCGACCTTCTCGGCGAACTCGGCGAAGTCGGCGGGGTCGGAGAAATCGCGGTAGATGCTCGCGAAGCGGATGTAGGCGACATGGTCAAGTGCCTTCAGCCCTGCCATCACCGCCTCGCCGATCTGCGCGCTGGTCACCTCGTCGCCGCTGGTCTCGAGCTGGCGCTGCACCCCGCTGACGAACTGGTCGATCCGGTCGGGGCTGATGTCGCGCTTGCGGGTCGAATGGCCGATCGCGCGCTGCAGCTTCTCGCGGTCGAACGGCTCGCGCTTGCCGTCGCGCTTGACCACGGTCAGCTCGCGCAGCTGAACCCGCTCGAAGGTGGTGAAACGCGCCCCGCAGCCCGCGCATTCGCGCCGGCGGCGGATCGAGGTGCCGTCCTCGCTCGGGCGGCTGTCCTTTACCTGGCTATTGTCGTGGGCGCAGAACGGGCAGCGCAACGACTACAGGTCCGGGTAGATCGGGAAGCGCGCGCACAGTTCGCCGACGCGGCGGCCGACCGACTGTTCGACCTGCGCATCGCCGTCGGGGCCGTTCTTGCCCAGCGCGTCGACCACTTCGGCGATCATCGCGCCGATCTCGCGGAACTCGGCCTCGCCGAACCCGCGGGTCGTCCCCGCCGGGGTGCCGAGCCGGATGCCCGAAGTAACGAACGGCTTTTCGGGGTCGAACGGGATGCCGTTCTTGTTGCAGGTGATCGACGCGCGGTCGAGCGCATGCTCGGCATGCTTGCCCTTCGCGCCCTTGGGACGGAGGTCGACCAGCATCAGGTGGTTGTCGGTCCCGCCCGAGACGATGTCGAGACCGGTGTCCTGCAGCGAGGCGGCGAGCGCGCGGGCGTTGGCGACGATCTGCGCGGCATAGGCCTTGAACTCGGGCGTCAGCGCTTCCTTGAACGCGACCGCCTTGGCCGCGATGACGTGCATCAGCGGGCCGCCCTGCAGCCCCGGGAATACCGCCATGTTGAGCGGCTTGGTGAACTGGTCGTCGTTCCACAGGATCATGCCCCCGCGCGGGCCGCGCAGGCTCTTGTGGGTGGTGGTGGTGACGACATGGGCGTGGGGGATCGGCGAGCTATGCGCGCCGCCCGCGACCAGCCCGGAGAAGTGCGCCATGTCGACCATCAGGTAGGCACCGACCTCGTCGGCGATCCGGCGGTAGCCTTCGAAGTCCCATTCGCGCGAATAGGCAGTGCCGCCGGCAATGATCAGCTTCGGCTTTTCGCGGCGGGCGATCGCGGCGACCTCGTCGAGGTCGATGCGATGGTCGTCGGCGCGCACGCCGTAGGGGATGGGGTGGAACCACTTGCCGCTCATGTTGACCGGCGAGCCGTGGGTCAGGTGACCGCCCGAATTGAGGTCGAGCCCCATGAACTTGTCGCCGGGCTGGAGCAACGCGAGGAACACCGCCTGGTTCATCTGGCTGCCGCTGTTCGGCTGGACGTTGGCGAAGTTGCAGCCGAACAATTGCTTGGCGCGCTCGATCGCAAGCGTCTCGACCACGTCGACATATTCGCAGCCGCCATAATAGCGTTTGCCCGGATAACCCTCGGCATATTTGTTGGTCAGCACCGAGCCCTGCGCCTCGAGCACCGCGCGCGACACGATGTTCTCCGACGCGATCAGCTCGATCTTGTCGCGCTGGCGCCCGAGCTCGAGCCCGATCGCCTCGGCGATGTCGCGGTCGCTTGTGGCAAGGCGGGCGGTGAAAAAGCCGTGGGTCCTGTTGGCGGCGGTGGCGGGACGTTCGGCGAGGGTCGCCATGGTCAGCATTCTCCAAGCTGCTCGACGCGCCGCTCGTGGCGGCCGCCGAGGAAATCGGTGGTGAGGAAGGCGGTGACGCAGGCCTTGGCCATCTCGGGCCCGATCAGCCGCGCGCCGAGCGCGATCGCATTGGCGTCGTTGTGCAGCCGGGCGAAACTCGCGCTGACCGGCTCGGCGACCTGCGCGCAGCGGCAGGCGGGGTTGCGGTTGGCGGCGATGGCGACCCCGATTCCCGACCCGCATACGGTGATCCCGCGCTCGGCCCGCCCGTCGGCCAGAGCGGCAGCGAGCGCCGCGCCATATTTGGGATAATCGACGCTCTCATGGCTGTTGGTGCCGAGATCGACGATCTCGTGCCCCTGCTCGGTCAGCCATTCGAGCAGCAGCGTCTTGAGGTCGTAGCCGGCGTGGTCGGCGGAAAGGGCGATGCGCATGGCGGTCCTCTAGGCGAACGCCGCGGGATTCGCCAGTGTCAGGCGGCCTCGACCCGCTCCATTTCGAGCCGGCCCCAGATCTCGACCAGCGCGCCGACCAGCTCGTCCATCATCGCCTCGCTGTGGACCGGGCCGGGGGTGAAGCGCAGCCGCTCGGTCCCGCGCGGGACGGTGGGGAAGTTGATCGGCTGGACGTAGAGTCCGTATTCGGCCAGCAGGATGTCGCTGATCCGCTTGGCCTTGACCGGGCAGCCGACCAGCAGCGGAACGATGTGAGTGACGCTGTCCATCACCGGCAGCCCGGCATCGCGCAGCTTAGCCTTGAGCATCGCCGCCCCCGCCTGCTGCCCCTCGCGTTCCTCGGACGAGGCCTTGAGGTGACGGACCGCCGCCAGCGCCCCGGCGGCAAGCACCGGCGACAGAGAGGTGGTGAAGATGAAGCCGGGCGCGTAGCTCCTGATGCAATCGACGATGTTGCGATCGGCCGCGATATAGCCGCCCATCACTCCGAACGCCTTGCCCAGCGTCCCCTCGATGATCGTCACCCGCGAGGCCGCGTCGTCGCGTTCCGAAATGCCGCCCCCGCGCGCGCCGTACATGCCGACCGCGTGGACCTCGTCGAGATAGGTCAGCGCGCCATATTTGTCGGCGAGGTCGCACAGCGCGTGGATCGGGGCGACGTCGCCGTCCATCGAATAGACGCTCTCGAACGCGATCAGCTTCGGCGTTCCGGGCGCTTCTTCCATCAGCAGCTGCTCGAGATGCTCGAGGTCATTGTGATTGAATACCCGCTTTTCGCAGCCCGAATTTCTTATCCCGGCGATCATCGAGGCGTGGTTCAATTCGTCGGAAAAGATCACGCAGCCGGGCAGCAGCTTGCCGAGCGTCGAGAGCGTCGCCTCGTTCGAGACGTAACCCGAGGTGAACAGCAGCGCGGCTTCCTTGCCGTGGAGGTCGGCGAGCTCGGCCTCGAGCCTGACATGGAAATGGGTGTTCCCGCCGATGTTGCGGGTGCCGCCCGAGCCCGCGCCGACCTCGTGCAGCGCGGTTTCCATCGCCTCGATCACCGCCGGGTGCTGGCCCATGCCGAGATAATCGTTCGAACACCAGACGGTGATCGGCTTGGGCCCGTTGTGGCCGTGGAAGCAGTGGGCGTTGGGATAGGCCCCCTTGGTCCGCAGGATGTCGATGAACACCCGGTAGCGGCCTTCGTCGTGGAGCCGGTCGATCGCCGACTTGAAAATGGCGTCGTAATTCATGGGCTGCGCCCATATCGCCGCGGGCCTTCGAAGGCCATTGAGAACGACTCGCAACTAGATGGTGTCGACGTGCGCGATTCCGAACGCTCCGAGCGCCCTCGCCAACAGGGTGGGCGGGGCGCTGGTGAAGACGGCTCGGCCCGGCGCCGGCGTCTCCGGCCAGGGCTGCCCGGCGGTGAGGTGCGCGATCCGCCGCGCGATCCCGGAACCGCCGTCGACCTGCGCGATCCCCGGCGCGGCGGCGGCGATCTCGTCGGCGAGCAGCGGAAAGTGGGTGCAGGCGAGCACCATCACGTCCATTCCCGGACCCGCCTCGACCATCGGGCGGATCGCGGCGTGGACGTCGGCGACCGTGACCCGCTCGCCCGCCAACTTGGCCTCGGCCAGCTCGACCAGCGCGGCGCTGCCGTGGCGAACGACGCTGCAATCGGCCGCGAAGCGCGCGGCAAGGTCGTCGACATAGGGCTGGCGGACCGTCGCCTCGGTCCCCAGCACCCCGATCACCCGGCTTCGCGAACGCTCGGCGGCGGGCTTGATCGCCGGCACCGTCCCGACGATCGGCAGGTCGAGCGCGGCGCGCGCATGGTCGAGCGCGATCGTGCTGGCGGTGTTGCAGGCGATCACCGCGAGGCGCGGGGCATAGCGCTCGACCAGCCGGCCGAGGATCGCGGGGACCCGCTCGGCCAGTTCGCCGTCGCTCTTGGTGCCGTAGGGAAAGCCCGCGCTGTCGGCGGCATAGACGATCGGGGCGTTTGGAAGCAGCGCCCGCGTCGGGCCGAGTACCGACAGCCCGCCGACGCCGGAGTCGAAGAACAGCAGAGGCGCGTCGCGGTCCATCGCGCGGCCATAGCCGATGATTGCGCGCTGGCAACGCTATGCTAGGCGTAGCGCGCATGAACCCGCCGGTCCTGATCGCCTTCCTCGTCGCCTACCTGCTCGGCTCGATCCCGTTCGGTCTGCTGCTGACCCGCTCGTTCGGCAAGGGCGACCTGCGCACGATCGGATCGGGCAACATCGGCGCGACCAACGTGCTGCGCACCGGATCGAAGGGGCTGGCGGCGGCGACGCTCCTGCTCGACGCGCTCAAGGGCGCGGTGGCGGTGCTGATCGCCCAGCGCTTCTGGCCCGAAGGCGAGCTGGCGGCGGCGGCGGGGGCGCTGATCGGTCACCTCTACCCGGTCTGGCTGCGGTTCAAGGGTGGGAAGGGGGTCGCGACGCTGCTCGGCGTGCTCGTCCCGCTGCTTCCGGTCGCGGCGCTGGTCTATGCGCTGGTGTGGATCGGTCTGTTGCTGGTGCTTAGGATCAGCTCGGTCGCGGGGATGAGCGCGGCGGCGAGCGCGCCGCTGACCGCCGCCGTCGCGGGCGAGCGCAACCTGTTGCTGCCGCTCGCGCTCCTCGCGCTGCTCGTCATCTGGCGGCACGGCGCGAATATCCGGCGGCTGTTCGCCGGCACCGAACCGAAGGTCGGGCAGCGCCAGGCGTGAGCGACCCCGAGGACCTGCTCGACCGGCTGCGGCTGATCCGCGCGCGCGGCATCGGCCCGATCGCCTATCGCCAGCTGCTGCTGCGTTTCGGCTCCGCAGGGCGCGCGCTCGAGGCATTGCCCGACCTCGCGCGGCGCGGCGGGGGCAGGGCGCCCGCGATCGCCCCGGTCGCCGACGCCGAGCGCGAGATCGCCGCCGTCGCCAGGCTCGGCGCATCGTGGCTGGCGATCGGCACCGCGGGCTACCCGCGCGCGCTCGCCGAGATCGAGAACGCCCCGCCGCTGCTGACCGTCAAGGGCGACCTGCGGCTGCTCGACCGGCCGCTGGTGGCGATGGTCGGCGCGCGCAACGCCAGCGCCGCCGCCTGCCGCTTCGCGCGCGGGTTGGCGCACGATCTTGCCGCCGAGGGGCTCGTGGTCGTCTCGGGGCTGGCGCGCGGGATCGACAGCGCGGCGCACGACGGCGCGCTGGAGGGCGGCACGGTCGCGGTCATCGCCGGCGGGATCGACATCGCCTACCCGCGCGAGAACGAGGCGCGGCAGGCCGACATCGCCGCGCGCGGCCTGCTGGTCGCCGAAATGCCCCCGGGCACCGAGCCGCAGGCGCGGCACTTCCCCTATCGCAACCGGATCATCGCCGGGCTGGCGGCGGGAACGATCGTGGTCGAGGCGGCGCCGCGCTCGGGATCGCTGATTACCGCGCGGCTGGCGGCCGAGGCGGGGCGCGAGGTGATGGCGGTGCCCGGCTCGCCGCTCGACCCGCGCGCGCAGGGCTGCAACCTGCTGATCCGCGACGGGGCGACGCTGGTGCAGACCGCCGCCGACGTGGTCGAGAGTTTGAGCAGCATCGGGGGCGGCATTGGCGACGGAATCGGGGACGCCGGTCGCGTCGCCAGTCCGACCTATCCGTTCGACCATGGCGGCGAAGCCGTGCCGGTCGAACCCGAAGGCGAAGTCCGCGACCGGGTGCTCGAACTTCTGGGACCAAGTCCCGCGCCGATCGACGAGCTGGTCCGCCTGTCGGGCGCGGCGCCGGGGGCGGTGCAACTCGTGCTGCTCGAACTCGATCTTGCTGGGCGGCTCGACCGTCACGCGGGGGGAAGGGTGTCGCTCAGACCCGCGTGACCCGCACCGCTTGACGAAGGGCGCGCCGCCCCGACAATCGCGCGTACACACGTATAGGAACGGTCGAATCCCTTGAAGCTCGTCATCGTCGAATCGCCCGCCAAGGCGAAAACCATCGAGAAATACCTCGGCCCCGGGCACCGCGTGCTCGCCAGCTACGGCCATGTCCGCGACCTGCCCGCCAAGGACGGGTCGGTCGATCCCGACGACGGCTTCGCGATGGATTGGGAGACCTATCCCGACAAGGCGAAGCAGTTGAAGGCCATCGCCGACGAGGCGAAAAAGGCCGACGCGCTCGTCCTTGCCACCGACCCCGACCGCGAGGGCGAGGCGATTAGCTGGCACGTCCAGGAAGTGCTTCGCAAGAAGAAGCTGCTTCCCGCCGACACCCAGCGGGTGACCTTCAACGCGATCACCAAGTCGGCGGTGACCGAGGCGATGGCGCACCCGCGCGGGCTCGATGAGGACCTGATCGACGCTTACAAGGCGCGCCGCGCGCTCGACTATCTGGTCGGCTTCACCCTCTCGCCGATCCTGTGGCGCAAGCTGCCCGGTGCCAAGTCGGCGGGCCGCGTCCAGTCGGTCGCGCTGCGGCTGATCGTCGACCGCGAGCGCGAGATCGAGGCGTTCCGCGCGCAGGAATATTGGCAGGTCGCCGCGACCTTTGAAAGCGACGGCACCTCGTTCACCGCGCGACTGGTCGGGCTCGACGGCAAGAAGATCGAGCGGCTCACCATCGGTGACGCGGGCAGCGCCGAGGCGGCGAAAAAAGTCGTCGAGGAGGGCCGCTTCACCGTCGGCTCGGTCGAGACCAAGCCGCTGTCGAAGAACCCGCCGCCGCCGTTCACCACCTCGACGCTCCAGCAGGAAGCGGCCCGCAAGCTCGGTTTCTCCGCCAGCCACACGATGCGCCTCGCCCAGTCGCTCTACGAGGATGGCCTGATCACCTACATGCGGACCGACGGGGTGCAGATGGCGGGCGAGGCGATCTCGGCCGCGCGCCGCGCCGTCGCCGACCGCTACGATGCCGGCTATCTTCCCGACAAGCCGCGCCATTATTCGACCAAGGCCAAGAACGCGCAGGAAGCGCACGAGGCGATCCGTCCGACCGACTTTTCGAAGGACCTCGGCGGCTCCGGCGACCATGCGCGGCTCTATTCGCTTATCTACAACCGCGCGCTGGCGAGCCAGATGGCGTCGGCGCGGCTGGAGCGGACCACCGTCGAGCTGACCGACGGGGCGGGGCGGGCGACGCTCCGGGCGACCGGGCAGGTGGTGCTGTTCCCCGGCTTCATGGCGCTCTACGACGAAGGCCGCGACGACAGCGCGGACGAAGACGGCGGGCGGATGCCGCTGCTCCGGTCGGGCGACGCGCCGGCCAAGACCGCGGTCGAGGCGACCCAGCATTTCACTCAGCCGCCGCCGCGCTTTTCGGAAGCCTCGCTGGTCAAGCGGCTCGAAGAGCTCGGCATCGGCCGCCCCTCGACCTACGCCTCGACGCTACAGACGCTCAAGGACCGCGAATATGTCCGCGTCGACAAGAACCGCTTCATTCCCGAGGAGAGCGGGCGGCTGGTGACGGCCTTCCTCGAGCGCTTCTTCGAGCGCTACGTCAGCTACGATTATACCGCCGAGCTCGAGGAAGAGCTCGACGACGTCAGCGGCGGCCGCCTCGACTGGCAGAAGCTGCTCGAGGCCTTCTGGCGCGACTTCAAGCCCAAGGCGGGCGAGGTGATGGAGCAGAAGCCCTCCGACATCACCGCCGCGCTCGACGAGTTCCTCTCGCCGTGGCTGTTCCCCGACAAGGGCGACGGCAGCGACCCGCGCCTCTGCCCGCTGTGCGGCACCGGGCATCTGTCGCTTCGCGGCGGCAAGTTCGGCGCGTTCATCGCCTGCTCCAACTATCCCGACTGCAAATATACCCGCCCGTTCGGACAGGGCGGCGAGGGCGAGGCGCCGGCCCCGGCCGAACTTGGCAACGGCATCGAGCTCAAGACCGGGCGCTTCGGCCCTTATCTCGAACGCGACGGCAAGCGTGCCTCGATCCCCAAGGACGTGCCGCAGGACGGGCTGACCACCGAGCTCGCCGAGCAGCTGCTCGCGCTGCCGCGGACGATCGGCGACCATCCCGAGACGGGCAAGCCAATCACCGCCTCGATCGGGCGCTACGGTCCCTATCTCGCGCACGACGGCAAATATGCCCGGCTGAAATCGACCGCCGAGGTGCTCGAAACGGGGATGAACGCCGCGGTCGCCCGGCTGGCCGAGGCCGCCTCGGGCGCGGGCCGGGCGCGGGGCGGCGCACGCGAGCCGCTCGCCACGCTCGGCGCGCAT
The DNA here is from genome assembly GCF_040203355.1 of Sphingomonas sp. ASV193. Classification (NCBI taxonomy): domain Bacteria; kingdom Pseudomonadati; phylum Pseudomonadota; class Alphaproteobacteria; order Sphingomonadales; family Sphingomonadaceae; genus Sphingomonas; species Sphingomonas sp. ASV193. The sequence goes on from NZ_JBEHBW010000001.1 coordinate 107,384, forward strand.
CCGGCCAGCGGGGTCGAGGTCAAGGTGATGGACGGGCGCTACGGCCCCTATGTCACCGACGGCACGACCCACGCGACCCTGCCCAAGTCGGCCGACCCAAAGGCGGTGACGCTCGACGAGGCGGTCGCCCTGATCGACGCGCGCGCCGCCAAGGGCCCGCCGGCGAAAAAGGGCAAGCGCAAGCCCGCGGCGGCCAAAAAGGCGCCCGCGAAAAAAGCGGCGACGAAAAAGGCTCCCGCCAAAAAGGGCTAAGCGGCTATTTCAACCGGATCACGTAGACCGGGCCGAACTCGATCGCCTGCTTCGCGGTCCCGCTGTGCAGCGCCACCTCGCCCTCGCCCGCGGGCAGGTCGAACTGCGCGGTGGTCTGCCACTGGAACAGCTTCCACCCCGGCGCCGGGTGGATCGGCTGCTCGCCCCAGCCCGGGTAGGGCGCCTGGTTCTTCTGCAGCCGGAGCGTGACGAGCCCGGTGCCGTCCGCCGTCTCGGCCGACTTCGCCCGTGCCAGCACCGCGACCAGCAGCCGGTCGCCCGCCCGGATCGCCCCTTTGATCGGCGCGTTCAGCCCCGCGTCGTAGGGATTGGCCCCGGCCACGGCGACCGTCTGCAGCGTCGCCTTGCGGGTGAACACGTCGGTGCTCGTCGCCAGAACGGTCTGGGCATCGCCATAGGCGACCCAGTTGCGGTCGTCGGGGTCGTTCAGCAACTCGCCCTTGTCGGCGATCTGCGGCGGCAGCGGGTCGTTCACCACCGGCTTCAGCGCGTTGGTCGAGAGCGTGGTCACCCCCTCGGCGACGTGCATCTGCCCGATCTGCAGCGTCTGGGTCGCGCTCGCCAGCTGCAGCCCGATCGCGGCAGCCTGGTCGATGTCCATCGTCGCGCGCGCCGACACTTCGTAGCGATGCCACTCGCTGCCGATCGACAGCAGGCTGTCGCCGAACCCTGGATAGGGGTCTTGGTTGCGGAAGAAGCGGACGAGGATCCGTCCCTGCCTGTCCGCCGCCTTCGACGCGATCGTCCGCGCCCAGAAGGCGACGACATAGTCGCGCCCCTTCACGAACGGCCCGGTCAGCGGGACGGTCGCTCCCGCGGCATAGGGCTGGCTGCCCTTCTCGACGGTCACCTCGACCGCCGCGCCGCCGGGAATGGCAATCTCCCTGATCGGTTTCAGCCGATAGCCGCCGCCATAGTAGGTCCAGTCGAGGCTGGTCGGATCGTTGAGCAGTTTCGGCGCGACCTGCGCATTGGCGGCCGTCGCGACCAGCGCCAGCCCGGCGCCGAACAAACAGTGTTTCATGTCCCTCTCCCTCGAGGGTCAGTCCACCCCATCGCCGCGCATATTTCCACAGCTTCGGCACTCGGGGTCGGCCGGAATACGTATGCGGCGCCATTCGAGCGCCGCGCCGTCGAACAGGTGGAGCGTTCTTGCCGGGTCGTCGCCGATCCCGGCGAGTCCGTTGATCGCCAGCAGCGCGGCGAATGCCCCGACGCTCGCGGTCAGCGCGCCGATCACCCCTAGCTCGGCACAATTGTCGCAATCGTCTGCGTCGAACGCGTCGCCGACGAAGCAGCGATAGCAGGGTCGCCCGCGCCACAGCCCGACCTGCCCGTGATATTGCGCCGCCGCCGCCGACAGCAGCGGGATGCCGAGCGACAGGCAGGTGTCGGCGACCAGCAGCCGGGTCGCGAAATTGTCGGTGCCGTCGATCACCAGCTCGTGCCCGCCGAGCAGATCGGCGGCGTTGGCGGGCGCGACCCGCTCGCTCACCGTCGCGACGCCGACGTGCGGGTTGCGCGCGCGGACGTGGTTGCTCGCCAGCAGCGCCTTGCCCATCCCGACCTCGGCGGTCTGGTAGAGCGGCTGGCGGTGGAGGTTCGACAGTTCGACCCGCTCGCCGTCGACGATGGTGAGATGCCCGATTCCCGCGCCCGCCAGCGCCGGGATCACCGCCGAGCCGATCCCGCCCGCGCCGATCACCGCGACCCGCGCCGCCTTAAGCCGCTGCTGCCCGAGCCCGCCGAACTGGGGCAGGACGAGCTGCCGCGCGTAGCGGTCGAGCTCGTCGTCGGTGAGGCTCATCGCCCGGTGCTGCCGAACCCGCCGTGGCCGCGCGCCGTGTCGGACAGATCGGCGACCTCGGCCCAGCTCGCTTGCGTCACCGCCGCGGGCACCAGCTGCGCGATCCGCTCGCCGCGGCGGACCGGGAAGGGCTCGCTGCCGTGGTTGATCATGATGATCTTGAGCTCGCCGCGATAATCGCTGTCGATCGTGCCGGGGGTGTTGGGGCAGCTCACCCCATGCTTGAGCGCAAGCCCCGAACGCGGGCGGACCTGGATCTCGTAGCCGTCGGGAATCGCCAACCGGAACCCGGTCGCGACCGCGTGCCGCTGGCCGGGCATCAGGTCGAGGTCCTCGGCCGCGACCACGTCCATCCCCGCCGCGCCGGGGGTGGCGTAGGCGGGCAGGGGAAGGCCCTCGCCGTGGGGGAGCCGGCTGATCTCGATGGTGATGGTCATGCGATTTCCTTGGCGATGCGCTCGATCAATTGGGCCGCGACCGCGTCCTTGCTCGCCTCGGGCCAGTCCTCGACCCCCGCGGCGCTGACCAGGTGGACGCGGTTGTCGGTGCCGCCCATGACGTCACCGGACACGTCGTTGGCGACGATCCAGTCGGCCTTTTTGGCGGCGCGCTTGGCGGTGGCGTTGGCGACGACATCGTCGGTCTCGGCGGCGAAGCCGACCAGCAGGCGCGGGCGGTCGGGGCGCTCGGCGAGAGTCGCGAGGATGTCGGGGTTGGGCGCGAAAGCGAGCGTCGGCGGACCACCGCCCTTCTTCATCTTGGTCGCGGCGGGGTTGGCGATCCGCCAGTCGGCGACCGCGGCGACGAGGATCGCGACATCGGCAGGGAGCGCGGCAAGCACCGCGTCGGCCATCTGCTGCGCGGTCTCGACATCGATCCGCGCCACCCCGCCGGGAGTCGGCAGCGCGACCGGCCCGGCGACCAGCGTCACCCGCGCCCCGGCGCGCGCGGCGGCGGCGGCGATGGCGAAGCCCTGCTTGCCCGACGAGCGGTTGGCGATCACCCGCACCGGGTCGATCGGCTCATGGGTCGGACCGGCGGTGACGAGGACGTGCCGCCCCGCAAGCGGCTGCGCCTCGACCGGCGATATCGCCGCGTCCGGCTCGAGCATCGGCGCGATCCGGCGCAGGATGTCGTCGGGCTCGGGCAGCCGCCCCGGCCCGTGTTCGCCGCACGCCATGTCGCCCTCGTCGGGGCCGAGCACGGTGACCCCGCGGGCGCGCAGCGTCGCGACGTTCGCCTGGGTCGCGGCGTGAAGCCACATCCTGACGTTCATCGCCGGGGCGACCACCACCGGCTTGTCGGTCGCCAGCAGCAGCGTGGTCGCGAGGTCGTCGGCGATCCCCGCCGCCATCTTGGCGAGGAGGTCCGCGGTCGCCGGGCAGACGAGGACGAGGTCGGCGGCGCGCGAGAGCTGGATATGCCCCATCTCGCTCTCGTCCTTGAGGTCCCACAGCGAGGTGTAGACCGGGCTCTCGGCCAGCGCGGCGAGGCTCATCGGGGTGACGAAATGCGCGCCTCCGGCGGTCAGCACCGGGGTGACCGGATGACCGGCGCGGCGCGCGTGGCGGATCAGCTCGGCCGCCTTGTACGCGGCGATTCCGCCGCCGACGATCAGCAGGATGCGGCTCATGCCGGGCTGACTGCCACGGGGCGCAGCGCCCGCGCAAGGTCGCGCACCGCGGCAGGGACGAAGGTTACGCCGACCAGCGACAGCGGCGCCGCCAGCAGCGCCCAGTAAAAGGTGTCGGCGCGCGCGAACAGCCCGACCATCGCGGTGTAGCCGACCAGCAGCCCCGCGGCGCGCAGCCCCCATGGCCGGTCGAGCGAGCACCAACCGACAATCGACAGCAGGAGCACGACCGCTGCCACCGCATAGGGCGCGAGGATCAGGGCATTGACCGAGCCTAGGGCACGCAGCGCGAACCTGAGCCCGAGCAGCGCCTGCCAGCCCGGCGAGGCGGGGTCGCCCGGCCGGACCACCGCCGCGACCTGGCCCGCGTGCCAGCCGAGGTAGAGCGCGAACAGTGCCACCGGGACCAGCCAGCCGGCGGCTTCGCGCCAGCGCTTCTCTACCGCGGCAAGGAGGCTCATCATCAGCACGAACGGAAGGACCGTCTCGCGGATCATCAGCGCCGCCCCGGCGATCAGGATCGCGGGCCACGCCCGCCGCGGCCGCCACAGCCCGAGCGCGAGCGCCATCAGCAGCGCCGCCCAGCTTTCATGGAACAGCCCGGTGACCGGCTCGACCAGCCCCCCGGTTCCGCCCGCGAACAATACCACGCCGAACGCCTTGAGCCAAAGCGGCCACGGCTCGAGCCGCCGCCACCAGACGAGCAGCGCGGCAAGCGCGACGAGCGCCTCGATCGCGATCATCATCGGCTCGCCGAGCCGCGCGTAAAGCGTCGCAAGCGTCGGCAGGCGGACGGTGAACACCGGCTTCAACGGGTAGCCGTCGCGGCGAAGCTCGTCCGCCGCCGCCGGATAATAGCCTTCGCCCGCCCGCATCCGCGCGATGATCGTGCGATAGAGCGCGAGGTCGCTCTGCTGGCTGGCCTTGGTCCGCAGCTTGGGCGCGGCCGGCGGCGTCGCGCTCGGCCACAGCGCGACCAGCAGCAGCGCGGCGATCGCGGCGACCAGCCCCAACGCCGCGGGCCGGCTCGCGCCCGCCAACCGGCTCGGCGGCCCCAGGTCGATCAATGCAGCAGCGCCATCGCCGCCGCGCCCAGCACCGCCGCGACCACAGCCACCGCGACCAGCCCGAGCCATGGGCGCGGACGGACGATCGCGACGTCGGCGATCGGGGGCGGGGGCGGCGCCGCCCCGCGCGGCGGGTAATGCTCGTCGAGGCGGTCGATCAGCGCGGGCAGTTTCTTCAGCGTGCGGACGAGTTCGACGATCCGGTCGGCGGCATAGGCCTCAGGGCCGAGCTCGGAGCGGATCCATTCCTTGAGGAACGGCTCGGCCGCCTCCCACATGTTGATGTCGGGGTCGAGCGCGGTCGCGACCCCTTCCTCCATCACCATCGTCTTCTGCAGCAGCAGCAGGTGCGGCTGGGTCTGCATGTCGAAGTCGCGGGTGATCGAGAACAGCCCCTCGAGCATCCGCCCGACGCTGATCTGCTTGACCGGAAGCCCGCGGATCGGCTCGCCCACTGCACGCAGCGCGGTCGCGAACTCGTCGATATTGTGATAGGACGGAACGTACTGCGCCTCGAAGTGAATCTCGGCGACGCGGCGGTAGTTGCCGGTAATCAGCCCGTAGAGGATTTCCGCCAGCCACAGCCGCGCCTTGCGGTTGATCCGCCCCATGATTCCGAAGTCGATCGCCGCGATCCGCCCGTCGGGCAGCGCGAACAGGTTGCCCTGGTGAAGGTCGGCGTGGAAATAGCCGTCGACTACCGCCTGCCGCAGGAAGGCACGCACCAGGATCGCCGCGAGCGCCTTGGGCTCATGCCCCGCCGCGACCAGCTCGTCGCGCTTCGACAGCTTGATCCCGTCGAGCCACTCGAGCGTCATCACCCGCCGCGCGCTTCGCCGCCAGTCGATCTCGGGAACGTAAAAGCCCGGCTCGGCGACCATGTTCTCCTTGAGCTCGGACGCCGAGGCCGCCTCGCGCTGGAGGTCGAGTTCGCGCCGGGTCCACTGCTTGAAGTGGGCGATGACCAGCCGCGGGCGAAGCCGCTCGAGCTCGCCGCCGAGCAGTTCGACATGCGCCGCCGCCCATTCATAGGTCTCGAGCGCGCGGGCGAACTCCTCCTCGATTCCCGGGCGGAGCACCTTGACCGCGACGTCCTTGCCCTCGGGGGTGACCGCGCGGTGGACCTGCGCGATCGAGGCCGCGCCGACCGGCACTTCGTCGAACCGCGCGTAGAGCGTCTCGAGCGGGGCTTCGAGCGCGCGCTCGATCTCGGCCTTGATCGCCGCGAACGGGGCGGGAGGAAGCGAGTCCTGCAACTGGACGAGGTTGAGCGCCGCCGCCTCGCCGACCAAGTCGGGCCGCGTGGCGAGCGCCTGGCCGAGCTTGATCGCCGCCGGCCCGATTTCCTGGAGCGCGGCGGCATAGTCGGGAGTCGCCGGCTGGCGAGTCCCGAATCGCGCGATCCGGCACAGACGGCGGACGTTGGGCGGGGTCAGCGGGTCGTTCTCGATCCCGCGAAGCGCCCCGTGCCGCGCCAGCGTCCGGCCCCATTTCAGGAGCCGCCAGAGATGGGTCGGTGCGCGCGCCAAGGGTTAGATCTTCCACCCCGAATGGATCGCGACCAGCCCGCCGAGGATCGGCTCGTAATCGGCGCGGACGAACCCGGCCTGCTCGATCATCGCCCGGAACGCGGGCATTTTCGGAAAGCGGCGGATCGATTCGACGAGGTAGCGATAGCTTTCCTCGTCGCCCGCGACCGCCTTGCCGACCTTGGGGATGACCTTGTCCGAATAGAGGTCGTAGGCCTCGCCGAAGCCGGGCCACTCGCTGGTCGAGAATTCGAGGCAGAAGAAACGCCCGCCGCGCTTCAGCACGCGGTGCGCCTCGCGCAGCGCGGCGGGGATGTCGGTCACGTTCCGGATTCCGAAGGCGATGGTGTAGGCGTCGAACGTCGCGTCGTCGAAGCTCAGCGTCTCGGCATTTTCGACCTGCCAGGTCAGCCCCTCGATCCGCTTCGCCGTGGCGCGCTCCATCCCGACGCCGAGCATGTCGGGGTTGATGTCGCTGACCGTCACCAGCGCGCCCTTGCGCGCCATGCGGAAGGCGATGTCGCCGGTGCCGCCCGCCATGTCGAGGATCCGGTCGCCCGCTCGCGGCTTCACCCGCGCGACGAACCTGTCCTTCCACAGCCGGTGAAGCCCGCCGCTCATCAGGTCGTTCATCACGTCGTAGCGCTTGGCGACCGAGGAGAAGACCCCGCCCACGCGCCGCGTCTTTTCCTCGGGCGTGACCAGCTGGTCGCCGAAATTGACCTTGTCCTGCATGGCGGCGGCTCTAGCGGTCTTCACCCGCGCGCGCCATAGACCGCGGCGATGCCCGAACTTCCCGAAGTCGAAACCACCGTCCGCGGCCTCGAACGCGTGCTGCTCGGGCGCCGGCTCGACCGGGTCGAGACCCGGCGCGGCGACCTTCGCCGGCCGTTCCCGCGCGACCTCGGCCAGCGGCTGACCGGCGCACGGGTGGTCGCGCTCGGCCGCCGCGCCAAATATGGGCTGGTCGATACCGATCGCGGCGACACGATGATCTTCCACCTCGGCATGTCGGGGCGCTGGCGGATCGACCCGGCCGAGCTCGACAAGCACGATCACCTCCTGCTCGCGACCGACGATGGCCGCCGGCTCGCGCTCAACGACCCGCGCCGGTTCGGCTCGGTCGACCTGGTCGAGACCGGCGCGGTGGCGGACTGGCCCGGTTTTGCCGGGCTCGGGCCCGAGCCGCTCGGCGGCGCGATCACCGGCCTGTGGCTCCGGAAGCGGTTCGAGGGGCGGAGCGCGGCGGTCAAACTGCTCCTGCTCGACCAGCGGCTCGTGGCAGGGCTGGGCAACATCTACGTGTGCGAGGCGCTGTTCCGCGCGCGGATCGACCCGCGCAAGGCGGCGGGGAAGGTGGGTCGCCCGAAGCTCGACGCGCTCGCCGCGGCGATCCCCGCGGTGCTCGAGGACGCGATCCGCGCGGGCGGCTCGACCCTTCGCGACTTCGCCGCCCCCGACGGCGAGCTCGGCTATTTTTCGAAGAGCTTCGACGTCTACGGGCGCGAGGGCGAGCCGTGCCGGGGCGGATGCGGGGGCGCGGTGGTCCGGATCGTCCAGGGCGGGCGCTCGACCTTTTACTGCCCGCGCTGCCAGCGCTAGCCGCGTTGGTTGACGCGAATCGACGGTTTCGCTAGGGAGCCGCCAAGCCGGCGCCGCCCGACGGGTGCGCGCCGCTTGTCTTGTTAGACAGACCAGACCTTACACTTTTAGACTTTACGAGGACGATCCATGGCGAACACGCCGCAAGCCAAGAAGCGCATCCGTCGCAACGCCGTTCGCACCGAGATCAACGGCGTCCGGGTCAGCCGCATCCGCACCTTCCTGAAGGCGGTCGAATCGGCGATCGCGTCGGGCAAGAAGGACGATGCCGCCAAGGCGCTCAAGGCCGCCCAGCCCGAACTCGCTCGCGGCGTGGCGCGCGGCGTGATGCACAAGAACACCGTCTCGCGGAAGATGTCGCGCCTGTCGAAGCGGGTCGCCGCGCTCTAATTTTCCGGGCTTCAGTCCCGCGCTGAAACGGGCCGTCGGGACAACCGGCGGCCCGTTTCGATTCGATGACTTAAAAAAGTCGAGCGAATCCGGCGATTCGCGATTCCGGTCTCGTCCGGTTAACCTAGAAAATGGCGCGTTTCCGCCATTAAATCGGCCTTAAGAGGGGCGGGGGCTGTCAAGCCCGTTTATTTCACTTTCGCGAAAAATTTCGCCTTGAATCGCCCCCCTCCTGCTTTCAAAACGCCTCCTTCCGGTCGCGAATCCGCGTCGGGGGGCAAGTCAAATAGCGGCTTCGTCCGGGGCGATCCGATCGTCGCGGTCGGGTGAGCTTTGCCTTGCGAACACCAACTTTCGGGAGAGGCGCGTCAGTGCAGGGCCGTGAAGACATGTCGCGCCAGACCCCGACCCGGGGCGACGCCGGTCATGCGAGCCCGCTCGACGCCGCGTGGGAATCGATTCGCGCCGGGCTTCGCCGCGATTGCGGGGCGCGGACTTTCGACGGCTGGCTCAAGCCCGCCGAGCTCGGCGCGTTCGACGGCGAGTCGGGCGAGCTCGAGCTGATCCTGCCGAGCCAGTTCATGGCCGACTGGGTGCGCTCGAACTTCGGCGACCGGCTGACGCTGGCGTGGCGTACGACCTTGCCGCTGGTACGCTCGGTCCGGCTCGCCGCCGCGCCCGACGGGCCGCGCCCCGCGCCGCTGCTGATCCTCGAGCAGATCCCGCCCGCGCCGGCCGCGACGCCCGATCCCAACCGGCCCAATTTCGACCCGCGCTACCGGTTCGAAAGCTTCGTCGTCGGCAAGGCGAACGAGGTCGCGGCGACCGCCGCGCGAACCCTCGCGGGGTCGGACACGGTGGCGTTCAACCCGCTGTTCATCCACGGCGGCACCGGGCGCGGGAAGACCCACCTGCTCCACGCGATCGGCCAGGCGTTCCTCGACAAGCGGCCGTCGGCCAAGGTCGTGTCGATGTCGGCCGAGAAGTTCATGGTCGAATTCATCCGCGCGCTGAAGGAAAACGACACGATCGGCTTCAAGAGCCGGTTGCGCAGCGCCGACCTACTGCTGATCGACGACGTGCAGTTCATCGCCGGCAAGGATTCGACGCAGGAGGAATTCTTCCACACGATGAACGAGATCATCACCGCCGGGCGGCGGCTGGTGATCACCTCGGACCGCGCGCCGCAGGACCTCGACGGGATCGCGCCGCGGATCCTCTCGCGGCTGTCGTGGGGGCTGGTGGCCGACATCAACCCGGCCGAGTACGAGCTTCGGCTCAACATCCTCGAGGCCAAGCTGGCCGCGCTGCCGGGGGTCGAGATGCCGCGCGGGGTGGTCGAGTTCCTCGCGCGCCGGCTGACCAACTCGATCCGCGAACTTGAGGGCGCGCTCAACCGCATCGCCGCTTATGCGATGATGACCGGGCGGACGATCGACGTCGCCTTCGTCGAGGAAGTGCTGGCCAACGTGCTTCGCGCCAACCAGCGGCGGATCACGATCGACGAGATCCAGAAGCAGGTCGCCGAGCATTACAACATCCGCAAGGCCGAGATGACCTCCGCCCGCCGGGCGCGCGAAGTGGCGCGGCCGCGGCAGGTGGCGATGTACCTGTCGAAGCAGCTGACCCCCAAGTCGCTGCCCGACATCGGCCGCCGGTTCGGCGGGCGCGACCACACCACGGTGATCCACGCGGTCAAGCAGATCGAGCGACTGCGCGCCGCCGACAGCGAACTCGACGCCGACATCCGCCTGCTGACCCGCCAGCTCGAGGGCTGAGCTTAAGGTCGCAAAAGCCAGCGTTACCCCGGACTTTTTCGTGACCTTAAGCAAGGGGCGGCGGGGTCGATATCGGCGGGAAGGCCGTGGCGGACGCCGGTCCGGACAAGGCGAATTCTATCGGACATGAGCCGCCGTTCGCACTGTCTTATGGATCGGGGGTTGTAGGACAGCGGAAAAGCGGACGGTCGGCCGTGGTGGACAGCCGCCAATCACTGGAGTGGCCGCAAGCTTTCGCCGACAAAGGCTAGGTCAGGCAAATGAAGCGTTTGACTGCGGAGAGTCAAGGGCGAGTATCCTCGAGCATCAAAGACAGCGCAGTCGTAGTGTTCACGCTGCTGAACATGGTCTGGAAGATAAAATGTCAGCTTGACTGACGACGGAAGGGGCTCCTCCAGGGATTCAAAGTTGAAAATCCGCCCGTTGAAGCTAGCCGACGCTGGGTAGGCATCTTTGACGTCGTTGCAGCGCTGGAAGTGCAAGGTGACGTTGCTTAGTTGCCACCTTCGGATCGATCGCGCGACACTTGCGGGAAAGCTGGCATCAATTGCAGCCCACCGAGTTTCGCCAGTGTTAGAGTATGCGTTTTCGGCCCAGAGGCCGCTGTAGTCCGCTCCTTTAGAGAGTGTGACTCGGACAGGGCGCGCGCACGATGAGATCACGGTCGCAACCAGAAGAATACAAGTCATGACATTTCGAGTCATGCGCGCAGCTTCGCAACGATTTCTCGAGCCCGCAATGGGTCGAAGGCGAACGTCCTACCGCAGGCCGACCGCGCGGTAGGCCTGTTCGAGGACCGGCTCGCCGATCGCCCTCGCGCGGGCGGCGCCGGTGGCGAGGAGGCGGTCGAGTTCGCCGGTGTCGGTACGAAGCTCGGTCAGGCGGGTTCGCAGGGGAGCGATGAGGGCGATCAGCGCGTCGGCGAGTGCGGGCTTGAACGCGCCGAAGCCCTGGCCTTCGAAGTGGGCGAGGACGGCGGTTTCGCTGTCGCCGGTGGCGGTGGCCATCAGCCCGACGAGGTTTTTCGCCTCGGGCCGGGTCGCCAGCAGCGCGGGGTCGGCGGGAAGCGGCTCGGGGTCGGTCCTGGCCTTGCGGATCTTCTGCGCGATCGTCTCGTCGTCGTCGGTGAGGTTGATCCGGCTCATGTCCGAGGGGTCGGACTTGCTCATCTTGGCGCTGCCGTCGCGAAGGCTCATCACCCGTGCGGCGGTGCCCGCGCCGACGAACGGCTCGGGCACGACAAACAGCTCGGTGTCGTAATCATTGTTGAACTTGATCGCGATGTCGCGGGTCAGCTCGATATGCTGCTTCTGGTCCTCGCCGACCGGCACGTGGGTCGCCTGGTAGAGCAGGATGTCGGCGGCCTGGAGCACCGGATAGTCGAACAGCGCGACCGAGGCGGACTCGCGGTTCTTGCCCGCCTTGTCCTTCCACTGGGTCATGCGGTTGAGCCAGCCCATCCGCGCGGTGCCGTTGAGCAGCCAGCACAGCTCGGCATGGGCGGGGACGTCGGACTGGGCGAACAGGATCGAGCGCGCCGGGTCGATCCCGCTGGCGACCAGCGCGGCGGCCATCTCGCGCCGGTTGGCGAGGCGGCGGGCCGGCTCGATATGGTCGGAGAGCGAGTGGAGGTCGGCGAGGAAGAACAGCAGCTCCTCGCCGGGCTTCGCCTCTTCCTGCATCCGCACCCAGCGAAGGATCGCGCCGAGCAGGTTGCCGAGGTGGAGGTCGCCGGTCGGCTGGATGCCCGACAGGACGCGCATCGGCTTGTCGGTCATTCCGCCGCTCCCGGGTCCGTCGGACCTTCTTCGAGCTTCTTCGCGCGCTTGCGGCGCGAGAGGAGCGCCTTCAGTTCGCTGGTGTCGGTGCCGCCGACGAGGAGGACCAGCGGGAAATAGACCGCCATGCCGCCGCCGACGAGCGCGACGACGCCCGCCATGCGGTGGCCGACCGAGCCGTCGAACCAGCCCGCCAGCGCATATTTGATCGCGAACAATGCGGCGACCATCGCCGCGGCGGCCGCGAGCTGGCGAAGCACGCGGCTGGCGAGCCACGGCTCGATCCGGAAATGGCCGCGGCGGTGAAGGATGGTGTAGAGGATCAGGCAGTTGAGCCAGCTGCAGATCGCGATCGCGGATGCGAGGCCGGCGATCTTGAACGGCGGGATCAGCACGAAGTTGAGGACGATGTTGGCGGCCAGCACGAACGCCGCGGTCTTGACCGGGGTGGCGGTGTCCTGCCGCGCGTAGAAGCCCGGGGTCAGCACCTTGACGAGGACGTAGGCGGGAAGACCGAGGACGATGATCGAGAGGGTGAGGGCGCTGAGCCGCGCGTCCTCGGCGGTGAAATGGCCGCCCTGGAACAGTGCGAACACCAGCGGCCCGGCGCTGACCGCGAGCGCGAGCGCGGCGGGGAGGCAGAGCAGCATGGCGAGCTCGGCCGCCTGGCCCTGGACCCGAGCCGCCTCGACATTCTCGCCCGCGCCGACGTGGCGGCTGACCTGCGGCAGGATGGCGGTGCCGAGCGCGGCGCCGATCACGCCCAAGGGGAGCTGGTTCAGCCGGTCGGCATAGTTGAAATAGCTCATCGCCCCGGTGCCGATGCGGGTCAGGAAGAAGGTGTCGATGAAAGCGCTGATCTGGTAGACGCCCGCGCCGAGCGTGGCGGGGACGACGACGCGGACGAACTGGCGGACGCCGGGGGTGATGGTCGGCTTGCGCCACTTGAGCACGATCCCCGCCCTGGCGCAGGCGGCGACGAGCAGCGCGATCTGGAGCACGCCGCCGAGCGTGACGGCGATGGCCAGCGTGGTCGCGGTGCCCTCGCCGCCGCGGCGGTCGACGATCAGCGCGGTCAGCATCGCGAGATTGAGCAGCGCGGGCGCGAAGGCGGCGGCGGTGAAGCGGGCGAGGCTGTTGAGGATTCCGCTGAACAGCGAGACGAGGCTGATCAGGACGAGGTAGGGAAAGGTGATGCGGGTGAGGAAGGTGGCGAGCGCCAGCTTGTCGCCGACGTAGCCGCTGATCGCCTCGACGAACAGCGGCATGATGACCTGGAACAGCGCGGTGAACAGGACCAGCGTGGGGAGGAAGACCGCGAGCACTTCCTCGGAGAAGTGGCGGGCTTCCTCGTTGCCGCCGGGGCCGTGGAGCCGCTGTGCGTAGAGCGGGACGAAGCCCGCGCTGAACGCGCCTTCGCCGAACAGGCGGCGGAAGGTGTTGGGGAGGCGGAAGGCGACGAAAAAGGCGTCGGCCTGCCAGCTCGCGCCCATCACGCGGCTCATCAGCATTTCGCGGGCGAACCCGGCGACGCGGCTGACGAGGGTCAGGCCACCGATCGTGCCGGTGGCCTTGACCAGGTTCACGCCCTGCTTGGCCATGTCGCTCAGGCGTTGCCGGGCTGGGTTCCGGCGGCCTGCGCCTGCGCGTCGAGCTGCTGCATGTAGGCGGCGCCGAAATCGATCGGCTCGAGCAGCAGCGGGGGGAAGCCGAGGTTGGTGATCTGTTCGGCGACGATCTGGCGCGCGAACGGGAACAGCAGGCGCGGGGCCTCGATCAGCATGAACGGCGGAAGCGCGTCCTCGGGGACGTTGCGAAGCCCGAACAGCCCGCCGTAGGCGAGGTCGACGACGTAGAGCGTGCCCTGCGGCGAGGTCGCCTTGACCGCGATCTTGAGCACCACTTCGTGGATGTCGTCGTTGACGCGGTTGACGTTGATGTTGAACTGGACGTCGAGCTGCGGCTGGTCCTGCCACTGGTAGACCGCGGGCGAATTGGGGTTTTCGACCGACATGTCCTTGATGAACTGGACGATGACGCCGACCTGCGGCATCGAATCCGTGTCCTCGGCGCCGTTGGCGGCGGGGGTGGCGATCGCGCCCTCGGTCGGGGCGGTATCGGTATCGGACATGGAAATTCCTTTTGGCTGTAACGGGTTGCGGCGGCGGCGGGAGGCGGTTGGCGCCTGCCCTCAAAATCGACGCCGCGACTAGCAGCGCCGGCACTGGCGCGCAATGGCGGCGGGGCGTCGTGAACGCGCGATGGAGCGCCCTTTGAAACTGCGCGTTAAGGGGATTATGTAGCTATCGACCCTTCGACACAGAAAGTCCGCCGTTGACCACCATCGTCGTCCTCGCGCTCATCGCCCTGTTCCTCGGCCTGCGCCTCTATTCGGTGCTCGGCGAACGGACCGGGCACGAGCAACCGATCGTCAAGCCGGCCGAGCCCGAGGCGCGGCTGAAACCGGTCGCGGCCGGGGTCCCGGCGAGCGCGGCGGGGCCGGCGGGGCCGGTCGACGGCGCCGACTATGCCTTCCTGCCGACTGCCGGGCCGGGGGTGCGCGCGCTGCTCGCCGCCGACAGCAGCTTCGACGTGGCGCGGTTCCTTGAAGGGGCGAAGTCGGCCTACCGGATGATCCTCGAGGCCTTCTGGGCGGGCGAGCTCGACAAGGTGCGCGAGCATCTCGACCCGCACGTGTTCGAGAGCTTCGAGGCGGCGATCCGCCAGCGCGGGGTCGACGGGCACCGGCTCGACAACCGGCTGGTCGCGATCGAGCAGGCGGTGATCGCCGCCGCCGAGGTCGAGCGCGACGAGGCGCTGGTGACGGTTCGGTTCGACGCCGACATCGCCGCGGTGACGCGCAACGCCGCGGGCGAGGTGATCGCCGGGTCGACCAGCGACGCGGTGCAGACGCGCGACCGCTGGACCTTCCGCCGACTGCTCGGAACGCGCGATCCAAACTGGCTGCTCGTCGAAACCGACGAAGAGGAATGATCCGCTCGATTCGCGGGGGTGGGCTGGCCGCGGCGCTGCTGGTCGCCGGCTGTTCGACCGCGCCCCAGGCCCCGCTTCCCCCGACCGTTCCGCCGCCGCCGCCGGTGGTCGTTGCGCCACCGCCGGCGCCCGAGAATGCGCTTAGCAAGGGCGTGTCGCCCGCCTCGCCGGTCGCGATCCAGCCCGCCGACGCGGCGGGCGCGCTGACCGCGTTCAAGCGGAGCTGCCCCAAGCTGGTCAGGCGGACCGACGCGTCGGGGCTGACCCAGCCGGGCGACTGGGACTCGCTGTGCGCCGCGGCGGCGAGCGTCGCGCCGGGGGGCGAGGCGGCTTTTTTCCAGAACGCCTTCGCCTGGGTCCGCGTCGGCGACGGCAAGGCGTTCGTCACCGGCTATTACGAGCCCGAGATCCGCGGCTCGCTGACGCAGCAGCCGGGCTATTCGGTCCCGATCTACGGGCCGCCGACCGACCTCGTCCGCTGCACCAAGCCCGACGGCACGACCGGCAAGGGCCGGATCGACGAGACCGGGCAATGCGTCCTCTATTACGACCGCGCCGCGATCGAGGACGGGGCGCTCGCCAATCGCGGGCTCGAGATCGCGTGGGCGGCCGACCCGATCGACCTGTTCTTCGTCGAGATCCAGGGGTCGGGGACGCTGCTGCTGCCCGACGGCAGCGTGAGGCGGATCGGCTATGCCGGGCAGAACGGGCGCGACTATGTCGCGATCGGCAAGCTGCTCAAGGACCGCGGACTGATCCAGCCGCCGGTGACCCGCGACGCGATTATCGCGTGGATGCGCGCCAACCCGGCCGAGGGGCGCGCGCTGATGCGCGAGAATTTGAGCTACGTTTTCTTCAAGCCGCTCGACACGCCGGGTCCGCTCGGCGCGCTCGAGGTGCCGGTGACCCCGCTCGACAGCGTCGCCGCCGATCCGAAGTTCGTGCCCCTCGGGGCGCCCCTGTTCCTCGCGCTCGACCGGCCCGAGCCCTATGGCCTGTGGATCGCGCAGGATACCGGCGGGGCGATCAAGGGCGCCAACCGGTTCGACAGCTTCTGGGGCGGCGGGGCCGAGGCCGAGCGGATCGCGGGCGGCATGTCGGCGAGCGGGCAGGCGCTGATCCTGCTTCCCAAACCCTCCCTCGCCCGGATCGCGGCAGCACGTGCGGCGTCTCAGCAATGAAGAAGCCGACCTGTGGGCGAAGGTCGTCGCGACCGTCCGCCCGCTGTCGCGCGAGCCGCTAGTCGAGTTCCCCAAGGCGGATAGCCCGCCGCCGCCGCTCCCGGCGGTTTCTTCCAAGCCGAAGGGCCGGGTCCCGCCGCCGCGCCCGCCCGCGCCGCCGGTCCGCGCGCCCGCCACCCATCGCGGCGCGACGCTCGACGGGCATTGGGAGCGGCGGCTTAAGAGCGGCAGCGTCGAGCCCGAACGGGTGCTCGACCTCCACGGCCATTCGCTGGACAGCGCGTGGGAGGCGATCGACCGGACGCTCGAACGCGCGATCGAGCGCGGCGAGCGGGTGATCCTGCTGGTCACCGGCCATGCCCGACCGGGCGAGCCGCCGGTCAAGCGCGGCAAGATCCGCGCCGCGGTCCACGACTGGCTGGCGGTGTCGCGCCACGCCGACCGGATCGCGGCGGTGCGCGGCGCGCATCGCCGTCACGGCGGGGGCGGCAGCCTCTACCTGATTCTCCGCCGGGGCTGAATCCTCCATCCTTTCTTAACCCGTTTTATTTAGCGCTGGAGCCTCACGCGGCGCGACGCGCGCGAAGGGGGACGGTCCGGCGGTGAAGGCAGGGACGGCGCAGAAGATCAGCAATGCCATCCTGTCGTTCGCGGCGGGGGTCGCCTCGTTCCTGTTCTCGCTGACCGCGCTGCTGACCATCACCGAGTTCGACCAGAAGATCGTCGCCGCGCTGGTCGCGGGGGCGTTCTGCCTGCTGATCAGCTATGTCGCCTCCGAACGCCCCAACAGCGAGAGCGCGCGTGCGCTGAACGCGCTCGGCGAGCGGCTGCTGGCGGTCGAGCATGGCGACCTGACCTCGCCGGCGCCGGCGATCGTCCAGCGCTCGATGCCCAAGGTCGCGGCGGCGGTCGACAGCCTGTTCGCCGAGGTGCGAAGCTCGATCGACAACGCCCATGCGCTGGGGATGTACGACCCGGTCACCTCGCTTCCCAACCGGCTCAACTTCCGCTCCGAGGCCGACCGGCTACTCGCCGCGCGCGAGGAGGGCGTGCTGGCGGCGATGCTGTTCGTCGACCTCGACCGGTTCAAGTCGGTCAACGACAGCCTCGGCCACGCGCGCGGCGACCAGTTGCTGGTGATGGTCGCCAACCGGCTGCGGGTGCTGGTCAATGCCGAGGACGCGCAGGCGGGGCTGCTTCTGGCGCGGCTGGCGGGGGACGAGTTCACCCTGTTCGTGCCGCGGGTGGCGAAGGTCGAGGAGGCGGTGCGGATCGCGCGGCGGATCGCGCTGGCGATCGGCGAGCCGTTCGAGCTCCAGGGGCACAGCGTCGACATCGGCGCGTCGGTCGGGGTGGCGATGTGCCCCGGGCACGGCGCGACGATCGAGTCGCTGATGCGCGCGGCGGACATCGCCATGTACCGCGCCAAGTCGATGGGGGGCAGCCGCCACTGCCTGTTCGACGAGGCGCTGGCGCGCGAATATCAGAACCGGATCGAGGTCGAGGCGGCGCTCGGCGAGGCGATCGAGCGAGGCGAATTCCTGCTCGCGCTCCAGCCGCAGGTCAGCCTGACGACCGGCGAGATGACCGGGGCCGAGGCGCTGCTGCGCTGGAACCACCCGCGCGACGGGGTGCGGCTTCCGGGCAGCTTCATCGGGGTAGCCGAGCAGACCGGGCTGATCAACGAGATCGGCGACTGGGTAGTGGCCGAGGTCGCCTCGATCCTGGCGGCGTGGCACCGCGAGGGGCAGGCGCGGCGGGTGTCGTTCAACATCAGCCCGCGCCAGCTCGACCGGCCCGACTTCCTGCCGCACCTGCGCGACGCGATGGCCGAAGCGGGGGTGCCGCTGTCGCTGGTCGAGCTCGAGTTCACCGAATCGGCGGCGATGCACTGTTCGCCCGCGACGATCGCCGAGATCGAGGCGCTTCGCGCGGCAGGGGCGACGGTGGCGATCGACGATTTCGGCACCGGCTATTCGAACATCGCGCGGTTGCGGACGATGCCGTTCGACCGGGTCAAGATCGACCAGTCGCTGATCGCCGACATCGGCACCAGCGCGCAGGCGCGCGAAGTGGTCCAGGCGGTGATCGAGCTGGTCAAGGCGTTCGGGGCGGAGATCGTCGCCGAGGCGGTCGAGACCGCGGCGCAGGCCGACATATTGCGGGCGATGGGCTGCCATACGGTGCAGGGCCATATCTTCGCCCAGCCGATGTTCGAGGACGAATTCCGCGCCTGGTCGCGGCGCGCGGCGGCCTAGGCGAATACGCGCTCGAGCACGCGGCGGTAGATCCGCGTCAGCGCGCGGATGTCGTCGAGGCGGGCATGCTCGCCGACCTTGTGCATCGAGGCGTTGGGCAGGCCGAAGTCGACCACCGGGCAGAGCTTGTGGAAGAAGCGGCCGTCGCTGGTGCCGCCGCTGGTCGATAGCTCGGGCGTGAGGCCGGTCTCGTCCTCGATCGCCGCGACGAGGTGATCGTAGATCGCGCCGGGCGGGGTGAGAAAGGCTTCGCCCGAGATCCGCGCGCGGACGGTCGCGCCGGGGGCTTCGCGCGCGGCGATTTCCTCGACCAGGCGGACGAGATCCTCCCCGCGCTGGAGGTCGTTGAAGCGGATGTTGAGCTGGCCGGTGGCACTGGCGGGGATGACGTTGCTCGCCGCGGTCGGGGTCGAGAGCGCGGTGAATTCGAGGTTCGAGGGCGGGAAGGCGGGGGTGCCGTCGTCGAGCGTCACCGCCGAGAGCGCGGCGACGATCCGCGCGAGGCCGGGGACCGGGTTGTCGGCGAGGTGGGGGTAGGCGACGTGGCCCTGCGTCCCCGGCACCTCGATCCACATGTTGACCGAGCCGCGCCGCCCGACCTTGACCGTGTCGCCGAGCCGGTCGACCGAGGTCGGCTCGCCGATCAGCATCATGTCGGGGCGGATCGACCGCTCGTTGAGCCAGTCGATGATCCGCGGGCTGCCGAAGGTGGCATAGCCTTCCTCGTCGCCGGTGATCAGCAGCGAGAGCGTGCCGGGGGCGTCGAACCGGTCGAGCGCGGCGACGAAGGCGGCGATGCTCGACTTCATGTCGACCGCGCCGCGGCCGGTGAGGACGCCGTCGGCGACCGTGGGCTTATAGGGGTCGCTCGCCCAGCCGTCGCCCGCGGGGACGACGTCGAGGTGGCCGGCGAAGGCGAAGTGCGGGCCGGGGCCGGCGTCGCGGATCGCGACCATGTTCTCGGTCGGGCCGTCGGGCGCCTCGCCGAGCGTGAAGCGGTGGACGGTAAAGCCGAGCGGGGCGAGCGCGGCCTCGAGAACGTCGAACACCGGGCCGCTGGCGGGGGTAACGCTGGGGATGGCGATGAGGGCCTTGGCGAGGTCGATCGGGTCGGTCATGAGGCGTGACTAGGGCGACGACCGGCCAGCCGCAACGCCGATTGCGGTCGGGCCGGTTGGCGCGACGCAAGGAGACGGCCATGCCGAAAGTCGACCTCGATTCGATCGAAGCGGTCAACCGGACCGGCTATCCGCCGCCGTTCGACGCCGCGGTGGCGGGGCGATGGTACAAGCGGATCGCGCCGCTCGCCGGGCTGACCGAGATGGGGGCGAGCATGGTCACGCTCGAGCCGGGGGCCTGGTCGAGCCAGCGGCACTGGCACGAGGCCGAGGACGAGCTGGTGGTGATGATCGAGGGCGAGGCGGTGCTGGTCGAGGACGGCGGCGAGACGGTGCTGACCCCCGGCGACGTCGCCGCCTGGGCGAAGGGATCGACCGACGGCCATCACCTCGTCAACCGGTCGGGCGCGCCGTGCCGCTTCGTCGCGATCAGCGCCGGGCCGCGCGGGCGCGGCGGCTATAGCGACATCGACATGCTGTTCACCGAGGACGGGCGCTATACCCGGCGCGACGGGACGCCCTACGACGCCAGCCGGGCCTAGGCCCTGGGCGGGCTTTCATATTGCTCGATCACCCACGGCTCGTCCTGCGCGAGCTCGATCCATTCGACCATGTCGGCGCGGTGGAGCACGGCTTCCATGTAGGCGGCGGCGAACGGGGGGACGGCGACGCCGTAAGTGACGAAGCGGGTGACCACCGGCGCGAACATGATGTCCGCCGCCGACCATGGGCCGAACAGATATTCGCCGCCCGAGCCGTGGCGCGCGCGCGCCTGCGCCCACAGGTTGAGGATGCGGATGACCTCGGCCTCGACCGGGCCCGAGAGCGCGCGGCTGCCGAAGTTGCGGCGGACGTTCATCGGCAGCTCGCGGCGCAGGTTGGCGAAGCTCGAGTGCATCTCGGCCGCCATCGAGCGCGCCATCGCGCGCGCGGTCTCGTCCTCGGGCCAATATTTCTCGCGGCCCGCGCGCTCGGCGCAAAATTCGATGATCGCGAGGCTGTCCCACACGACGAGGTCACCGTCCCACAATAGCGGGACCTTGCCGCCGCCGGGGGCGAACTCGTCGCCTTCGCGCGATTTTTCCCAATTCTCGTCGAACAGCGGCACGACCAGTTCCTCGAACTCGAGCCCCGACTGCTTGAGCGCGAGCCAGCCGCGGAGCGACCAGGAGGAGTAGGCGCGGTTGCCGACGATCAGCTTGAGCATGGCCCGCGTCCCTACCCGTCAATCGCGCGCGGCGGCAAGGATCGCGGTGCGAAGCTCGGCGATACCACTGCCGGTCTCGCTCGAGGTGGGGAGGATCAGCGGGTGCGCGGCGGGATGCGTGGCCGCCTCGGCGCGGATCTTGTCGAGCGTCACCGCGAGGTCGGTCGGCTTGACCTTGTCGGCTTTGGTCAGGACGAGGTGGTAGCTAACCGCGGCGGCATCGAGCATCTTCATCACGTCGCGGTCGACGTCCTTGAGCCCGTGGCGCGCGTCGACGAGGACCAGCGCGCGCTTGAGCACCTGCCGCCCGCGCAGATAGTCGTTGATGAGGAAGCGCCAGCGCTTGACCATGTCCTTCGGCGCCTCGGCGAAGCCATAGCCGGGCATGTCGACCAGCCGGATGCTGAGCGGGCGGCCGACGTCGAAGAAATTGAGCTCCTGCGTTCGCCCCGGGGTGTTCGAGGCGCGGGCGAGCTTGGCGCGGTTGGTGAGCGCGTTGATCAGCGACGACTTGCCGACGTTCGAGCGCCCGGCGAAGGCGATCTCGGGCGCGGCCGGGTCGGGCAAATGCTGGAGGCCGGGCGCCGACTTCAGGAAGTCGATCGGCCCGGCGAACAGCTTGCGCGCCTGTTCGGCGAGGTCGGGGGCGGCCTCGTCCACTATTTGGCCGGAACCGCGCCCTGCGCGTCGCTGGTCTTGGTCAGCCCGTAGCGGTGGTAGAGCCACTTCTGCTGGAGCAGGGTGAGGATGTTCGAGCAGCACCAGTAGAGCAGCAGCCCGGCCGCATAGGGCGCCATGATGACCATCAGGAACCACGGCATGATCGAGAACATCTGCTGCTGGATCGGGTCCATCTGCTGCGGATTGAGCTTGAACTGCATGTACATGGTGATGCCCATGATGATCGGCAGCACCCCGATCGCAAGAAAGGCGGGCGGGGTGAAGTGGAGCAGCCCGAACAGGTTGACCGGGGTCATCGGGTCGGGCGCGGAGAGGTCGTGGATCCACAGCCCGAACGGCTGGTGGCGCATTTCGACACTGACCATCAGCACCTTGTAGAGCGCGTAGAAGATCGGGACCTGGATGAGGATCGGCAGGCAGCCCGCCGCCGGGTTCACCTTTTCCTCCTGGTAGAGCTTGAGGATTTCCTGCTGCTGGCGCGGCTTGTCGTCCTTGTAGCGTTCCTGGATCGCCTTCATCTTGGGCTGGATGGTGCGCATCGCCGCCATCGACTTGAACTGCTTGTCGGCGATCGGGAACATCGCGCCGCGAACGATCAGCGTCAGGCAGATGATCGCCACGCCGAAGTTGCCGGTGACGTGGAACAGCCACAGGAGCAGCCTGAAGATCGGGATCATGAAGAAGCGGAACCAGCCCCAGTCGATCGCGCGGTTGAGCTGGGGAATGCCCTGCGCTTCATACTTCTGGAGCAGGTCGTAGTCCTTGGCGCCGGCGAACAGGTGCGCGTCGGTCGAAACCGCCTGGCCGGGGGCGATCAGCTCGGGCGCGTCGCTATAGTCGGCCTGGTAGGCGCCGCTCGCCGCCTTGCGCACCGAGGCGGCGATCGGGGCGTTGCCCGCGGGGGCGAGCGCGGTCAGCCAATATTTGTCGGAAAAGCCGAGCCAGCCGCCGTTCGACTGGGTGGTGGTGCCCGCCGGGTCCTTGTCGAGGTCCTTCCAGTCGACCCCGTAATTGGCTTTGCCGCCGAGATAGCTGACCGGGCCGACGTGGTTGGTCCACATCGACTTGTCGGGGCTCGCCTCGGCGCGGTTGACGAGGCCGTAGGGGGTGACCGAGATCGCGTTGGGGCCGGCGTTGGCGACGCGCTGCCTGACCGTGAACAGGTAATTGTCGTCGACCGAGACGATCAGCTGGAAGGTCTGGCCGGTCGGGTTGGTCCAGCTGAGCGTCACCGGGGCGCCGGGCTTGAGCACCGGGGCGCTGGCGGTCCACACCGTGTCGGGGCCGGGGACCGCGACGCCCTGGCCGCTCCAGCCGAAGCCGGCGAAATAGGCGCCCTTCGCGCCCGCCGGCGAGAGCAGGCGGACGGGGGGCGAGTTGGGGGCGATCGTCTCGCGCTGGGTGACGAGGTCGAGGTCGTCGAACCGTGCGCCCTTCAAGTTGATCGAGCCCTTGAGCGCGGGCGTGTCGATCGGCAGGCGCGGAGTCGCGCCGAGCACGGCGGCGCGGTCCTGGAGCGTCGCGGGAAGCGCGGCGGGGCTCGCCTGCGGCTGCGGGGTGGCGACGACCTTGCCGTTCTGCACCTTCTGGGTCTGCGGCCCGGCGGTCGGCATCACCTTGTCCGACAGGAAGCTCCAGCCGAGCAGGATCAGCGCGCTGAGCACGATGAACAGCACCATGTTCTTATTGTCTTGCACGGTCTTCCTCGAACCTCTTGTGGCGCCGGTCAGGGGACCGGGTCGGGACCCTTGCCGCCCCACGGATGACAACGGAGCAGCCGCTTGAGCGCGAGCCAGCCCCCCTTGGTGGCCCCATAGCGCTCAATCGCGGTGATCGCATAGGCCGAACAGCTCGGCTGGAAGCGGCACGAGGGCGGGAGCACGCGGCTCGGCCCCTTCTGCCACGCCCGGGTGACGAGGATCATCGCGCGGGCGATCACTTGGCGAGTTTCCTGAGCGCGCGCTGGAGTTCGTCACGGAGCAGGGCGAAGTCGCGCTCGATCCCGCCTTCGCGGCCGATCAGGACATGGTCGGCGCCCGCGACACCCTGGGTCGGCAGATATTCGCGGGCGAGCGCGCGAAGCCGGCGCTTCATTCGGTTGCGGACGACCGCGTTGCCGACCTTCTTGGTGACGGTGTAGCCGACCCGCCGGGTGTCGTCGCCGTCGCCGCGCGGGCGGACGAGCAGGACGAAGCCGGGCATGGGGGCGCGACGGCCGCGGTTGGCGGCGAGGAAATCGCTCCGCCTGGTGAGGGTGATTAGGCGCTGAGCTTCTTGCGGCCGCGGCCGCGACGCGCGTTCAGCACCTTGCGGCCGCCGACCGTCGCCATGCGGCTGCGGAACCCGTGCCGCCGCTTGCGGACCAGATTGCTCGGCTGGAAAGTGCGCTTCATCGCTCATGCCTTCAAAAATCGAAAAGAAAAGAAAAGGGCCGCGCAATGCGGCCTCGTTGGGGGCGCCCCTACGCAAGGACGGGGCGCAAGTCAATCGATTCGCGCCGCGGGATCGCCCTTCGCGATCGCCTCGCGCCGCTTCGCGCTGCGGCGGCGAAGGCCCCAGTCGGCCCAGCGTCCGGCCTTGGGCTGCCAGCGCTTGAATCGGACGTACTGGCGCTTGGCCCAGTGGCTGTTCTGCAGCGCGAGCGCGAGGCCCGCGGCGAACACGAACACCCCGCCGGGACCGGGGATGACCCCGACCAGCGGCGAGCCGAGCATCAGCATGACGCCGAGGCCGAACAGGCAGGTGCGCACCATCGGGTTGGCGCGCCAGCGGGTAAGGGGCGAATAGTCGCTCATCGCCCGAACGATGTGGGTCTTGCGGGTCCACGCGGCAAGGCTAAGGTGACCGCGCCGAAGCCAGGGGGAATGTTGCAAAGTCGGTCAGTGCGGGCGACGCGGGGGCGCGGCTGATGGTCGCCACCGTCGCCACCGTCGCGTACCTCGGGCTCGAGGCGCGGCCCGTCGAGGTTCAGGTCCAGCTGTCGAGCGGGGTGCCGCGCTTCGCCATCGTCGGGCTGCCCGACAAGGCGGTCGCCGAGAGCCGCGAGCGGGTGCGCGCGGCGCTGTCGTCGATCGGGCTGGCGCTGCCGCCAAAGGTGATCACCATCAACCTGTCGCCCGCCGACCTGCCCAAGGAAGGCTCGCACTTCGACCTGCCGATCGCGCTCGGGCTGCTCGCGGCGGTCGGGGCGGCCGATGCCGAGAGCCTGTCGCACTATGTCGCGGTGGGCGAGCTAAGCCTCGACGGGCGGATCGCGCCGTCGCCCGGCGTGCTGCTCGCCGCGCTCCATGCCTCGCAGCAGGGGATGGGGCTGATCTGCCCGGCGAGCCAGGGGGCGGAGGCGGCATGGGCGGGCCAGGTCGAGGTGCTCGCCGCGCCCGACCTGCTGGCGTTGCTGGCGCATCTCAAGGGCACCCAGCTGCTCCGAGCGCCCGAGCCGGGGGTGGCCGAGGAGGCCGCGAGCGGACCCGACCTCGTCCAGGTCAAGGGGCAGGAAGTCGCCAAGCGCGCGCTGGAGATCGCGGCGGCGGGGGGGCACAACCTGTTCACTTGCGGGACTTCAAGACCCTCGGAGCGAAGGCCGCCGCATCCCAGCGACAAAACCGCCTTTTGTCGGGAATGTCGGGTTTATGCCGTATAGCTGTCGGGTGGATTGCAGAAGTGTCGGGCGCAAGTCGTATCGCTTTCGTGCACACGCCGTGGCATTGTCGGGTAAAGTCGGTGCATTGCTCTTCTGCGGAAGGAGACCGAGGAATGTACGTCGATCCTAAGAAGATGAAGAGTGCTCGCGAGCGTCGGGCATTGACTCAAGAAAACTTAGCGCACCAAGCTCGCGTGAACGTTCGTACCATCCAGAGAGCCGAAACCGGCTTGCCAATCCGTGCTGAAACGCTGGCGGAGATCGCGGCGGTTCTCGGAGTACCGCCCGTTGGGCTTCTCGCGGTGGAGCCATTCAAGGAACCCGAAGTGTTGGAAGCCGAGGCAGAAGCCGAGGTCCAAACGTCCCTAAAAAGGGTTACGAATGCCGATCAGGTCGTTCGCGCGCTGGAGCGTGCCGTAATGTCTGCATTCGAGTGCTCGTGCGAGCCTACCGAAGCCACGATGCCTACCCTTCGAAAGGCCATTAAGCAGGTCGAGTCGCTCATCCGCGACCCGTGGTGCATTCATGACCAACCCCCACTTCGCTTTACGTCCCTTATCGATCGTCTGGAAAGCGTGGCGGCCCTCAATGGCTCGCTCGCCGAGTTAGAGCGGCAAGGCATGGCACTTTATATGTCCACGTCGAGCCAGTTCGTTAGAGTCCCTCAGGGACAAGAAGAAGGACATATGGCTGTCTCAATCCGGCAAAGTCCGGAGTACGCTTTCGCCGCTAGGTTTCTGATCGCGGACTATGTGTCTGAACGAGTACGCGTTTCGCCGCAGGTCAATTGGCCTCTAGAAATCGAGTATGACGACGGTGTGCCCTTTTAAGGCTCACGCATTCCTACGACTATCCTAGCATCTGCGCGAGCGCTGGAAGGAACGGAGCCAGCACCGTTACATGATTTGCAGCGGCAGTCATGAAACGCTGGTAGGCATTGAGGAACCCGGGTGTGCCTTTGGTCTCGCTCAGTTCGCGCACGAGTTCGAGCAGCGCTGCTTGGGTTTCTCCGTCCGCGATTTCGCTTTGAATGGTCGAAGTCAGGTTGCTGAGTAGCGTGTCGCCACTGACAACCGATGTCTGCATGGATTGGTGGGCGCCTTGCTGAACGTTGCCGCTGATGGTGTGCGCTTGGATCGCGTATGTCACTGTTGGACTGCCACCGATCTGAGGGCCGAGGCCGAGTTCGAGCTCTGTGATCCTGAGTTCAAGATAGGCTGGCAGTTCGGACCACACCCGCTCGACTTCATCCTTTACCCCGTCAGTTGGGTACCGTCCTGAGCCCTGATCAACTAGCTTCGAGAAGTCCAAAAGGTGCCCCAACGCCCCTTCTAGCTCCTCTCTAAAGACGGGTACTGCATCGGCTACCGTAAGGTGCTTCGCACTTACGAAACCGCGGACGTCGGACATTGCGGAGTCGACAAGTTCCCTCCAGGTGTCCTTGCTTGCATCGAGAACCTGAAGAACAAACCTTCCGCTACCCAGTGCGCCATGAATCGAGGCTTTTACCTCGAGTTGGGTTACTCGGTTCGCAAGCGCTGCGGCGGCGTCGTCGCGCCGATGCTGAAGAAATCTTCTAAGTTTCCCTTGAAGGGCGGGGTCGTTCATCTTGGCCTCAGTCAATGATGGGTCTGCAGAGGATGCCGAAATTACTCCCCTCAGCGGTGCCGAACTTAGCGGAATGATGCGGAAAAAAGCAGGGCAAAGCGTAGAAGGTTGAGCAGCTACTCGCACTCGCTCAAGCGATGAAGCAAGTTGCGTACTGACGAAGGGTGCCACTTGCCGCCCCTCGGGGTCACCATGCTGCGCTCATTCAGTGCCCCTGCCAGTGCCGTTAGGGACGTGTACCCTTCGGCCTGCAGGTGTCGGATCACGGGTGCGAGCTGCTGGGCGTGAGCGTCCGCCCCGGCTTTCAGCGCTTCGACTGCTGCTGCTGTGCCCTTGCCAGCCCTGCGGATCGCTGCGGCTCCGTTGGGGTTCCCGAGCTTTACCCCACGCGCCTTTGCGGCGGCTAGGGCGGCTTTGGTCCGCTCACTGATCAGACGGCGCTCCTTCTCGGCGAGGGCCGCGTAGAGATGGAGCATGAAAGGGTCGACGTCGGAGCCCAACTCCGCGACGACGAACGGAACGCGCTTCGCCATGAGGCCGCTGATGAACGCCACGTCGCGAGACAGGCGGTCGAGCTTGGCGACAATCACAGGGCACCCGAGAAGGGCCGCTTGCGCCATGGCAGCTGCGAGCTGCGGGCGGCGGTCTAGAGCGTCGGAGCCCTTGCCGGTCTCGATCTCCACGAACTCCCCGGCGACCTCGAGCCGCTCGCCTTCAGCGAACCGAGCGACGGCTGCGCGTTGAGCGTCTAGGCCAAGGCCAGAGCGGCCTTGCTGGGCGGTGGACACGCGATAGTAGGCGACGACCTTCACAGCTCAACTCCCCTTACAAGATCATGTGACGTCCGTTAGATGGTTTTGTAAGGGCTCGTCAAGCCGCGTGGTAGGACTGCTATCGCGCCCGATGACCACCCTCAACCGCAGGGGAACGGAACGCTCCTCACACGCCTTATCGCTTGCCACCCCCCGTGACGGGGGGAGATCGTAATCGCCTCCAACGATAAGCCGCTTCGGATTTTTGCGCCAAAAGTGAGCGGGCCGAATGTCCGCTATGGGTGGAAAGCGGTCATTGGGAGACTTCAGTGCCTACGTCGCGAGCGCTAAGCATCCACCATTTATAACGAACCCGATTCTTGGCTGCGACATCGCATAATTGGCGCACTCTCTGATCTGCAATCTTGCGAAAGAAAGCAGGGTCCTCCCTCAGCGTCACAGTCCATCCAACTTCGTTGACGGGCTGCACCTCGGTTACCCACCCGAGCCTTCGGAAATTGTCCGAAAGCCTACGGACATCTTCCTCATTCCCGTAGAGGTCGTGCTCAACTGTGGCACCTTTCAATCGCAAAATCGCGTTGCTCGGCATCTCGGCCGTCTTTTCGAGAATGCGTTCCCTCATGGCTGTAACGCAGTCAGAAGCCGGCTGGCTGGAACCAGCGTCCCTCCACCTAGCGCAAAAAGCGAGCGCCAAGATCGCGAAGAAGATGGCGGTTAGACCGCAGCCTTTCCCCCATTCGCTGTCCATCCATCTCGTTTGGCAGAGGAAATGGGCGTCCGCAATGGGTCGAAGTTTGTCATCCCGTTTGAGCGCAATCCTAACGTCGGAGTGGCGTGGCGACCCTGAGATAGTCGGGCAACGGCAGGCCATGCTCGGCGTAGGTGCGGGGGTAGATGCGATGCTCCCCGTGGGCACTCTCGATGTACTGGGGGGCTTCTTGGTCGGAGCCCATCCTAGAGACCGTGCGAGCGGCCTTTGAGCCGTTACAGGAAGGCAATCGGCCATCCCCAGCTGCGAAAGCTGTAACGCCTCGGTGGGCCCTTACGCGGCACAAGGAAGAGCAGAACCTCGCCGAAGCTCGGTAGGGGTGGAAGCTGGAGGTGCATTGGGCGCAAGTGCGCTCGCGGCCTGCAAGGAGCAGGGCCGGGATCGTGGCCGGGGCCACGTTGGTGTTCATCGGTTGGCTTCTCTCGTCTGCCTCTGTGGTGGGGAAGACCCCCTCCCCGGAGACAGGACAGGGAGGGGCCCAGCTCGTTACTGAGCGGCGCTCCGAACGACGCCCCGAAGGACGCCGTAGGTGCACAGACCGTTGTTGTTTCGGACACGGGCGATGAAACGCTGGCGAGCCTCCGGATCGCGAAAGGACCGCGCAGCTCCGGCGAATGGGAACCGCTCCAAGGCCTTAAGGTCAGCCCAGAGCGGTGCGGATTGGATTGTGGTGTTGATGGTCAGCTCCGATTGCGTTGAATGGTCGGCTCTGCTCCCGCTCGCGATGGCGGCGGGCGAACTCGCCGAGAGTGATGGTCGAGCCGTCGCGCAGCAGGATCGGTCTCGGGCCCTTGAATGACCCGAAGACGGCCTCCGAATGCGCTCGAGACTCGGCAGCCGCACAGCTTCGGCATTTGCCGGGGTAGAAGTTAGCGGGACCAGGAGGCAGCATGGCGCTTGGCGGGACGACCGCCTTGCACGACTTGCACTCCTTGTTCCCGGTCTCCGACCAGAGACGATGAAGCTCTGTCGCGGTCATGTCCCACCCTTGTTCGCTTGTCAGGCGTTCGCCGGGCCCGACGCCTGCCAAGAGCGCGGCCAGCTGTTCGATGCGCTCTACGGCGTTCGGAAGGCCCTCTAGATTGGCAAGGCCCTGTGGAGCTGAAG
Organism: Sphingomonas sp. ASV193; assembly: GCF_040203355.1. Taxonomy (NCBI): domain Bacteria; kingdom Pseudomonadati; phylum Pseudomonadota; class Alphaproteobacteria; order Sphingomonadales; family Sphingomonadaceae; genus Sphingomonas; species Sphingomonas sp. ASV193. Next base: position 136,577 of record NZ_JBEHBW010000001.1, read on the forward strand.
CTGCGCCGCCCTTGAGGCGATAGTACCGTTCCCGCGCATAGGCAGCGGCGCATGGCTTGCACCACGATTGACGCCCAAAGGACGTCGCGGGAAGCCGCTGCTTACACTTTGAGCAGTATGCGGTGGCAGCTTCCGCCGCCCGACAAGCCTTGGCTCGGGCCCTCGCTTCCCGCTCGCGGTGGAGACGGTCAGCATGAGCGTTCTGCCACGGTGCGCGCGCCGCTCGGCGGGCTGCGATTGCCTCCGCCTTCAGCATCTCCGTTTGATCGCTCATTCGTCCTCCGATCAGGCGTTGCGGGTGATGGCCCGGTGGGGCTGGAACGGAGAGGTGTCCACGTTGGCGCGTCGCAGGGTTTCCAGCGGCGCGTCGTCGGTGTCCCCTAGGTTCGCCTTCGGAACGTCCTCGGAGCAGCGCTTTGCGCGTTCAAGGTCCGCTCGGCGAACCGGCTGGGGGTTCGTGGGATGTTGAGGAAGGGGCGCGCCGTAGTCGACGCGCATCATCCCTCCCGGCAACTCGGTGTGCCAGACCCTCTCGTCACGAACCCCTTCCGGAATGATCGCGGTACGGCGCGGCTTACGCCCGTACCAACGACCATCCCGACAGGAGAAGCGAGCCATTAGAGGAACTTGGCCTTCGTCTCAGCAGCGGCGTTGAGGCGGCGCTCCCGTGCGATCTCGCTGGCTCGGCGATCGATCTCCTTTCGGTCCTCGATCTGCGACTTAATCTCTCGATTGCGGATCGCGTCCTTCTTGGCGGCTTCATCAAGGGCCTTCTGGCCCTCGCGGCCCATGATCAGTGAGCGTTGAGCGGCCAGTTCGTTCAGGCGCGCCTTCATAGCGAGATAGCGCTGCGAACCTTCAGCGATTGCAAGCACCGGCTCCGGAAACGGCTCCCCATTGGGACCTTGGACCGTGATGTAGCCGTCGACGGCCATGAGCTCGGCGTTAAGTCGGACGCTCTCTTCATCAATGAGGCGGATGTTGTTGCGCTGGTCGAGCGCCTCCGCCTCGGCAGCGGTCATGTCGGCTGCGCCGATGATCAGTCGGGCCTGTCGAGACTTGCTGCGGACTTCTTCAGCGACAAGTCGGGCTTCCGCTTTGGGATCACCTTGGGCTTCCCGACGGATGCGATCACGGGTCTCGGGGTCGAAGGCGTCGGCGGTCGGCGTGGTGAAGGGCTCGTTCGTGGCCGGACCCTTCTGAACCCAGACCGAGCCCAGGCTTTCCAGTGGCCGGAGTTTGCCTGCTTCGGCAATCTCAGCAGGGGTCGGCTCTTCGACGGGAGCCGCAGGCGTAATGGTGTTGTCGGTCACTTGATGTCACTTTCTTGCTGGTGGGTTGCTGGTGGTAGTGGGCCATTTCCGTGGCCCGTCGGGATCACCGGCGGTGTGCCGGGGAAGTCTCGCAGCAGCAGGGACCAGACCCGCCACCAGACAGGTGACGATCCTCGCTGCTGCGTCGCCACAGCAACCCAAGGCGGGGTGTGGCGGAGGTGTAACTGAAGGAAACGGAAGGAGGAGAACCTAAGCTGACCCTTCGGTTGACCAGCTTCCCTCCTTCTACACGGGGACGTCGATCTCTCGACGTCGGATGCTGCTTACCCCTGCAGCGGACCAGCGCCATTACAGCAACTGAAAGCCTCATTCCTTCGGCCCGTGGCTACCCGTCAATCGACGGACCCGTCTTGTCCCGCTTACGCGTCGGACACAAAGCTATCTGACCCTTTCGGCGACCAGCTCCTGTCGGGTTCTACAACCTCCCGCCTCGCGCTTTGTTAACCCGGTCGCGACCCATTTTGATCCGGGGGCAGGGTGACCGGTGACGGTCGGTTTCCTGTCCAAGAGTGGGGGTTAATTGTCGACCTGCAAAGTCGCATGGTCGTCAGCTTCCCTGTCCAAGAGTGTGGGTTAATCGAAATGGGGCCGCTCCACGTTCGGAACGGCCCCAGCTCAATCGATCCAAGCATAACGGATGCTGGTTTCTCCACCCTGTCTCCAGCTGAACCGTAGAAGCCCAGCTTGGTGGTCGACTATGACCGCATCAAACAAGACGTTCAGTCTTGCGTTGATTGATGCCCGATCCAAAGCGAGCGGGCCAAGTGGACCAACCCGGTCGAGCTGGTCGTGGAGGTCATCCATTCGGGCCCTGATCAAGCCCCGGTCGGCCATACGACGGCGTTCGTCTAACTCTCCAAGCCGATGCCTCATGCCCTGCAGGCAGGCGTCGAGACGACCAATCTCACGGGCGAGCGTCGGCGACCGGTGCTTTCGAAACGCCTCAGCTTGATGCTCCAAATGATCCTCCGTGCCGTATATCGCGCCTTCCAGTTCGCGGTACTGGGCGTCCAGTTCGCCCGAGGCGTCGTCGGCTGGGATGCTGGCGAACAGCGCCCCCCAGTTTGCAAGGAATGCCTCCTCCACTTCCCTGACGCGTACTGAAACATAAGCGCACCCTGCGCCCGCCTTCGCGGCCCTGCAAACGAGTTTGGGGAGGCCGCCCTTGGCAGCGGAACCTTTATTTACCCGGATCATGGCGGCGCCACACGCAGGGCACTTGGCGAGACCAGCGTAGATATGCACAGGTCTCGCTGCGTTGCGACCCCGGGCACCGCGCAGCTTACCGTCCTTCAAGGCTCTCACGGCGAGCCAATCAGCCTCGCTGATTACAGCGGGAAAGGCGTTCGCAATCGGCTCCTCCTTCACATGGTGCCGCTGCCCGTCGACGTACCGGATATGGCCGGGGACCAATGTTCCAATCACTGCAGGATTGCGAAGAACCTTAGCGACCGTCGAGCGATGCCAATGCTGGCCATTGGAGAGGACCGGAACCTGTTCCGCATTGAGGATCGCTGCAATCTTGTGCTCTCCTGTGCCAGCTAGCGTTAGGGCGTAGATTCGCTGCACTGCGGCCGCCTTGGTGGGGTCGAGCTTCCAGCTATCGGTGGTCGGAACCAGCCAAGAAGGACCGCGCTTTGTGAGCCGTTCATTCGGGTTTTCACGGACGCGGAGGCGTTTTTGGCTCCAAGCTTCTGCGACGCGGCGGCCCTTAGTTTTAGACTCCTCGTGAGCACGCCAAGCGACCATCAAAGCGATGAGCATTGCTTGCGGATCGTTGTCGAGGCGCTCGGTGTTGTATCGTTGGTCGTCCGACAGCGTGACGATTGTGACGCCGCTGTCGACGATGTCGTCCATCAGGCGTTGCGCTTTTCTCGGTGCCATGCGGCTGATGCGGTCCAAGCTCTCGACAAGCAGGAAAGACCCGCTTTCGATCAGCCCCCGGCGACAGGCTTCTAGGAAACGGCCAAGACCGCCCTCTAGAGCGTTGCCCCCTCGGTAAGCAGACACGCCCTCGTCCGTGATCCGGAGACTCACATCAAGCTCGAGTCCGTTTCTTTCTGCCCACTTCATGGCGGCTTCTTCTTGTCGGCGGTTGCTATCGCCATTGGCCTGCTCCGCTGTCGACCAACGGGCATAACTGTAGACTTTGGGCTTCCCGGCTCCCGCAGGAATGGCGGGCTGGTTCGCGATGGGTTGATGCAACACTGTCATGCTCCTTCGAGGTTCAATTACCCAGAGGGTGGGTTAATCGGGTCTCGAAGGTCTCTAAGTGCTGATGAGCGGGCCGCCGGGGGCGGGCAAGTCGCTGCTCGCCTCGTGCCTGCCGGGGATATTGCCGCCGCTGACCCCGTCGGAGACGCTCGAAGTGTCGATGGTCGCCTCGGTCGCGGGCGAGCTCGACGGGGGCAAGCTGAGGCGGCGGCGGCCGTTCCGCAGCCCGCATCACAGCGCGTCGATGCCCGCGCTGGTGGGCGGCGGCCTCAAGGTCCGGCCGGGCGAAATCAGCCTCGCGCACCTCGGCGTCCTGTTCCTCGACGAGCTGCCCGAGTTCCAGCGCGGGGTGCTCGATTCGCTCCGCCAGCCGCTCGAAACCGGCAATGTCAGCGTGGCGCGGGCCAATACCCATGTCACCTTCCCGGCGCGGGTCCAGCTGGTCGCGGCAATGAACCCGTGCCGATGCGGCCACCTTGGCGATCCGGGGCGGGCCTGCGCGCGCGCGCCGCGCTGCGCCGCCGATTACCAGGCCAAGGTCAGCGGGCCGCTGCTCGACCGGATAGACCTTTTCGTCGAGGTGGCGGGGGTCAGCGCCGCCGACCTGTCGCTGCCGCCCCCCGCCGAGGGAAGCGCGGCGGTCGCCGGGCGGGTCGCGGCGGCGCGCGCGGTGCAGACGCGGCGCTACGCCGAGCATGGGCTCAGGACCAATGCCGAGGCCGACGGGGTGCTGCTCGACCTCGTCGCCAGGCCCGACGAGGCCGGGATGAAGCTGCTCGCCGACGCGGCGGCGGCGATGCGGCTGTCGGCGCGCGGCTATCACCGCGTGCTGAGGGTTTCGCGGACCATCGCCGACCTCGCCGGGGCCGAGACGGTCGGGCGCGTCCATGTCGCCGAGGCGCTGAGCTACCGCCACCAGGCACCGCGCAACTGATTGCGCCGGGCGAGGGGGTGGGCTAGCAGCGGCTCGACGCTTCGGGCCCCCGTGGCGGAATGGTAGACGCGCTCGACTCAAAATCGAGTGTCGCAAGACGTGTCCGTTCGAGTCGGACCGGGGGCACCACCGGAGAAAAACGCGAGGCTCGCGCGGCGTCGATCGAGCTCAACCCGCTTCGCCGATTCCGGCGCTTTTCGAGGTCCTGGCGCCATTGAAGCGTGGCCGACGCCTGATAAGGTGGCCTTCATGAACGAGCATCTGCCCACCCCGGTCGGCGAATCGCTGCCCGAGCACGAGCTTCACGCGGTCGAGGTGAAGCGCGTGCGGCTGCTTGCCTCGCTGACGCTGATCGCCGGGCTGGCGCTGGTGCTCGGGCTGCCGTTCGCGCTTCGCGAGGGGGCCGAGTTCTTCATGCCGGTGACCGCCGCGCTGGTCGTCGCGATCGCGCTGGTGCCGCTGCTCGAATGGTTCGAGCGGCGCGGGGTGCCCTCGAAGCTGGCGGCGGGGCTGTGCGTGGTGATCTTCCTCGGCATCGCCATCTTCGCGGTCGCCTCGATCGCGCTTCCGGCGACCGACTGGGTGGCGCTGATCCCGACCCGGGTCGACCGGGTCCAGCACGCGCTCCACCCGCTGCTCGAATTCTATTCGAAGGCGCAGCGGTTCATCGACCATACCGCGCAGCAGATCGCCGCCGCCAAGCCACCGCAGGCGCGCACCGTGCAGGTGGCCGAGAACAACACGATGCTGGGGATGGTGACGACCTCGGCCCCGCACATCGCGATCCAGCTGTTCTTCTCGCTGCTGGTGATCTTCTTTTTCCTGTCGGGCTGGACCGCGATGCGCAAGCGCACGATCACCAGCCGCGGCAGCTTCGAGGGCGCGCTGACCACCGCCCGGGTGATCCAGCAGGTGGTGGTGGCGACCTCGACCTATCTCGGCACGATCACGCTGATCAACGTCGGCATGGGGGCGATCACCGCGCTGGCGATGTGGCTGGTGGGGATGGATTCGCCGCTGATGTGGGGCGGCATCGTCGCGCTGCTCAACTATATCCCCTACATCGGCCCGATCGCCTCGGTCTGCCTGCTGGCGCTTGGCGGGCTGATGACGTTCACCGACCTGTGGGGCGCGCTGACCCCGCCGGCGATCTTCCTGGCGCTCCACCTGGTCGAGGCGAACGCGTTCACGCCGATGGTCGTCGGGCGGCGGATCGAGGTCAATCCACTCGCGATCCTCGTCTCGCTGTCGTTCTGGGCATGGGTGTGGGGGACGGTCGGCGCGCTGCTGGCGGTGCCGCTGCTGATCATCCTCAAGACCGTATTCGCGGCGGCGGGGACGCCTGACATCGCCGGCTTCCTGTTCGAGCGCGGGACGCTGACCCACATTGGCGACGACGACGAAAAAGACGATTAGCGCCGGTTGACAGGGTGGGGGGTGCGCCGTAGTTGGCCCGCCATACCCAGTGCGCGGGTGTAGCTCAGTTGGTTAGAGTATCGGCCTGTCACGCCGAGGGTCGCGGGTTCAAGTCCCGTCACTCGCGCCATTTTTCCCAAAATTTCGAAAGCCTTAGGGGCCGCGCCCCTTGCAGCGGCGCGCCTATTTGGCGGGAGTCGAGCCGAACGCGGCCTGCGAGCTGTCGACCCCGCTGTCGCCGAGCGCATATTTGAGGTTGTCCGACGCCTCGACCCGCTCGGCGGCCGGCTTCGCGATCGCCTTTTCGACCGCGTCGCGCGCGGCGACGGTGAAGCGGGCGCGGACCCGGCCGTCGGCCATCGCCACCTTGACCCCGCCCGCGCGTTCGAGCGCGGCGATCGACGCGCCCTGGCTGCCGGCGATCGCTTGGAGCGGGCGCGAGACGACGTGCGGCACCGCGAGCGCGGCGCGGCGGAGCGCGGCGGCGTTGGCCTCGGTCCTGGCATAGGCCTGGGTGAAGGCGGCGGGCTGGCCCCAGCTTCCCGCCCAGCGGTAGAAGAGGTGCGGGCCGACGACCTGCGTCTTGACGAGGCTCGAGGCCCAGGTCGGGAGCACGTAATTGGCGTGATAATGGGTCGCGTTGCCGACCGGGGCGTAGACCGCGCCGTGGAGCATCGCCTCGGCATTGCGCCGCGCGCGATCCCATGCCGAGGCCATCGGCGTGCGCGCCAGCGAGCCGTCGCAGGTGAAGGTGAACTGGCAGCCGGTCGGGCGGGTCGAACCCTGGTAGACGACCCCGCAGACGCTGTTGGGGAAGGCGGGGTGGCGGACCCGGTTGAGCACCACCTGCGCGACCGCGCGCTGACCGTCGTCGTCCTGCTGCCCCGCTTCGTAATAAATGGCGCTGGTCAGGCATTCGAGCGCCTGGCGCTGCGCCTCGAGGCTCGACCCGTTGATCGAGAAGGGGCGGGCGGCGCCGGCGGGGAGCGCGGCGAGCGGAATTTCGGCGTTGAGCTTGACCGCGTCGGCGGGGGCGAGGTCGCGGAGCTGGGTCGCGGCGGTGGAATCGGCGGTCGGGGCGGCGGGCGCCGGCTGGGCGTCGGCCGCGAGCGGGCGGTGGCGGTCGAGGTGGCCGAGCGTCGGCATCGCGCTGACCGCGCCCGCGACCAGCGCGAGACCGCCGAGCGAGGCGGCAAGCGCCATCCGCTTGTCGCGAACGGCCGTCGGCCACGGCAGGGCGGGCATGGTGAGCATCTTCACGGTCATGGGATGGCGGTGATATAGGGCGCTGACACAGCCGTTCCAAGGTGCGCTCGACGAACGGTGCTTTTCCGCCCTTAAATGGACGGGTGCGCCGTTCCGCTCAGCGACCGAAACGCCCGGTTTCGATCCAGCGCAGCAGCGGCTTCAGCGGGGCGATCCACGCGATTCCGGCGACAAGGAAGAAGAGGCCCTGCACCGGAACCGGCCAGCGCAGGACGAAGTCGAACAGGACGATGACGACGAGGCTGTAGACCGCGATCCACAGGAGGATCAGCATCGTTCCGACGAACGGGCGGCCGGTCATTCGAAGCGCTCGAGCCCGGCGGGGCTGGCGAAGGCGTCGAGCGCGACGTCCCATTGCTCGGCCGGGAGGGGGAAATCGAGCCGCTGGCAGGCCCAGCCGACCCCGACGAGCAGGGCGCCTGAAGCGCGGTAGCGGCCGAGCACCCGGTCGTAATGGCCGCCGCCCTGGCCGAGGCGGTGCCCGACCGGGTCGATCGCGAGGAGCGGCACGAGGACCAGGTCGGGGTCGAGCTCGAGCGCGTCGGGCTCGGGTTCGGGGATTCCGGCGGGGCCGGTGGCGGTACAGGGGCCGGCGCGGAAGCGGAAGGTGTCGCCGCCCTCGCCGAAGCTGGGATGGACGACGCTTCGCCCGCCGAGCGCGAGGCGCGGGTCGATCTCGCTGCCGACCGGGCAATAGGCGCCGATCACCGAGGCGCGGGCGATCAGCGGCTCGAGGTGGCGGGCGAGCGCGCTTTCCTCGGCCGCGCGATCGGTCAGCGACAGCGCGGCGACATGCGCCTTTCGTACTTCGCGGAGAGTCCTGCGAAGCCGGGCCTTGGCCATGTCGGGCGCGGGATCGGTGGGGGAGGGTGACGGGACCGCCATGGTCGTTTGCCTTAAAATCCTCTGACGCCATCAGCATCAGGTGGGCGCCGTGTGCGTCGGGCCAGGGCCCGGGCAGGGACAACTCCCAGTTGGATATTTATCGCCTCAGGGAAGTTAGCGGCTCGTGCGAGGCAGTACCCGTCGCCCCCCAATCTAGGCGTCCTGCTGCGTCTGCTCAAGGGTGTCGGCGATCGATTCGAGCCGGTCGGCGAGCCGGTTGGCGCGGTCGACCAGCGCGGGGTCGGGGCCGGTGTCGATCTGGTCGACCCGCCCGTCGACCAGCTGGTCGGCGAGCAGCAGCGCGGCGAACAGCAGCTGGCGCGATTCGCTGAGCGCGCCGAGGCCCGACAGCGCCTCGCGGCTCTTGGCGTCGACCAGCGCGCCCGCGGCCATCAGATTGGCTTCCTCGCCCGCGCGGCAGGCGACCCGATAGGGACGGCCGGCGATGGTCAGTTCGACCTCGGCCATCAGGCGTGCGCCGCCTTGCGCAATATCTCGTCGAGCTCGGCCACGACCTGCGCCACTTCCGCGCGCAGCCGGTCGTCGCGGACCAGCAGCGGGGCGGGCGCGGGGCGCGGGGCCGCGGCGGCGCGTTCGATCCGCAGAAGCGCGCGCTCGCAGCGGTCGAGGGCCTGGTCGAAAGGGGAAGCGCTCATCGCCGATTTGCCTAAGACATGGCGGCGCGGGGGGCAAGACGAGGCCTCGCCTTGACGATTCGACCCGCGAGCGACCATAGGCCGCGCGACCGACCCGCCCCCGGAGAAAACATGCCGACGCAACGCCGACTCGCCAATGCCATCCGCGCCCTGGCGATGGACGCCGTCCAGCAGGCCAATTCGGGGCATCCGGGGATGCCGATGGGGATGGCCGACGCCGCCACCGCGCTGTTTTCCAAGCATCTGAAGTTCGACCCGCGCGACCCCAAGTGGCCCGACCGCGACCGCTTCGTGCTGTCGGCGGGGCACGGCTCGATGCTGCTCTATTCGCTGCTCTACCTCACCGGCTACGCCAAGCCGACGATCGAGGACATCCGGAACTTCCGCCAGCTTCACAGCCCGTGCGCGGGGCATCCCGAGAGCACCGAGCTGGCCGGGGTCGAATGCACCACCGGCCCGCTCGGGCAGGGGCTGGCGATGGCGGTCGGAATGGCGCTCGCCGAGCGGCACCTCAACGCGATCTACGGCGACGAGCTGGTCGATCACCGCACCTTCGTCATCGCCGGCGACGGCTGCCTGATGGAAGGCGTCAACCACGAGGCGGCGGGGCTGGCGGGGCATTTCAAGCTGTCGCGGCTGATCGTCCTGTGGGACGACAACCGGATCACCATCGACGGGTCGACCGAGCTGTCGCGCAACGAGGACGTGCTGGCGCGCTACGAGGCGATGGGCTGGGGCACGCACGAGTGCGACGGGATGGACAGCGCCAAGGTCGCCAGGGCGATCGAGGAGGCGCTCGCCGACGGGCGGCCGAGCCTCATCCGCTGCAAGACGATCATCGGCTTCGGCGCGCCGAACAAGCAGGGGACCGCCGCGACCCACGGCTCGCCGCTCGGCCCCGAGGAGATCGCGGCGGCGCGCAAGGAGCTTGGCTGGGACTTCCCGCCGTTCGAGATTCCCGAGGACGTCGCCACCGGCTGGCGCGAGATCGGGGCGCGCGGCGCGGGGCCGCGCGCGGCGTGGCAGGCGCGGCTCGACAAGCATCCGAAGAAGGCCGAGTTCGAGGCGCGGATGGCGAACAGGTGGCCCGACGACTGGCTGGGCGACTATGTCGACAAGCTGATCGCCGACAAGCCGAAGGTGGCGACCCGCAAGTCGTCGGAAATGGCGCTCGAGGTGATCAACGCCGCGATCCCCGCGACGGTCGGCGGGTCGGCCGACCTCACCGGCTCGAACAATACGCTGACCAAGGGGCTGCCGGTGCTCGACGCCGCCAATTACGGCGGGCGCTACATTCACTACGGCATCCGCGAGTTCGGCATGGCCTCGGCGATGAACGGGATGGCGCTTCACGGCGGGGTGCTGCCCTATGGCGGGACCTTCCTCGTATTCAGCGACTATAGCCGCAACGCGATCCGCATCGGGTCGATCGAAAAGGCGCGGGTGGTCCATGTCATGACCCACGATTCGATCGGGCTGGGCGAGGACGGGCCGACCCACCAGCCGATCGAGCACCTCCAGGCGCTGCGCGCGATGCCGGGCCTTCACGTCTATCGCCCGGCCGACGCGGTCGAGTGCGCCGAATGCTGGGCGGCGGCGATCGAGAACGACGGGCCGAGCCTGCTCGCGCTGTCGCGGCAGAACCTGCCCGCGCTGCGGACCGAGAAGGCCGAGGGCAATCTGTCGGCCAGGGGCGGCTACCGGCTCAAGGCGGCACGGGCCGCGCGCAAGGTCATTTTGATCGCCACCGGCAGCGAGGTGATGATCGCGGTCGATGTCGCCAAGGCGCTCGAGGAGCAGGGGATCGGCGCCGATGTCGTGTCGATGCCGTGCACCGAGGCGTTCGATGCCCAGGACGCGGCCTACCGCGAGCATATCCTTCCCGACGTGTCGAACCGCGAGATATTGCGCGTGTCGATCGAGGCGGGGACGACCTTCGGCTGGGAGCGCTACACCGGCCTGCACGGGCTTCGCTTCGGGATCGACCGGTTCGGCGCGTCGGGCCCGGCCGAGGAACTGTACGACTATTTCGGGCTGACCGCGCCCAAGATCACCGGCAAGATCACCGCCTTCATCAAAGAAAGAGGAATCGCATGACCAAGGTCGCCATCAACGGGTTCGGACGTATCGGTCGGCTGGTCGCGCGGGCGATCCTGAGCCGCGACGATCATGACCTCGAGCTGGTCGCGATCAACGACCTCGCCGACGCCAAGGCCAACGCGCTGCTGTTCAAGCGCGACAGCGTCCACGGACCGTTCGCGGGCGAGGTCAGCGCCGAGGGCGACGAGCTGATCGTCGATGGCAAGCGGATCAAGGTCACCGCCGAGCGCGATCCCGCCAAGCTGCCCCACGCGGCGATGGGGGTCGACATCGCCCTCGAGTGCACCGGTTTCTTCACCGACAAGGAAGGCGGGCAGAAGCATCTCGACGCGGGCGCCAAGCGGGTGCTGATCTCGGCGCCGGCCAAGGGCGCCGACCTCACCGTCGTCTACGGGGTCAACCACGACAAGCTGACCGCCGACCACAAGATCGTCAGCAACGCGAGCTGCACCACCAACTGCCTCGCCCCGGTGGCCAAGGTGCTGAACGACGCGATCGGGATCGAGCGCGGGCTGATGACCACGATTCACGCCTATACCAACGACCAGAAGATCCTCGACCAGATTCACAGCGACATGCGCCGCGCGCGGGCCGCCGGCATGTCGATGATCCCGACCACCACCGGCGCGGCGCGCGCGGTGGGCGAGGTGCTGCCCGAGCTGAAGGGCAAGCTCGACGGGTCGGCGATCCGCGTCCCGACGCCCAACGTCAGCCTGGTCGACCTCACCTTCACCCCGGGCCGCGACACGACCAAGGAGGAAGTGAATTCGCTGCTGAAGGCCGCTGCCGAGGGGCCGCTCAAGGGCGTGCTCGACTATACCGACGAGCCGCTCGTCTCGATCGACCTCAACGGCGCGCCGGCGAGCTCGACCGTCGACAGCCTCGAGACCGGGGTGATCGAGGGCAAGCTGGTGCGGGTGATCAGCTGGTACGACAATGAATGGGGCTTTTCGAACCGGATGGTCGACACCGCCGGCGCGATGGCCAAGCTGATCTGAGCGGATGAGCTCGTTTCGGACGCTCGACGACCTGCCCGCCGACCTCAGCGGGCAGAAGGCGCTGGTTCGCGTCGATCTCAACGTGCCGATGGACGGGGCCAAGGTGACCGACGACACGCGGCTCCGCGCCGCGCTGCCGACGATCCTCGACCTTAGCGATCGCGGGGCGATCGTGCTGCTGCTGTCGCACTTCGGGCGGCCCAAGGGCGAGGTTCGGCCCGACATGAGCCTGGCGCAGCTGGTGCGGCCGCTGGCCGAGCTGACCGGGCGGTCGGTGCGGTTCGTCGAGGATTGCCAGGGGCCCGAGGCCGCGCGGGCGATCGCGACGATGCTGCCGGGCAATATCGGGATCCTCGAGAATACCCGCTTCCACGCGGGCGAGGAGAAGAACGACCCGGCGCTGTCGAAGGCGATCGCCGCGCTCGGCGATTTCTACGTCAACGACGCCTTTTCGGCGGCGCACCGCGCGCATTCGTCGACCGAGGGGGTTGCGCACCTGCTGCCCGCCTATGCCGGCCGGTCGATGGAAAAGGAGCTGAGCCACCTCGAGCGCGCGGTCGGGCAGCCCGAGCGGCCGGTCGCGGCGGTGGTCGGCGGGGCCAAGGTCTCGTCGAAGCTCGCGGTGCTCGGCCACCTCGTCGACAAGGTCGATCACCTGATCATCGGCGGGGGGATGGCCAACACCTTTCTTGCCGCGCGCGGGGTCGATGTCGGAAAGTCCTTGTGCGAGAAGGATTTGCTGGGTGAGGCGGAGAGCATTTTCGAGCGCGCCGAGGCGGCGGGCTGCACCGTCCACCTGCCCTATGACGTGGTAGTGGCGAAGGAGTTCGCGGCCAATCCGCCGTCCTTGCGCACCTGCAACGTCCACGAAGTCGCGCCCGACGAGATAATCCTCGACATCGGCCCGGCGGCGGTCGAGGCGCTGAGCGATGCGCTCAAGACCTGCCGGACGCTGGTGTGGAACGGGCCGCTGGGCGCGTTCGAGACCCCGCCGTTCGACGCGGCGACGGTCGCGCTGGCGCGGACCGCGGCGGCGCTGACCGAGGACGGCAGCCTCGTCTCGGTCGCGGGCGGGGGCGACACCGTCGCCGCGCTCAACCAAGCCGGGGTCGGCGGGGCGTTCAGCTTCGTCTCGACCGCCGGCGGGGCATTTCTCGAGTGGATGGAAGGCCGCGTGCTTCCCGGAGTCGCGGCGCTGCAACGATAAGAGTGGAGAGGCACATGACGTTCGACGAGATGAAGGCCAAGATCGCGGCGGGGCACGGGTTCATCGCCGCGCTCGACCAGTCGGGCGGATCGACCCCCAAGGCGCTGTCGGGCTATGGCATCGAGCCGTCCGAATATTCGGGCGATGCGCAGATGTTCGACCTGATCCACCAGATGCGGAGCCGAATCATCCAGTCGCCCGCCTTTAGCGGCGACAAGGTGGTCGGCGCGATCCTGTTCGAGCGGACGATGGACGGCGAGGTCGGGGGCAAGCCGACGGTGCAGGCGCTGGCCGACAAGGGCGTGGTGCCGTTCCTCAAGATCGACAAGGGGCTGGAGGACGAGGAGAACGGCGTCCAGCTGATGAAGCCGATGCCCGGGCTCGGCGACCTGCTCGACCGCGCGAAAAAGCTCGGCGTGTTCGGGACCAAGGAGCGGTCGGTGATCAACGCCGCCAACGACGCGGGGATCGCGGTGCTGGTGGCGCAGCAGTTCGAGGTCGCGCAGCAGGTGCTGGCGCATGGCCTAGTGCCCATCATCGAGCCCGAGGTGAATATCAAGAGCGCCGACCGGGCCGACAGCGACCGGCTGCTGCTCGCCGCGCTGGGTGAGGAGCTCGACCGGCTGCCGGGCGACGAGCAGGTGATGCTCAAGCTGTCGATCCCGGCCGAGGCGGGGTTGTTCACCCCGCTGACCCAGCATCCGCGCGTGCTCAAGGTGGTGGCGCTGTCGGGCGGATTCAGCCGCGACGAGGCGTGCGCCGAGCTGGCGAAGAACCCGGGAATGATCGCGAGCTTCAGCCGCGCGCTATTGAACGACCTTCGCGCGCAGATGAGCGATTCGGACTTCGACGCGGCGCTCGGCAGCGCGATCGACCAGATCTACACGGCGTCGGTCGATAAAGTCGCCGCCTGAGCCGACGACGGCCCTAGCGGGTCACCGTGAAGGTCAGCAGCGGCGGGACCGGCGGAAGGACGCCGCCGGGGGTTAGCGGCGGTCCGCCGGTCAGCGTCATCCAGCCGACACGCGTCTGCTGCGCCTTGCCGAGCTCGAAGCTGCGTTGCTGGCCGTCGAGCGCCACGAGCACCACCAGGCGGCCCGCCCACACGCACTGGACGGTGGGTCGGCAGCGGCTGTCCTCGACGATCCGGATCGGCTGGATGGTCATCCCGTTGACCTCGGCGGTGCCGCCGAGCGGCAGCTGCACGGTGGCCGAGGAACTCGCCTGCACCGGACCGTAGACGGGGGGGGGCGGCGGCGGTGGGGGCGGACCGTAGGCCGCGCAACCGGCGAGCGCGGCCGCCGCGAACAGGGGGAGGATCGTCTTGATTGCCTCATCCAGCGCTTCGACTATGGAACGGGCGATGAACGATAGCGACCTTGAGCCGTTCCCCGACTTCGCGCCGCCGCCGCGCGTCCAGCCGTGCCAGCTTTACCTGATCAGCCCGACCGAGGTCGGCGGGGGCTTTCCCGACCGGCTTCGCGCCGCGCTCGACGGGGGACCCGTGGCGGCGTTCCAGTTCCGCGTAAAGGGTCTCGACAGTCACGCGGCCGCGCGGCTCGCCGAGCCGCTCCAGGCGATCTGCGCCGAGCATGACGTCGCCTTCATCGTCAACGACAGCGTCGCGCTGGCGAAGCGGCTGGGGGCTGACGGGGTGCATCTCGGCCAGTCCGACGGCGATGCGCGCGACGCGCGGCGCGAACTCGGTCCATCGGCGATGATCGGGGTCACCTGCCACGCCAGCCGCCACCTCGCGATGGAAGCGGGGGAGGCGGGGGCCGACTATGTCGCGTTCGGCGCCTTTTACCCGACGACGACCAAGGCGACCGAACATCGGCCGCCGCCCGCGATCCTGAGCTGGTGGGCGAGCCTGTTCGAGATCCCGTGCGTCGCGATCGGCGGGATCACCCCGGCGAACGCCGCGCCGCTGGTCGCGGCGGGGGCCGATTTCCTCGCCGTGTCGAACGCGGTGTGGGGAGCAGACGCGCCGGGCGCGGCGGTGGCGGCGTTCGGCGAACTATTCGCGCGCTGATCGGAACGGCGGGGAAACAAGCCGCAACTTCTGGCGTTGGTCGCGGACATCCGTCGGAGGAGGTTCCATGTCATTGCGTCGCGCCCTGATCCCCGCCCTGTTGATCGCCGCGGGGTCCGCCGCCGCGCTGGCGCAGAAGCCCGCGTCGTCCGCACCGGCGGGCAAGGCGGCGACCGCGCCGCCGGCCGCGGCGGTCAAGAATGCCGGCTGGGCCGCGCCGGGGACGAAGGGCTCGCCGATCGACGGGACGATCTTCCACGCGCAGGTGCTGCTCGACGCCGCCGGCTTCCCCTCGGGGGTAATCGACGGGAAGAAGGGCAAGGTGTTCGAACAGGCGATCAAGGGCTACCAGGAAGCCAACAGCCTCGAGACCAACGGCCAGCTCGACGGCAATACGCGGCGCTCGCTGCTGGCGCAGAACCGGCCGTCGACGATCATGGTCAAGCTGACTCCCGAACAGGTCGGCGGGCCGTTCGTCTATCCCTTCCCCAAGAAGCCCGAGGACCAGGCCAAGCTGCCGTTCATGGGCTATCGCAACATGCTCGAGGAAGTCGCCGAGGAGTTCCACACCACCCCCGACACGATCGTCGCGCTCAACGGGCCGGACGCGCTGATCGGGCCGGGGCAGGTGCTGCGGCTGCCCAACGTCGTCCCGGCCAAGGCCGATTATGGCGAGGTGAAGGGCGACGTGCTGCCCTGGTTCCAGAAGCTCAACGTCGATTCGGGCGACATCCAGGGCGATTATGTCGTCGTCTCCAAGCATCTCGGCGTGCTTCGGGTGATGAAGGGGACACCCCCCGCCGGGCCGCTGACCAAGGACGGCGGGAAGGGCGCGAAATATGTCGCGCCGACCGACCTCGGCCAGGGAACGGTGGTCGCGCAGTTCCCGGTGACGATGGGATCGACTCACGACCCGCTCCCGCTCGGGCTGTGGAAGGTGGTGACCTATGCCTACCTGCCGCCGTTCCATTACCAGCCCGACCTGTTCTGGGACGCGAAGGACAAGAGCGCGCCCGACCAGATGCTCAAGCCCGGGCCGAATGGGCCGGTCGGGCTCGCGTGGCTCGACCTCACCAAGGAGCATTACGGGATTCACGGCACCAGCTCGCCCGACACGATCGGGCGCGCCGAGAGCCATGGCTGCATCCGGCTGTCGAACTGGGACGTGCTTCGCCTGTCGCGGATGCTGAAGCCCGGGTTCAAGGCCGTGTTCACCAACTGACGCCGCCATGAAGGTCGTCGCCACCGCGATCGTCACCGCGATCCTTACCAGCGCCTTTTGGCTGTTCTTCCTCGGCGCGACCGGCAAGGGGCGCGATCCGGGCGGGGACAATGTCGTGCTCGCCTCGCCCAACGGGAAGGTCGCCGCGGCGGGCGACAAGAAGGTCGTCTATACCGGCAAGGGGACGCTGACGGTGGCCGAGGGGCTGGTGGTCGGGCCGGCGGGGCTGGCGGTGCCGGTCGAGGGGGTGAAGCCCGGCCAGCTGGTCGATACCTTCACCCAGTCGCGGGCGAACGGCGCGCGGCTGCACAACGCGATCGACATCATGGCGCCCGAAGGGACCCCGGTCCGCGCCGCCGCGCCGGGGCGGATCGAGAAACTGTTCGAATCGGTCGGGAAGGGCGGGACCACGGTCTACCAGCGATCGGACGACGGGCAGTGGGTCTACTATTACGCGCACCTCAACAGCTATGCGCCGGGGCTGGCCGAGGGGCAGCATCTGAACCAGGGCGACCTGGTCGGGTTCGTCGGACATAGCGGCGACGCGGTGGCGGCGGGGCCGCACCTCCATTTCGCGATCAACCAGATGGCGCCGGGCGAGAAATGGTACCAGGGGACGCCAATCAATCCCTACCCGCTGCTTGCCGCGCGGCCGGTCGCGCGCTAGGGGGCCGGGCAATCCTACCGGGGCGACCCGGGGCTCTTTCAACCTCGTACAGCGGAAAGCGGATCGGCATGAAGATCAGCGGCGTGGACATTCGTCCCGGCAACATCATCGAATATGAAGGCGGCATCTGGCGCGCCGTGAAGATCCAGCACACCCAGCCGGGCAAGGGCGGGGCCTACATGCAGGTCGAGATGAAGAACCTCATCGACGGCCGCAAGACCAACGTCCGCTTCCGCAGCGCCGAGACGGTCGAGCGCGTCCGGCTCGACACCAAGGATTTCCAGTTCCTGTTCGCCGACGGCGACGAGCTGACCTTCATGGACAAGGACAATTACGAGCAGATCACGCTCCCGCGCGACACGCTGGGCGATGCCGCGGCGTTCCTCCAGGACGGGATGGACGTGGTGATGGAGCTCTATAACGAGAAGCCGATCTCGGTGCAGCTGCCCGACACGGTGGAGGCGACGATCGTCGAGGCCGACGCGGTGGTGAAGGGCCAGACCGCCAGCTCGTCGTACAAGCCCGCGCTGCTCGACAACGGCGTGCGCGTGATGGTGCCGCCGCACATCTCGTCGGGGACGAGGATCGTCGTCGACGTCTACGAGCAGACCTACGTCCGCCGCGCCGACTAATGGTTTCGCACAGTGGCCTGATCACCGTCATGCAGCGCGCGGTCCGCAAGGCCGCGCCGCGGCTTCGCCGTGACTTCGGCGAGGTCGAACAGCTGCAGGTGTCGAAGAAGGGGCCGGCCGACTTCGTCAGCATGGCCGACAAGCGCGCCGAGGCGACGATCCTCGACGAGCTTCGCAACGCGCGGCCCGACTGGGGCGTGCTGAGCGAGGAAACCGGCGAGATCGCGGGCGATCCGATGAAGCCGCGCTGGATCGTCGACCCGCTCGACGGGACCAGCAACTTCCTTCACGGGGTGCCGCACTTCGCCATTTCGATCGCGGTCGAGGACAAGAAGCCGGGCGGCGCGCCCGACGTCACCCACGCGATGGTCTACCAGCCGCTGACCGACGAGAGCTTCTGGGCCGAGAAGGGGCGCGGGGCGTGGCTCAACGAGCGGCGGCTGCGCGTGTCGGCGCGGCGCAGCCTCGACGAGGCGATGATCGCCACCGGCATGCCCCATTTCGGGCGCGGAAACGTCGCCCAGTGGAGCCGGATCTACGGCGCGGTCGGTCCCGAGGTCAGCGGCATCCGGCGGATGGGGAGCGCCTCGCTCGACCTCGCGTGGGTCGCGGCGGGGCGGTTCGACGGCTTCTGGGAGGACGATCTCGACTGGTGGGACACCGCCGCCGGCCTGCTGCTGGTGAAGGAAGCGGGCGGGTTCGTCACCGACTATCGCGGGTCCGACCGGATGGCCGAGCGGCGCGAATATCTCGCCGCGGCGGGCGAGCTTCATTCGAAGCTGCACAAGCTGGTCGCGGGGGCGCTGCGCTAGTCAAATATTGGCGCGTTCCTAGCCTTGCCCGAAGCGGCCTCGCGCCCTAGAGGACGCCCAAGTTTCGAAACGCTGGAGTCTCCCCTTGGCCTCGGTCGCCGCCGGTTACCTGCCGATCCTCATCTTCCTCGCCATCGCGCTCCTGTTGTCGGGGGCGTTCGTGCTGTTGCCGATGGTCATCCAGCGGTTCACCGGCGCGTACAAGCCGACTGCGGAGAAGCTGAGCGAATATGAGTGCGGCTTTCCCGCGTTCGAGGACAGCCGCAGCCAGTTCGACGTGCGCTTCTACCTCGTCGCGATCCTGTTCATCGTGTTCGACCTCGAAGCGGCGTTCCTCTACCCGTGGGCGGTCAGCCTGAAGGACGTCGGCTGGACCGGCTGGACCGCGATGATCGTGTTCCTCGCCGAACTCGGGCTCGGGCTCGCCTATACGTGGAAGAAGGGGGCGCTCGAATGGGAGTGAGCCTCACCAAGCACGGCGGCGACGAGCTCCAGACCGGGGCGCCGCCGGTCCAGCTGAGCCCCGAGGAGCAGGGCCAGTTCGAGGCGATGCGCGCCGAGCTCGACGAGAAGGGGTTCGTCGTCACCAGCCTCGAGGACCTCGTCCACTGGGCGCGGACCGGCAGCCTGTGGTGGATGACCTTCGGGCTCGCCTGCTGCGCGGTCGAGATGATCCACGTCAACATGCCGCGCTACGACCTCGAGCGGTTCGGCGCGGCCCCGCGCGCGAGCCCGCGCCAGTCGGACGTGATGATCGTGGCGGGAACGCTGTGCAACAAGATGGCCCCGGCGCTGCGCAAGGTCTACGACCAGATGAGCGAGCCGAAATATGTCATCTCGATGGGCAGCTGTGCCAACGGCGGGGGCTACTACCATTATAGCTACAGCGTGGTGCGCGGGTGCGACCGGATCGTTCCGGTCGACATCTATGTCCCCGGCTGCCCGCCGACCGCCGAGGCGCTGCTCTACGGGATCATGCAGCTCCAGCGGAAGATCCGCCGCGTCGGGACGATCGAACGGTGAGCACGGCACCGCTTATCAAGCCGCGTGACGGGTTCGCCGACGCGTTCGCCAAGGCGATCGGCGCCGCGCATGTCGCGACCAAGGACGCGGTCGGCGAGCTGACCGTGACCGTGACCCGCGACGGGCTGGTCGAGGCGGCGCGGACGCTGCGCGACACGCTCGGCTACCAGCAGCTGATGGAGATCGCCGGGGTCGATTATCCCGAGCGCGCCGAGCGGTTCGAGGTGGTCTATCACTTCCTTTCGCTGACCGAGAATCACCGGGTGCGGCTCAAAGTCACCGCCGACGAGCGCAGCCCGGTGCCGAGCCTGACCGGGCTGTGGCCGGTCGCCGGCTGGCTCGAGCGCGAGGTGTTCGACATGTACGGCGTGCTGTTCAGCGGCAACGCCGATTTGCGCCGGATCCTCACCGATTACGGGTTCGAGGGGCATCCGCAGCGCAAGGACTTCCCGCTGACCGGCTATGTCGAGCTGCGCTATTCGGAGGCCGAGAAGCGCGTCGTCTACCATCCGGTGTCGCTGCCGCAGGACTTCCGCACGTTCGATTTTCTGATGCCGTGGGACGGGCCGGATTATGTGCTGCCGGGCGACGAAAAGGCGCCCGCCGCGCCGCCGCCCGCGCCGACCCCTCCGAACGATCCCAAGGTGACCGAAAAGCCCGCCGACACCGGCGCGGGCAAGCCGGCCGAGGTCGAGGCGACCAAGGCGGCGAAGAAGCCGGCGGCGAAGAAGGCGGCCTCGCCCAAGGCGGGCAAGGCGGCCGAGCCCAAGCCGGCCGGACGCGGCAAGAAGGTGGCGAAATGACCACGACGCTCGACGTGACGCTGGGCGCGCCGATGGAAGGCGACAAGCCGACCCCGGGGGACGAGACCGTTTCCAACTTCACGATCAATTTCGGCCCGCAGCACCCGGCGGCGCACGGCGTGCTGCGGCTGATCATGGAGCTCGACGGCGAGATCGTCGAGCGGGTCGATCCGCATATCGGGCTGCTCCACCGCGGCACCGAGAAGCTGATCGAGTACAAGACCTACGCGCAGGCGCTGCCTTACTTCGACCGGCTCGATTACTGCTCGCCGATGTGCATGGAGCACAGCTACGTGCTCGCGGTCGAGAAGCTGCTCGGGCTCGAGGTGCCGCTCCGCGCGCAGTACATCCGCGTGCTGATGGCGGAGCTGACCCGCATCTCGAACCACATGCTGAACCTTGGCAGCCACATCATGGACGTCGGCGCGATGACGCCGAACCTGTGGCTGTTCGAGGTGCGCGAGGATACGCTGCAGCTGTACGAGGCGGTATCGGGCGCGCGGATGCACGCCAACTACTTCCGCGTCGGCGGGGTCCACCAGGACATTCCCGAAAAGGTCCTGGCGGACATGGCGGCGTTCCTCGACAAGCGCATGCCGTTGTTCGAGGACGCGATCTCGCTGGTCGCGGACAACCGCATCTTCAAGCAGCGCAACGTCGACATCGGGACGGTCAGCAAGGAAGACGCGCTGGCGTGGGGCTTCTCGGGCCCGATGATCCGCGCGGCGGGGATCCCGTGGGACCTCAGGCGCTCACAACCCTATGACGTCTACGACCGGATGGAGTTCGACGTGCCGGTCGGGACTCGCGGCGACTGCTACGACCGGTTCATG
Organism: Sphingomonas sp. ASV193; assembly: GCF_040203355.1. NCBI lineage: Bacteria > Pseudomonadati > Pseudomonadota > Alphaproteobacteria > Sphingomonadales > Sphingomonadaceae > Sphingomonas > Sphingomonas sp. ASV193. The sequence goes on from NZ_JBEHBW010000001.1 coordinate 157,611, forward strand.
GTGCGGGTCGAGGAGGTGCGGCAGTCGGCGCGGATCATGCGCCAGTGCCTGCGCGATATTCCCGCCGGTCCGATCGGCAGCCTCGACCGCAAGGTGTTCCCGCCCAAGCGCGGCGAGATGAAGCAGTCGATGGAAGCGCTGATCCACCACTTCAAGCTCTACACCGAGGGCTATCACGTCCCCGCGGGGGAGGTTTACGTGGCGACCGAGAGCCCGAAGGGCGAGTTCGGCGTTTACCTCGTCGCCGACGGGACCAACAAGCCGTACCGCTGCAAGATCCGGCCGACCGCCTTCTCGCACTTGCAGGCGATGGACTTCATGATGAAGGGCCACATGCTGGCCGACACGACCGCCGTGCTGAGCGCGATCGACGTGGTGTTCGGGGAGTGCGACCGGTGAGCGACGGGCTGCATACATCGCCTTGGTATCCCACACACGAGGAACTGCGTTCGCGAGCCAAAACCAGAATGCTTGGTTATGGTGTCGTCGGGACGATCCTTTTGGCTGCGGGTCTGGTGAAGCTTCTGCGGACGGGCTCGTTCCCCGGTTATGCGACGGGTTGTCTCATCGCTGCAGTAGCCGCGTACAACGCCTGGCAAGATTGGAAAAACGCCAATGGCTGAGCGCGCGTTCGCACCTGATACGCCCGAACTTCGCGCCGAATGGGCCGATTTCGCCTGGACCGAAGCCAATGCCAAGGCGGCGGCGGATATCGTGTCGCGCTATCCGGCGGGGCGGCAGATGTCGGCGTCGATCCCGTTCCTCGACCTCGCCCAGCGGCAGGTCGGCGAGATGACGGGGACGCAAGGGTGGCTGCCGATCCCGGTGATCGAGTTCGTCGCGCGCGAACTCAACATGCCGCCGATCCAGGTGATGGAGGTCGCCAGCTTCTACACCATGTTCAACCTGGTGCCGGTCGGCAAATATCACGTCCAGGTGTGCGGCACGACGCCGTGCCTGCTGCGCGGGTCGGACGACGTGCTGGCGGCCTGTTTCAAGCGGGGCCTCAAAAAGGGCCACACCACCGACGACGGGCTGTTCACCCTGACCGAGGTCGAATGCCTCGGCGCCTGCGCCAACGCGCCGATGGTCCAGATCAACGACGACAATTTCGAGGATCTGACCGAGGAGAGCATGGGCGCGGTGCTCGATGCGCTCGCCGACGGCAAGCATCCCAAACCCGGCCCGCAGGTCGATCGCCAGACGAGCTGCCCCGAGGGCGGCCCGACGACCCTGAAGAAAATGGCCGAGCGCAATTACGATTATCGGAGCCAATGGTCATGATCGCCGTCATCATCGTCGCGATCCTGCTGGTCGTGTTCCTCGGGCTGATCCTCAAGATCATCGGCATCGCCATCGGTCTCGCGATGGCGGTGTTCATCGTGCTGGTCGCGCAGAAGATGTTCGGCCGGAAGGAAATCCGGTGATCGTCGCGCTCGTCATCGCCGCGCTGCTTGCGTTCCTGGCTTTCCGGTTCATCGCCGGGATGGTGAAGTTCGCCGTGATCGCGGCGATCGTCGTCATCGGCGTGCTGTTCGTGATGTATGGGGGCGTGCGCTGATGGGGATTACCTCGCTCACCGACAAGGATCGCATTTTCACCAACGTCTACGGCTTCCAGGACTGGGGGCTGAAGGCGGCGGAGGCGCGCGGCGACTGGGACAAGACCGCCGATCTGATGAAGCGCGGACAGGACGCGATCATCGACGAGATCAAGGCGTCGGGCCTGCGCGGGCGCGGCGGGGCGGGCTTCCCGACCGGCATGAAGTGGAGCTTCATGCCCAAGGAGCCGACCGCGGGCCGGCCGAACTTCCTCGTCATCAACGCCGACGAAAGCGAGCCGGGAAGCTGCAAGGACCGCGAGATCATCCGCCACGACCCGCACAAGCTGGTCGAAGGCGCGCTGATCGCGGGCTTCGCGATGCGCGCGCGGGCAGCCTACATCTACATCCGCGGCGAGTTCATCCGCGAGTGCGAGACGCTGCGCAAGGCGGTGGCCGAGGCTTATGCCGCCGGACTGCTGGGCAAGAATGCCGCCGGGTCGGGCTGTGACTTCGACGTGTTCGTCCACCGCGGCGCGGGCGCCTACATCTGCGGCGAAGAGACCGCGATGCTCGAAAGCCTCGAGGGCAAGAAGGGCCAGCCGCGCCTGAAGCCGCCGTTTCCGGCCGGGGCGGGGCTCTATGGCTGCCCGACCACGGTCAACAATGTCGAGAGCATCGCGGTGGTTCCGACCATCCTGCGGCGCGGCGCGGCCTGGTTCGCGGGGATCGGCAACCCCAAGAACGAAGGCACCAAGCTGTTCCAGATCTCGGGCCATGTGAACAGGCCCTGCGTGGTCGAGGAGGCGATGAGCATCCCCTTCTCCGAACTGATCGAGAAGCACGCCGGGGGCATTCGGGGCGGCAAGGACAATCTGCTGGCGGTGATCCCGGGCGGGTCGTCGGTGCCGCTGGTGCCCGCCGAGCAGATCTGGGACGCGCCGATGGACTTCGACGGGCTGAAGGCGCTCGGCAGCGGCCTCGGCACCGCGGCGGTGATCGTGATGGACAAGTCGACCGACATCGTCCGCGCGATCTCTCGGCTCAGCTATTTCTACAAGCACGAGAGCTGCGGCCAGTGCACCCCGTGCCGCGAGGGCACCGGCTGGATGTGGCGGACGATGGAGCGGCTTCGCGAGGGCGACGCCGAGGTCGCGACGATCGACCGGCTGCACGACGTCACCAAGCAGGTCGAGGGCCACACCATCTGCGCGCTGGGCGACGCGGCGGCGTGGCCGATCCAGGGGCTGATCCGGCATTTCCGGCCGGAGCTCGAGCGACGGATTGCGGCGCGCAGCGGCGGCGCGATGCAGGAGGCGGCGGAATAATGCCCAAGGTTACCGTCGATGGCGTCGAGCTCGAGGTGCCGCAGGGCGCCACCGTCCTGCAGGCGTGCGAGCTTGCGGGCAAGGAAATCCCGCGCTTCTGCTATCACGAGCGGCTGAGCATTGCCGGCAATTGCCGCATGTGCCTCGTCGAGGTCGCGCCCGGGCCGCCCAAGCCGCAGGCGTCGTGCGCGCTTCCCGCCGCCGACGGGCAGACGATCCGCACCGACACGCCGATGGTCAAGAAGGCGCGCGAGGGGGTGATGGAGTTCCTGCTCATCAATCACCCGCTCGACTGCCCGATCTGCGACCAGGGCGGCGAGTGCGACCTGCAGGACCAGGCGATGGCCTATGGCCGCGGCAGCTCGCGCTACGACGAGAACAAGCGCGCGGTCGAGGACAAGTACATGGGTCCGGTCGTCAAGACCTCGATGACCCGCTGCATCCAGTGCACGCGCTGCGTCCGCTTTTCGGAGGAAGTCGCGGGCGTGCCCGAGATGGGGATGCTCTATCGCGGCGAGGACGCGCAGATCACCAGCTACCTCGAAAAGACGCTGACCAGCGAGCTGTCCGGCAACCTCGTCGACCTGTGCCCAGTCGGGGCGCTGCTGAGCGCGCCCTATTCGTTCGAGGCGCGGCCGTGGGAGCTGAAAAAGGTCCCGGGAATCGACGTGATGGACGCGCTGGGCACCAACATCCGGCTCGACGTGCGCGGGCGGCAGGTGATGCGGGTGCTTCCGCGCATCAACGACGCGGTCAACGAGGAGTGGGCGCACGACAAGACGCGCCACCATGTCGACGCGCTGGTGCGAAGCCGGCTCGACCGGCCGTGGGTGCGGCGCGGCGGCAAGTTGCAGGAAGCGAGCTGGAGCGAGGCGCTCGCGCTGTTCGCCGAGCAGCTCAACGCGGCAGGCAGCAGCGTCGCGGCGATCGCCGGCGACCTGCTCGATGCGGAGACGATGTACGCGGCCAAGGCGCTGCTTGCGGGGCAGGGGTCGAACCTGCTCGAAGGGCGGCAAACCGGGCTCGATTATGACGTGACGTCGCTTGGCGCGGTGCGATTCAACACCCCGCTGGCCGAAGTCGAGAACGCCGACTTCGTGCTGCTGGTGGGAAGCCACGTCCGCTGGGAAGCGCCGCTGGTCAACACGCGGCTGCGCAAGGCGGTCAAGCGCGGGGCGAAGGTTTTCGCGATCGGGCCGGAAGTCGACCTGACCTACAAGGTCGAATGGCTGGGCGACGACCTCAAGGCGCTCGCCAAGCTGCCCAAGGAGGCCGCCGAGGCGCTGGGCAAGGCCGATCGGCCGCTGATGATCGTCGGTCCCGGCGCGCTGGCGAAGGGCGCGCTCGGCGCGGCGCTGAAGGCGGGCAAGGCGTTCGTGCGCGACGGCTGGAACGGGTTCAACGTGCTCCACACCAGCGCGGCGCGGATGGCGGGGCTGATGCTCGGCTATGCGCAGCCGGGCGGGCTCAAGGACGTGCAGGCGGCGGGGCCGAAGCTGGTGCTGCTGCTCGGCGCCGACGAGGTTGCCGACGACGCGTTCGCGGGCGCGTTCAAGGTCTATGTCGGCCATCACGGCGACCGCGGGGCGCGGCAGGCGGACCTCGTGCTGCCGGGCGCGGCGTACAGCGAGAAGCACGGCACCTACGTCAACATCGAGGGGCGGGTGCAGCGTGGCGAACGCGCGACCTTCGCGCCGGGGGATGCGCGCGAGGACTGGACGATCTTCCGCGCGGTGAGCGACCTGATCGGCAAGCCGCTGCCGTTCGACCGGTTCGACCAGCTTCGTAGCGCGATGGTCGCCGACACGCCGGGGCTGGGCGCCGACGAGGGGACGATCCTCGACTATGGCTGGAACCCGCCACAGCTCGACGCGAAGGCGGAAGGCGCGGTTGGCTATGCGATCGCCGACTTTTACCTCACCAACGCGATCTGCCGCGCGAGCCCGATGATGCACCGTTGTTCGGACGAGCTGATCCACGGGCGCTCGCCCTTCGCGGAGGCGGCGGAATGAGGTCGCTCATGAAGTCCGCGTCGGTCATCCTGTTGGTCGTCGCGGCCCTGAACTTCTTTGTCACGGTGACGACGAACATTGCTGCAATGTCCTCGATGAGTAATGACTACCCGTTGCGCACCGGCGGCACGGGTCCGGTGATGATTGCTCACCTCATCATTGCTGCGCTGTCGGCTTCGGCGATCCCGTTCGGACTTTCAGCGATCCTCTATCGTCTGGACATTCTTTTGGAGCGGAAGGCGTGACCGACTTTTTCGTCCGCCACGGGATGAATTTCGACGCGGCGTGGCTGCTCGCGACGGTGATCGGCGTGCTGGTCATCGCCTTTCCGCTGATGCTGGCGGTGGCGATGGTGATCTATGCCGAGCGCAAGATCTGGGCCGCCTTCGCGCTTCGCAAGGGGCCGAACGTGGTCGGGCCGTTCGGGCTGCTGCAGAGCTTCGCCGACGGGCTGAAGGTGTTCCTGCAGGAAACGATCCTGCCGACCAGCGCCAACAAGGGGTTGTTCCTGATCGCGCCGATCATCACCTTCACCGTCGCGCTGATCGTGTGGGCGGTGGTGCCTTTCGACGTCGGCGTGGTGCTGACCGACATCAACGTCGGGCTGCTCTACATCCTCGCGGCGAGCTCGCTCGGGGTCTATGGCGTGATCCTCGCCGGCTGGGCGTCGAACTCGAAATATCCCTTCTTTTCCGCCATTCGTGCCGCCGCGCAGATGGTCAGCTACGAAGTGTCGATCGGGTTCGTGCTGATCTGCGTGGTGATGTATTCGGGGACGTTCAACCTCACCGGCATCGTGATGGCGCAGAAGGGCGCGGTGCTGGGCGTGATCAACGCCTTCGCGTTCAAGCCGCTGCTGTTCCCGATGTTCGTGGTGTTCTTCATCAGCGCGATGGCCGAGACCTTCCGCACCCCGTTCGACCTGGTCGAGGCGGAGAGCGAGCTGGTCGCGGGGCACCAGACCGAATATTCGTCGATGAGCTTCGCACTGTTCTGGCTCGGCGAATATGCCAACGTCATCCTGATGTGCGCGCTGGTCTCGAGCCTGTTCCTCGGCGGGTTCCTACCGCCGGTCGAGTGGGCGCCGCTCTACCTCGTGCCGGGCATCCTCTGGCTGTTCGCCAAGATGCTGGTGGTGTTCTTCTGCTTCGGCTGGGTCAAGGCGACCGTGCCGCGCTACCGCTACGACCAGCTGATGCGGCTGGGGTGGAAGATCTTCCTTCCGCTGAGCCTGCTGTTCGTCACTCTGATCTCGGGGTGGCTGATGCTGACGCGGTATGGGGGTGGGGCATGATTAGTTTGATTTTGATGGCTTCGGCCGCTCAGGCGTCATTTGATTGCCAATTGGAGGCTCCGAAAGCGATCGGATTTGATGGGGAGAAAGTCACCGCCTCGACGATTGGACTGCCACCTGCAACACTAGCGTTCGCCTTGACGATTTCCGACGGCAATCCGAAGCAAGCGACCATCACGTGGGCCGAAGACCCGATGAAGATGGCCGGGACGTTTCCGGCAATTGAGACCGCGCCAAATTCGTATGCCTTTTCATCTTTTTCGGGCGGTCCGTGCATGTTCACCGAAAAAGCCTGCTTGACCCAATTCAATTTGGTCGGAGCCAGGGACGGTTCGGCTTTCCTCGTCGTCACGCCCGTAGCGTTGACTCGGGATCAAAAGTCAGGCGGTCGCGAACCATTCGCTGTGCTCGCTAGGGGTGTGTGTCAGCGCCGGAGCGCAGGCAAGTGATCTCCCGCACCATCAAGGCGTTCACGCTGTGGGAATTCGTCAAGGCGCATGCGCTGACGTTGAAGTATTTCTTCAAGCCCAAGGCGACGATCAACTACCCCTACGAGAAGGTGCCGCAGTCGCCGCGCTTTCGCGGCGAGCACGCGCTGCGTCGTTATCCGAACGGCGAGGAGCGGTGCATCGCGTGCAAGCTGTGCGAGGCGATCTGCCCGGCGCAGGCGATCACGATCGAGGCCGAACCGCGCGAGGACGGCAGCCGCCGCACGACGCGCTACGACATCGACATGGTCAAGTGCATCTATTGCGGGCTGTGCGCCGAGGCGTGCCCGGTCGATGCGATCGTCGAGGGGCCGAACCTCGAATTCGCGACCGAAACGCGCGAGGAACTGCTTTACGACAAGGCCAAGCTGCTGGCCAACGGCGACAAGTGGGAATCCGCGATCGCGGCGAACCTTGCCGCCGACGCGGCCTACCGATAAGCGCGCCGCAACAGGGAATCTGACCAGACCGTGATCGCCGCCATCGCCTTTTACCTATTCGCCGCGATGACCATCGCCTCGGCGGTGTTCGTCATCTTCGCGCGCAACCCGGTCCACTCGGTGCTGTGGCTGATCGTCGCCTTCTTCAACGCGGCGGGCCTGATGCTGCTGCTGGGGGCCGAGTTCATCGCGATGCTGCTGGTGATCGTCTACGTCGGCGCGGTCGCGGTGCTGTTCCTGTTCGTGGTGATGATGCTCGATATCGACTTCGCGTCGCTCCGTTCGGGCTTCACCCGTAACCTGCCGTTCGGGCTGCTGATTGCCTTCGTGCTGATGGCCGAGATGGTGGTCGCGGTGGCGGCGTGGAAGGCGGGGCCGGTGACGCAGGGGGCCAGGCCGGTCGCGGCGAACGCGCAACCGAATATCGAGGCGATCGGGCAGGCGCTCTACGGGCGCTTCCTCTATCCGTTCGAAATCGCCGGGCTGGTGCTGCTGGTGGCGATGATCGGGGCGATCGTGCTGACCCACCGCAGCCGCGGCGACGCGCGCGGGCAGAAGGTCGCGCGGCAGGTCGATCGCCGCCCCGACGAGGCGATCCGCAACCTACAGCCCGGAGTCGGCGAAGGAATGAAGCTGTGATCGGGCTGGTCCATTATCTCGCGGTCGCCGCGATCCTGTTCACGCTGGGCGTGCTCGGCATCTTCCTCAACCGTCGCAACATCATCCTGATGCTGATGGCGATCGAGCTGATCCTGCTCGCGGTCAACATCAACCTGGTCGCCTTTTCGTCCTACCTGGGCGACGTCACCGGGCAGATCTTCGCCATGTTCGTGCTGACCGTCGCCGCCGCCGAGGCGGCGATCGGCCTCGCGATCCTCGTCATCTTCTTCCGTCGCCGCGGCTCGATCGCGGTCGACGATGCCGACCGGATGCGCGGATAATATGCACCCCGTCCTCTTCATCGTCTTCCTGCCGCTCGTCGCGGCGCTAGTCGCCGGCCTCGGCCGCAACCTGATCGGCGCGACCGCCGCCAAGGTCGTGACCACCGGCGCGCTGTTCGCCGCCGCGGCGCTCGCCTGGCCATTGTTCTTCTCCTATCTCGGCGGGCACGCGGGCCCCGAGGTCGTGCCGGTGCTCAAGTTCATCCAGTCGGGCGACCTCAACGTCGACTGGGCGCTGCGGGTCGACAGTCTGACCGCGGTGATGCTGGTGGTGGTGACGAGCGTGTCGAGCCTCGTCCACCTCTACAGCTGGAGCTACATGAGCGAGGACCCGAGCCAGCCGCGCTTCTTCGCCTATCTGTCGCTTTTCAGCTTCGCGATGCTGATGCTGGTGACCGCCGACAGCCTGGTGCAGATGTTCTTCGGCTGGGAAGGGGTCGGGCTCGCTTCCTACCTGCTGATCGGCTTCTGGTATCACAAGCCGTCGGCCAACGCGGCGGCGGTCAAGGCGTTCGTGGTCAACCGGGTCGGCGACTTCGGCTTCTCGCTCGGGATCTTCGGCACCTTCCTGGTGTTCGGGACGGTCTCGATCCCGGCGATCCTCGCCGCCGCGCCAGGGATGGCGGGCTCGACGATCCATTTCGCGGGCATGACGGTCAACACGATGACCCTGCTGTGCCTGCTGCTGTTCGTCGGCGCGTGCGGCAAGTCGGCGCAATTGGGGCTGCACACCTGGCTCCCCGACGCGATGGAGGGACCGACGCCGGTGTCGGCGCTGATCCACGCCGCGACGATGGTTACGGCGGGCGTGTTCATGGTCTGCCGCCTGTCGCCGATGTTCGTGACCAGTCCGACCGCGATGACGGTCGTGACCTACGTCGGAGCGGCGACCGCAATCTTCGCGGCGACGGTCGGCACGGTTCAGAACGACATCAAGCGGGTGATTGCCTATTCGACCTGTTCGCAGCTCGGTTACATGTTCTTCGCCGCGGGCGTCGGGGCGTTCGGGGCGGCGATGTTCCACCTGTTCACCCACGCCTTTTTCAAGGCGCTGCTGTTCCTCGGCGCGGGCAGCGTGATCCACGCGATGCACCACGAGCAGGACATGCGTTATTACGGCGGCCTGCGGAAGCAGATCCCGTTCACCTTCTGGGCGATGGTCGCGGGGACGCTGGCGATTACCGGGGTCGGGATCATGGACGTGTTCGGCTTCGCCGGCTTCTATTCGAAGGACGCGATCCTCGAGAGCGCCTTCGCCAGCGGGACCACCGCGGGCGGGGTGGCGTGGTTCCTCGGCATTTCGGCGGCACTGCTGACCAGCTTCTATTCGTGGCGGCTGATCTTCCTGACCTTTTTCGGCGAGGCGCGCTGGGCAGGGAGCGAGCATATCCAGCACGCGGTCCATCACCATCACGAGGACGAGGCCGAGGAAGGCGCGGGGACCGACAGCGCGCACGATCATCGCCACGCGCCTGCCGCGACCGGGACGGCGGGCTATCACCCGCACGAGAGCCCGTGGCCGATCCTCGTCCCGCTTGGGCTGCTGTCGCTGGGCGCGGTGTTCGCGGGGTTCGCGTTCGAGCATTTCTTCGTCTCGCCCGAGGGCGCGCCGCATTATTGGAACGGGGCGATCGCCTTTTCGGAGCATCTCGCCCACGCCAGTCATGCGATTCCGCTCTGGGCCAAGCTGATGCCGCTGGTGGTGATGCTGACCGGCCTCGCCATCGCCTATCGCAACTATATCCGCCAGCCCGGCGCCCCCGCGGCGTTCGTGGCGATGTTCCCGGGGCTTCACGATTTCCTGATGCACAAATGGTATTTCGACGAGCTCTACAACGCGATCTTCGTGCGCCCGGCGTTCGCGCTCGGCCGCCTGTTCTGGAAGCGTGGTGACGAGCAGACGATCGACCGCTTCGGCCCGCACGGCGCGGCGGTGCTGGTCGGGCAGGGCAACCGCGTGACGACGATCCTCCAGTCGGGGCTGGTCACCAGCTATGCGCTGACCATGCTGCTCGGGCTGATCGGCGCGGCAAGCTGGGCCTGGTGGTGGGCGGGACGATGATGCAAGCCGCCGAGAGCAAGCATAGCGGAGCGCAGCGAGCGCCGCTTGGTCGAGAGACGGCGCGACGCGGCCGACCTGCCGCGAAGCGGTCGGGATCGACGACGCGATTCACTCGCGTCGGCGGCAATGAGGGCGGGCGGAAATGAGCGGCATCCCCATCCTCTCGATCCTGATCCTGTTGCCGCTGATCGCGGGCGTCGTGACGCTGTTCGTCAGCGCCAGTGCCGCGCGCTGGCTGGCGCTTGTCGTCACGCTCGCCGAGTTCGCGATCGGCGTGGCGCTGTGGCTGAATTACGACCCGGCGGGCGCGCAGTGGCAGTTCACCGAGCGGCTGTCGTTCGGCCAGGGCGCGCCGTCGTGGGCGCTCGGGATCGACGGGATCGCGCTGATGCTGATCGAGCTCAGCGTGTTCCTGATGCCGATCTGCATCGGCGCCTCGTGGCGCGCGATCGAGAAGCGCGTGCCCGAATATATGAGCGCCTTCCTGATCATGGAGGCGCTGATGATCGGCGTCTTCAGCGCGCAGGACCTGCTGCTGTTCTACATCTTCTTCGAAGGCGGCCTGATCCCGATGTATTTGATCATCGGCATCTGGGGCGGGGTCGAGCGGATCAAGGCGAGCTACAAATTCTTCCTCTACACGCTCGCCGGTTCGGTGCTGATGCTGATCGCCATGCTGGTGATGATCGGCAAGGCAGGGACGTCGGACATCCCGACGCTGATGGCCTATAATTTCGCGCCGTCGCTGCAATGGTGGCTGTGGCTCGCCTTTTTCGCCAGCTTCGCGGTGAAGATGCCGATGTGGCCGGTCCATACCTGGCTTCCCGACGCGCACGTGCAGGCGCCGACCGCGGGATCGGTGATCCTGGCGGGCGTGCTGCTGAAAATGGGCGGCTACGGATTCGTCCGCTTCTCGCTGCCGATGTTCCCGGCGGCAAGCGCCGACTTCATGCCGTTCGTGTTCGTCCTGTCCGGGATCGCGGTGGTCTATACCTCGCTCGTCGCGCTGGTGCAGAACGACATGAAGAAGCTGATCGCCTATTCGTCGGTCGCGCACATGGCCTTCGTCACCTTCGGCCTGTTCGCGTTCAACCGACAGGGGATCGAGGGCGGGCTGATGGTCATGCTCGGCCACGGCCTCGTCTCGGGCGCGCTGTTCCTGTGTGTCGGCGTGGTCTACGACCGGCTGCACACCCGCGAGATCGCGCGCTACGGCGGGCTCAGCGACAACATGCCCAAATATGCGCTGCTGTTCATGCTGTTCACCATGGCCAGCGTCGGCCTGCCGGGGCTGAGCAATTTCGTCGGCGAGTTCCTGTCGCTGATGGGCACCTATCGCGCCTCGACCTGGGCGGCGATCGTGGCGACGACCGGGATCATCCTCGGCGCGGCCTACATGCTCTACCTCTACTGGCGGATCTGCTACGGCACCCAGCGCAACGCCGACGCGGCGGCGATGAAGGATCTCGACGCGCGCGAGCTGTGGCTGCTGCTGCCGCTCGCGGCGGCGACGATCTGGATGGGGGTCTACCCCGAAAGCTTCATGAAGCCGATGCGCGCCGATGTCGGCCGCCTGCTGGTCCGGCTTGCGCCGAGCGCGCCGGTCAGCGATTCTCACCTAGTCGTCGGCAAGCCGGCCGCGGCGGAAGGCCACCACTGATGAATTTCGCCGCCATCCTTCCCGAGGAAATCCTTACCGTCGGCGCGATCGTGCTGATGATGGTCGCCGCGTTCGGCGGGCGACGCGCCGCCGGGCTGACCAGCTGGGGCGCGATCGCGCTGCTGGTCGGCGCCGCGGTCGCGCTGGTCGGCGCGCCGCAGACGTCGGGGCCGCTGTTCGGCGGGCTGGTCGCCGCCGACGGGTTCGGGGCGTTCGGCAAGGGCCTGATCTATCTCTCCGCCGCGGTCGCGGTGCTCGCCGCGCATAACTGGTTCGAGCGCGATTTCGAGCATAGCGCGGAATATCCGGTACTGATCCTGCTTTCGACCGTCGGCATGTCGGTGATGGTGTCGGCGACCAGCCTGATCACGCTCTACGTCGGGCTCGAGCTCCAGAGCCTCGCCGCCTATGTGCTGGCCGCCTATCGCCGGACCGACGACCGTTCGTCGGAAGCGGGGCTCAAATATTTCGTGCTCGGCGGGCTGGCGAGCGGCATCCTGCTCTACGGCATTTCGCTGCTCTACGGCTTCACGGGAACGACCGATTTCGTCGGCATCGCCGCCGCCTTCGCGCGCGAGGGCACTGGCTCGATCGGGCTGCTGTTCGGGCTGGTCTTCCTGCTCGCGGGGATCGCGTTCAAGATCAGCGCGGTGCCGTTCCACATGTGGACCCCCGACGTCTACGAGGGCGCGCCGACCCCGGTCACCGCCTTTTTCGCCTCCGCGCCCAAGGTCGCGGGGATGCTGATGGCGGTCCGCGTCTGCGCCGGGGCGCTCGGCCCGGCGATCGACGCGTGGCGGCAGATCATGATCTTCGCCGCGCTCGCCTCGATCTTCCTCGGCGCGATCGCCGCCTATGGCCAGACCAACCTCAAGCGGCTGCTCGCCTATTCGTCGATCAACAATGTCGGCTTCGCGCTGATCGGGCTCGTCGCGGGCGGAGTCGCGGGGACCAGCGCGGTGCTGTTCTACATGGCGGTCTATGTCGTGATGACGCTCGGCGCCTTCCTGTGCGTGCTCGCGCTTCGCGACGAGGCGGGCGAGCCGGTCGAGGCGATCGAGCGGCTGTCGGGGCTCGCGCAGACGCGCCCCGCGCTGGCGTGGGCGATCGCGATCTTCATGTTCTCGCTCGCCGGGATCCCCCCGCTGTTCGGCTTCTGGCCCAAGCTGATGGTGTTCAACGCCGCGGTCGGGCAGGGGCTGATGTGGCTCGCGGTGCTCGGCATCCTCGGCACGGTGATCGGCGCCTACTACTATCTCAAGATCATCAAGGTGATGTTCTTCGACGCGCCCCACGGCGAGCCGCTGGCGAAGCGCCCGCTAGGGATTGAGGGCATGCTGATCGCCGCCGCCGCGCTGGTCGTCAGCCCGGTCGGTTATTTGCTGATCGGCCCGCTCGGGCTCGCCACGCGCACGGCGGTGCGGAGCCTGTTCTGAGCCGTCTCCGGTTCGTCGAGGCGACCGGGTCCACCAATGCCGACCTGCTCGCCGACCTTGGCGCGGTCGAGGGCGACTGGCTGGTCGCCGCGCGGCAGGACGCCGGGCGCGGACGGCAGGGGCGGCGGTGGGAGACGATCCCGGGCAATTTCCTCGGCTCGACGCTGGTGCGGCTGCGCGAGCGCGATCCCGGCGCGCCGAGCCTTGCGCTCGCGGCGGGGCTGGCGCTGGTCGAGGCGGTCGACGCCGCCGTGCCGGGGCGCGACCTGTCGCTCAAATGGCCCAACGACCTGATGCTCGGCACCGCCAAGCTGGCGGGAATCCTCCTCGAGCGCAGCGGCGACCGGGTCGTCGCCGGGTTCGGGGTAAACCTGGCCGGCGCGCCCGACATCGCGGGGCGGGCGACGGCTTCGATCGGCGGCATCGTCACCCCGCAAGCGTTCGCGCCCCTGCTCGCGGCCAGCTTCGCGCGCGTGCTTGCCGCGTGGCGGGCGAGCGACGGCGAGGCGTTCGCCCGCGCGTGGCTGCAGCGGGCGCATCCGCCCGGTACCCCGCTCTCCGTCCACGGCGGCGAGGGCGCAGTGGTGTCGGGGCGGTTCGACGGGATCGAGCCCGACGGGGCGCTCCGGCTTCGCCGCGACGACGGAGGCGAGGAAATCGTCCGCGTAGGCGACGTCGCGCTCGGCTGACGCTCGCCATCGGCGCGGCGGGGCGCTAGGGGGACGCGATGCTGCTCGCGATCGATGCCGGGAACACCAATGTCGTCTTCGCGCTGGTCGAAGGGCGCGAGATCCGCGCGCGCTGGCGGATCGCGACCGACCCGCGCCGGACCGCCGACGAATATGCCGTGTGGCTTCACCAGCTGCTCGCGCTCGAAGGGTTCGCCAAGGAGGACATGTCGCGGGTGGTGATCGGCACCGTCGTCCCGCGCGCGCTTCATAATCTTACCGTCCTGGCGGAGAAATATTTCCACGTGACGCCGCTGGTCGCCGGACAGGGCGGCTGGCCGATCACGCTCGACGTGCCCGAGCCCGCGACCGTCGGCGCCGACCGCGCGCTCAACGCGATCGCCGGCCATGCTGCGCATGCGGGCGACCTCATCATCGTCGATTTCGGCACCGCGACGACGTTCGACGTGGTCGACTATAACGGCGCGTACAAGGGCGGGATCATCGCGCCGGGGATCAACCTGTCGCTCGACGCGCTGGTCGCGGCGGCGGCGAAGCTGCCGCGGATCGCGGTCGAGGCGCCCGCCGACCGGTCGGTGATCGGGCGCACCACCGAACGCCAGATGCTGATCGGAGTCTATTGGGGTTATGTCGCGATGATCGAGGGACTGGTGGCGCGGCTGAAGGCCGAAATAGGGCGCCCCGCGCGGGTGATCGCGACCGGCGGGCTGGCCGTGTTGTTCGACCGGCACACCGACGCGTTCGACGCGATCGAGGGCGATCTCACCATCCGCGGCCTCGCGCTGCTCGCCGAGGGTCGGGCGGCATGACCCCGGGCGAAGAGCTGCTGTTCCTCGCGCTCGGCGGATCGGGCGAGATCGGGATGAACGTCAATCTCTACGGTTGCCGCGGCAAGTGGCTGATGGCCGACCTCGGGCTGACCTTCGCCGACCCCGACTATCCGGGGATCGACCTCGTCCTCCCCGACCTCGAGTTCATCGAGCAGCGCCGCAAGGACCTCGTCGGGATCGTGCTGACCCACGGGCACGAGGACCATATCGGCGCGCTTCCCTACCTCGCGGCGGACCTCAAGGTGCCGCTCTACGCGACCCCGTTTACCGCCGGGCTGATCGCCGGCAAGCTCGAGGAAGAGGGGCTGACCGGGCAGGTCGAGCTGGTCGTGATCGATCGCGGCGGGTCGATCGAACTCGATCCGTTCAAGATCACCTTTTACCCCATCGTCCATTCGATTCCCGAGGGGAACGGGCTGCTGATCGAGACTCCGTTCGGCAATGTGTTCCACACCGGCGACTGGAAGATCGACGAAAAGCCGGTGCTCGGCGTGCCGACCAGCGCCGAGGCGTTTCGCGCCGTCGGCGATGCCGGGGTGCTCGCGCTGGTGTGCGATTCGACCAACACGTTCCAGGAAACGCCGTCGGGGAGTGAGAGCTCGGTCCACGACGGGCTGCTCGCCGAGGTCGAAAAGGCGAGGGGGCGGGTGCTCGTCACCACCTTTGCCTCGAACGCCGCGCGGCTCGAGACGCTTGGGCGGATCGCGGTCGAGACCGGGCGGCGGTTGGCGGTGGCGGGGCGAAGCCTCGACCGGATCATCCGGGTGGCCAAGGCGACCGGCTACCTCACCGACTTCCCCGACACGGTGCGGTTCGACGAAGCGATGCTGCTGCCGCGCGACGAGCTGATGATCATCGCCACCGGGGGGCAGGGCGAGCCCCGCGCCGCGCTCGGGCGGATCGCGTTCGACAGCCACGAGCTCAAGCTCGCCGAGGGCGACACGGTGATCTTCTCGTCGAAGCAGATCCCAGGCAACGAGATGGCGATCGGGCGGATCATGAACGCGCTGGCCGACAAGGCGGTTCTGATGGTCACCGAGCGGCAGGCGCACGTCCATGTCTCGGGCCACCCCGGCCGTCCCGAGCTCAAGGCGATGTACGAATGGATCCGGCCCGACATCCTCGTGCCCGTCCACGGCGAGAGCCGGCATATGCGCGAGCAGGCGCGGTTCGGGCTCGAATGCGGCATCCCGCGCGCGATCGTCCAGCACAACGGCGATGTCGTCCGGCTCGCCCCTGACGGGCCGAAGCGGGTCGACCAGGTACGGACCGGGCGGCTGGTGCTCGACGGCGACGTCATCCTTCCCGCCGACGGCAGCACGCTCAACGAGCGGCGCAAGATCGCCTTCAACGGGACGATCTCGGTCGCGCTGGCGGTCGGTCGCGACGGACGGCTGGCGGGCGACCCGGTGGTACGCGGGCTGGGCGTGCCGATCGAAGCCGACCGCGACGACTTCATCGCCGACGCGGCCGACGCGGCGGCGAAGGCGTGGAGCCCGTCGGGCGACCTCGACAAGCGGCGCGAGGCGGTGCGGCTGGCGGTGCGCCGCTGCGCGACGCTGTGGACCGGCAAGAAGCCGGTGGTCGAAGTGATGGTGGTGGAGATGCAGGCGGCGGGCAGCGGGCGATGAAAATCACCTCGATGATCGCGATCTACTTCCTGTTCCTGTGCCTGTCGGCGTTCATGCTGCTGCCATTCAGCTATGCCCGCGGCAAGCGCACCGACGAACCGCTGGTGCCGGGGCAGGCCGAGAGCGCCCCCGCGCGGTTCGACGTCAGGCGGCACATGATCGTGTCGGCGGCCATCGCTGCCGGTCTGTTCGCCTTGTTCTACGGCAATTACATGGACGGGTGGATCAAGGTGCAGGACCTCGATTTCTTCAACCCTCCCGAGCAGAACGATAATATCGTCGGCTGACGTCCGCCGCGGCGGAGCGCGCTAGCGGCGGCGCTCGATCGCCTGCGACAGGGCGGCGTAGAGCTTGCCCATGTCCGAGCCCATCAGCGTCACCGCCAGCGAGCCGCCGTCGCGCTCGCCCATCACCCGGCGCAGCATCGCCTCGAAATCGGCGACGTAGCGATTGACCGACTGGTGGAATTCGGGGTCGCTGTCGTAATGCGCCTGGAGCGGCTTGGCCTCCGACGCGCCGATCAGCCGCGCGGCGCGGCGGGTGAACACGCCCCGGTCGCCCTTCAGATAGGCGGCCCACGCCTTTTCATCGACCTCGTCGCTGAGGATCTTCTGCACGTCGATCGAAGCCGAGTGCATCGAATCGATCAGGAGCGCGACGTGGCGGGCGAAATGTTCGCCGCCGTCGCGGCGCTCGGCCTCGCGCCGTTCCTCGAGATGCGCGTCGAGCGCGGCGGCGGTCGAGCCGATCGACAGCATCTGCTGGGTCAGCGTCTCGGACGCGGCGCGCGCGCTTTCGACCGCCTTTGTCGCGAGCCGGTCGATCTCGGCGAGCTGATCTCCGACCACGTCGCGAAGCGCCCGCTCGAGCTGGGCGCGGGCCTGGTCGCCGAGCTGGCTCGCGCTCGCAGGAATCGCCTCGCGGATCGCGGCCTGCGCGCGCTCGGCGGCATGGCTCGCCGCCTCGCGCACCTGGACCAGCGCGGCGACCAGCGCCGGGCCGGTCTCGGCCGACAGCCGCTCGGCCTGGCTCGAGGTGTCGGCGATCGACCGGCCGAGCTCGGCGAGCCGGTCGTGCGCGCCGCCGACCCCGTCGTCGACCGCGGCGAGCAGCGCCGACAGCCGCTGGTGCTGGGCATCGATCGCCGCGCCACCGGCCGCGATCCGCTCGCTCGCCTCGACCGCCGCGTCGCGCGCGCCGAGGATCTTGGGATGCGCTTCGCTGCTGGCGGCGTGGAGCCGGGCGGCGCTTTCCTCGGCCTCGTGGATCGCCCCGGTCAGCTCGGCGGCGATTGCCTGCGACAGGTGGCCGACACCCTCGCGCAGCGCCTGGGTGCGGTCGGCGATGGCGAGGATCGCCTGGTCGTTGGCGCCGGCGTCGCTGCCGAGCGAGGCGAGCTCGGCGCGAAGCCCGGCAACCTGCCGCGCGACCCGTCCGACCCGCTCGTCGCCGCTCGAGGCCAATTCGGCGAAGCGCTGGTCGAGGAGGCCGAGACCATTGTCGAGGTCAGCGACCAGCCGCTGCGAGGCGCGTTCCTGCTCGGCGATGCGTGCCGACAGCGAATCGAGCGCGCTGCCCGCGCCGCCGAGCCGGTCGGACAGCGCCTCGCTGGCGGCGATCCCGGCGCGGCCGATCCCGGCCTCCGATTGCGACAGCAGCGCGGCGACGCTCGCCGCCTGCTGGTCGATCCCGTGGCGGACCTGGTCGAGCGCTTCGGCCGAACGGATCAGCAGCGCATCGACGGTGTCGCTGCTCGAGGTCGCGGCCTCGCTCAGCCGGGCGGTCGCCGCCGCGCTCGCGCTTTCGATATGGGTGAGGTGCGCGACCAGCCGTTCGGCGGCGGTCCCGACCGCGGTGTCGGCATGGCCAGCGCTCGCGGCGAGCCGTTCGACCTGCGCCTCGAACGCCGCAGACTGGTCGATCGCCGAGCGCCCCGCCTCGCGCAGGCGGTCGGCCATTTGCGTCGCCACCTGCTCGGCGCGCGGCAGGTCGGCGAGCAGCACGCCGATATCGACCCGCGCCGCTTCGGCCGCCCGGTCGAGCGCCGCGCCATGGTCGGCGAGCGTCTTCGACCCGGCGTTGAGCTCGGAGGTGATCGCGCCGAGCCGCGTCGCGGCCTGGTCGCCGAGCCCCATCAGCTCGCCCGCGACCTGCCCAAGCGCGCCGTGGTTGCGGTCGATCTGCCCGCCGAGCGCGGCGAGCACGTCCTGTAGCGCCCGCGCCTCGGCGCGCATCGCGATGACCGAGCGGGTGAACTTCTCCGCCTCCCTGCGGCGGGTGCGGCCGAACATCAGCCAGACAAGGCCGAGCAGCGCGAGTGGGCCCGTCGCGATCGCGATCCACTGGGCGAGCGCGGGGCTGGTCAGCGGCTCGCTGCCGACCACGCGCCCCGCCTGCCACGCGGAATAACCGATCCACAACGCCGCGAGCAGCGCGAGCGCGCCGCCGAGCAGCTGTCGGCCGCCGGTCCGGGCCGGCGCATTGGCCGAGGCATGGAAATTTTCCGCGTCGTAGAACGGCTGCTGATCGGCGTCCGGCTGGAACGCCGTTTCCGGGCTCGACGGCTCCTCGGGCAGTTGCGGCTCGAGATGGCGGAAGGGGTGGGTGCTCATGGCGGCGAGTGTACGCCGCTTAACCGTTTTTTCCACCGACAAATGCGGGCGGCGCGGTCGATGCGGGTAGTCATTACGATGGCTCCTGCCCTATGGTCGCGCTTTCGTTCGCCGCGGGCAGGGAGTTTTCACGGGTCATGGCGCTCGCCGCCCTCATCGGCGCCTATCAGGAAGACGACCGGGGTGGGCTTCGCGCCCTGCTTCCGCTCGCCGGACGGACGCTGTTCGACTATCAGGCGCGGGTGCTGGCAGGGGTCGGCGCGGCGCCGATCGTCGCGCTGGTCGAACGCATTCCGCCCGCGCTCAACGAGGCTTTCGAACGGCTCGCGGGCGAGGGGATCACGATCATCGCGGTCAGCGACCCGGCCGAGGCGGCGAGCCGGTTCGAGGCGGGGAGCGACGTCTTGCTGCTTGCCGACGGGGTCGCACCCGACGTGACCGACGTCCTCGCGATCGCAGGGGATCGCGGACCGGCGATCCTCACCGTCGCCGACGACGAACTGCATGCCGGGTTCGAGCGTATCGACGGCGGGCGCCGCTGGGGCGGGCTGGCGCGGCTCGAATCAGGGCTGGTCGGGGCGACCGCGGCGATGCTTGGCGACTGGGACCTGCAATCGACGCTGCTGCGCCGCGCGATCCAGGCCGGGGTTCCGCTGCGCCCGGTGGCCGAGGGATCGGCCGGTCCGCTGCTCGCCGAGGGGCCCGAGGCGCTCCAGGGGTTCGAGCGCCAGCTGATCCTCGCCAGCCGCGGCGGGCGCGACGATGCCACCGCGCTCTACCTGCTGCCGATGATCGAGGACGTCGCGGTCGAGCGGCTGATGGAAACTCGCGTGACCCCGGCGGCGCTGTCGTGGAGCGCGGTCGGGCTGACGCTGGCCGCCGCGCTTTGTTTCACCCGCAGCCTGGTCGTCGCGGCGATGGTGATGCTGTCGCTCAGCCTGCCGCTCGATCTCATCGCGCGGCGCCTGGCGCTGCTCCGGCTGCGGCCGGTCCCGGCCAAGGACCTGGCGCGGCGGCTGCTGTGGCCCGCTTCGGGGCTGGCGCTGCTCGCGGCGGGGATGTTCGCCGCGCGCCATGGAAGCGGCTGGGGCGCGATCGTCGCCGCGCTGGCCGCCGCCGCCTTTGCCGAGGCCAGCCGGATCGAGGCGATCGGGGCGACCATCCCGGGCAAGCCGTGGCTGGTGTCGCGGCGCAACGCGATCGTCGCCGCGCTGCCCTTCGCGGCGGCGGAGGCATGGCCCGCCTATCTCGCGCTCCTCGCGCTCGGTTCCGCTGCGGGGTTCTTCTATATTCAGCATGTCCAGCATTTGGACAGCGACGCACCGCGTTGATTACGCGTTAATCGAATCGCGCTAACGCGATGCGGATGTCACCGGTGGAATGGCCGATTGCCGCCTTGGCGGCCGACCATAGCGGTCCTGCCACGCGTTCGCGGGGGCGCGACCGGCTGTCCGCCGTGCGGACCGACTTCTTCCTCGACGACGATGTCCGGCTGACCGAGCAGGAACGGGCGCTGATGGGCGGGATGCTCGCCGGACTGCTCGACCAGCTCGTCGACGAGCTGATGGTCGGGCTCCCCGACGCGCTTGCCGAGCGGATCGAGGTCGCGCGTCCCGGACTTCTCCGCCGCCTGTGGGAGCGGCGGGTGCTCGACCGGCCCGAGCTGGTCGCGCTGCTGCTTCGCCGGAGCGACGAGCAACGGCTGTCGTCGGCGGGAGCCGGCGGGCCGGTCGCGGCGATGGTCGGCGACGCCGACGAGGCGATCGCCGAATCGGCGATGGCGCTGACCGTCGCGCGCGGGCGGCGCAAGGACCGCTTCGGACGGCTGCTGCTCGAATATGACGACCTGCCCGGAGAGGAGGCGCAACTGCTGGTGCAGATGATCGCCGCCGCGCTCCGGCTCGGCCTCGGGAACGACGGGGCGGATCAGGACCCGGCGCTGGCCGACGCCGCGCTCGATCTGATCGCGCGCCACGACGAGGACAACCGGCTCGACGCGCGGGTCGCCGCGCTCGCCCGGCTACTTCACGAGCGCGGGCGCGCCACCGACGAGCTTGCCGCGCGGCTGGCCGAAGCGGGCGAGGTCGCCTTGCTGTCGGCGATGCTCAGCGTGCGCGCCGGGGTTGGCCCGGTCACCGGCTGGCTGATGCTGGTCGAGCAGGGAGCGCATTGCACCATGCTGTTGGCGCGACTGGCTGGAATCGACCGGCCGACCGCGGCGCGGATCGTGGTCGCGCTGGGCGAGCCGCTCGGGATGCGCGACCCGGCGGCGGCGATCGGCGAATATGACCGGCTGTCCGACGAGGATGTCGAGCAGGAGCGGCGCTGGATGCAGCTGCCGCGCAAGTATCGCGACGCGCTGAAAGCGCTCGACGCCGACGAAAACAGAGGCAATGGCGAGCGCGGCGCCTGACGCCCCGGTGACCGGGCGGGTCGACCGCGACGGACGGCTGGTATCGGCCGACCCGTCCCTCGAGCAGCTTCAGGCCGCCGCGGGATCGGCGCTCGGCCACCCGCTCGCGGTGCCGCAGCTTGCCGCGCTGGCGCGCTCGGCGCAGACGCTGGTCGTGCCGCTCTCGCGCGCGGTGCTCGCCGCCGACGACGGTCATGACCTCGACCTGTGGGTCAAGGCCGAGCCCGATGCCGAGGGAGTGACGCTGGTGATCGAGCGCTGGTCGGCGCGCCCCGCCGCCGCCGCGCGGCTCGCGCTCGGCGCGATGCCCGACGAGCAGGAGGCCGACGCCGGGGCGGCGCCCGACCCGCTGACATGGGCGACCGATGCCCGGCTGCACCTGACCGATATGTCGCCGCGGCTGGCCGAGTGGCTGGGCGCCGACGAGGATCCGGTGGGCAAGCCGCTGACCCGCTTGTTCCGCCTGCTCGAAGAGGACGACGGAGCGATGCCGCTATTGTCGGCGCTGGCGGCGCAGGCCGACCTAAACGGGCAGCGGGCGACCGCGCGCCATGGCGCCGATACGCGCGAAATGCTGCTCACCGCCCAGCCGCTGCACGACGAGCAGGGCCGCTTCGTCGGGTTCGACGGGCGGGTGTCGGGAATCGAGCTGGCTCCCGGTCCCGCGACGGGGGCGGCGATCGAGGCCGGGCTCGACGAGACGCTCGACCGCGCGCTGCGTACGCCGCTCGACCGGATCATCGCCTCGGCCGACCATATCGTCGAACGCGCCGACGGGCCGCTGAGGAGCGACTATGCCAGCTACGCCGGCGACATCGCCTCGGCCGCGCGGCACCTGCTGTCGGTGATCGGGACGATGAACGACGCGCCCGAGGGCTTCGACCAGCGCGTCGACATTGCTGCGATCGCCGCGGAGGCGGTCGGACTGGTCGAATCCTCGGCACTGGCGCGGCAGGTCGAGATCGAGATCGACCGGCCCGAGCTTCGCCACCTCGTCAGCGGCGAGCCCCGCGCGATCGTCCAGATCCTGGTCAACATCCTCGGCAATGCGATCCGCCACTCGCCGCCGGGCGGGACGGTCGCGATGGTTTTCGAAAAGGCGGGCGGAACGATCGAGGTCACGGTCGCCGACCAGGGGCCGGGGATCGACCGCGCCGACCAGCAGCGCCTGTTCGAGCGCTACGAACGGCTCGGCCAGACCGACGGCGGCGCCGGGCTCGGCCTCGTCATCTCGCGCCGCCTCGCGCGGTCGATGGGGGGCGACATCCGGCTGGAAAGCGCGAAGGGGGAGGGTGCCCGCTTCACGCTCGTCCTGCCGCTGGCGCGCGACTGACGCCTAGCGCTGGTCGACCGGGACGTAGTCGCGGCGGGTCGCCCCGACGTAGAGCTGCCGCGGACGCCCGATCTTCTGCTCGGGATCGGCGATCATCTCGTTCCACTGCGCGACCCAGCCGACGGTGCGGGCGAGCGCGAACAGCGCGGTGAACATCTCGGTCGGGAAGCCGATCGCGTTGAGGATCACGCCCGAATAGAAATCGACGTTCGGATAGAGCTTCTTGTCGATGAAATAGCTGTCGTTGAGCGCGATATGTTCGAGCTCCTTGGCGACGTCGAGGACCGGGTCGCTCTTGCCGAGTTCCTTGAGCACTTCGTCGGCGGTGGCCTTCATCACCTTCGCGCGCGGGTCGAAATTCTTGTAAACCCGGTGGCCGAAGCCCATCAGCCGGAACGGATCGTCCTTGTCCTTGGCGCGGGCGATGTAGGCGGGGATGTTCTTCACGTCGCCGATTTCGCGCAGCATGTTGAGCGCCGCCTCGTTGGCGCCCCCGTGGGCCGGGCCCCACAGGCAGGCGATCCCCGCCGCGATGCAGGCGAAGGGGTTGGCGCCCGACGAGCTGGCGAGCCGGACCGTCGAGGTCGAGGCGTTCTGCTCATGGTCGGCGTGGAGGATGAAGATCCGCCGCATCGCCTTTTCGATGATCGGGTTGACGACATAGGGCTCGGCCGGGACGCCGAACGTCATCCGCAGGAAGTTGCCGGTGTAGCTGAGCGAATTGTCGGGATAGAGGAACGGCTGGCCGATCGAATATTTGTGCGCCATCGCCGCGATCGTCGGCATCTTGGCGATCAGCCGGTGCGAGGCGATCAGCCGCTGCTGCGGATCGGTGATGTCGGTCGAATCATGGTAGAAACTCGACAGCGCGCCGACCACCCCGCACATGATCGCCATCGGGTGCGCGTCGCGGCGGAAACCGCGGAAAAAGGTCGCCAGCTGCTCGTGCACCATCGTGTGGCGGGTGATGGTCGTGGTGAAGTCGTCGAGTTCGGCGCGGTTCGGCAGGTCGCCGTGGAGCAGCAGATAGGCGACCTCCATGAAGGTCGACTGTTCGGCCAGCTGGTCGATCGGGTAGCCGCGATGGAGGAGGATGCCCTCGTCGCCATCGATGAAGGTGATCGCGCTCTGGCACGAGGCGGTCGAGGTGAAGCCCGGGTCGTAGGTGAACTTGCCGGTTTCCGCATAGAGCTTGCGGATGTCGATTACGTCGGGGCCGACCGAGCCTTCGATCAGCGGGAAGCTGGCGTCGTTGCCCTCGGTATGGAGGGTGACGTTGTGGTCGGTCATTGAATCGGCTCCATCTGGTCGGCGATCCGGGCGAGGCTCTCGTCGCGGCCCAGCAGGACCAGCACGTCGAAGATGCCCGGGGACGTCGTTCGCCCGGTGAGCGCCGCGCGAAGCGGCTGGGCAAGTTTTCCTAGCTTAAGACCGCCCTCTTCCGCAACCTGCCGCACCGCAGCATCGGTAGCGTCGTGGCTCCATTCGGGCAGGGCGGATAGCGCCGCGTGGACCTCGGCAAGCAGCGCGCGAGCGGGCGGATCGAGCAGGGCGCTCGCCTTTTCGTCAAGAGAAAGCGGGCGAGCGTCGAACAGGAAGGCCGCGCCGTCGGCGAGTGCGTTCAGGTCGTTGGCGCGCGCCTTCAGTTCGGGCATCGCGCGGACCAGCAGGTCGCGGTCGGCGCTCGCTCCGAGCCTGGGCAGGACAAGGTCGGCAAGCCGCGCGTCGTCGGCCTCGCGGACATAGTGGCCGTTCAGATTCTCGAGCTTCTTGAAGTCGAAGCGCGACGGCGACTTGCCGACATGGTCGAGGTCGAACCAGGCGATCGCCTGCTCGCGGCCGATGATCTCGTCGTCGCCGTGGCCCCAGCCGAGGCGGAGGAGGTAGTTGTTGACCGCCTCGGGCAGCAGCCCGAGCTCGTCGCGATAGGCGTCCACCCCGAGCGCGCCGTGGCGCTTGCTGAGTTTCGCGCCGTCGGCGCCGTGAATCAGCGGGACGTGGGCGTAGACCGGCTCGGGCCAGCCCATCGCGCGGATGATCGCCAGCTGGCGGAAGGCGTTGTTGAGATGGTCGTCGCCGCGAATGACGTGAGTGACTCCCATGTCATGGTCGTCGACCACCACTGCGAGCATGTACGTCGGGCTGCCGTCGGAGCGGAGCAGGACGAAATCGTCGAGCTCGGCATTGCGGACGGTGACCCGGCCCTGGACGCGATCGTCGATCACCGTCTCGCCCTCGCGCGGTGCCTTGAGGCGGACGACGTGGGGACGGTCGGCGGGGCCATCGGTCCGGTCACGCCACGGGCTGTCGATGCGGAACGGGCGGCGCTCGGCCTGCGCGGCGGCGCGCTGCTCGGCCAGTTCCTCCTGGCTCATCCAGCAGCGATAGGCATGACCGCTTTCGAGCATCTGGTTGGCGACCGCGGCATGGCGCTGGGCGAACTGCGACTGGTAATATTCCTCGCCGTCCCAATCGAGCCCGAGCCAGCGCATCCCGTCGAGGATCGCGTCAATCGCCTCGGGGGTGGAACGCGCCTTGTCGGTGTCCTCGATCCGCAGCAGGAACCGGCCGCCGTGGTGGCGCGCGAACAGCCAGTTGAACAGCGCGGTGCGCGCGCCGCCGATGTGCAGGAAGCCGGTCGGGGAGGGGGCGAAGCGGGTGACGACTTCGCGCGGGTCGGGGTTGGAAACGGTCACTTTTCCTGCTTGCGCTGAGGCGCGCTTTGCTCTTGTCTGGTCCGGCCGAATGGACTGGATGCGCGCCCCTAGCATAGCGGAGGCGTCCCCGGAACCACCGGCGTGGCGCCCGTTCGTGCTGCCTGCGATTCCCGACATTTTCGGCCCGGTCGAGGCATTTCTCGAGCGCGAGCGCGCGGCGCTCCCTCTTTGGGCGATCGCCTGCCTCGGGATCGGGATCGCGGCCTGGTTCGCCCTGCCCGACATGGCGGCATGGGTCGGGTGGATGGTCGCCGCGGTCGGGATCGCCTTGACCTCCGTGCTCGTGCCCGCGCGAAGCCGGTTGCAGCGCGCGATGCTGGTCGTCGGGGTCGCGCTGGCGGCGGGGTGCGGGTGGAGCTGGTGGCGCGCCGAAAGCCTCGCCGCGCCGCGGCTTGACCGGCCGACGGTCGCCACCTTTCGCGCCTCGGTCGAGGCGGTCGAGCTTCGCCCCGCGCTCGGCCAGGTCCGGCTGCTGCTCGACCCGGTCGGCGCGCCGGGCGTGCCGCCGCGCGTGCGCGTGTCGGTTCGCGAGGGCCAGGTCGATCCCGCGCTCGGTACCGGGTCGATCGTGGCGGTGCGCGCGCGGCTCCAGCCGCCGCCGACGATGACGCTGCCCGGAACGCACGATTTCGCGCGCGACCTGTGGTTCGCGGGGATCGGCGCGGTCGGGCGGGCGCTCGATCCGCCGGCGATCATCGTCCGCGAGCCCGAAACCGGGCTCGACGCGACGCGGCGCCAGCTCGGGGCGCATATCCGCGAGCGGCTCGGCGGGTCGGAGGGCGAGATCGCGGTCGCGCTCGCCAATGGCGACCAGGCCGGGGTCGCCGAACCCGATGCCGAGGCGATGCGCCGCGCCGGGCTCACTCACCTGCTGTCGGTCAGCGGGCTTCACATCGCCGCGGCGGTCGCGGCGGCGATGTTCCTGACGTTGCGGCTGCTCGCGCTGTTCCCGGCGATCGCGCTGCGGGTCAACCTGGTGGTAGTCGCCGCGCTGGCCGGTGCGCTGGCGGGGATCGGCTATACGGTGCTGACCGGTTTCCAGGTGCCGACGGTGCGAAGCTGCCTGGCCGCGCTACTGGTCCTCCTCGGGATCGTGATCGGGCGCGAATCGATCAGCCTGCGGCTGATCGCGGTGGCCGCGCTGGCGGTGATGATCGTCCGGCCCGAGGCGGTCGCGGGGCCGAGTTTCCAGCTGAGCTTCGCCGCGGTGATCGCGATCGTCGTGTTCCATTCGTTCGCGCCGGTTCGCCGTTTCCTCGTGCCGCGCGAAGAAGGCTGGGCGGCGCGGCTCGCCCGGTCGGGGGCGGGGCTGGTGCTGACCGGGCTGGCGGTCGAGCTCGCGCTGATGCCGATCGCCTTTTTCCATTTCCACCGGTCGGGCTTCTACGGCGTGATCGCCAACCTGTTCGCGATACCCTGGACGACCTTCGTGATCATGCCGCTGGAAGCGCTGGCGCTGGTGGCCGACCCACTCGGGCTCGGCGTGCCGCTGTGGCGCGCGGCAGGGTGGTCGATCCATGTCCTGCTCGCGCTCGCCCACCGGGTCGGCGACCCGCATGGCGCGGTGGCGATGCTCCCCGGCTTTCCGCGCGTGACCTTCGCGGCGATGATGATCGGCGGCCTGTGGTTCGCGCTCTGGTCGACCCGGCTGCGCTGGTTTGGCCTGGTGCCGGTGGCGTTCGGCGCGGTGGCCGCCGCGGCGACCCCGGTGCCCGACCTGCTGGTCACCGGTGACGGGCGTCATCTCGCGGTGGTTCGTGGCGACGGGATCCCGGCGATCCTCCGTCCGCGGGCCGGCGCCTATGTCCGTGACCTGCTTGCCGAAGTGTCGGCGTTCGACGGCAAGCCGCAGGCGCTCGACGAGCAGCCCTTCGCGCGCTGCGGCCCCGACACCTGCATCGCCGATCTCGTCAGGGACGGACGGGCGTGGCGGCTGCTGGCGATTCGCACGAAGAACCTGATCGACTGGCCCGGGCTGGTCGCCGCCTGCCGCGATGCCGACATCGTCGTCGCCGAGGCGCCTGCCGAGCGCCTGCGCCCCGCGCTGGCTGAAACTCGATGGCGCGGCGCTTCGCCGCACCGGCGGAGTCGCGGTCACGCTTGGCGATACGCCGCGTCTCGACACGGTCGCCGACCGGGTCGGCCGCGACCCCTGGTCTCAGCTTGTCGCGGCGTCCGACGATTCCCAGACGGCGAGCTCGCTGCCCGACGGGTCGATGAAATGGAATCGCCGTCCACCGGGGAAGGAGAAGATCGGCCGCGAGATGGTTCCGCCCGCCGAGTCGACTGCGCCGAGCGCCGCGTCGAGGTCGTCGACCCGGATCACCGGCAGCGGCGCGGCGAGCGCGTCGCCCGGCTGACCGTTGAGCCCGAGGTCGACGTCGCCGCTGGTGGTCGACGCATAGTCGGGGCCGTAGTCGGTGAACGTCCAGCCGAACGCCTTGGCGTAGAAGCCGCGAGTCACCTCGTGCGCGGTGACGCTCGGCAATTCGACATAATCGATCCGCGCCATCAGTAGCGCCGTATGAGGCCCGCCAGCTTCCCCTGAATCGCGACCTGGTCGGGGCGATAGCGCTGCGCCTCGTAGTGGCGGTTGGCGGGGTCGAGCCGGATCATCTGTCCTTCGCGGCGGAAGGTCTTGAGCGTTGCCTGCTCATTGTCGATCAGTGCGACCACGATCTCGCCTTCGCGCGCGGTGTCGGCCTTGCGGATCAGCGCATAGTCGCCGTCCAGTATGCCTTCCTCGACCATCGAATCGCCCGACACTTCGAGCGCATAATGTTCGCCCGGGCCGAGCAGCGCGGCGGGAACCGCGAAGCCCTCGGTCCCTTGGAGCGCCTCGATCGGCGTGCCCGCGGCGATCCGCCCGTGAAGCGGGATCTCGATCGTGTCGTTGGCGGCGGCGGGGACCACCGGGCGCGGGGCGGGCGAAGGGGCGGGAGCGGCAGGGATTGCGGCGTCGGGCATGCGCACGATCTCGAGCGCGCGGGCGCGGTTGGGCAGGCGGCGGATGAACTGGCGTTCCTCGAGCGCCGAAATCAGCCGGTGGACGCCCGACTTCGACTTGAGGTCGAGCGCCTCGCGCATCTCGTCGAAGCTCGGGCTGACGCCGGTCGCGCCGAGGCGCTGATTGATGAAATGGAGCAGCTCATGCTGTTTGGCGGTAAGCACATCAATCTCCGTCGTCGGGAACGAACAAAGAACCTTTAGGAAACATTCGCGGAAGCGTCAAGTCTGTCGGCAAATCGACACAAAGGCGCCCAGCAACGCGATTCCCTGCTCGGTGGCGATGCTTTCGGGGTGGAACTGGAAGCCGTGCGCCGGCGATTCGCAATGACGAATTCCCATGACAAGGCCGTCCTCGCTCCACGCATTGGCGACCAGCGGCGGCCGGGGCGAGGGAACGGCGAGCGAGTGGTAGCGCGTCACCGCCAACCCTTGCGGCAGGTGGCCGAACAGGCCCGAGCCGTCATGACCAAGCCGCGCGACCTTGCCGTGCATTGGGGCCACTCGCTCGACCGCCGACCCGCAGGCGAGCGCGAGCGCCTGGTGCCCGAAACAGATCCCCAGCAGCGGGATCGCGCGATCGACGCAGATCCGGGCGACTTCGCACGAGACGCCCGCGTCTTCGGGCGCGCCCGGGCCGGGGGAGGTGACGACGCCGTCCACCCCGCGCGAAAAGTCCTTCGCCGGGTCGAGCGCGTTGTTGCGGACGACTTCGACTTCGGCACCCGCCTGGCGAAGTGAATCGGCGAGCATGAAGGTGAAGCTGTCGACATTGTCGACCAGCAGCAGCCGCGGGCGGCGCACCTTAACGCTTATTCGGCGCTCTGGCTCAGCCGGGCCTTGGCCGCCGCGATCGCCGACTCGTTGCGCTTGACGCCGACTTGCTTCGCCATCGCCGCGAGGAACTGGCGCGAGACCTCGTCGCCGGTCGGGCGCTGGAACTCGTTGCGGGTCTGCGCGACCAGCGCGGGCTGGAGCGTCGCGTTGCCCGGAGTGATCTTGTCGAGCTTGACGATGAAAAAGGCCTGCCCCTGCGGGCCGGCGGTCATCCGGCTTTTGCCCTGGCCGAGCGAGAAGAGCATCTTGACCGGGGCCTGCAGCGCCGGGGGCATCTGCGCGATCTGGATCCGGCGCGCGCTGATCGGGCGGGCGATGACGCCGCTTCCCGCGCCCTTGATCGCGTCGGCGACCGAGGCACCGCCGGCGACCTTCGCGGCGACCTGAGCGGCGGTCGCGCGGGCGAGGTCGGACGCCTTTTTCTGGATCCAGTCGGCCTTGACCTGCGGCAGGATCGAGGCGAGCGGGGCGGGGGCGGGGGCGATGATCTGCCCGACCCCGACCAGCGCCAGCCCCTTGCCCCCGCCAAGATCCTTGACGATCGGCTCGTCGTTCGCGGCGAGGTCGAATCCGTCCTTTAGAACCGGCTGGAGGTCGGCGGGGAACTTGTAGGCCGGGTCGGCGCGCGACGCGCCGCTGGCCGTGATCGGCGGGGTATCGGTGAGCGTCAGGCCGAACGCCTTGGCGGTGTCGGCGAGGCTCGCGCCGTCGGCCAACTTGTCCTCGATCTTGCCGGCGATGTCGGCCATCGCCTGCTGGCGCTTGGCGTCGGTGATCTTGGTGACGATCTCCCCACGTACCGCGGCGAGCGGGCGGGCGGGCGTGCCGCCACTGCCCTCGACCTTGGCGACCAGCCAGCCGAGCGCGGTCTTGACCGGGCCGACCACGCTGCCCTTGGCGGCGGCGAACACCTGGTCCGATGCGGGCTTGCCGACCAGCGCCTCGTAATCGGTGCGGTTCTTGCTGCCGAGCGCGACGTCGGCGGCGGCGAGTCCGGCGGGCTTGGCGGCGTCGGCGAAGCTCGCCCCGCCGCGCACCTTGGCGGCGATCGCCGCGGCAACCTTGGGATCGGCGACCACCGCCTGGCTGAGGTTCCGCGTCTCGGTGCCGCCATAGGTCGCCTTGTTGGCGTCGTAATAGGCGGCGATTTCGGCGTCGGTCGGCGCCGGGACCGGCAGCGAGGCCGGGTTGATCGGGGCAATCCGCAGCACCCGCTGTTCGGGAACGGTGTAGCGCGCCCTGTTCTGCGCATAATAGGCCTGGAGGTCGCCCGCGCTCGGGTTGAGCCCGGCCTTGAACGGCTCGACCGCGACCATCGCCACCTGTCCGTCACGCTGTTCGAGCAGCAGCGAGGCATATTGCGAGGCGACCCCGACCGGCACCTGCGGCACCGCGCCGGCGGGAGCGATGGTCAGCTTGCGGGCGATGTCGCCCATGATGATCCGCCGCACCCCGGCGTCGGTCAGCTGCTGCTGCTGGAGCCATCGGTTGTACGAGGCTTCGCTGAGCCGCCCGTCGAGCCCGCGAACGCCGGGAATGTTAGCGATCTCGGCATCGATCATCGCCTTCGAGATGATCAGCTTCTGGTCGGCGGCGAAGGCGGTCATCACCCGCTCGTTGATGAGGTCGTTGACGAAGCTGTCGAACTGCGGGACGAGGTCGGCATAGCTCGCGGCCGGGTTCTGCTGGCGCATCTGTGTCAGCGCGGTTTTCTCGGCTTCGGTGAGGTCGCGCTCGGTCAGGTCGTTGCCGCCCGCGCTCGCCAGCGTGCCGCTATTGTCGCCGAACCCGCTGCCGCTGCGCAGGCTCTGGATGTCGCCGAGCGCGAAACCTGCGAGGATGGCGAGACCGATGGCGACGAAGACGATCTTGCCGGCCGTCGAATTGGCGGACTTGCGGAGCGCATTGAGCATAAGGCGAGGAAATCTCGATGTTTGGAAATGTGTGGCGGCCGCTTTAGGGGCGGTGACGGGCAAAGGAAAGGCAGTCGATATGGCGCTGAAGAAGCTGGTTGCGGGCAATTGGAAGATGAACGGGCTGGCCGCCGACCTCGGCCAGCTGGTCGAGATCGCGCGCGCGCCGGCCGAATGCGACGTCGCCCTGTGCCTTCCCGCCACGTTGATCGAGCGCGCCAGCCGCGCCGCGCCGAATTTCGCGGTTGGCGGACAGGACGTCCATGCCAGCGCCAGCGGCGCGCATACCGGCTGCGTGTCGGCGGCGATGTTGCAAGACGCGGGGGCGCGGTTGACGATCGTCGGGCACAGCGAGCGGCGCGAGGCGCAGCACGAGAGTGACGCCGATGTCCGCGCCAAGGCGAGCGCCGCGCTCGATGCCGGGCTCGAGGTGATCCTGTGCGTCGGCGAGAGCCTCGCCGTGCGCGAGGCGGGGGCGGCGGTCGCGACCGTCTCGGCGCAGCTCGACGCCTCGCTTCCCGACCGGCCGGTCACCGCGGTCGCCTACGAGCCGATCTGGGCGATCGGGACCGGGCGGATCCCGACGATGGACGACATCGCCGCGATGCACGCCGCGCTGCGCGAGCGGCTAGTCGCGGCCTATGGCGAGGCGGGGGGCGCGGTGCGCCTACTCTATGGCGGTTCGGTCAAGGGATCGAACGCGGCCGAGATTTTTGCGGTGCCCGACGTCGACGGCGCGCTGGTCGGCGGGGCGAGCCTCACCGCGGCCGACTTCCTGCCGATCGTCGCCGCCGCGAATTGAAAAAGCGCGCCGCACCCGCTAGATCGCGCGCCGACCCGTTTTCCCGTTTTTGAAAGTCGCCCGATGTTCACCTTCCTGCTGATCGTCCAGACGATCGTCGCCGCCCTGCTCGTCTGGGTCATCTTGATGCAGCGCTCGGAAGGTGGCGGGCTCGGCGTCGCCAGCTCGTCGGGCGGGTTCATGACCGCGCGCGGCGCGGCCGACTTCCTGACCCGGGCGACCGCGATCCTCGGCGGGCTGTTCATCGCGCTGTGCATCCTGCTCGCGGCGATCGCCGGCGCGCGTGAGACGCCGAAGTTCGATTCGTCGCTGGTGAAGCCGCAGACGGGCCAGAAGCTGCCCGCGACGCCGGCGCCGGGAACGCCCGCGCCGACCACTCCCTCGCCGGCGGTCCCCCTCCAGTAACCCCAGTTTTTTTGCGGCCCGGCCGATTCCGCGCTTGCGTGGACGGGGG
This sequence comes from Sphingomonas sp. ASV193, assembly GCF_040203355.1. Taxonomy (NCBI): domain Bacteria; kingdom Pseudomonadati; phylum Pseudomonadota; class Alphaproteobacteria; order Sphingomonadales; family Sphingomonadaceae; genus Sphingomonas; species Sphingomonas sp. ASV193. The sequence continues at coordinate 190,049 of NZ_JBEHBW010000001.1, forward strand.
GCTGGTCCCTAAGGCCCGACTCCCATGGCGCGGTATGTATTTGTCACCGGCGGCGTGGTCTCGAGCCTCGGCAAAGGTCTTCTCGCGGCGTCCCTCGGGGCGCTTCTTCAGGCGCGCGGCTATGCCGTGCGCATTCGCAAATTCGACCCCTATCTGAACGTCGATCCGGGGACGATGAGCCCCTATCAGCACGGTGAGGTCTACGTCACCGACGACGGGGCCGAGACCGACCTCGACCTCGGCCATTACGAGCGGTTCACGGGGGTCAGCGCGCACCAGAGCGACAACATCACCTCGGGCCGGATCTACCGCGACATCATCGCGCGCGAGCGGCGCGGCGACTATCTCGGCGCGACGGTGCAGGTCGTCCCCCATGTCACCAACGCGATCAAGGAGTTCGCGCAGGCCGACACGGCGGGGCTCGACTTCGTCATCTGCGAGATCGGCGGGACGGTCGGCGACATCGAGTCGCTGCCGTTCGTCGAGGCGATCCGCCAGCTTCGCAACGACCTCGGCCGCGACAGCTGCTGCTTCGTCCACACCACGCTGGTCCCCTACATCGCCGCGGCGGGCGAGCTGAAGACCAAGCCGACCCAGCATAGCGTGCGCGAACTCACCAGTTACGGCATCCAGCCCGACGTGCTGCTGTGCCGTGCCGACCGCGAGATCCCCGAGGCCGAGCGGGCCAAGATCGCGCTGTTCTGCAACGTGCCGCCGAGCCACGTCATCCAGGCGCTCGACGCGCGCTCGATCTACGACGTGCCGATCCAGTATCACCGCGAGGGGCTCGACTCGGCGGTGCTGAGCGTGTTCGGAATCAGCGACGCGCCCGACCCCGACGTCGCCCGCTGGACCGACATCATGGACCGTATCGACCATCCCGAGGGCGAGGTGACGATCGGCGTGGTCGGCAAATATGTCGGGCTGCCCGACGCGTACAAGTCGTTGCGCGAGGCGCTGGTCCACGGCGGCTTCGCCAACCGGGTCAAGGTCAACATCCGCTGGATCGACGCCGAACTGTTCGAAAAGGCCGACGTCGACCTCGCCGCCGAGCTTGAGCCGCTGCACGGAATCCTCGTCCCCGGCGGGTTCGGAGAGCGCGGCAGCGAGGGCAAGATCTCCTCGGTCCGTTTTGCCCGCGAGCGCGAGGTGCCGTTCTTCGGCATCTGTCTCGGCATGCAGATGGCGTGCATCGAAGGCGCGCGGAACACCGCCGGAATCGCCGCCGCTTCGACCACCGAGTTCGGCGAGACGAGCGAACCGGTGGTCGGGCTGATTACCGAGTGGATGAGCGAGGAAGGGCTGCAGAAGCGCAGCGCCGAGACCGACATGGGCGGCACGATGCGACTCGGTGCCTATCCGGCGACGCTGGGCGCCAACAGCCATGTCGCCTCGGTCTACGGGACCACCGCGATCAGCGAGCGGCACCGTCATCGCTACGAGGTCAACAACCATTATCGCGGGGCCCTCGAAAAGGGCGGGCTGGTCTTTTCGGGCCTGTCGCCCGACGGCGAGTTGCCCGAGATCGTCGAGCGCCCCGACCATCCGTGGTTCATCGGGGTCCAGTTCCATCCCGAACTCAAGAGCCGCCCGTTCGAGCCGCACCCGCTGTTCGCCAGCTTCATCGGCGCGGCGGTGAAGCAGTCGAGGTTGGTCTGACCGTCCGGGGAATGGCCGGAAAGGGTTTATCGGCGGGTCAGACCGTTTCGGATGCGTTCGATTTGCAGTCGTCGGCGCGACGCCTTACAGGGACGCGATGCGCATCGCCTGCCTGACTGCCATGCTGCTTGTCGCGACCCCGGCGGTCGCGGGGGCGGCTGCCGCGTCGCGCGAACCCGACCAGCCGCAGCGGCGCGAGACGATGTGCCTCCGGCCGATTCCGCTCAAGGGACCGCGGACCGGCCAGCCAGACCCCCGCCGCTACCGGCCGGGCGAGCGCCCCGAATGCCGACAGGCGCCCGCCTATCCCGAAGTGGTCGACCCGACCCCGGTGTTCATCCTCTAGGCGGAACCAAAGGCGTTCGCCGACGATTGCAGCCGCACCTTCCCCCCTGAGGAGAATATCCGTGCTGCTGACCATCGCCATCATCCTCATCGTCCTGTGGCTGCTCGGTGCGTTCGCCTTCCACGTCACCACCGGCCTGATCCACATCCTGCTGGTGATCGGCCTGATCGTGCTGGTGCTCCACTTCGTGCGCGGTCGCCGCGCGCTCTAGGACGATTGCGATTGGACATGGCGCGCCTTAAGTGGCGGCCATGTCCAACATCCTCTCCTCGCGCCTGATCATCCTCGGGTCGGGTCCCGCCGGCCTTACCGCCGCCATCTACGCCGCGCGAGCGGGCCTCAGCCCGGTCGTCATCCAGGGTATTCAGCCCGGCGGGCAGCTGACCACCACCACCGACGTCGAGAACTACCCCGGCTTCCGCGAGGTCATCCAGGGCCCGTGGCTGGTTGAGGAAATGCAGGCGCAGGCCGAACATGTCGGCACCAAGATGGTGTGGGACCATATCAACGAGGTCGACGTGTCGCGCCGCCCGTTCGTGCTTAAGGGCGATTCGGGTGAATACCACGCCGACGCGCTCGTCATCGCGACCGGGGCGCAGGCGAAGTGGCTGGGCTTGCCGAGCGAAGAGCATATGAAGGGGCGCGGCGCTTCGGCCTGCGCGACCTGCGACGGCTTCTTCTATCGCGGGAAAAAGGTCGCGGTGATCGGCGGCGGCAATACCGCGGTCGAGGAAGCGCTCTACCTCACCAACCACAGCCATGACGTCACGCTGATCCACCGCCGCGACTCGCTGCGCGCCGAGAAGATCCTGCAGGAGCGGCTGTTCGCGCATCCCGGCATCACGCTGATGTGGGACAGCGAGGTCGTCGAATTTGTCGGCGGGGGGCAGCCCGAGGCGCTGGTCGGGCTCGACGTCCGCAACGTGAAGACCGGCGAGGTCAGCCGGCTCGAGGTCGAGGGCGCGTTCGTCGCGATCGGCCATCACCCGGCGACCGAGCTGTTCGCGGGCAAGCTCGCGCTCGACGAGGACGGCTATCTGAAGGTCGAGACCGGATCGACCCGGACCAGCGTGCCCGGCGTATTCGCGTGCGGCGACGTGATGGACAAGATCTACCGCCAGGCGGTCACCGCGGCGGGAACGGGGTGCATGGCCGCGCTCGATGCCGAGCGGTTCCTTGCCGAGGTCGAGTTCGAGGCGCTCGAGGCCGCGGAGTAGTTCAGCGCAGCGTCAGGCGCTCGGCGAACGACAGCAGGTTTCCGTAAGTGGCGAAATCGTCGGCCTCGACGTCGTCGTCCTCGATCAGCACCCCGAACCGTTCCTCGATCGCGGTGAGCAGGGTCGCGACCGCCATCGAATCGAGTTCGGGCAGCGCGCCGAACAGCGCGGTCTGGTCGGTGAAGGTCGCGACGGTCGCGGGGGCGAGGCCGAGCGTGTCGGCGAGGATCGCGCGAAGCGTCGCGTCGACCATCTTTTCCCCTTCGATGCGGCGAACCCCTGAAGCCATGCGCGGGGGCCTAGGGGAGGGGGCGGCGGGTGGCAAGCTGGATAAGCGGACGCCGGATGCCTAGGGAAAGGGGCGTGACACCCGACCCGACGCCTTATCCGATCGACCATCTCGCGCGGCACGGCGCGGCGGGCGACGTCGCGATCGAGGTTGGCGGCGAGGCGATGACCTACGCCGCGCTCGACGAGGCGGTCGGGCGAATTGCGGCGGCGCTCGCCGCGCGTGGATTGTCGCCCGGCGACCGGGTCGCGACATGGATGGGCAAGACGCGGCTGGCCTGCCTGATGCCGCTGGCTGCGGCGCGGGCGGGGCTGGTTCACGTGCCCATCAACCCGGTGCTCAAGGCAGCGCAGGCGCGGCATATCCTCGAGGACAGCGGGGCGCGGCTGCTGGTCGCAAACGCGGCGCGGCTCGACGGGCTTGAGACCGCGTTGCCGGCGGTTGCGCTGGAGGAGTGGCGCGACGGGGACGAGGCGCTGCCGCCGTCGCCCTGCGATCCGGACGAACTGGTCGCGCTGCTCTACACCTCGGGATCGACTGGGCGGCCCAAGGGGGTGATGCTGAGCCATGCCAACCTTTGGCTCGGGGCGATAAGCGTCGCGCATTATCTTGAGCTCGAGCGACGCGACCGGACGCTGGCGGTGCTGCCGCTGGCGTTCGACTATGGCCAGAACCAGCTGCTCTCGACCTGGTATGCCGGTGGGTGTGTAGTGCCGTTCGACTATCTGCTTGCGAACGATGTGAAAAAGGCGGTCCGGCGGCATGACGTCACCGTGCTCGCCGGGGTGCCGCCGCTGTGGCAGCAACTCGTCGCGCTCGACTGGAGCAAGGGCGAGGGGACGACGCTTTGCACGCTGACGAACAGCGGCGGGCATCTCGCCGAGCCGGTCGTGCGGCGGCTGCGTGTGCTGTTTCCGGCGGCGCGGCTGCACCTGATGTACGGGCTGACCGAGGCGTTCCGCTCGGCGAGCCTCGATCCGGCGCTGGTCGACACGCACCCCGACGCGGTCGGCGGGCCGATTCCGTTCGCCGAACTGCGACTGGTGCGAGCGGACGGGCGCGAGGCGGGTGTCGGCGAAGAAGGCGAGTTGGTCCACTCGGGGCCGCTGGTGGCGCAGGGCTATTGGCGCGATCCGGAGCGAACGGCGGCGCGGTTTCGTCCCGGTGCCGACGGGCGCGAAGTCTGGTCGGGCGACCGGATGGTGCGCGGCGCCGACGGCTTGCTGCGGTTTCGTGGGCGCGACGACGCGATGATCAAGGTGTCGGGTAACCGTTTGAGTCCGAACGAAATCGAGGAAATCGCGATGGCGAGCGGGGCGGTCCGCGAGGCGGCGGCGTTCGGCATCGCAGACACGGCGCTGGGGCAGGCGGTGGCGCTGGTCGCGGTGGGCGTGGGCGACGAGGCGGAAGCAAAGCTGATGGCGTGGTTCGCGCGCGAAGCCCCGGCCTATATGCGCCCCAGGCGGGTGGTCTGGCTCGACGCGCTGCCGGTCGGGGCGACCGGCAAGCTCGACCGGGTGGCGATGAAGGCGATGCTGTCGTGAAGCCGATGGGGCCGATCCCGCCAGGTTTCGTCGCGGCCGATGACGGGTCGCTGGCGATAGCTGGGCGCCCGGTCGAGGCGTGGGTCGCCGAGGCGGGCGGGACGCCGCTGTTCCTCTATGACCGCGAGGCGATGGCGGCGAAGATCGCCGCCTTCCGCGCCGCCATGCCCGACCGCGTCGCGCTACATTATGCCGTGAAGGCAAATCCTTATGACGACTTGCTGTCATGGCTAGAAAACCGCGTCGACGGCTTCGACCTTGCCTCGGCGGGCGAACTGGCGCGAGTCGAGGCCGCCGGCGGGCTGGCGCGCCCGGTAAGCATGGCGGGGCCGGGCAAGAGCGACGACGACCTTTCGCGCGCCTTGGCGGCGGGGGTCACGGTGAACCTCGAAAGCGAGGGCGAGGCGGCGCGGCTGGTCGCGCTTGCCGAAGCGTGCGGGACGACCCCTCGGGTCGCGGTGCGGGTCAATCCGCCGTTCGCGCTGAAAGGCGCGGGGATGACGATGGGCGGGCGTGCCTCGCCCTTCGGGATCGACGCGGCGCGGGTGCCCGCGCTGATCCGCTGGCTGGTCGAGCGGGGCGCAGACTGGCGCGGGCTCCATGTCTACGCGGGAAGCCAGATCCTGCGCGCCGAGGTGCTGGTCGAGGCGCAGCGCGCGACCGTTGCGCTGGCGGGCGAGGTCGCCGCGGCAGTCGGAATGCCGGTGCGCGATCTGAACCTGGGCGGCGGGTTCGGGATTCCCTATGCGGCCGTCGACGAGCCGCTCGACCTTGCCGCCGTCGGCGCGGGGCTGGATGAGACGATTCGAGCGGCGCCTGACGTGCTGGCGGAAACGGCATATGCGATCGAGCTCGGGCGGTGGCTGGTGGGCGAAGCGGGAGTTTACCTTGCACGGGTGGTCGACGTGAAGGAAAGCGGGGGCACGACCTTCGCGGTGACCGACGGCGGCCTACACCACATGCTCGCCGCGACGGGCAATTTCGGGCAGACGCTGCGGCGCAATTACCCGATCGCCAATGCCTCGCGGTTCAGTCAGGTGGCGAGTGAGGAAGTGACCGTAACTGGTTGTCTTTGCACGCCGATCGATCTGCTCGGCGATGCCGTGATGCTGCCCGAAACGCGGGTCGGCGACCTCGTCGCCATCTTTTGCGCGGGGGCCTATGGGTTGAGTGCGAGCCCGCAGGCCTTCCTCGGCCAGCCGGCGGCGCGCGAGCGGCTGGTCTAGTAAGCCGCCTCGACGAAATAGAGGCCATGCGGCGGGGCGTTGAAGCCGAGGGCTTGGCGATCCTTCGCGTCGAGCGCGGCCTTCATGTCGCCGGGCGTCCAGCGGCCCTGTCCGACCAGCGCGAGGCAACCGACCATCGAGCGGACCTGGTGATGGAGGAAACTGCGCGCGGCGGCGCGGACGTGAAGCTCGTCACCTTCGCGCGTGATGTCGAGCGAATCGAGCGTCTTGATGGGGCTGGCCGACTGGCAGTTGACTGAGCGGAAGGTGGTGAAGTCGTGGAGGCCGACGAGGTGCGCGGCGGCCTCGCGCATCGCCTCATCGTCGAGCGGAAGCGCGAGATGCCAGACGCGGCCGCGATCGAGCGCTGGCGGGGCGCGCCGGGCGAGCAGGCGGTAGAGGTAGCGGCGGCCGGTGCAGCTGAACCGCGCGTGCCAGTCATCGGCGACCGGCTCGGCGGCGAGGATCGCGACCGGGGCGGGACGGGCGAGCGCATTCACGCCCTCGCGCAGGCGGTGCGCGGTAAGCGGACGGTCGATATCGACGTGCGCGGCCATTCCGAGCGCGTGGACGCCGGCATCGGTGCGTCCGGCGGCGTGGAGGCGCACCGGCTCACCCGTCATCTGCTCGATCGCTTCCTCGAGCGCCTGCTGGACCGAGGGGCCGTGGTCCTGCCGCTGCCACCCCATGAACGGCGCGCCGTCATATTCGATCGTGAGGCGCCAGCGGGTCATTCGACGCGGGTACCCGGCGCGAGCGGATAACCACGGAGGAAATCGGCGACCGGGAGCGGCCCCTTGCCCGCGCGCTGGAGCGTGCGCGCGTGGAGCGCATCCTCGCCGCACGCGATGACGAGCGGTTCGCCGACGACGGTGCCGGGCGCTCCGCTTCCGTCGACGACCTCGGCGTCGAGCAGCTTGACCCGTTCGCCGCCGGCTTCGAACCAGGCGCCGGGGAAGGGCGCTAGGCCCTGCACGTGGCGCTGGATCTCGGTGGCAGAGCGCGTCCAGTCGATCCGCGCCTCGTCCTTGGAAATCTTGGCGGCGTAGGTGATGCCTTCTTCGGGCTGCAGCACGGGGGGATAGGACCTCAAGTCGGCAAGAACTCGGATCATCAGCTCGGCGCCAAGTTCGGCCAGTCTTTCCGTGAGTTGCGCCGCGTTGCTCTCGCCGATCGGGAGCGATTGGGCGAGCCGCATCGGACCGGTGTCGAGCCCGGCCTCCATTTGCATGATGGTGACTCCGGTCTCGTCGTCCCCGGCCATGATCGCGCGCTGGACCGGGGCGGCGCCGCGCCAGCGGGGGAGCAGCGAGCCGTGCACGTTGAGGCAGCCGTGGGCCGGCGCATCGAGGATCGGCTGCGGCAGGATCAGCCCGTAGGCGGCGACGACCGCGATGTCGGCGCCGAGCGCGGCGAAGGCGGCCTGCTCGTCGTCGCCCTTTAGCGAGCGCGGCGAGCGCACCTCGAGTCCCAGCGCGCGGGCGCGACGATCGACCGCGGTCGGCTGGAACGCCTTGCCGCGCCCGGCGGGGCGCGGCGGTTGAGTATAGACCGCCGCGATCTCGTGCCCGGCATCGACCAGCGCGTCGAGCGTCGGCACCGCGAAGGCCGGCGACCCCATGAAGATGATCCGCATGATGCGCGCGCTATGGCGGAAAGCGGCGGAAATGCCTACCTCCGCTGCATGGCATCGCACCAGATCGAGGCGCTGACGCAGGCGCTCGCCCGGCTTCCGGGGCTCGGGCCGCGCTCGGCCAGGCGCGCGGTGCTTCACCTGATGAAAAAGCGCGAGGCGGCGCTGGTGCCGCTGCTCGCCGCGTTGCAGGCAGTCGAGGAGACTCTTTCGACCTGCTCGGTGTGCGGCAATGTCGACACCAGCGACCCGTGCGCGATCTGCCGGGACCCGCGCCGAGACGAGCGGATGCTGTGCGTGGTCGAGGAGGTCGCCGACCTGTGGGCGCTCGACCGGGCGCGGCTGTTTCCCGGGCGCTACCATGTCCTCGGCGGGCGGCTGAGCGCGCTCGAAGGGGTGCGGCCCGAGGATCTGAGCATCGACAAGCTGATGGCGCGGGTCGGGGACGGCGCGGTTGACGAGCTGGTGCTGGCGATGAACGCGACTCTCGAGGGGCAGACGACGGCGCACTACCTCGCCGAGCGGCTCGAGACGTTTCCCATTCGGATCACCCAGTTGGCGCACGGTCTTCCGGTCGGGGGCGAGCTCGACTATCTCGACGAGGGGACGCTGGCGCAGGCGCTGCGGGCGCGACGACCCGTGAGCTAGGCGGATCGCCCGGTGAGTTGAAGCGGCGGGCGGAAGCGACTAGATCGCCGGTCATGGCGCTGCTTCCGATTTACGAGACCCCCGACCCGATGCTCCGGCAGATTTCGACCCCGGTCGAAAATGTCGACGACGAGTTGCGGACGCTGATCCGCGACATGTTCGACACGATGTACGACGCGCCGGGGATCGGGCTGGCGGCGGTGCAGGTCGGGGTGCCCAAGCGGCTGCTGGTGATGGACCTGCAGGAGCCGGCCGACCCCGACGATCCCGAAAGCCCGCCGGTCAAGGAGCCGCGGGTGTTCATCAATCCCGAGATCGTCGGGGCGTCGGACCGCAAGGTGCCGTACAGCGAGGGCTGCCTGTCGGTCCCCGACCAATATGCCGAGGTGATGCGCCCCGACCGGGTGACCGCGCGCTGGCTCGACGAGAATGGCGAGCATCACGAGGAGGAACTCGACGGGTTGCTGGCGGTGTGCCTGCAGCACGAGATGGACCATCTCGAAGGCGTGCTGTTCATCGACCATTTGTCGAAACTGAAGCGCGACATGGTGCTCAAGAAGCTTGCCAAGGTTCGGCGCGAGCGCGGGGCCAAGGCGGCTTGACGGGGTTGGCGGCGTGATCCGCACCGCGACGGCGGACGATCTGCCCGCGATCGCCGCGATTTACGATCATCATGCCAGGAACGGCATCGCGACCTTCGATACCGAGGGGCCGAGCGTCGTCGCGTGGGGCGAGAAGATGGCGATGATCCAGCAGCGCGGCTGGCCGTTCCTCGCGATCGAGGAGGACGGCGCGCTGGCCGGTTTCGCCTACGCCAGTTTCTTCCGCGACCGGCGGGCGTACGACTGGACTTGCGAGGACAGCGTCTATGTCGCCCCGGGACGTGAGGGCCGCGGGATTGGCAAGGCGCTGATGCGGGCGTTGATGGAGGCGGCGCGGGCGGCGGGATTTCGCCAGATGCTCGCGCTGATCGGCGGCGGCTCACCCGCCTCGGTCGCGCTCCACGCGGCGTGCGGCTTCGTCCCGGTCGGGACGTTCAGGGGGGTCGGCCAAAAGTTCGGGCAGACGCTCGACGTCGCGCTGATGCAGGCGTCGCTCGAGGCGTGACGCTGCCCGACGGCTATCGCGCGCTGGTGGTAGCGCCGGGCGCGATAGGGCGGGCGATGGCGGCGGGGATTTCGGGGGACCCTCGTTGTGGCGAGCTGATCGTCGCCGGACGGCGCGAGGCGCTCTTCGTCGATTTCGAGCGGCCCGAGACGATCGCGGCGCTGTTCGCGCGGCTGGAAGGGCCGCTTCATCTCGTGCTGGTGACCGGCGGCCTGCTGCATGACGCGGAGGTAAACCCCGAACGGGCGCTGCGCGAGATCGACGCGGCGGCGCTTGCGCGGCTTTACGCGGTCAACGCGATCGGGCCGGCGCTGGTCGCGCGCCACGCCGAACCGCTGATTCCGCGCGATGTGCCCGCCTGTTTCGCGATGATGGGGGCGCGGGTCGGGTCGATTTCGGACAACCGGCTCGGCGGCTGGGTCGGCTATCGGATGGCCAAGGCGGGGGCGGCGCAGTTCGTGCGGACGCTGAGCCTCGAGTGGCGACGGACGCGGCCGCTCGCGACGGCGCTGTTGCTCCACCCGGGAACGGTCGATTCGGCGCTGTCGGCGCCGTTCCAGCGCGGGGTCGCGCCCGACCGGCTGTTCACGCCCGACCATAGCGCGGCGGCGCTGCTCGACGTCATCGCCGCCGCCGGGCCCGAGCGCAGCGGCGACCATGTCGCGTGGGACGGGACGACGATCCCCGCTTAGCCGAGCGATTGCGCGGCGTTGCGGCAGTCGGCGGCGCACTCGCGGCAGATCTGCGCGCACAGCTTGCAATGCTCGTGGTCGTGGCTCTCGCACTCGGCGGCGCACTGCTCGCACATCCGCGCGCACAGCTCGAGCAGCTCGCGGAGCACCTGGTTGTCGTCGCCGGTCCGCCGCAGCCCGAGCCGCGCGGTCGCGTCGCAAATGTCCGAACAGTCGAGGCAGAGCCGGACGCACTGGGTCATGTCCATGTCTTCGGCAAGGCAGGCGTCGGCGCAGCTCGCGCACATTTTCGCGCAATACATCAGGTGGTGGACCGCGTCGCCGAGCGCCTGGTTGGTATGGGCTTTCGACGCCGGGTGAAGCGCGATCATCTTGCGAATGGACATGGTCTCTCCTTTTGCCACCGATGGTGGGCGAACGGCGTCCTGGCGTCAAAGGTTCCGCTTGCGGGTGACCGACGGCGCGGGTAGGTTCGCGTTTCGTTCCGGCGGGAGAAGCCAGAGGGAGATGATGGTGAGCAGCGTCGCGGTGATCGGACTGGTTCTCGTCGCGCTCCTCGTCGGGGCGGCGATCGGCTGGCTGGTCGGGCAGCGCGGGGGCGAGCAGGGCAAGGCGGTCGCCGAGTCGCTGAGGATGCAGCTCGACGCGGTGACCTCCGAGCGCGAGTCGGCCCGCGCGGAGACCGGGGCGGTGCGCGCCGAGCTGGCGGCGGTCGGCGGCGAGCTTGCGGCGCTCAAGGCCGCCGAGGGCGTTCGCGCCGAAAAGCATGCCGAGCAGGTGGCGCAACTGGTGGCGATCCAGGACGGGCTTCGTGCCCAGTTCGCCGAGGTCAGCGGCAAGCTGCTCGAAAATGCGCAGAAGCAGTTCCTCGACCGCGCGGACCAGCGATTTCGCGAGTCCGAGGCGACGTCTGGCAACAAGATCAAGGCGTTGCTCCAGCCGGTTCACGACCGGTTGCAACGATATGAAGAAGCCGTCGGCAAGGTCGAGGAGGAGCGGCGCAAGGATTTCGGGCTGCTCACCGGGCATATCGAGGCGATGAAAAGCGGCACCGAGCGGGTGTCTGCCGAAGCGGCGAAGCTGGTCAACGCGCTTCGCAACGCGCCCAAGGCGCGCGGCCGGTGGGGCGAGCAGCAGCTTCGCAACGTGCTCGAATCGTGCGGGCTCAGCGAGCATTGCGATTTCCAGACCGAGGTCAGCCGCGACGACGGCGAGGGCGGGCGGCTCCGCCCCGACGTGATCGTACGGGTGCCGGGCGGGCAGAACCTCGTGATCGACGCCAAGGTCAGCCTCAACAGCTACCAGGATGCGTTCGGCGCGGTCGACGAGGCCGAGCGCGAGCGGCACCTCGCGCTCCATGCCGCGGCGATCAAGGCACACGTCAACGCGCTCGGCAACAAGGCCTATTGGGCGCAGTTCGCCGACGCCCCCGACTATGTCGTGATGTTCATCCCGGGCGAACATTTCCTGTCGGCGGCGCTCGAGCAGGACGGCACGTTGTGGGACTTCGCCTTCCGCCAGCGGGTGCTGCTGGCGACCCCGACCAACCTGATCGCGATCGCTCGGACGGTGGCGGCGGTGTGGCGGCAGGAGCGGCTGGCGAAGGAAGCGCGGCAGATCGGCGAGCTTGGCAAGGAACTGTACGAACGGCTGGCGAAAGCGGCGGGCGATCTGCGCAAGGTCGGGTCCGGGCTGACCAGCGCGGTCAATAATTACAACAGCTTCGTTGCCAGCTTCGAGGGGCGGTCGCTAGTCACCGCGCGCAAGTTCCGCGACCTCAACATCGAGCCGGGGGCGCGCGAGATCGAAGAAGTCGGGCCGGTCGAGGTCCTCGCGCGCTACGGCGACGATCGGCCGGCGCTGCCCTCGGCGTCGAACGAGGACGATGCCGCCGCGTGATGGGCGGGATCAGTAGCTGACGTAACCGGTGGCCGGGACCCCGCCGCAGCCCTTGTAGAGACGACCGTCGGCCGACACCCGGACCGTGTCGGGATAACGCTTGTCGCTCATGCCGTCGCTGCACGACTGGTGGGTGACCGAGACGACGAGCCGCGGGGTCTGCCAGATTTCGCTGTCGGTGCCAGTTCGCGGCGCCGGGGTTGGCGCGCTCACCACGATGTTCCGCCCGCGATCGGTGAACGTCATATCGCCGCCGATCGTCAGATCCCAGAAGGGCTCGGTACCGGCTGCGCGATACGGGCCCTGACCCGAATAGATGGTCGGGCCCGCCGCGACCGGCGCCTGCTGACCGTAAGGCGAATCGGCGTCGGGGACCGGGTAGGGGACATAGGGATTGGTCGGCGCGACCGGGGGGTAGGGCGTCGCGCGATAGGGTTCTTGCCCGAACACGTCGCTGTCATAGGGCGGCATCGCCGGCGGCGCGGGCGGATAGGTGACGCTGCCTGCCGGATAGGCGCCGTTGCCATAGGGGCCGTTGGGGAAGGGGCCGCCCGGGATCGGCTGGTTGTCGTAGGCGCAGGCGCCGAGAAGGAGCGGGGCAAGGAGGAGCAGTCGGCGCATGGCGGTTCAACCCGCCGCCGCTTTCACCGGTTCCGCCAGCTTGCCCTGATGTGGAAGGCCATCACCGCGGCGGCGACAGCGGCGTTGAGGCTGTCGGCGCGGCCGAGCATCGGCATTTTCACCAACAGGTCGCATTGCGCCTCATAGGCCTCGGGCAGGCCCTGGCTCTCGTTGCCGACGAGGAGGAAGCAGGGCGCCGCGTAGCTCGGGTCGAGATAGTCGTGGTCGGTCTGAAGGCTGGTCCCGACCAGCTGGCCGGGGCCGGCGCGGAGCCAGGCGATGAATTCGTCCCAGCTCGCCAGCGCGACCTTCTGAGTGAAGATCGCGCCCATCGACGCGCGCACCGCCTCGACGCTGAATGGGTCGGCGCAGTCGTCGATCAGGATCAGCCCGCCCGCGGCGACTGCGTCGCCGGTGCGCAGCATGGTGCCGATGTTGCCCGGGTCGCGCAGCCGCTCGCCGACCAGCCACAGCGGGGCGACGGCGCGGTCGATCGCCGAAAGCGCGGTGTCGGGCTGGCGATAGGCGCCGAGAATCGCCTGCGGATTGTCCTTGCCGCTCATCTTGGCGAGGATCTCGACGGTCGTCTCGATCACGTCGGCGCCCGCCGCCTCGGCCTCGGCGGCGATCTCGGCGGCGAGCGGGTGGAGACCGGGGCCCGCGGCATAGGCGACGATCTCGGGCAGGCGGCCGACATCGCGCGCCTCGGCGAGGATCCGAAGTCCCTCGGCGAGGAACAGCCCCTCGGCGCGGCGCGCCTTCTTGTCGCGCAGCGCGCGCAGCCGCTTGACGGTGTCGTTGGAAAAGCCGGTGATCTGGCGGGGCATCGGTTACGGGTCCCTGCGGCGCCGGCGTTGGCGTCGGCAAGCCCCCGGCCTGCCTTCGCCCATCACTCTTCGCCGAACTTGTTTTCGACCATCGCCGCGAGCTGGTCGAGCGAATCCTCGCAGCCCTCGCCCGCGCAGCGAATGACGATCGAATCGCCCTTGGCCGCGCCGAGCATCATCAGTCCCATGATCGAGGTGCCGACCACCGAATGGCCGTCCTTTTCGACATGGACCTCGGCGGGGAGTGTCGCCGCGAGGCCGACGAACTTCGCGCTGGCGCGGGCATGGAGGCCGCGCGCGTTGGTGATCAGCAATGTGCGCGAACAGCCGCTCAAGCGGCGGCCTCGCCGAGGATTTCGGACGCGACCGAGATATATTTGCGCCCCGCCTCGCGCGCGGCGGCGACCGCGGCGCGGACGCCCATCGCCTTGCGCGCGCCCTCGAGCCGGATCAGCATCGGCAGGTTGACCCCGGCGATGACCTCGATGTCCTCGCTCTTCATCAGGCTGATCGCGAGGTTCGACGGGGTACCGCCGAACAGGTCGGTGAGGATGATCACGCCCTTGCCCTGGTCGACCTTGGCGATCGCCTCGGCGATGTCGCGGCGGCGGCCTTCCATGTCGTCGTCGGCGCCGATGCAGATCCCCTCGATCGCCTGCTGGGGACCGACGACATGTTCCAACGCCGTGATGAACTCGGCCGCGAGTCGGCCGTGAGTCACCAGCACCAATCCGATCATTCAACCACTCGCTTTTGTCACTTTCGCGCGGTTTTTCGAGCCGCCGACTGCCTCTCGACCGTATCGCTCGGAGGCGAAGCGAGGTCGCGGTGGCGGACATTCGGCGAAAATCCCGCGCGGCGCAACCGTTCCGCGATCTCGACCGCCGCTGCGACCGAGCGGTGGCGGCCGCCGGTGCAGCCGAATGCGACGGTGAGATAGCTCTTGCCCGCCGCCCAGTAGCGCGGGACCAGATCGCGCACGAGGGCCTCGATCCGCTCGATCGTCGGCGCCCAGCCGGGATCGGCGGCGACATGGGCGCGCACCCGCGGATCCTCGCCGGTCAGCGGGCGGAGCGTCTCGTCCCAGTGCGGATTGTCGAGGAAGCGCATGTCGAACACCAGGTCGGCGGTGCGACTGATCCCGCGCGCGAAGCCGAACGAGGCGATGGTGATGACGGGCTTGTCGAGCTCGCCGCCGTAGCGGGTGACGAGCTCGTCGCGAAGCTCGACCGGGCTGAGGTCGGTGGTATCAAGCACGGTATCGGCGATCCGCCGGAGGCCAGCGGTCGCGCCGCGTTCGCGCGCGATCCCATCCTCGGCGGGGCGATCCTCGGCCATCGGGTGGCGGCGGCGAGTCTCGTCATAGCGACGGCTGAGCTCGGCGCCCGACGCGTCGAGGTAGAGGATCTCGGGAGTTACCCCCTCGATCGAGCGGACCAGTGCGGGCAGCGCGGCGGGATCGAAGCCCCGGCTGCGCATGTCCATCCCGACCGCGACCGGGGCCGTGCGCCCGGGCTCGCCATGGACGAAGCCGTCGAGCAGCGCGGTGGGGAGATTGTCGACGCAGTCCCAGCCCATGTCCTCGAGGATGTCGAGGACGGTCGATTTTCCCGCCCCCGACATGCCGGTGACGACGAGGAGGCGAGGGAGAGGCGGCGGGGTCGGGCTCACCCGCCGGATTTGGTGCCAAGACGGTCGAGTGCCAAGGCCACCTTGGAGGGGGCCGAGGCGGTCAGCGCGTCGACGCTGATCAGCGGCACCCCGATCCCGAGCACCGGGCGTTCGCGGCTGTCGTCGGGCAGGCGGCGGATGTCGCTGGTCAGTTCGACGAACAGCGCGACCGGGGCTTCGTCGACGGTCGGCATGTCGACGATGCCAATGCCGCGGATCTCGAGCTTGCCCCTGATCGTCGGCGGGGCGCTGGCGACCAGCCGCTCGCCGGTCTTGCGGACGATCGTCTGGTCGTCGCTGACGAGGGTGAAGCCGCGATCGAGCAGGCGGAGCGCTAGGTCGGACTTGCCCGACCCCGACGGCCCGCTGATCAGCACCGCGCGGCCGTCCTCGCCGACGACGCACGAGGCGTGGAGCGTTTCCGAGCTGAGCCGCAGGTTCATCGCGGGTCCGCCGCCGGAAGGGTGATGGTGAAGCGGGCCCCGGAAGGCGCGTCGTCTCGGTCGGTCACGTCAATCTCCCCGTCATGGCCTTCGACGATCGCCCGGGCGATGGCAAGGCCAAGCCCCGAGTGGCGTCCGAAATCCTCCGTTTCGGGTCTTACTGAGTGAAACCGGTTAAAAATCGCTTCCCGTTGCTCGGGCGGGACCCCGGGGCCCTCGTCGTCGATGCGCAGCTTGACCTGCTCGCCGACCCGGCTGACGACGATCTCGACCAGCCCGCCGGCAGGCGAGAAGCTGATCGCATTGTCGACGATATTGTCGATCGCGCGGGCCAGCCGCGACGGTTCGCCGAGCACTTCGGCGCTGCCCTTGCGCGGACGGGCGAAGGCGAGGCGGACGTCGCCGGTGGTGCGATTGGCTTCCCACGCCTTGACCAGCCGCTCCACCAGTTCGCCGACGTCGATCGGCTCGAACCTGGCGCGGGCGAGCTCGGCGTCGGTCCGCGCAGCCTCGCCGACGTCGCCGATCAGCCGGTCGAGCCGGAGCACGTCCTGCCGGACGACGTCGAGCAGCCGCTGGCGGAGCGCGGGATCGTCGACCTTTTCGAGGCTGTCGACCGCGCTTCGGAGCGACGCGAGCGGGTTCTTTAGCTCGTGGGTGACGTCGGCGGCGAACGCCTCGATATTGTCGATCCGCTGGCGCAAGGACTGGCTCATGTCGCTGATCGAGCGGGCGAGCAGCCCGATCTCGTCGCGGCGCGAGGGGAGCCGGGGAACCCGCACCTCGCGCGCCCGGCCGAGCCGGACCCGGTGCGCGGCGCGCGCGATCATCCGCAGCGGGCCGACGATCGTCCGCGCCAGCCACAGCGACAGGCCGATCGACAGCGCGGCGGCGACCAGCATGACATAGCCGAGCGACGCGCGCTCGGCGCGGATCAGGCGGGTGAAATCGCGATCGTTGGCCATGATCAGCACTACCGACCCGTCCTGGAGCCGCGCCGCGCTGGTCAGGATCGGCGTGAGATCGGGCGCTTCGCGGACCATGTGCTGGGGCTGCCCGGTCCGCGCGGCGGCGACGCCCTCGCTCCAGTTGCCGAGGACATCGGTCGCGGCCGGAGCGTAGGGCTTGAGATAGCCGTCGCGGGTGAGCGCGTTGAACCCGCGATCGAGCAGGCGTGCGGCCTCCTTGGTCCACGGCTGGCTCTTGGGATCGCGCAGGGTGAAGGTCGGACCGGTGGTGGCCCAGCTGTCGATCAGCAGTCGGCCGTCGGGGGCGTAGAGCCTGATCCGGTTGCCCGTGATCCGCCCGATCCGCGCCATTGTCTCGATCTTCGCGGCGCGGTCGACGTCGCTCAGCGCTTCCGAGGCGAAGCTGGCCTGCCCGGCGATCCGCGCCATTCGCTCGTCGAGAAGCCGGTCGCGGAACTGGTCGAGCGTGCCGATCCCGAAGGCGACGAACAGCAGGGTGATGAGGTTGGTCGCGAGCAGCCGCGTGGCGAGCGTGCGCCCCGCGCGGAACGGCGGCAGCGCCGTGCGCGCCTCATTCTTCGCCGAAGCGGTAGCCGACGCCATAGAGGGTCTCGATCGATTCGAAGTCGCCGTCGACCGCGCGGAACTTGCGGCGGATGCGCTTGATGTGGCTGTCGATGGTGCGGTCGTCGACGAACACGTCGTCTTGGTACGCGATGTCGAGCAGCTGGTTGCGGCTCTTGACCACACCCGGACGCTGGGCGAGCGCTTCGAGCAGCAGGAATTCGGTGACGGTCAGGACGACGTCCCTGCCGTCCCAGCGGACCTTGTGCCGGGCGGGGTCCATCATCAGCCGCCCGCGCTCGATCGGCGGGGCGTCGGCGGCGGCGGCCTCGGCCTGCGCGGGACCGCCGCGCGCCAGCTCCTGCCGGCGCAGGATTGCGCGAATCCGCGCGATCAGCAGCCGCTGGCTGAACGGCTTGGCGATATAGTCGTCGGCGCCCATCGCCAGCCCGAGCGCCTCGTCGAGCTCGTCGTCCTTCGAGGTGAGGAAGATCACCGGCATCGCCCCGAGCGCGCCGCCCGCCTCGCGCACCCGGCGAAGCAGCTCCATTCCGTCCATCTGCGGCATCTTGATGTCGAATACGCCGAGGTCGGGCGCGCTGTCGGAGAAAGACTTGAGCGCCGCCGCCCCGTCGGTGAACACGCGGGTGACGAATCCTTCGGACTGGAGCGCGATCGACACCGAGGTCAGGATGTTGCGGTCGTCGTCGACCAGCGCGATCACGCTGTTCATCGCCCGCGCTTCATCGACTGCGTCCCATCGCGAACCGCGTTTAACAGTCGCGGCGGGCGTGGCAAGCGATGCGCTCGCGCCGTGGCCTTTGACCCGTCACGATGGCGCCTATATAGGCCGCTGCATACGTATGCGAAGACGCTTTTTGGTAGCGTTATCAAAAACTTACGGGAGTCGATGGTTATGGCACGCGTTCCGGCCTATGGTCTTGATCGCCAAGGGTTTTCCACCGCCGCGGCACTGCACTGGAACCTCACGACCGCGCCGCTGGTCGAGGCGGCGGTGGCGCGCGGCGAGGGCGAGCTGACCGCGCACGGCGCGCTGCTGGTCGACACCGGCAAATTCACCGGGCGGAGCGTCAAGGACAAATATATCGTCCGCGATGCCGAAACCGAGGCGACGATCAATTGGGGCGCGATCAACCAGCCGATGGCGCCCGATCATTGGGCGGCGCTGAAGGCCGACTTTCTGGCCGGGCTTGCCGAGCAGGGCGAGCTCTACGTCGCCGACCTCTACGGTGGGTCGCAGCCCGAATATCGGGTCAACGTCCGGGTCATCAACCAGATGGCGTGGCACAATCTGTTCATCCGCACGCTGCTGGTTCGACCCGAGGCGGACGAACTGGCGGGCTTCGTTCCCGACTACACGATCATCAACCTGCCGAGCTTCAAGGCCGATCCCGAACGCCACGGCTGCCGCAGCGACACGGTGATCGCGGTCAACTTCACCGAAAAACTGATCCTCATCGGCAACACCGAATATTCGGGTGAGATGAAGAAGGGGGTGTTCGGGCTGCTCAACTACCTGCTGCCCGCCAAGGGCGTGATGCCGATGCACTGCAGCGCCAACATCGGTCCCGACGGCAAGAGCGCGATCTTTTTCGGTCTGTCGGGGACCGGCAAGACGACCCTGTCGGCCGACGCCAGCCGGACACTGATCGGCGACGACGAGCATGGCTGGTCGGACCAGGCGGTGTTCAACTTCGAGGGCGGTTGCTACGCGAAGATGATCAACCTGTCGGCCGAGGGCGAGCCCGAGATCTACGCGACCACGCGGATGTTCGGCACGATCCTCGAGAATGTCGCGATGGACGAGACGACGCGCGAGCTCGACTTCACCGACGCGAGCAAGACCGAGAATACCCGCGGTGCCTACCCGATCGAATTCATCCCCAACCACTCGGACGACAACCTCGGCCCGGCGCCGTCGAACGTCATCATGCTCACCGCCGACGCGTTCGGCGTGCTTCCGCCGATCGCGCGGCTGACCGCCGACCAGGCGATGTATTATTTCCTGTCGGGCTACACGGCCAAGGTCGCGGGCACCGAGATCGGCGTGACCGAGCCCGAGGCGACCTTCTCGACCTGTTTCGGCGCCGCCTTCATGCCGCGTCATCCGAGCGTCTACGGCAATTTGCTCAAGGAGCGGATCGCCAAGGGCGGGGCGCAGTGCTGGTTGGTCAACACCGGCTGGACCGGCGGGCAGTACGGTACCGGCAAGCGGATGCCGATAAAGGCGACCCGCGCGCTGCTCAACGCCGCGCTCGACGGGAGCCTCGCCAACGTCGAGTTCCGCCGCGACCCCAATTTCGGGTTCGACGTGCCGGTCGCGGTCCCGGGGGTCGACACCGCCATCCTCGACCCGCGCTCGACCTGGGCCGACCAGGACGACTACGACCGGACGGCGAAGAAGCTGGTCGACCTGTTCGTCGCCAACTTCGGCCAGTTCGAAACCCACGTCGACCAGGGCGTTCGCGAGGCGGGGCCGATCGCTGCCTGAGGCGACGCATCCTTCGCCCGGCTGAACGGTTGGGCGATCGATGGCTCGCTCTCCCCGTTCGCCCGCGCCGCCTGCACGCCGCGCCGAGACCGCCTATCGCGCGAAGGGCGGCGTAAGGCGAGCCGCGTCGGGCAAGGGCGCGAAAACGAAGGAGGGCGGCAAGCGCGCGCCGAAGGCCAGTCGCGGCGCGACCGACCTGAGCCGCGCCGAATGGCTGTCGGTGCTCAAGCAGGTGTGGCGCAAGTGGGGCATCCACGACCTCCCGCTGCTGAGCGGCGGGGTCGCCTTTTTCGGCTTCCTCGCACTGGCCCCGATGATCGCGGCGACGGTGCTGGTCTACGGGCTGGTTGCCGACGTCTCGACCGTCGAGCGGCACGTCGCCGGGCTGCTCACGGTCGTCCCGCCGCAGGCCGCGTCGCTGATCGAGCAGCAGCTCCTGCAGGTGGTGAGCGCGAGCAAGACGGCGACGGGATTCGGGCTGGTGCTGGCGATCGGCTTCGCTGTCTACGGCGCGATGCGCGCCGCCAGCGGCCTGATGTCGGCGCTCAACCGGATCTATTCGCAGATCGAGCGGCGCGGCTTCGTCGCGCTTACATTCCGAGCCGTGCTGCTGACCCTTGCGGGGGTCGGCATTGGCCTGACCGGGGTGCTGAGCGGAATCGGCCTGACATGGCTCGGCGGGGCGGCGAGCCGCATTCTCGGGGGCATCTCCGCGCCGCTGCTCGCGCTCGGATCGCCGCTCCTCGCGGTGGCGCTCGGCGCGGGCGGGTTCGCGCTGATCATGCGCTACGGGCCCGACCGCGCGCCCGCGCCGTGGCGCTTCATCTGGCCGGGCGCGCTCGCCGCGACGCTGGTGTGGCTGCTCGCGACGGTCGGGTTCGGCCTCTACGTCGCGCATGTCGGCAATTACAGCGCGACCTACGGCTCGCTCGCCGCGGTCGTCGTCATCCTGATGTGGCTCTACCTCAGCGCCTACGCGCTGCTGGCGGGCGCCCTGCTCAACGCCGAGCTCGAGCGCGCGGCGGGCTGAGCGGTCAGACGCGCGGCGGCGCCTCGACCGTCAGGCAGTTGCCGTCGACGCCGGTGATGACCACTGTCTCGCCCGCCGCGGCGGGTCCGCCGCGTGCGCTCCATTCGCCGTCGCCGACCTTGACCCGGCCGCCATTGGCATCGACCGGGTCGACCACTTTCACGCTGCGGCCGACCATGCGCTGGGCGCGCTCGTTGAGGAACGGGTCCGTGTTGGGCGTGTTCGGCCTGGCGTAGAAGCGCTTGCCGACCAGCACCGCCAGCGCCGCGAGGATCGCGAAGAGCACGACCTGCGCGGTGAGCCCGAAACCCATCGTCAGCGCGGCGAGTCCGGTCGCGACCGCGGCGACGCCGATGAAGAACAGGAAAAAGCCCGGCGCGATAACCTCGGCGATCAGCAGCACCAGCCCGCCGATCGCCCAAGCCCATCCATAATCAAGTCCGAACATCGCTTATCTCCTCGGAACGCTGCGTGTCGGCGCCGGTGCCGTAGGCGGCGAGCCATCGCGGCCGAGGGCATCGCGGGCCAGTTCGCCGATGCCGCCGAGCGTCCCGATCAGCTGGGTCGCCTCGACCGGGAACAGGATCGTCTTGGCGTTGGGCGAAGTGGCGAAGGCGCCGATCGCCTCGACATATTTCTGCGCGATGAAATAGTTGATCGCCTGGCTCGATCCGCCCTCGATCGCGTCGCTGACCGCCTTGGTTGCATTGGCCTCGGCCTCGGCCGAGCGCTCGCGCGCCTCCGCGGCGCGGAAGGCGGCTTCCTTGAGGCCTTCGGCCTGGAGGATATTGGCCTGCTTCTCCCCCTCCGCGCGAAGAATTTCCGACTGCCGCATGCCCTCGCTCTCGAGGATTGCGGCGCGCTTCTCGCGTTCGGCCTTCATCTGGCGGGTCATGGCGGTGACGATGTCGGCCGGCGGACGAATGTCCTTCAACTCGACGCGCGTGATCTTGACCCCCCAGGACTCGGTCGCCTGGTCGACCACCGCGAGCAGCCGGGCGTTGATCTCGTCGCGCTTCGACAGCGTCTCGTCGAGGTCCATCGACCCCATCACCGTGCGCAGGTTGGTGGTCGAGAGTGCCATGATCGAAGAATAGAGGTCGAACACTTCGTAGGCCGCCTTGGCCGCGTCGAGCGTCTGGAAGAACACCACCCCGTCGACCGCGACCATCGCATTGTCCTTGGTGATGATCTCCTGCCCCGGGATGTCGAGCACCTGCTCCATCATGTTGACCTTCTGGCCGACGCGATAAAAGAAGGGCGCGATGAAGTGGAAGCCGGGCTCGGCGGTGCGGACGTAGCGACCGAAATGCTCGATCGTGTAGCGATAGCCCTGGCGGACGATCTTGACCCCCATCATGATGTAGATGGCGACGAGCACGACCAGCACGAGCAGGAATAGTGGCAGCATGAAATCCCCCCTTATTGGGCGCCATGATGACAAGGGTCGGGCCGCCGCAAAAGGAAAATCGGCGTGACTGGCGCATTCACCAATCGCCCCGCGCTGTTGTTCCTGCCCGCCAGCAACGACCGTGCGATCGACAAGGCACAGGGCGCGCTCGATCCCGACATGGTCATCCTCGACCTAGAGGACGCGGTGCGCGACGCCGACAAGGCCGCGGCGCGCGACGCGGCGGTGGCGGCGGTCGCGACGCGCTGGCGCTGCCCGGTCGGGATCCGGGTCAACGGGGAAGGGACGCCGTGGCACGCCGACGATGTCGCGGCGGTCGGGCGAAGCGCGGCGAACTTCGTCGTCGTGCCCGTCGCCGAGCGGGCCACGACGCTCGCCTCGGTCGGCGCGGCGGTGGGCAAGCCGTTGCTGGCGATGGTCGAAAGCGCGCTCGGGGTGCTCGAAGCGCGCAAGCTCGCGGCCTCGGCGGCGGGGCTGATCGTCGGCACCAACGACCTGCGCGCCGACCTTGGCGTGCCCGAAGGGACGGGGCGAAGCGCGCTCCAGGTCGCCTTGCAGTTGACGCTGCTCGCCGCGCGGGCGGCGGCTATTCCGGCGTGGGACGGGGTCTACAACCGGATCGACGATGCCGAGGGGTTCGCGCGCGAGGCGGGCGAGGGGCGGTCGCTGGGCTTCGACGGCAAGTCGCTGGTCCATCCTTCCCAGATCGCGCCGTGCCGCGTCGCCTGGGCGCCCAGCTCCGCCGAGGTCGAGCGCGCGCGGCGGCTGGTCGCGGCGTTCGAGGGCGGGGCCGAGCGGTTCGAGGGCGCGATGGTCGAGGCGATGCACGTCGCGGCGGCGCGCGCGCTGCTCGATCGCGCCGGGGTTGGCGAATCGGCGCGGTCTGCATAAAGGCCGCTATGGCCGCGCATCTCCACGACGATATCCCCCTCGGGCTCACCTTCGACGACGTCCTGCTCCAGCCGCTCGAATCGAGCGTGCTTCCGACCGGGACCGACACCTCCACCCTTCTGACCCGGGCGATTCCGCTCAAGATCCCGATCCTCTCCTCGGCGATGGACACGGTGACCGAGGCCGACATGGCGATCGCGATGGCGCAGCTCGGCGGGATCGGGGTGCTTCACCGCAATCTCGATACCGACCAGCAGGCGGCGGCGGTGCGCGCGGTCAAGCGGTTCGAAAGCGGGATGGTGGTCAACCCGATCACCATGACCCCAGACCAGACGCTGGCCGAGGCGCTCGAGCTGATGCGGGTCCACCGGATCAGCGGCATCCCGGTGGTCGAGGCGTCGGGCAAGCTTGCCGGAATCCTCACCAACCGCGACGTCCGCTTCGCCGAACATGCGCGCCAGCCGGTGCGCGAGCTGATGACCGCCGACAATTTGGCGACGGTGCGCGAGGGCGTCGGGCAGGACGAGGCGCGGCGGATCCTTCACCAGCGGCGGATCGAGAAGCTGCTGGTGGTCGACGGCGAGGGGCGCTGCGTCGGGCTGATCACGGTCAAGGACATCGAGAAGGCGGTCGCCAGCCCGCACGCGACCAAGGACGAGCAGGGGCGGCTTCGGGTCGCGGCGGCCTCGACCGTCGGCGATGCCGGATTCGAGCGCGCCGAGGCGCTGATCGAGGCGGGCTGCGACTGTATCGTGATCGACACCGCGCACGGCCACAATCGCGACGTCGGCAAGGCGGTCGGGCGGGTCAAGGCGCTGTCGAACGCGGTGCAGGTGGTCGCGGGCAACGTCGCCACCGCCGAGGCGACGCGCGCGCTGATCGATGCCGGGGCCGACGCGGTCAAGGTCGGGATCGGGCCGGGCTCGATCTGCACCACGCGGATCGTCGCCGGGGTCGGAGTGCCCCAGCTGTCGGCGATCATGGCCGCGGCCGAGGCGGCGGCGGCGAGCGGGGTGCCGATCATCGCCGACGGCGGGCTGCGCACCTCGGGCGACATGGCCAAGGCACTCGCCGCCGGGGCCTCGACCGCGATGGTCGGCTCGCTCTTGGCAGGAACCGAGGAAGCGCCTGGCGAGACCTTTCTCTACCAGGGCCGCGCCTACAAGTCGTATCGCGGCATGGGCAGCGTCGGGGCGATGGCGCGCGGGTCGGCCGACCGCTACTTCCAGCAGGAGGTCAAGGACAGCCTCAAGCTCGTGCCCGAGGGGATCGAGGGTCGGGTGCCGTTCAAGGGACCGGCCAAGGACATCATCCACCAGCTGGTCGGCGGAGTCCGCGCGGCCATGGGCTACACCGGCAGCGCGACCATCGCCGAGCTCCAGCAGCGCGCGCGGTTCGTGCGGATCACCAACGCGGGGCTTAGCGAAAGCCATGTCCACGACGTGTCGATTACCCGCGAAGCCCCGAATTATCCGACAAGATGAGCCGCCGAGACTAGCGCGAATGGAGCAAAGCGAATGAGCGCTAGTCGAGAGACGGCGAGCTCCGGACGGCCTGCCGCGAAAGCGGACAGGACCGACGGCGCGGATTTGCTCCGCGTCGGCCCTTCGTCTTCCGACCCCACCCCATGACTCCTGCCGCGCGAGTCCAGGCCGCGATCGAAATCCTCGATTCGGTCATCGCGTCGGCGCGCGACGACGGCCCGCCCGCCGACGGGCTGGTCACCACCTATTTCAAGGCGCGCCGTTACGCCGGGTCGAAGGACCGGCGCGCCGTTCGCGAACTTGTCTATCGCGCGATCCGCGCGGCGGCCGAGACTCCCGCGAGCGGCCGGGCGGCGATGCTGGCGTTAGGCGATGACGAGGTCGAGGCGCTGTTCGACGGCTCGGCGCATGGCCCGGCGCCGATCGCCGACGGCGAAGCGCGCGCGATGCCGGGGCTGCTGCCCGGCTGGATCGAGCCCGAGCTTTCGCCGCTCATCGGGCGCGACGAGTGGCCGGCGCTGCTCGAACGCGCGCCGCTCGACCTGCGGGTTAATGCCGCGCGGGGCGAGCGCGAGACGCTGGCGCGCGAGCTCGACGCCGCGCCGACCCGGCTCAGCCCGTGGGGCCTGCGCCTGCCGCCCGACCGGCGGATAGACCAGGAGCCGGCCTATCTCGACGGGCGGATCGAGGTGCAGGACGAGGGAAGCCAGCTCATCGCGCTCGCCTGCGCGCCTGCCGACGGGCAGACGATCCTCGATCTGTGCGCGGGGGCGGGGGGCAAGGCGCTTGCGCTTGCGGCGGCGGCGCCGGGCGCGACGATCGTCGCCAGCGACACTAACCGCGCGCGGCTTTCGAAGCTCGCGCCGCGCGCTACGCGCGCCGGGGCGGCGATCGAGACGCTGCTGCTCGACGGCGGGCGCGAGGCGCGGCAACTCGCCGATCACGAAGGCCGGTTCGACACGGTGCTCGTCGACGCGCCGTGCAGCGGGTCGGGGACGTGGCGGCGCAATCCCGAGGGGCGCTGGCGGCTGACTCCCGACCGGCTGGCGAAACTGGTCGAGCTCCAGCGCCACGTGCTCGACCTCGCCGCGCCGCTGGTGAAGCCCGGCGGCGCGCTGGTCTACGCGACCTGTTCGATCCTCGCGCGCGAGGGCGCGGGACAGGCGGACGAATTCTTAGGACGCCATTCAGCTTGGCAGGCGCAGGATGCGCTTGCGGTCGGACGGGTCGACGGTCCCGGGCGGCTGCTGACCCCGGGGCATGACGGGACGGACGGCTTTTTCGTCGCGCGCTTCGTCAGCCCGTGCTAGGTCGGGCTCGATATCTGGAGAAAATCATGCGTTTTTCGCCGCTTCTGCTTGCTTTCGGACTGGCCGCCTCGACGATGTCGGGCGTGGTATCGGGGCAGAAGCCCGACGACCAGATCGCGCCCCGATCGGTCGAACTGACCGCGGCGGGCAATGCGCTGCTGGCGGCGGGGAAGTATCAGGCGGCCGAGGACCAGCTGGAGACCGCGCTCGCGGTCGACCCGAAGAACCGCGCGGCGTTCGTCGCGCTGGCCCGAGTGTCGGTCAAGGAACGGCTGTACGGCAACGCCATCCGGCTGACCAACAAGGCGCTCGAGATCGACCCGACCGACCGCGACGCGCTCGGGGTGCAGGGCGAGGCGATGGTCGCGATGGGCGCGCTTCCGCGGGCGCGCGAGACGCTCGCCAAGCTGCAGAAACTGTGCGTATCGGGCTGTCCGCAGGTCGCCTCGCTGAACGCGGCGATCGCGCGCGGTCCGGCGGCGATGCCCGCCCCGGCTACCTCGAAAAAGGACTGAGCGCCCGCGCCAGCGCGACATAGTCGCCAACACTGAGCGTCTCGGCGCGGCGCTGCGGATCGATGCCGAGCGTCGCGAGCGCCACGATCGCGCCCGGCACCCCTTTTAGCGACTGGCGAAGCATCTTGCGGCGCTGGCCGAAGGCGGCGGCGGTGAGCCGTTCGAGCACTGCCGGATCGACCCCCTCGGGTTGATCGGCGGGGACGATGTGGACTACCGCCGAGGCGACCTTGGGCGGGGGAACGAACGACGAGCGGTGGACCGGCATCGCGATCCGGGGAGCCGAGCGCCACTGGGCGGCGACCGCGAGCCGGCCGTAGGCCGAGGTGTCGGGCCGCGCCACGATCCGCTCGGCCACCTCCTTCTGGAACATCAAAGTGAGCGAGCGCCACCACGGCGGCCACGCCTCGCCGCCGAGCCAGCCGAGCAGCAGCGCGGTGCCGACATTGTAGGGCAGGTTGGCGACGATGTGCGCGCCTTCGCCGACCTCGGCCGCCGCGTCGATGGCAAGCGCGTCGCCCTCGATCAGGCGAAGCTTGCCGGGATGGTCGACCTCGAGTTCGGCGAGCGCAGGGAGGCAGCGCGAATCGCGTTCGACCGCGACCACCGAGGCGCCGGTGTCGAGCAGCGCGCGGGTCAGCCCGCCGGGGCCGGGGCCGACTTCGAATACGCGGTCGCCGGGCCCGATGCCGGGGATGGCGGCGATCCGCGCGAGCAGCTGGCGATCGAGGATGAAATTCTGGCCGAGCGCCTTGCTGGCGGACAGGCCGTGGCGGGCGATCAGCTGGCGAAGCGGCTCGGGCGTGTCGCTCATGCCGTGGCGGGCTGGCGGCGCGCGGCGCAGCTCGCGGCGAGCCGGATCGCCGAGGCCATCGCCAGCGGATCGGCGCGGTCGAGCCCGGCGATGTCGAACGCGGTGCCATGGTCGGGGGCGGTGCGGACGATCGGCAGCCCGAGCGTTATGTTGACCCCCTCGTCGAAGTGGAGCGCCTTTAGCGGGATCAGCGCCTGGTCATGGTACATGCACAGCGCCGCGTCGTAGCGCGCGCGCGCCGCCGCGTGGAACATGGTGTCGGCCGAATGCGGGCCGGTGACGTCCCAGCCGTCGGCCCGCAGCGCCTCGATCGCGGGGACGATGATCTCGATTTCCTCGCGGCCGAGCGCCCCGCCTTCGCCCGCGTGGGGGTTGAGCCCGGCGACCGCGAGGCGCGGCTCGGCGATCCCGAAGCTCTTTTGCAGCCCGCGAAGCACGGTCCGCCCGCGCGCTTCGATGAGCTGCGGCGACAGCCGCGGCGCGACCTCGGCGAGCGCGATGTGGGTCGTCACCGGCACCGCGCGGAGGCTCGGCCCGGCGAGCATCATCGCCACGTTCGACGCGGCGATCCCGCAGCGTTCGGCGACGAACTCGGTCTGGCCGGCGTGGCTGAACCCGATCGCGTAGAGCTGCTGCTTGCTGACCGGGCCGGTGACCACCGCCGACGCCGAGCCCGATCGCGCCAGCCCGACCGCGAGTTCGAGCGAATCGAGCGAGCAATGCGCGCCGGCGACGGTGGGGACGCCGGGAACATCGGCCTCGGCCGCGCCGACCGCGAGCAGCGGCAGCCCGAGGTCGAACGCGCTGTCGGCTTCGCGCGGGTCGTCGATCGCGGCGATCGGCCCGTCCCACACCGCCGCGAGGCTGCGCGGGTCGCCGATCGCGACGAACGGCGGGAGGCCGAAGCGATGGCGGTGGTCCCAGCACTTCGCGACCACCTCTGGCCCGATCCCGGCGGGATCGCCGAGCGAGACGGCGAGCGGCCGGATTGCGATCGAACGGGCGGCCGCGATCACGCGCGGCGCCTAGCGATAGTCGATGATCGCGTCACGCCGCAGGTCGCGCAGGTAGCGGCGCGACCGGGTGTTGACCCGCTGCTCGTTGAGCTGGGCGTAGACCTCGTCGTAGGTCGGCAGCTTGCTCGCGACCTGGTCGCGACCGCACAGCAGCAGGACGCGCACGCCGTCTTTCAGGTCGCCGAACGGCTGGGTCGCCTGCCCGATCTGGAGCGGGAGCATGATCTGCTGAAGCGCGGGGGGAAGGTCGCGCATCTGCACCTGGTCCGACTGGACGACGCTGCCGTGAAAGTCGCTGGCGAGCTTGTCGGCGCCGCCGCAGCCCCCGACCTGGCGCGACGCCGCGGCGAACGCCTCGACCCGCTGGTTGGCTTCCTTTTCCGAGGTGCCGGCGGGGAAAGCGATCGACACCTGCTTGAGGTTGAGCACCGCGTCGCGCGGGTCGTCGACGAGGATCCGGCGGGTCTGCTGGACCGCGAGGATCGAATAGCCGCCGGTGACCTCGATCGGGCGCGACACCGCTCCGTCCTTCATCTCGTGAAGCGCGGCCTCGAGCGGGGCGGGGAGCTGTTCGGGACGCACCCAGCCGAGATCGCCGCCGACCGCCTGGGTCGAGGCTTCCGAATATTGCCGCGCGAGCGAGGGGAACGACGCCCCCTGTTGGAGCGCCTGGAGAATCTTGTCGGCGTTGGCGCGGACCTGGTCGCGGTTGGCGCTGTTGGCCGACAGGAAGATCTCGCTGACGTGGAATTCCTCGGTGCCCTTCGAGGCCTCGAGCTTGTCGATCACCGCCTTGACCTCGTCGTCGCCGACGCTGATCCCGCTCTCGATCTTGGCGTCCTGGAGCTGGCGCCACGCGAGCTCACCCTCGATCTGGCGGCGCAGCGTGGCGATCGACGAGCCCGCCTGGGTCAGCATGTCCGCGAGCTGGTCGGGGGTCCGCTTGACGTTGTCGGCGACCCGCTGGACCGCGCGATCGATGCTTTCCTTCTTGATCGTGATGTCTTCGTGCTTGGCGGCCTGGATCTCGAGCGATTCGTCGACGAGGTTGCTGAGCACCTGCTGGCGAAGCTGTTCGAGCTGGTCGGGCGACAGCGTCTGGCCGTTGGCCATCTGCTGGAGCGCGACCCGCTGGTCGATGTCGCTCTGGGTGATGACCTCGCCGTTCACCAGCACCGAGGCCTTGACCACCGACGGCAGCGGGGTGCCGAACAGCTTGGGCGCCTCGGGCAGCGCGAGGCCGGCGGCGCTGTTCGACGGCGGGCCGTTGGGCGCGGTCTGCGACCAGGCACCGGCGCCGATCGCCGCGATCGCGGCAAAGCCGAGCAACTTCGCCGTCGCCGGCCTGAAACCCTTGTCCATCTTCTTGGTCGACACAGCTTAATCCTTGAAAATCCACCCGGAAATGCGACTTTCGCTCTACACGCCGTCGCTGAACCGCAGCTTAGCGACCGAAGTTCTTCAGCGAGAAGCGAAGCGAGAAGGTGCTCCCCTTGCGGAGCGCGCCGACCGTCTCATAGTCCTGCTTCCACGACAGGCCAATATCGAGACAGTCGTCCTCATACTCGATGCCGAGCCGGTTGCGAACCGCCTGGAATCCGTTGGCGAGGCTGAGCGGGTCCTCGGCGCGCGTGGTGAGGTCGATCACCGTCGCCCCGAAGATCGACCAGTAGCGCGCGACGTGCAGCCGCCCCGCGAGCCGAAGCTCCTGCTTGTCGCGCAGGTCCTCGATGCTCGGATCGATCTTGCGGTTGAGCAGCAGGTAGCCGGCCTGGACGTAAGTTTGCGAGCCGCCCACGGTGAGGTCGATCTCGCTGCGGCGAATGGCGAGGTTGTCCTTGTCGAGCCGGAAGCGGTTGGTGATGTCGATCAGCGAGCCGTAGCGCACGCGGAACCGGCCAACGACGTCGCTCAGCCGGTCGGTCAGCCCGGTGCCGTCGGGAAACAGCGAGGCGGCGTTGTTCAGCCGGTAGCTCTGGCCGATCACCGCGTCGGCCGACCAGTTGGGCCGGTCGAGGTTCCATTCGACCCCGTAGGTCACCCGCGCCCCGTCTTCCCACCGGTCGTAGCCGGGGAAGCGGTTGAGGGCGAACAGGTTCGAATCCTCGAGGTCGACCGCGCGCGCGTCCTCGTTGGGGATGGCGAGGTTGGGGGTCGGCGGGGAGGCGACGATCTGGATCCGCGGGGTGATCCGCTGGATGCCGCCAAGCGCCTCGCCGATGAACGGCCATTGCAGGTCCGCCGCCAGCGCCCCGATCAGCCGCGAGTGCCAGCCGTCGGTGCCGGCGTAGATCGGCACGCTCGTCGCCGCCGAATCGTCGGTGTGATAGACGTCGGCGCGGCCATAGGCGGTCAGCGTCAGCTGCTGGCCCCACGGCAGGAGCCGCCGCACGTCCCACTGGAAGCCCGCGAAGGCGCGCTGCGTGTCCTGCCCCCCGGTGCGGGTGATCGCGAGCGTGTTCGCCTGCAGCTGGATGATCCCACCGAGCGCCGGGCCGGGGAGCCGGAAGCGCGCGTCGAACATCGGCAGCGCGATCGGCACCTGGCTCTGGACGTCGTCGACCCGGAGCCCCTGGAAATACCAGCCGGCGAGCGAGATGTAGCTGTTCGGGGTGATCCGTTCGAGGTTGACCGTGCTTCGCAGCCGGTCGTCGTTGGTGAGGTCGTAGAGCGTCGTCAGCGTCTTGTCGGTGGCGCCGCGGAGCGAGGCGGTGACGCTCCAGTCGGGATCGAGCTGGTAGCGGCCGTTAAACTCGCCGTAGCCGCGAAAGCCCTTGCGGGTGGAAATGACATTGCCGCTCGTGTCGAGGTCGGAAATGGTCGAATAGGTGGCGAAGCCGCCGACCTGGAACGCGCCGAGCGAATTGAGCTCGCGATAGCGGGCCTCGATCGCGGGATAGGTGTCGGTGAACAGCCGCGGGGTCAGCGTCAGGTCGCGGTTGGGGCCGAACCGGAAATAATAGGGCAGGGCGATCTCGAGCCCCTTGGCGTGCGAATAGCGAAGGTCGGGGGTCAGCAGCCCGCTGACGCCGCGGTCGCGGTTGCCCGCGATCGCGAAGACCGGGAGCACCGGCAGCGACAGGCCGAAGATGTGGAAGCGCGAGCCTTCGAAGCGCAGCCGGCCGGTGGCCTCGTCGCGGATCACCTTGGCGGCGGTGATCGACCAGCTCGGGTTGCGGGGGCAGCCCGTCTCGCTGACCATCGGGCAGCCGGTGTAGACCGCGTCGGTCAGCGTCATCTTGCCCGCCGCGCGGCGCCCCTCGCGCGCGGCGATGCGTCCGCCGGTGTCGAGCACCAGCAAGAGGTTGTCGATCGTCCCGTCGCGCAGCGAATCGGTCAGCACGACATGGTCGCTGACCAGCTTGTTGCCCTCGGGCGTGACGATCACGACATTGCCGTCGGCGGTCACCAGCCCGGTGCGCCGATCCCAGTCGACCTTGTCGGCGGCGAGATAGTTGCCGTCGCTCGCCATCCGCACCTGCCCGGTCGCGGTGACGACCTCGGTCTTGTCGTCATAGGCGACCTGGTCGGCGGCGAAGTCGATGTCGCGCTGCGGGTCGGCGACGGTAGCGGGGGAGGTGGGGGCGGCCGATTGGGAAGCGGGCAATCGGTCTGAAGCGGCCTGCGCGAACGCGGGGCTCGCCAGCAGCAGCGGCAGCGCCGTCCAGCATCGACCCCAATTCCCCACGCCCGTCCCGCCGCTCGTCGTCACCGATAGAGCCCTGCCTATCGCACCGGGACCGGGCCTCGGCAACCGCCTAGGCTTTGTGTTTTTCGCGCGGGGTCCTAAGGGACAGGCCGACAATTTTTCGAGGTCCTCCATGCAGATTCGTTTTTCCGACAGTCTCCCCGACCGTGGCGTGCGGGTCATCCCGGTTCGCGGCGGCGCGGCCAGCGGCGCGATCGCCGATCTTGGCGCCGACGCGGCGGCTGCGCTCCGTGCCCAGCGCTTCGAGGGCGAGAGCGGGGCGACCGCCGACCTTTACCCGGCGGGCAAGCGGGTGCTGGCGATCGGCATCGGCGACAAGGCGACCGGCGAGGCGGCGGAGAAGCTGGGCGGCGCGGTCGTCGCCAAGCTGCTGACCTCGGGCGAAAGCGAGGCGGCGATCGAGCTGTCGGACAGCGGGTTCGACGCCGAGGATTCGGCGCGGGTCGCGCTCGCCGCGGCGCTGCGCGCGTGGCGGCACGACCGCTATCGCACCAAGCTCAAGGACAAGCAGAAGCCCAGCCTGGCGACCGTGACCATCGTCGGCGCGCCCGCCGGGGCCGCCAAGCTTTACGAGGAACGCTACGCGCCGCTCGTCGCCGGGGTCGAATTGACCCGCGAGCTGGTGGCCGAGCCGCCCAACATCATCTACCCGGAAAGCTTCGCCAAGCGGGTGCGCGAAAGCGTCGAAGGCACCGGTCTCAAGGTCCGCGTGCTCGGGCAGGCGGAAATGACCGCGCTCGGCATGGGCGCGCTGCTCGGCGTCGCGCAGGGCTCGGTGCGCGAGCCGCAGCTGCTGGTGCTCGAATGGAACGGCGGGGCCGACGGCACGCCGCCGATCGCGCTGGTCGGCAAGGGCGTCACCTTCGACACCGGCGGGATCTCGATCAAGCCCGCCGCGGGCATGGAATCGATGAAGTGGGACATGGGCGGCGCGGGCGCGGTCGCGGGCGCGATGAAGGCAATCGCCGGACGCAAGGCGAAGGCCAATGTCGTCGGCATCTGCGGGCTGGTGGAGAATATGCCCGACGGCAATGCCCAGCGCCCGGGCGACGTGGTGACGACGATGGACGGCCAGACGGTCGAGGTGATCAATACCGACGCCGAGGGGCGGCTGGTGCTCGCCGACGCGATCACCTGGGTCCAGCGCGAATATAAGCCGAGGGTGATCGTCGACCTCGCCACCCTCACCGGGGCGATGGTGATCGCGCTCGGCCACGAATATGCCGGCATTTTCTCGAACGACGACGACCTCGCGCTGCAGCTGATCGGCGCGGGCGACGCGACCGGCGACAAGCTGTGGCGCCAGCCGCTCGGCGATGCCTACGACCGGCTGATCGATTCGCCGATCGCCGACATGAAGAACGTCGGCCCGCGCGAGGGCGGGTCGATCACCGCCGCCCAGTTCATCAAGCGCTTCGTCGGCGACGGCGTGAAATGGGCGCATCTCGACATCGCCGGCATGGCCTGGTCGGACAAGGATTGCCCGACCTGGGCGAAGGGCGCGACCGGCTATGGCGTGCGCCTCCTCGACCGGTTCGTCGAGGACGTCGCCGAGGGCTGAGGCGCGATGGCCCGGATGCGACGCAAGGCGGACCTTCCGTCCAAGATTTGCGCCGCGTGCGGGCTGCCGTTCGCGTGGCGCAAGAAGTGGGAGCGCGACTGGGACCAGGTCCGCTACTGCTCCGAGCGTTGCCGCCGCGCGGGCAAGGGCGCGAGCCGCGACCCGGTGGCCGGGTGAGGGTCGATTTCTACCAGTTCGGCGGCGCCGCGAGCGCCGACGCGGTGATCGCGTCAATCGCCGGGCGGCTGCTCGGCGAGGGCCAGCGGCTGGTGGTGGTTCATGCCGACGAGGGCGAGCGCGCGCGGCTCGACCGCCAGCTGTGGGACCAGGGCGCGGCGAGCTTCGTCCCGCACGGGGTGGCTGGCGGCGCCGACGACTCGCGCCAGCCGGTGTTGATCACCGGCGGAAGCGACGCGCCCAACGGCGCCCGCAACCTGCTGATCGCCGACGGCGAGTGGCGCGAATCGGCGCTGAGCTACGACCGTGCCTTTTTCCTGTTCGATGCCGACGGGGTGGCCGAGGCGCGGCTGGCGTGGAAGCTGCTGTCGGGCCGCGACGCCGAGCGACACTACTGGGCGCACGAGGACGGGCGCTGGGTGGAGAAGGGCTAGCCCTGCAGATCCTTCGGCAGCGGCAGTGGCTTGGCAGTCGACTCGCGTAGCTTGTACGGCTTGCCGTCGACCATCAGCGGCTTGCAGATATATTGCTCGCTGACGTCAGCGCGCAGCTTCTTGAGGTCGAACGGGTCGCCATCGGGGGAAAGTCGTTTGATGCCCCGCTTCGCGAACTTCTCGTCGTTTTTCAGCCCCATTCCCACGACCGTTTCCGACGCCCGAACCGCGGCGATCAGATCGCGCGTGGCGTCGTCTAGCAAGTCGTCGGACACGGGGCCGGGGCGATCGCCCAACTCGTTCACGGCCTGCCACGATAGGCGCGCCCGGGAACTGTGGTCGGCCCAGTAGCGCACATCGACCCAGATCGAGGAATAGTCCATCGCCACCTTTGGCGTCATGTGCAGCATGACATCGCTCGACTGGGCGAAGTTCCAGCTGTCGCCGTAGGTGCCGAAGTCGCGGGTGGAGCCGATGCCGCGAATGTCGGGAAGCTTCTTCGTCTTCCGCGCGTCATCAATGAGTTCGAACAGCGCCTCCGATCGGTTGGCGACGCATGGGTAGGACAGCAGGTGGTAGGCAAAGGCGCCGCGCACCCACGCCAGTTCCTCGTCCATCATCCGTTCCGACGCGGCCTGCCGCATCCGCCAGCGAATCTCGTCGACCAGCGCGCCGATGCCAAGCGCGATCAGCACGCCCAGCGTAGTGACAACGAGGTCGCGGGTGAAGTCGCGGCTGCGGACGATCCGCGCGAGGGCGTTGCGGCGCTTCCGCGCCGCGGCCCGTGCTTCGCCCCCGTCTTCCATCGACGCCCCCCGCTTGATCGCCAACCCGCCCTTGCCTAGAGAGCCCGCCAAATCCCCTCCCGTCAATTCACATTTGGAGACGTTTCATGGCGGTCACCCGCACCTTTTCGATCATCAAGCCCGACGCCACCCGCCGCAACCTCACCGGCGCGGTCACCAAGATGCTCGAGGACGCCGGCCTGCGCGTTGTCGCCTCGAAGCGCATCCACATGAGCCGCGAGCAGGCCGAGGGCTTCTACGCGGTGCACAAGGAGCGTCCCTTCTTCGGTGAGCTGGTCGACTTCATGATCAGCGAACCGGTGGTGGTCCAGGTGCTCGAAGGCGAGGACGCCGTGACGCGCAATCGCGACGTGATGGGAGCGACCAACCCGGCCGACGCCGCCGAGGGCACGATCCGCAAGACCCATGCGCTCTCGATCGGCGAGAACAGCGTCCACGGCAGCGACAGCGACGAGAATGCGGCGATCGAGATCCGCCACTTCTTCAACGACGACGAGATCGTTGGCTAAGGCGCTGTAACCTCAGGCAGAATTAAGGCCGTCGGGGCGACCCGACGGCCTTATTCGTTGATGATCCGTCCGATCCGCACGAGCACTCCATTCGGATCGCTGACCGCGAACTCGTAGCAACCCCAAGGCTTCGCGGCGGGCGTGTTGGGCTCGATGATCAGTTCGCGCACACGGTCGGCGACGGCATCGACATCGTCGACATAGAGGTAGAGGCCGAGCGGGTTGTCCTCGACCCGGGCGGGCCAGCCGGGCTGGTGACGAAGGTGGAGATGCCAGCCGCGCCCGTCGGCGAGGATCCGGTAATGGCCCCAGTCGCTTTCGAGCGCGAAGCCGAGGCGGCGGTAGAACGCCTCGCTCGCGTCGAGGTCGGCGGCGGGGACGATCGTGACGACGCGGTGATCGGTCATGGCCTTATCCTCTTCCAAACCCGGTCACGCGCAGCGAGTGACCGCCGAACAGCCCGCCCTTCACCCATTGCCAGCCGACATGATATCGCCCGCCGCCGGTGCGGTCTTTGCCCGCTTCGACATAGCGCGCGGCGATGGTGAACGACAGCCGCCCGCTGCGCACGTCGCCCTTCGGCTCGCCGACCAGCGCTTCGAGCGAGGAGGCAGCAACCTTGCCGTCGCTGCCGACCTGGATCGGCGGCTTGCCGGCGGCGGTCAGCGTCAGCGAATCGAGCGAATGGCTTGCCTCGACCGGCGAGATCGTCAGCGTCCGCCCCTCGTCGGCGACCGACCCGCGAAGCGCGAGCGGGATCGCGCCGCGCTGTTCGACCACGGTGGTGGTGCGTGCCGGCTCGTCGCCCCAGCTTTTCCACAAAGCGAGCGCGGAAATGACCAGCCCGGCGACCGCGACGATCTCGGCGAAGGTCAGCCAGCGCAGGCGGCGCGATCGCGGCGAATCGGTCATTGTTTACGCTCCGCCCGCCGGACGAATTCGGCAAGTACGCGCGGATAGAGCTGGTGTTCGGCGATCAGCACGCGCGCGTCGAGCGCCTCGGCGTCGTCGCCGGGCAGGATCGCGACTTCGACCTGCCCGAGGATCGCGCCCGAATCGACCTCGGGCGTGACGAGGTGGACGGTCGCGCCCGTCACGTCGTCGCCTGCGTCGATTGCCGACTGGTGGGTGTGCAGCCCCTTGTATTTGGGCAGCAGCGAGGGGTGGATGTTGACCAGCCGCCCGGCCCAGCGCTCGACGAAGCCGGCGGGGATGATCCGCATGAAGCCCGCCAGCGCGATATAGTCGGGGTTCGCCTCGGCGATCGCGGCCTCGAGGGCGGGCCAGAGTCCAGCCTTCAGCGCCTTGGCGTCGATCGCGGCGGTCGGCACGCCCTCGGCCGCGGCGAGCGCGAGCCCCGCCGCCTGGGGCTTGTCCGACAGCACCGCGCAGATCGCGAACGGGCAGTCGTCGGCCTTGGCGGCGTAGAGCAGCGCGGCCATGTTCGACCCGCGGCCCGAAATGAGGACCGCGACGCGCGCCCTATCCATGGTGGCTGGCGGACCAGACGTCGGCCGCGCCCCAGCTTCCCGCCGGACCGGCGACGGTGCAGCCCTTCTCGCCCACCTCGATCCGGCCGATGCGGTAAACGGTCTCGCCCGCCGCCTCGAGCGCGGCGGTGACCGCGTCGGCGTCGCCCGCGCGGACCACGGCGACCATGCCGATCCCGGTGTTGAAGGTGCGCGCCATTTCGCCCGGTTCGATCGATCCGCCGGCCTGGAGGAAGGCGAACAGCGGCGGCAGCGGCCACGCCGCGGCGTCGACCACGGCGTGGCAGCCGTCGGGCAGGACGCGCGGGATATTCTCGAGCAGTCCGCCGCCGGTGATGTGCGCAAGCGCGGCGATCCGCCCCTCGCGGACCAGCGGGAGCAGCGATTTCACGTAAATCCGCGTCGGCTCGAGCAGCGCCTCGCCGAGCGTCCCGCCCTCCCACGGTTGCTCGAGCGTCCAGTCGTTGCGCGCGATAAGCCGGCGCACCAGCGAGAAGCCGTTCGAATGGACCCCCGAGCTCGCCAGCCCGAGCAGCAGGTCGCCCGGCGCGACCTTCGACCCGGTAAGTGCCCTGGCGCGGTCGACCGCCCCGACGCAGAAACCGGCGAGGTCGTAGTCGCCGCCCTCATACATTCCCGGCATCTCGGCGGTCTCGCCCCCGATCAGCGCGCAGCCCGCGATCCGGCACCCCTCGGCGATCCCGGCGACGACGCGGGTGGCGACCGCCTGGTCGAGCTTTCCGGTCGCATAATAGTCGAGGAAGAACAAAGGCTCGGCGCCCTGCACGACGAGGTCGTTGACGCACATCGCGACGAGGTCGATGCCGACCCCGTCGTGACGGCCGCTGTCGATCGCCAGCTTGAGCTTGGTCCCGACGCCGTCGTTCGCGGCGACCAGCAGCGGATCGTCATAGCCCGCGGCCTTGAGGTCGAAGAAGCCCCCGAACCCGCCCAGCTCGGCGTTCGCGCCCGGCCGCGCGGTCGCCTTGGCGAGCGGGGCGATCGCCCGGACCAGCGCGTTGCCCGCGTCGATCGACACGCCCGCATCGGCGTAGGTGAGGGGCGTATTGCTCGTATCGTCGCTCATGTGAGCGCCGAGTAGCTATATCCTGCTTGGATTTCCACGCCGTTGTCGCCAAAAGCCGTTGGCAATGCTGTCCCGCCGCCGCGCCGCCCTGTTCGCGATCCCGCTGTTCGCTGCCCTCGGCGGCGGCGCCTACCTCTATGCGCAGATGGAAGGCGGCGACCGCGGCATCATGCCGATCGACAGCTCGCAGACGCTCGAGGTCGGCGGGCTCCACGTCGACGTCGGCGGCAAGGACGCGACCGAGGCGCGCTACAACGGGTGGAAGCTCGCGCAGCGGATGGGCTTCCGCAAGCTGTGGGCCAAGATGAACAACCAGCCCGAATCGGCCGCACCCAATCTCAGCGACACCGATCTCGACGACATCGTCAGCTCGGTCATCGTCCAGAACGAGCAGATCGGGCCGAATCGCTATATCGCCGACCTCGGCATCCTGTTCGACCGCGCCAAGGCTGGGCAGATCCTCGGCGCGCCGGGGCAGGCGCAGCGATCGGCGCCGATGCTGCTGATCCCGATCGTCACTAGCGGCGGAACCGACACCTCGGTCGAGACCCGCAACCTGTGGCAGCGCGCCTGGGCGCAGTTCCGCACCTCGCAAAGCCCGATCGACTACATCCGCGTGTCGGGCAACGGGGTCGACCCGCTGCTGGTCAACGCCGCGATCACCCGCCGCCCGGGGCGCGGATGGTGGCGCAACGTGATGGACCTCTACGGCGGCGCGAACGTGCTGATCGCCGAGGTGCAGCTCCATCGCCTCTATCCGGGCGGCCCTGCGCGCGCGGTTTTCATCGGCAGCTTCGGCCCCGACCGCCGCCCCCTCGGCAGCTTCACGCTGACCGCCAAGGACAGCGCCGACCTGCCGCGGATGATGAACGAGGGCGTCGAGCGGATGGACCAGCTGTTCGCCCAGGCGCTCGCGGCGGGGATCGTGAAGGGCGATTCGTCGCTGGTGATCCAGGCGCCGCCGCCCCCGGTCGACGATACGCCCGAGGTCGCCGACACGCCCAAGGCCCAGTCGATCCGGATGCTGCTGCTGACCCAGGACGCGGCGACGCTCGAGGCGGCGGTGGCGCAGATCCGCGGGATCGCCGGGGTTACCGGCGTCAGCGAGAACAGCGTCGCGCTTGGCGGGACGAGCACGCTGACGATCAGCGCGACGGCGGCGCCCGAGGCGATTCGCGACGCGCTGATCGCGCTCGGCTATCGCGCGACCTACCTCGGCGGCGCGATCGAGGCGTCGCGCTCGGTCGCCCGCGCCGCGCCGCGCCCCCAGCCCGGCGCGCCGACCCCGCCCGCCGGCCAGCCCGCGACCCCCTCGCCATGACCGCGGGCAAGGACCAGATCGCGCTTCCGCTCGACTGGCCCCAGGCCCAGGACGACAGCCGCTTCATCCTGTCCGACGCCAACCGCGCCGCGTTCGATCATTTCCGCAACTGGAGCCTGTGGCCGGTCAAGGCGAGCCTGCTGACCGGGCCGCGCCGTTCGGGACGCTCTCTGCTGGCGCGCGCTTTCTGCGAGCGGGTCGGGGGGCGGCTGGTCGAACAGGCCGACCGGCACGACGAGGAGGCGCTGTTTCACGCGTGGAATTCGGCGCAGGACAGCGGCCGCCCGCTGGTCATGGTGGTCGACGAGGTGCCCCCGGCGTGGACCCCGGCGCTGCCCGACCTTCGCACCCGGCTGGCGGTGACCCCGGTGGCTCGGATCGAGCAGCCCGACGACGCGCTGTTCCGAAGCGTGATCCGGCTTCTGTTCGCCGATCGCGGGCTGCACATCCCCGACGAGGCGCTGCGCTTCGTCGCCGAGCGGGTCGAGCGCAGCTATTTCAACGCCGAGCGGGTGGTCGAGGCAATCGACCGCTTCGCCATCGCCGAACGGGCGCGACTGACGCTGCCGACGGTGCGCCGCGCGCTCGGCGAGGGCGGGCTGATCGACCTGCGCGGGGCGGCGTGACCGAGGCGCCGCCGCTGGGCGCCGACAAGGCGTTCAACCGCGAGCTGAGCTGGCTCGCCTTCAACACCCGCGTGCTCGAG
The DNA here is from genome assembly GCF_040203355.1 of Sphingomonas sp. ASV193. Classification (NCBI taxonomy): domain Bacteria; kingdom Pseudomonadati; phylum Pseudomonadota; class Alphaproteobacteria; order Sphingomonadales; family Sphingomonadaceae; genus Sphingomonas; species Sphingomonas sp. ASV193. The sequence continues at coordinate 230,186 of NZ_JBEHBW010000001.1, forward strand.
GAAGCCGCCAACCCCGCGCACCCGCTGCTCGAACGGCTGCGCTTCCTGTCGATCAGCGGCGACAATCTCGACGAATTCTTCATGACCCGCGTCGCCGGGCTCAAGGGCCAGCAGCTGCGCGGGGTCGAGGAGCTGTCGATTGACGGGCTGACCGCCAGCCAGCAGCTCGGGCCGATCGCCGCCGAGGCCGACGCGCTGGTCGTCGCGCAGCAGGCCGAGTGGCTGGTGCTCCGTGAGGCGCTGGCCGAGAACGACATCGAGGTCGTCGCCCCCGATGCGCTCGGCAAGGACGAGGCCGAGTGGCTGCGCGGCCATTTTCGCGAACAGATCCTGCCGGTGCTCACGCCGCAGGCGATCGACCCGACCCACCCGTTCCCGTTCATCCCTAACAAGGCGTTCAGCCTGGTCTTCCTGCTGAAGCGCGGGCGGCGCAAGGAGCCGGTGACCGAGCTGCTGATGATCCCCTCGACGCTTCCGCGCTTCGTGGAGCTGAAAGGCGGGGAGGGGCATCGCTTCATCGCCATCGAGCAAGCGATCCGCGCGCACATCGACCAGCTGTTTCCCGGGTTCGAGGCGCGCGGCAGCGGCGCGTTCCGGATCCTTCGCGACAGCGACATCGAGCTCGACGACGAGGCCGAGGACCTGATCCGCTACTTCCGCTCGGCGATCCAGCGGCGGCGCCGCGGGCGGGTGATCCGGCTCGAATTTTCCGCCGACACCCCGCCCGAGCTCGAGGAGATGGTGCGCACCGGCCTGTCGGCGAAGGACGCGCTAGTCAACGAGAGCAGCGGGCTGATCGGGATCGCCGACCTGTCGATGCTGGTCGAGGTCGACCGGCCCGACCTCAAGTTCACCCCGTTCACCCCGCGCCTGCCCGAGCGGATCGCCGAGCATGACGGCGACATCTTCGCCGCGATCCGGGCGAAGGACTTCATCATTCATCACCCCTACGAAAGCTTCGAGGCGGTGGTGGGCTTCCTGCGGCAGGCGGCAGCCGATCCCGACGTGGTGGCGATCAAGCAGACGCTCTACCGCGCGGGCAAGCAGTCGGCGATCGTCGATGCGCTGGTTGCGGCGGCCGAGGCGGGCAAGACGGTCACCGCGGTGGTCGAGATCAAGGCGCGCTTCGACGAGGAGCAGAATCTGCTGTGGGCCGGGCGGCTCGAGCGCGCCGGGGTGCAGGTGATCTACGGCTTCGTCGACTGGAAGACCCACGCCAAGGTGTCGATGGTCATTCGCCGCGAGGGCGGGGCGCTGCGCACCTACTGCCACTTCGGTACGGGAAACTATCACCCGGTGACCGCGCGAATTTACACCGACCTCAGCTTCTTCACCGCCTCGCGCCGCGCGGCGCGCGACGCGGCCAAGCTGTTCAACCTCACCACCGGCTACGTCCAGCCCAAGGGGCTCGAGTTGCTGACGCTCAGCCCGCGCGGGCTGCGCGAGCGGATGCTGTCGCTGATCGACGCCGAAATCGCTTCGGCGCGCGAGGGGCGGCCGGCGGCGGTGTGGGCGAAGATGAACTCGCTGACCGACCGGCTGGTGATCGCCAAGCTCTACGAGGCGAGCGAGGCGGGGGTGTCGATCGACCTCATCGTCCGCGGGGTCTGCTGCCTGAGGCCGGGGATCGCCGGCCTGTCGTCGAACATCCGGGTCAAGTCGATCGTCGGCCGCTTCCTCGAACATAGCCGGATCTTCGTGTTCGCCAACGGCCATCGGCTGCCCAACCGCGCCGCGCGGGTTTACATCTCCTCGGCCGACTGGATGCCGCGCAATTTCGACCGGCGGGTCGAATATCTGCTGCCGCTCGAAAACCCGACGGTCCACGCGCAGGTGCTCGACCAGGTGATGATCGCCAACCTGATCGACAACGAGCAGAGCTGGTCGCTCGAAAGCGACGGCAGCTATGTCCGGTCGGTGCCGGGCAAGCGCCACTTCAACCTCCACCAATATTTCATCACCAACCCGTCGCTGTCGGGCCGCGGCCATTCGCTGGCGGGCAAGGCGGTGCCCAAGCTTCGCCTGACCCAGCGCGGCGGCGCCTGAGATGGCGGGCGAATCGCGCTTCGGTCCGGTCGGGATCATCGACATCGGCTCGAACTCGGTGCGCTTCGTCGCCTATGCCGGGACCGCGCGGGTGCCCTCGACCATCTTCAACGAAAAGGTGGTCGCCTCGCTCGGCCGCTCGCTGGCGATCGACAACCGGATCGACGAGGAAGCCGCCGCGCGCGCGATCTCGGCGCTGGCGCGCTTTCGCCAGCTCGCGCGCGACATGGGGCTGAAGCGGGTCCATACCGTCGCCACCGCCGCGGTGCGCGATGCCGACAATGGCGAGGACTTCCTGCGCCGCGCGCGCGAGCTCGGGCTCAAGCCGCGGCTGCTGAGCGGCGAGGAAGAGGCCGAATATTCGGGGCTCGGGGTCATCTCGGCGATCCCGCGCGCGGCGGGGCTCGCGGCCGATCTCGGCGGCGGCTCGCTCGAGATCACCGGGCTGGCGCGCGGCGAGGCGGGGGCGGGGGTGTCGCTCCCGCTCGGCGTGCTGCGCATCGCCCGGCTCGACAGGGCCGACCTCGTCGCCGCGATCCGCAAGGGTATCAAGGGCACCCGGCTGGCCGAGGCGGCGGCGGGACAGTCGCTCTACCTCGTCGGCGGCTCGTTCCGCGCGCTCGCCCAGCTCGACCTCCGGGACCAGGCGCACCCGTTGCCGATCGTCCACCAGCACCGGCTGACGCCAGATAGGATCAAGGTTCTTTCGGCGCTGGTGGCGACGGGCGACACCGACCTCATGGCCCAGAAGAGCGGGCTGTCGGGCTCGCGCATCGCGACCCTGCCGGGAGCGCTCAAGATCCTCGGCGCGATGCGCGACACGCTCGAGCCGAAGCGGGTGGTGGTGTCGGCGTTCGGGCTTCGCGAGGGGCTGCTCTACCGCGACCTGCCGGGAACGCAGCGTGCCGAAGACCCGTTGCTCGCCGCCGCGCTCGAGGTCGGCGAGCGGCTCGGGCGGTTCGGCGATCATGGCGCGCTGCTCGACGAATGGATCGACCCGCTGTTTCCCAACGAGGAGATGGAGGCCAAGCGGATCCGCCTCACCGCCTGCCTGCTCGGCGACATCGGCTGGAACGCGCATCCCGATTTCCGAGCCGAACGCGCGGTCGACCTCGCGCTTCACGGCAACTGGGTGGCGATCGACGCGCATGGCCGGGCGCTGCTCGGCCGCGCCTTATGGGCGGCGTTCGGCGACGACAGCAGCTTCGATCCGCGGGTGCTCGCGCTGCTGCGCGACGGCGAGGACGCGCGGGCGCAGGCGTGGGGACGCGCGATCCGGCTCGCGCAGCGGCTGTCGGCGGGGACCGAGGGAACGCTTCGGCGGACCAGCGTCGCGCTCACCAATCGGAAGGTCAAATTGACCATGCGCCAGCGCGATTCGGCGCTCTATGCCGAGGCGGTCGAGCGGCGGCTGGCGCAGCTGGCGAAGGCGCTCGGCCGCGAGGCCGAGGTGGTGTTCGCCTAGCCGCAGTTGACCGCGAGGATCTTGTTGGCGTGATCGAGCCGCACGGTCACCCGGCTCTCGATGAAGATCATGCTGAGCATCACCCCCGGCGGCGCCCAGCGCAGCGAGGCGCTGTGAGTCGCCGCCATCAGCGCGGCGGCATTGTCGGCGGTCGCGGTCTGGCCGACGTACGACTGGCCGGCGGCGGCATCGCACTTGTAGCCGGGGATCACTCCGACCGTCGGGCTCTGCGCGGGCGCGGCGGCGCAGGCGGCGAGCGCGGCGAGGGGAAGCAGGGAAAGCGGGCGCATCGATCGGCTCCTTCCAAGGGTCGGAAGGATCAAGCGCTCGCCGGCGTGTCGGGTTCCTGAACGGGTCCGGTTTCCAGTCGGCTCATCTTGAGCTTGCCGTTTTCGGTGGCGAAGCCCAATCGGCCCTCGACGAGGTCGAGCGCGTCGCGCCCGAACTGTTCGAACCGCCAGCCGCTCAGGATCGGCAGGTCGCCGCGAACCCCGGCGGCGAGCGCCTCGAGATCGTCCGACCGCGAGATCAGCTTGGCCGCGACCCCGACGTCCTTGGCGCGGATCTTCAGCAGCAGCTTGAGCAGGTCGCTGACCAGCGCGGCGTCCTTGGTCAGCCCGGGCCGCTTGGCGTCGCGGTTGGGCAGCTCGTCGGGGTCGAGCGGCTTGGCGCCCGCGACTGCCGCCATCAGCCGCGCGCCGATGTCGTTGGTCCGCCACCCGCTCGACAGGCCGCGCACCTTGCCGAGGTCGTCCTGCGTCTTTGGCGGGTGGCTGGCGAGCTCGCCCAGCGTGTCGTCCTTGATGATCCGGCCGCGCGGCAGGTTCTTGCCGCGCGCCTCGGTCTCGCGCCACGCCGCGATCGCGCGCAGCCGCCCGAGCACCGCCGGGTTGCGGCTGGGCAGCTTGAGCCGCTTCCACGCGTCCTCGGGCTCGAACGCGAAGCTCGAAGGGTCGGCCAGCCGCTCCATCTCCTCGTTAAGCCACGCCCCGCGCCCGGTCTTCTTGAGCCGCTGGACGAGCTTGGGGAAGATCACCGACAAATGGGTGACGTCGGCGATCGCATAATCGAGCTGGCGCTTGTCGAGCGGACGGCGCGACCAGTCGGTGAAACGCGCGCCCTTGTCGAGGCTGTGCCCGAGCATTGATTCGACGAGGTTCGAATAGCCGATCTGCTCGCCGAACCCGAGCGCCATCGCCGCGATCTGGGTATCGAACAGCGGCACCGGCACCTTGCCGGTCAGGTTATGGATGATCTCGAGGTCCTGCCCGCCGGCGTGGAAGACCTTGAGCACGTCGTGATTGTCGACCAGCAGCGCGAGCAGCGGGCCCATGTCGAGCCCCTCGGCCTTGGGGTCGATCGCCGCGGCCTCCTCGGTCGACGCGATCTGGAGCAGGCACAGCTCGGGCCAATAGGTGTTTTCCCGCATGAACTCGGTGTCGACCGCGACGAAATCGGCCTGGGCAAGGCGGGAGACGAGGGCGGCGAGGTCGTCGGACTTGGTGATCAGCTTGTGAATCTTCATGTCCCGCGGGCCTTAGCGGGGCGCGTCCGCCTTGACAAAGCAAGAGTGGTTCGGTGAAGCGACGCCGCGCTTTTTTCCGCACCGCAGCGACCCCTTTTCGACGAGTATGACCATGCACGCCTACCGCTCCCACACCTGCGACCAGCTTCGCGCCGCCGACGTCGGCCAGACCGTCCGCCTGTCGGGCTGGATCCATCGCAAGCGCGACCATGGCGGGGTGCTGTTCGTCGATTTGCGCGACCATTACGGGCTGACCCAGGTGGTGTGCGACAGCGACAGCCCGGCGCTCGCGGTGCTCGAGGGGCTGCGCGTCGAGAGCGTGGTCACGATCGACGGCGAGGTGAAGGCGCGCGCGCCGGGCACCACCAACGCCAAGCTGCCGACCGGCGATATCGAGCTGTTCGCCCGCTCGGTCGAGATCCAGTCGAAGGCCGACGAGCTGCCGATGCCGGTCGCGGGCGAGCAGGACTACCCTGAGGAAATCCGGCTCAAGTACCGCTACCTCGACCTTCGCCGCGAGCGGCTTCACGCCAACATCCTGCTCCGCTCGAAGGTGATCGCCTCGATCCGGCGGCGGATGATCGACCAGGGCTTCACCGAGTTCCAGACCCCGATCCTGACCGCGTCGAGCCCCGAAGGCGCGCGCGACTATCTCGTCCCCAGCCGGGTCCACCCGGGCAAGTTCTACGCGCTCCCGCAGGCCCCGCAGATGTTCAAGCAGCTGCTGATGGTGGCGGGCTTCGACCGCTATTTCCAGATTGCCCCCTGCTTCCGCGACGAGGACGCGCGCGCCGACCGCTCGCCGGGTGAATTCTACCAGCTCGATTTCGAGATGAGCTTCGTCACCCAGGACGACGTGTTCGCGGCGATCGAGCCGGTGCTGTCGGGTGTGTTCAAGGAATTCGCCAACGGTCGCAGCGTGACCGAGGGCGCCTATCCGCGCATTCCCTATCGCGAGGCGATGCTGAAGTACGGCAGCGACAAGCCCGACCTCAGGAACCCGCTGGTCGTCCACGACGTCGGCGAGCATTTCAAGGGCTCGGGCTTCGGCCTGTTCGCGGGAATGGTCGAGAAAGGCCATGTCGTGCGCGCGGTTCCCGCGCCGAACACCGCCGAGAAGAGCCGGAAATTCTTCGACGAAATGAACGACTGGGCGCGCGGCGAAGGGTTCGCCGGGCTCGGCTACGCCACCCGCAAGGGCGGCGAGTGGGGCGGCCCGATCGCCAAGAACCACGGCACCGAGGGGATGGACTGGCTCGCCGGGCAGCTCGGCACCGGTCCCGACGACGGAATCTTCTTCGCCGCCGGCCCCGAGGCGCAGGCGGCCAAGCTCGCCGGGCTCGCGCGCACCCGCGTCGGCGAGCAGCTCGGGCTGATCGAGGAAGGCGCGTTCAAATTCTGCTGGATCGTCGACTTCCCGATGTTCGAATATGACGAGGACAACAAGAAGATCGACTTCAGCCACAACCCCTTCTCGATGCCGCAGGGGGGGATGGAGGCGCTCGAGCGGAAGGACCCGCTCGACATCCTCGCATGGCAGTACGACATCGTCTGCAACGGGGTCGAACTGAGCTCGGGCGCGATCCGCAACCATCGTCCCGACATCATGTACAAGGCGTTCGAAATCGCCGGCTATTCGAAGGACGAGGTCGATACCAACTTTCCCGGCATGATCGGCGCGTTCAAATATGGCGCGCCGCCGCACGGCGGGTCGGCGCCGGGCATCGACCGGATCGTCATGCTGCTGGCCGACGAGCCCAACATCCGCGAGGTGATCGTCTTCCCGATGAACCAGAAGGCCGAGGACCTGCTGATGAACGCCCCGGCCGAGGTGACGCCGAAGCAGCTCAAGGAACTGTCGATCCGAATCGTCGGCGACGGCGCGCCCAAGCCCGCCTGAGGCCCCGACCCTCACTGGACACGCCCGACGCCGACGCGCGCCCAGCGGTGGCGGGGGCGGCCTGAAACGATCCAGAACGGGACTCTTCGGACGCTTGGTCAATTGCGGATCGGTTAACATCCGATTATCCACCGGCGCGTGCCGATCGATTTCGCGCCGCACGAACGGGGGGCGCCGTTCTCCGGGGACTTTGCTGCAGCGCTCGACGCGGTGCAGGGCCGGATCGCGTCGCTAAGCACCGCGCAGGTCGTCCACCACAAGCGGACCCTCGTCGTCCTCGAAGGCTGGGTCGGCGCGGGCAAGACGGCCGCGCTGTCGCGGCTCGTCGCCGCGCTCGACCCATGCCATACGAAGGTGCTGGCGATGCGCGACGTGACCGAGCGCGACGACGAGCGCCACTGGTTCGCGCCCTTCTGGGAGGCGCTTCCGGCGGGAGGCGAGACGACCATCTTCTTTCGCAGCTGGTACAGCCGCGCCGCGACCGCGCGCCGCGCCGGGGCGCTCGGCGACCGCGGCTGGCACCGGGCGATCGACGAGATCAACGAGTTCGAGAACCAGCAGCGCGAGCATGGCACCGCGCTGGTCAAGCTGTTCTTCCACGTCTCGCCCGAGGTGCAGGCCGAGCGGATCCGCGAGCGCGCCGAGGACCCGTGGGCGCGCCACCTGTTCACCGCCGAGCAGGTCGCGCGGATCGGCGCGCGCGCGGAGATGGGCCCGATCGCCGCCGAGCTGCTCGATGCCACCGACACCCGCTGGGCGCCGTGGACGATGATCGACGCTGCCGACCCGCGCAGCGCGCAGACCGCCGCGCTCGGCGCGGTCGCCGCGGCGATGGCCAAGTCGATCCCGGCCGATCCGCCCGCCGACGTCCACTCGGCCGAAGTCGTCGACCTCGACAGCCGCCGCCGCGGCTGAGCCTTACCCCTCGGGGTAGCGGATCGCGATCACCTCGTAGCTTTTCTCGCCGGCGGGCAGCCGCACCAGCCGCTCGTCGCCGACCTTCGCCCCGACCAGCGCGCGTGCGATCGGGGCGCGCCAGCTGACCCGGCCCGCGGTGGCGTCGGCCTCGTCCTCTCCGACCAGCGTGAGCGTGCGCCGCACATCCTCCTCGTCGGCGAGCTCGACCGTCGCGCCGAAGCGGACCGCGTCGCGCTGTTCCTGCCGTGCGGGATCGACCACCTTGGCCGCCTTCATCGCCTTCGACAGATAGCCGAGCCGCCGGTCGATCTCGCGCAGCCGCTTGCGCCCGTAGATATAGTCGCCATTCTCGCTGCGGTCGCCGTTGCCCGCCGCCCAGGCGATGGTGTCGACCAGCTTGGGCCGCTCGGTCCCGAACAGCTGGTCGTATTCGGCGCGGAGCTTCGCCATTCCCTGCGGGGTGATGAACCGTTCGGCGGGCTTGCCGCCCGGCTCAGCCACGGCTGCCGAGATAAGTGGTCAACCGTCGCCCGCCGGTCCCGCCCGGGTTGAGCTGGTCGTAGACGACGGTGTTCTCGAGCACGCGCTGGACGTAGCCGCGGGTCTCGTCGAACGGGATCCGCTCGATCCAGGTGACCATGTCGATCTGCCCGGTGCGCGGGTCGCCGTTGTTGCGGATCCACTTCGACACGTTGCCCGACCCGGCGTTGTAGGCGGCGACCGCGAGCGGGATGCTGCCGTTCCATACGTCGACCAGATGCTCGAAGTAATAGGTGCCGAGCGCGACGTTGTAGGTCGGGTCGCTGGTCAGCCGCCCGCCGTCGTAGGCCATGCCCATCTTGCCCGCATATTGACGCGCGGTGCCGGGCATCAGCTGCATCATCCCCATCGCCCCGGCGTGGCTGACGATCCCCTTGTCGAAACTCGATTCCTGCCGGGTGATGCCGTGCGCCAGCGACCAGGTCCGCCCGGTCGAGGCGGCGAACTGGTGGCTCGGGTAGGCCGCGGCATAGTAGAAGCGGTCGCCCGAGTTGCGCGCCTCGCGCTCGGTCCACACCGCGAGGTCGGGGCGGCCGATCGCCACCCCCATCTGCGCCGCCAGCATCCGGTCGGCGTCGTTGTCGAGGTTGTCGGCGAGCGCGCGGACGAACAGCGCCTGTTCCGACCGGCTGCCGTACTGGCGGAGCGAGCGGAGCGCCGCGACGAGCCGCTTGTCCTCGAACGCGCGGCGCTGCGCGTCGGTCACCGCGATCGACGGGCTGGTCCCCGGCGCGGGGATCGGTCGACCGAGCTTTTCGAGCGCGAGCTGGCCGTAGAACAGCTCGGGAGTGCGCGCGGCGGCGTCGTAATATTGGACCGCGAGGTCGGAGCGTCCGGCGCGGCTGGCGGCGCGCCCGGCCCAGTAATGGCCCTTGCTCGCGACCTGGAGCGACTGGCCCGCGGTCGCATAGCGCTCGAACATCGCGACCGCGTCCATCGGCCGCCCGAGCGCGCTGTAGGCGGCCTGGCCCGCTAGCCACGCCAGCCCGGTAACGTCGTCGCGCACCGCGTAGCTCTGGTCGCTGAGCTTGTCGCCCGCCGGCACGAGGTCGTCGATCTGGCGGGCGATATTATAGGCGCTGGCCCAGTTTCCGCGTCCCGCCGCCCCGCGCGCGAGCGACAGCTGGAGGTCGACGAAGCGTTCGAGGTCGCGCGGCGGGAGCGAGAGCCGCCGCGGCTGGGCGAACAGCGCCTCGGCGCTGGCATCGGCGCCGCGCGCGCGGAAATAGCGCGCCCGGTCGACCAGCAGCCCGGCATCGGCCGGCGCCATCGCCTGGACCAGCGCATATTGCGCCTCGGCGTCGCCGCCGCCGCCCTGGAGCGCGATCCGCGCCTGGAACTTGGCGCGCTCGTCGGGCGCGGTCCACGGCAGCAGGCGATAGGCCTCGGCCGGCTTCTTCGCGAACAGCAGCGAATCGACCCGCGCGTCATAGTCGGCGGCGGTCAGCCGCTGCGCGAACCGCCCCTGGATCGAGGCCTCGTCATAGGCCGGGAGGTCGGCCTTGCCCCACGCCCAGCGAGTCGCGGTCCACGCGTCGTCGGCGCGCCCGCTGGCGGCATAGGCCTCGGCCAGCCGCGCCCAGCCATTGCCGGTCTGGGGCCGGGTCTTGGCGAAAAAGGCGAGCACCAGCGCCGCGTTCTCCCCCGGCCGCATCGCCTTTTCGGCGGCGGCGCGCATCGACCTTTCGCCGGGCCAGCCGGGGTTGGCGTTGAGGAAGCCGGCGTAGCTGGCGAAGGAATAGCCGCCGCTTTGCCGGAGCGAGCGCCACTGGCCGATCGCCGCGGAGACCGAGGCGGTCGGGGCCGACGAATAGCCGGTCGAGGCATAGCTGCCCGGCGCATAGCCGTAAGGTTGCTGGGCGACCGGCTGGAGCTGCCCGCCGACGCTCGGCTGCCCGTAAGACCCGGTCTGCGCCACCGCGCTGCCCGCCGCTGCCAGCCATGCCGACCAAAACGCTACTCTCGCCATGCTGGACATGATGCCCGGGCCGTCCTTATCAGGCGCTGAATGAAACGGACGCGTCGGGGGAGCGCCTTGACCCCCTGCCACGTGCCCCGTCGGAAGGATTAGCAAAGCATGTTCTCTGGCTCAATTCCGGCCCTCGTGACGCCCTTTGCGGCAGGCCGTGTCGACGAAGAGGCGTTCCGAGCCTTCGTCGACTGGCAGATCGCCGAGGGCTCGGACGGGATCGTCCCGTGCGGCACCACCGGCGAGGTCGCGACGCTGACCAACGAGGAGCAGCACCGGCTGTTCGCGATCGCCGTCGAAGTCGCCGCGGGCCGCGTGCCGGTCATCGCCGGCTGCGGGTCGAACAACACCGCGACGGTGATCGAGCATATGAAGGCCGCCGAAGCCGCGGGCGCCGACGCCGGGCTGATCGTGCTGCCCTATTACAACCGCCCCAGCCAGGCCGGGCTGCTCGCCCATTTCGAGGCGATCGTCGCCGCGTCGAGCCTGCCGATCGTCGTCTACAACGTTCCCGGCCGGACGGTCACCGACATCAGCGTCGAAACGCTCGCCGAGGTGGCCAGGCTGCGCGGCGTGGTCGGGATCAAGGACGCCACCGGCAACCTCGGCCGGGTCACCGCGCAGCGGCTGGCGTGCGGCGAGGACTTCTGCCAGCTCAGCGGCAACGACGAGACCGCGCTCGCCTTCAACGCGATGGGCGGGGTGGGGTGCATCTCGGTCAGCGCCAATGTCGCGCCGCGGCTGTGCGCCGACTTCCAGCGCGCGAATCGCGAGGGGCGGCACGACGAGGCGCTCGCGCTCCAGGACCGGCTCTATCCGCTCCACGTCGCGCTGTTCACCGACGCCTCGCCGGGGCCGGCCAAATATGCGCTCGGCCGGCTGCGCGGGATGTCGGCCGAGCTTCGCCTGCCGCTGACCGAGCCGTCGGCGGCCTCGAAAAAGGCGGTCGACGAAGCGCTGGCCCACGCGGGGCTGATCTAAGCCGATGGCCAAGCTGCCGATCCGCGAGTTCGACAAGGTCAAGGTCGTCGCCGACAACCGGCGCGCCTATTATGAATATTTCGTCGAGGAAAAGTTCGAGGCGGGGATCGAACTGCAGGGTACCGAGGTCAAGTCGCTGCGCACCGGCGAGGGGTCGATCGCCGAAAGCTACGCGATGGTCGAGGACGAGGAAGTGTTCCTCGTCAATTCGAACATCCCGCAATATGCCAAGGGCAGCTGGATGAACCACGAGCCGCGCCGCCGCCGCCGGCTGCTGCTTCGGAAGCGCGAGATCGCCAAGCTCCACGGCGCGATCACCCGGCAGGGGCTGACGCTGATCCCGCTGTCGCTCTATTTCAACGGCGCGGGCAAGGCGAAGGTCGAGCTCGCGCTCGCCAAGGGCAAGAAGGCGCACGACAAGCGCGAGGCGGTCAAGGAACGCGACTGGAAGCGCGAGCAGGGAAGGCTGCTTCGCCAGCATGGCTGAGGGGCGGCGCTTCTCGCTGTTCGGCTGGGTCCAGTCGCACATCCCGACGCAGGAGACGATCGGCAAGTATCGGCTGCTCCGCCCGTTCGCCAAGCAATTGTCGCGGCCCGACCTGTGGCGGCTCAACCATCGCTCGGTCCCGCGCGGGGTCGCCCTCGGACTCGGCGTCGGGATCATCATCCCGTTCATGCACGTGGTCATCGCCGCGCTGCTCGCGATCCCGGCTCGCGCCAACATCATGTTCGCGGCGCTGTTCACGCTGGTGGTCAACCCGCTGACCATCCCGCCGATGTATTACCTCGCCTATCGCATCGGGCGATGGGAGCTTCGACAGGAAGCGGTGGTCGACCTCAACGACGCGACCAACGTGTCGGGCGAGCTGGCGCGGTTCATGTTCTGGATCCACCATGCCAGCAAGCCGATCGCGGTCGGGATCCTGACGCTCGCCGCGGTGTCGGCGCTGCTCGGTTACCTGTTCGCCTCGATCGGCTGGCGCTGGTGGGTCGGCAGCAAGCTGCGCGAACGCCGCCACGCGCGCCGCGCCGCGCGCGCCGGCTGAGCCCTTCGTCGGCGTGGGGCCGCCGTTCGTCGGCTGGCGCTGGCGCGAGGGCGACGCGCACGCCACGCTCCGGCGATTTTTCGAACATATGACCGTCGATTCAGGGAGAATGAAATGACCAAGTGGATGAGCCTGCTCGCGGCGACGACCGCGCTCAGCGCGTGCGCGACCCAGGCCCCGCCGATGCCGGCGATGGCCGAGGCAGCACCGCCGGTCGCCCCCGTGGTCGCCCCCGTAGTCGCTGCGCCGCAGCCGCACGCGCAGATCGGCGATTACGGGTTCGACGCGGCGGGGATGGATCGCTCGATCCTGCCCGGCAACGACTTCTACAATTACGCCAACGGCACCTGGGCGAAGAACACCCCGATCCCCGCCGACAAGTCGAACTATGGCGCGTTCAACGTGCTCGACGACCTGTCGAAGCAGCGCACTCACGATATCCTCGACGAGGCCGCGAAGGACCCCAACAGCAAGATCGGGACCGCCTACACGACGTTCCTCGACACCGCGACGATCGAGGCCAAGGGGCTGGCGCCGATGAAGCCCTGGCTCGACAGCATCGGCGGGCTGAACTCGAAGGCCGGGCTCGCCGACCTCTACGCCCGCGCGACCCGGATGGGCGTCGGCGTTCCGTTCGGCGCGGGCGTCGGGCAGGACGACAAGGAGCCCGAACAATATTCGCTCTCGCTCGGTCAGGCCGGGCTCGGGCTCCCCGACCGCGACTATTATCTTTCGAACGATCCGAAGATGGTCGAGGCGCGCAATGCCTATGTCGACCATATCGCGAAGATGATGGCGCTGGCCGGGCAGCCCGACGGGGCGGCGCGGGCGCGCGCGATCCTCGCGCTCGAAACCCAGATCGCGAAAGTGTCGTGGACCCGCATCCAGAACCGCGACACCGACAAGACCTACAACAAAATGGCGCTCGCCGACCTGACGCGGAGTGCGAAGGGCTTCGACTTCGCCAGCTATTTCCGAGGCATCGGCACGCCCGCGACCAGCCTGATCGTGTCGCAGCCGACCGCGGTCGCCGCGATCGCGCGGATCGTCGGCGCGGCGCCGCTCGGCGTGCTCAAGGACCAGCTGATGGTCCGCTCGCTCGACGCCTATGCCGACGTTCTGCCGAGCGCGTTCGACCAGGAGAATTTCCACTTCTACGGCACCGTCCTGTCGGGCACCCCCGAACAGCAGGTCCGCTGGAAGCGCGCGGTCGACTTCACCACCGGGGCGCTGTCCGACGACGTCAGCAAGATCTACGTCCAGCGCTATTTCCCGCCCGAAACCAAGGCGGCGGCGGACCAGCTGGTCAAGAACATCATCGCGGCGATGAACCGGCGGATCGACAAGCTCGACTGGATGAGCCCGCAGACCAAGGTCGAGGCGCACGCCAAGCTCGCCGCCTTCACCCCCAAGATCGGCTATCCCGACCGCTGGCGCGACTATTCGGCGCTGCAGATCGTCAAGGGCGACGCGCTCGGCAACGAGATGCGCGCCAACGAATGGGCGCATAACTACAACGTCGGTCACCTCGGCATGCCGATGCAGCGCTGGGAATGGGGCATGACCCCGATGACCATCAACGCCTACGCCAACCCCGGCATGGTCGAGATCGTCTTCCCGGCCGCGATCCTCCAGCCGCCGTTCTTCGATCCGAACGCCGACCCGGCGGTCAACTATGGCGGGATCGGCGCGGTGATCGGGCACGAGATGAGCCATCACTTCGACGACCAGGGCGCCAAGTACGACAAGACCGGGCGGCTCGCGAAATGGTGGACCGACGCCGACACCGCCGCCTTCCAGGCGCGGCTCGACAAGCTCGGCGCGCAATATGACGCCTACGAGCCGCTTCCCGGCAAGCACGTCCAGGGCAAGCTGACGATGGGCGAGAACGTCGCCGACCTCGCCGGCCTGACCGTCGCGCACGATGCCTACATCGCCTCGCTGAATGGGGCGACACCGCCGGTGATCGACGGGACGACCGGCGACCAGCGCTTCTACCTCGGCTGGGCGCAGGTGTGGCGGCGCAACTATCGCGAGGCGAACCTGATGCAGCGGCTGCTGACCGATCCGCACAGCCCGAGCGAGTTTCGCGCCGACATCGTCCGCAACATGGACCCCTGGTATTCGGCCTTTTCGCCGCAGCGGGGGCAGAAGCTCTACCTTGCGCCCGCCGACCGGGTGCGTATCTGGTAAGGGGTGCTTCACCAGGACCTCGCCTCGCTCGACGCGGAGCCGCTTGACGGCGGCCTGAAATGGCTGGTGCCGCTGCTGATCGCGGCGGCGGCGGCGAGCGGGGCGGTCCTGTTCAGCCTGTTCGGCGAACCGCTGTTCGCCGGGCTGTTCTTCACCGGCTTCGTGGCGATGCTGGTCGCCGCCTTCGTCATCGAACGGCGCGCGCGGCGCGTCCCGCTGGTCGAGCTTCGCCCAGTGCCCGACGTCGCGCTGGTCGCCAATGCGCTCGACCTTGCCGGCGAGGCGGCGATGGTCACCGACGTCGAGGGGCGGATGGTGGCCGCCAACGCCGCCTATCGCGCGCGCGCCGACCGCCCGCTCGATCCGGCCGCCGCGAGCGAACTTCGCGCGAGAGCCCTGCGCGACGGCCGCGCGTCGAGCGGGACGGGCAACAGCGCCGAGTCGGTCTCGGTCGCACGGGTTGGCGCCGCCGGCGATCACCTGTTGTGGCGGTTCGCGACCCCCGCGCCCGATCTCGAGGCGGTCGCCGCGAAACGGATCGCCGGGCTGACCGGCGAGCGGCTGGCGGCGGCCGGCGTACTCGCCGCGCTGGTCGACGGCACCGGCCGGCTGATCGCCGCGAACGAGTCGTTCGCCGCCCGCGCCGCGCCCGCGGCGAGCCCGGGCGAGGCGCCGATCTATCTGTCCGACCTCTTGTCGATGGGCGAGGACGGGCTGGTCCAGCTACTCGCCGAGGGCGAGGGCGCGCGCCCGCTGCGCGCGATCCGGGTGCCGGTCGACGTCGCCGACGAGAGCGGGATCGCGACCCTGCTGATGTTCGACCAGGGCGCGCCATCGGGCGGCGGCGAATCGGGCAACGTGCAGGCGCTGCTCGACGTCCTTCCGATCGGGCTGGCGCTGATCGACCGCGACGGGCGCTTCCTGACGATGAACAAGTCGTTCCGCGCCGCCGGGGGGATCGCGGGCGAGGCGATGCCCTCCTATCCGGGCGACCTGGTGGTCAAGGACGACAAGGCCGCGGTCGCCGACGCGGTGCGCCGCAACGCGCGCGGCCCGGCGATGTCGGGCGACTTGCCGGTCCGCCTCAACCACCAGCCGGGCGAGCCGGTGGCGATGACCGTGGCGGGGCTGCGCGGACTCGGCGAGGCGGTCGTGCTCCTGCTGCTCAAGGACAATAGCGAGGAAGCCAAGCTCAAGCGGCAGGTCGCCCAGGCGACCAAGATGCAGGCGGTCGGCCAGCTCGCCGGGGGCGTCGCGCACGACTTCAACAACATCCTGACCGCGATCATCGGCCACTGCGACCTGATGCTGATGCGCCATACCCCAGGCGACAGCGACTATGACGATATCCAGCAGATCAAGTCGAACTCGAACCGCGCCGCCGGGCTGACCCGCCAGCTGCTTGCCTTTTCGCGCCAGCAGACGCTCCGCCCGCAGCTGCTCCAGCTGCCCGACGTGGTCAGCGAGGTGTCGCACCTCCTGAAGCGGTTGCTCGGCGAGACGGTGCAGCTGGTGGTCAAGCACGGCCGCGGCGTCGGGGCGGTCCGCGCCGACCCGGGGCAGCTCGAACAGGTCATCGTCAATCTTGCGGTCAACGCGCGCGACGCGATGGCGGGCAAGGGCGGCGGGGTGCTCACCATCCATACCTATGCGGTCCGCGCCGACCAGGTCGCCGACCTTGGTTCGGACATCCTGCCCGTCGACGATTACTCGGCGCTGTCGATCAGCGACACCGGCTCCGGCATCCCCGCCAACGTGCTTGGCAAGGTGTTCGAACCCTTCTTCACCACCAAGGAGGTCGGCAAGGGCACCGGGCTCGGGCTGTCGACCGTCTACGGCATCGTCAAGCAGTCGGGCGGTTTCATCTTCGCCGACAGCCAGGTGGGGCAGGGGACCCGCTTCACCATCTACCTGCCGGTCCACCGCGTCGACGAGCAGGAGGCCGCCGCCGCTGGCCGCCGCAAGGAACCCGCCGACGACAAGGAATTGTGGGGTACCGGCACCATCCTGCTGGTCGAGGACGAGCCGATGGTCCGCACCGTCGCCGAGCGCGCGCTCGTCCGCCACGGCTACAAGGTGCTGACCGCGACCAACGGCGAGGAAGCGCTCGAGGTGCTGGAAAGCAGCGACACGCCGATCAACCTCTTGATCAGCGACGTGGTGATGCCGTTGATGGACGGCCCGACGATGGTTCGCGAGGCGCGCAAGACCTGGCCCGACCTGCCGATCCTGTTCATGTCGGGCTATGCCGAGGAACAGTTGCGCAAGTCGATCGACCTCGAGAAGGTCGCCTTCCTGCCCAAGCCGTTCGCGGTCCAGGAACTCGCCGAGGCGGTGCGCAAGGCGCTGACCGAGGGCGCGCCCGCAAATTAGGCTTTTCTTGGTGAACGGCGCTGCTATGCCTCGCCGGGTGACCAGTCGTACCATCCTGATCGTCGAGGACGAGCCGCTCATCGCAATGATGCTCGAGGATTTCCTCGATTCGCTCGGGCACAAGGTCGCGGGCGTGTGCGAGACGGTCGACGAGGGGCTCGGCGCGGTCGCCGCGGGCGGGTTCGACGTCGCCATCCTCGACGTCAACCTCAAGGGCCGCAGCGTGTGGCCGGTCGCCTCGGCGTTGCGCGACAAGGACATCCCGTTCGTGCTCGCCAGCGGCGGCCATGTCGAGCCGCCCCCGGCCGAATTCGCCGCCGTGCCGCTGATCGACAAGCCCTACACGGTCGACCGCGTGTCCCCCGCGATCGAGGCCGCGCTCGAAGGCACGGGCGCCGCCTGACAATATTTCGTTCCACTCTTGTTCTTGTGGAACGAACCATGTACATCGTCGTCATCATCCACGGGAACTCGGCCCGCGATTGACGAAAGGACCGATGACATGGCAGCGCAGCTCAAGGTTGTAAAAGCGGGTGGGGACAGCGTGAACTCGGATCGTCAGAAAGCATTGGAAGCCGCGCTCGCGCAGATCGACCGCGCGTTCGGCAAGGGCTCGGCGATGAAGCTTGGCAGCCGCGAGAAGATCGAGATCGAGACGATTTCGACCGGCAGCCTCGGGCTCGACATCGCGCTCGGCGTCGGCGGGCTTCCGCGCGGCCGGGTGATCGAGATCTACGGGCCCGAAAGCTCGGGCAAGACGACGCTCGCGCTCCATGCGATCGCCGAGGCGCAGAAGGACGGCGGCACCGCCGCCTTCGTCGATGCCGAGCACGCGCTCGACCCGGTCTACGCCAAGAAGCTCGGGGTCGACATCGACGAGCTGATCGTGTCGCAGCCCGACACCGGCGAGCAGGCGCTCGAGATCGTCGACACGCTGGTCCGCTCGAACGCGATCGACGTGCTGGTGGTCGATTCGGTCGCCGCGCTGGTGCCGCGCGCCGAGATCGAGGGCGAGATGGGCGACAGCCACGTCGGCCTCCAGGCGCGGCTGATGAGCCAGGCGCTGCGCAAGCTGACCGGCTCGATCAACCGTTCGAAGTGCACGGTCATCTTCATCAACCAGGTGCGGATGAAGATCGGGGTGATGTACGGCAATCCGGAAACCACCACCGGCGGTAACGCGCTGAAGTTCTACGCCTCGGTCCGGCTCGACATCCGCCGCACCGGGCAGATCAAGGACCGCGACGATATCGTCGGCAACACCACCCGGGTGAAGGTCGTCAAGAACAAGGTCGCGCCGCCGTTCAAGCAGGTCGAATTCGACATCATGTATGGCGAGGGCGTCAGCAAGATGGGCGAGGTGCTCGATCTCGGGGTCAAGGCCGGGCTGATCGACAAGTCGGGGGCGTGGTTCAGCTACGACTCGACCCGCATCGGGCAGGGCCGCGAAAATGCGAAGACTTTCCTCCGCGAAAATCCCGAGATGGCGACCCGGATCGAAAACGCCATCCGCGGCCGCACCGAAGAAGTCGGCGAGGCGCTGATGGTCGGCCCGTCGCCCGACGACGACGCCGAGTAAGTCTTTCCCCTGGAAACGAGGCGGGCGCCGTGACCGATGGGTCGCGGCGCCCGTCTTCCGTTCTAAACAATGTCACGCGCCCGGCCTGACGGTCAGGCGTCGATCGGCGGCGGCGGGGTGTGGCTAGGCGCGGGCACCGGGTCGATGTCGGGACTGCGTTCCTCGCCGAGCCCGGTTTCCCACTTCGCCACGGCGACCGACGCGACCGCGTTGCCGATGACGTTGGTCGCGCTTCGCCCCATGTCGAGGAAGTGGTCGACCGCCAGCACCAGCAGCAGCCCCGCCTCGGGAATGTGGAACTGGTTGAGCGTCGCGGCGATCACCACCAGGCTCGCGCGCGGCACGCCCGCCATGCCCTTGCTGGTGATCATCAGCACCAGCAGCATCGTGATTTCCTGCGTCAGGGTAAGGTCGATGCCATAGGCCTGCGCGATGAAGATCGACGCGAAGGTCATGTACATCATCGACCCGTCGAGGTTGAACGAATAGCCGAGCGGCAGGACGAAGCTCGCGATCCGCGGCGGCACCCCGAACCGCTCGAGCGCTTCGAGCGTGCGCGGGAAGGCCGCCTCGCTCGACGCGGTCGAGAAGGCGAGCACCGCGGGGTCGCGAATATAGCGGAACAGGTCGAACGCCCGCCGCCCGGTGAGCAGGAAAGCAGCCGCGAACAACAGGCTCCACAGGATCACCAGCCCGAGGAAAAAGGCGCCGACGAACTTGCCGTAGGTCAGCAGGATCTCGGGCCCGCGCTCGGCGATCGCCGCGGTCACCGCCGCGAACACCGCGAACGGCGCGGCACGCATGACATAATCGGTGACCTGGAGCATGACCTTGACCAGCGCCTCGACCGCGCGCTGGATCGGCCGCGCCGCCTCGCCCAGCGCGGTGATCGCCACGCCGAAGAACAGCGAGAAGATGACGATCGGCAGAATCTCGTTCTTGGCCATCGAATCGACGATCGACGCCGGGACGAGGTGGGTGATGAAGTCCTTGAGGTTGAACGCCGACGAATCAACCCCGCTTGCCGTCCCCGCGGCGGGCAGCGCCAGCCCGACCCCGACACCCGGCTCGATCAGGTTGACCAGCACCAGCCCGAGCAAAAGCGAGATGACGCTCGCGCCGATGAACCAGGCGAGGCTTTTCACTCCGACCCGCCCCAGCGCGGCGATGTCGCCCATGTGCGCGATCCCCGCCACCAGCGTGGCGAACACCAGCGGGGCGATGATCATCTTGATCAGCCGCAGGAACAGCGCGGTGACGATGCCCAGATTGTCGGCGATCGCCTTGAGCGTCGCCGCCGCGGCAGGCGTCCCGTCGTCGACCTGCCAGTTGATCGCCAGCCCGGCGACAAGCCCCAGCACCAGCGCGATCAATATGTACCGGGTAATCCTGTTGCCCACCTGACGCTCCTCTTCTCGTCGGAAAGCCAAGCCGCTGCGCGCGCGGGCGTCAAGCTTGAGGGGGGCAGGGGGAGCGGCTAGGCGCGGGGGCGATGACCGATCTCGACGCGCTCGACCCCCGCTACACGACCATCCTGTGCGACATCTGGGGCGTGATCCACGACGGTCACGCCCTCTATCCCGGTGCCGCCGCGCGGCTCGCGCGGTGGCGCGGCGAGGGGCGGCGGATCGTCCTCGTCACCAACGCGCCGCGTCCCGCCGAGGTGGTCGCGGCACAGCTCGCCCGGCTCGGCCTCGCCGACGATTGCTGGGACGGCATCTCGACCAGCGGCGAGGCGGGACTCGCCGCGCTGCTCGCGCTTTCCGCCCCGCCGGGGCTGCTCGGCACCCGCCGCGACCGCGCCGATCTGGAGACGCGCGGGCTGGCCTTCGCCGATAAAGGCTTCACCGACCTTGCCGTCACCGGGCTCGACGACGCCCGCCCGTCGGTCGCCGATTATACCGGGCAGCTCGAGGCATGGGCGCGGCAGGGCGTCCGCTTTCACTGCCTCAACCCCGACCGGGTGGTGATCCACGGCGGCGTCGCCGAACCCTGCGCCGGGGCCCTCGCCGACGTCTACGAGGCGCTCGGCGGCCGCGTCGCCTGGTACGGCAAGCCCCACGATGCCATCTATCACCACGCGCTCGGGCTTGCCGGCGATCCGCCTCGCGACACGGTGCTTGCGGTCGGCGATTCGCTCGTCACCGACATGCTCGGCGCGGCGGGGCAGGGGATCGACGCGCTGTTCGTCCGCTCGGGAATTCACGCCGGCGAGCCATGGCCCGACGATTTCGCCGACCGTCACGGCCTGGGCGACTGGCACCCGATCGCGCTGGTCGACGGGCTGGCCTAGCGAACGCGGCTCAGGCGGCGGGAAGCAGCCGCTGCTCGCTCGCCGACTTGAGCAGCGCCGCCTGCAGCTTCTCGAACGCGCGCACCTCGATCTGCCGGATCCGCTCGCGACTGACCCCGTAGACCTGCGAAAGGTCCTCGAGCGTCTTGGGCTCGTCGATCAGCCGCCGCTCGGTCAGGATATGCTTCTCGCGGTCGTTGAGGCTGTCCATCGCGCGGGTCAGCAGGTCATGGCGGACCTGCCGCTCCTCCTCGTCGGCGACGATCTCGTCCTGCAACGGCGCTTCGGACACGAGGAAGTCCTGCCATTGGCCCTCGCCGTCCTCGCTGCTCCGAAGCGGCGCATTGAGCGAGGTGTCGCCGCCCATGCCCATGCGGCGATTCATCGACACCACCTCTTCCTCGCTGACGCCGAGGTCGGTGGCGATTTTGGTCACGTCGGCGGGCTTGAGGTCGCCCTCGTCGAACGCCTGGATCTGGTTCTTCATCCGCCGGAGGTTGAAGAACAGCTTCTTCTGGTTGGCGGTGGTGCCCATCTTCACCAGCGACCAGGCGCGCAGGATGAATTCCTGGATCGAGGCGCGGATCCACCACATCGCATAGGTGGCGAGGCGGAAGCCCCGGTCGGGCTCGAACTTCTTGACGCCCTGCATCAGCCCGACGTTGCCCTCGCTGATCAGGTCGCTGACCGGCAGGCCGTATCCGCGATAGCCCATCGCGATCTTCGCGACGAGCCGCAGGTGCGAATTGACCAGCTGAGCGGCGGCGTCGGTGTCGCCCTGCTCGCGCCAGCGCTTGGCGAGCATGAACTCCTCCTCGGGCGCGAGGATCGGGAATTTCTTGATCTCGGACAGGTAGCGGTTCAGCCCCGCTTCGCCGCCCGAGGCGGGGATCGACACTGCCCCTTTCGCATTCGCCATCGCTTCACTCCCTTGCCGGGGTCCGCCTGTGCGACCCCTAGCGTTTGAAATCCTATACACCAAGCCGCTTGAACAGTTCCTGCATATCCGGCGGAAGGGCGCTGTCGAACGACAGACGGTCCTTCGTGATCGGGTGGGTGAACCCCAGCCGCGCCGCGTGGAGCGCCTGCCGCTCGAACCCGAGTTCCTTCAATACGTCTCGGTGCCCCTTGCGGATGCGCCCGTAGACCGGGTCGCCGAGCAAAGGGTGGCCGATCGAGGCCATGTGCACCCGCACCTGGTGGGTCCGCCCGGTTTCGAGCCGGCATTCGACCAGCGCTGCCTCGCGCAGCCGCTCAAGCGTGCGCCAGTGGGTCACCGCCCGCTTGCCGCGCGCCGCCTCGACGATCGCCACCTTCTTGCGGTCGTGGGGCGAGCGCGCCAGCGGCGCGTCGACCGTCCCGCTCGCCATCGTCGGCGTCCCCGCGACGATCGCGAGGTAGCGCCGCTCGATGCTGTGGTCGGCGAACTGCTTGGCCAGCCCCTCGTGCGCGCGGTCGGTCTTGGCGACCAGCAGCAGCCCCGATGTGTCCTTGTCGATGCGGTGGACGATCCCCGGCCGCGCGACCCCGCCGATCCCGCTCAGCGATCCCGCGCAATGGTGGAGCAGCGCGTTGACCAGCGTCCCGTCGCGGTTGCCCGCCGCGGGGTGGACGACCAGCCCCGCGGGCTTGTCGACCACCAGCAAATGGTCGTCCTCGTGGACCACGACCAGCGGAATGTCCTGCGCCTCGTTGTGCGCCGGCTCGGGCGCGGGCAGCGCGAGGGTGAAGCGCTCGTCGCCGCGCACCTTGATCGCCGGGTCGCGCACCGCGCCGCGCTCGCTTTCGAGCGCCCCGGCCTTGGTCAGCACCTTCAGCCGTTCGCGCGACAGGGTCGGCACCGCGTCGGCCAGCGCGCGGTCGAGCCGCCAGCCCGCGTGGGCCGGCGCCAGGCGCACCTCGATCGTCTGAACCTCCCCCATGCGCCGGTCGATATGGGACCGGTTCGCTCCTGTTCAAGCCCGTCCCGGCCTTGCGCGCCCCTCGTTTTGCCGCCATGCCGCCAATCATGAACGCGATCGACCTCGCCGGGCTGATGTGCAGCCGCCTGTGCCACGATCTGCTGTCGCCGGTCGGCGCGCTCAACAACGGGATCGAGCTGCTCGCCGACGAACAGGACCCCGAGATGCGCGAGCGCTGCCTCGAGCTGCTCAACGACAGTGCGCGGGCCAGCGCGAACAAGCTCAAATTCTTTCGCATCGCATTCGGCGCGGGCGGCGGCTTCGGCGACGAGATCGACACGCGCGAGGCGCATTCGGCGCTGCAGGGGCTCTACGGCCCCGAAAAGCGGATCGAGCTCGGCTGGATGGTCGCCGGCGACCGGCTGTCGAAGGGCGCGACCAAGCTGCTGCTCAACCTCGCGATGATCGCGGGCGACGCGCTGGTCCGCGGCGGGCGGCTCGACGTCGGGGTCGAACGCGGCGACAGCCTCGAAATGGTGATCCGCGCCGAGGGGCCGCGGATCCTGCTCGACCCCAAGCTGCGCGAAACGATCCTGACCGGCTCGTCGGGGGGCGAGGTCGAACCGCGCGCCGCCGGTGCCTGGCTCGCGCACAGCCTCGCCGCGCAGGGCGGGGGCACGATCCGGCTGAGCGATCCGGCCGACGAAGTGCTGCTGATCGGGGTCACGCTCCCCGCCTGAGCCACCCCATACAGCGAGCGGCGCGACACAGCTAACGGCGCGTTAACATCTTCGCGGCATAGACGGCCCACAAGCAACCGCGCACGGGGCCTCGCTGGTGGACGATCTGATTGCCGATTTCGTGGCCGAATGCCGGGAGATGCTCGAAGCGCTGGGCGGCGAGATCGTCGCCTGGGAAGCCTCGCCGGGCGACCGCGCGCGGCTCGATAACATCTTCCGCTTCGTCCACACGGTGAAGGGCAACTGCGGCTTTTTCGACTTTCCCCGGCTCGAAGCGCTCAGCCACGCCGCCGAGGACGCGCTCGCCGACTGCCGCGCCGGCCGCCGCGCGCCCGACAGCGCGCTGGTCAGCGCGGTGCTCCACATCATCGACCGGATCGGCGAGATGATTGCCGCGATCGACGAGGGCAACGGCATCCCCGAGGGCGACGACAGCGACCTGATCGGCGCGCTCGCGCCCGGTGCCGGGGCGCCGAGCGCGACCGGCCCCGCCGCCGCGCCTGCCGAGGCGAGCGCCAAAAACGGCGCCGCGCCGCGCACCATCCGCCTGTCGGTCGAGCTGCTCGACCGGGTGATGAGCGGGGTCAGCGACATGGTGCTGGCACGAAACGAACTCGCCCGCCGGCTGCGCGAATCCGACCATGACGTGATCGTCGACGGCGCGTTCGAGCGGCTCTCGGGGATCATCGCCGAAATGCGCGACGCGATCACCCGCACCCGCATGCAGCGGATCGAGAATCTGTTCGTCGCGCTGCCGCGAATGGTCCGCGACCTGTCGGGCGAACTCGGCAAGCAGGTGCTTGTCGACATAGAGGGCGGCGACGTCGAGCTCGATCGCGAGATGATCGAGATGATCCGCGATCCGCTGACCCACATCATCCGCAACGCGGTCGACCATGGCATCGAACGGCCCGCCGACCGGCTGAAGGCGGGCAAGCGCGAGATCGGCGTGCTCGCCGTCTCGGCGCGCCAGTCGGGCAACCAGATATTGATCGACATCGTCGACGACGGGAAGGGGATCGACCCCGCCCGGCTGGTCGACAAGGCGGTCGCCAACCAGCTGCTGACCCGCGAGGAGGCGAAGGCGCTGTCGCACCGCGACCAACTCGCGTTGATCTTCGAGGCCGGCCTCTCGACCGCCGAGGCGGTCACCGCCATTTCGGGCCGCGGGGTCGGGATGGACGTGGTCCGCTCGAACATCGAGCGGATCGGCGGGGTGGTCGAGGTCGATTCGACCGTCGGCAAGGGCACGCGCATGACTCTTCGGGTCCCGCTCACCCTCACCATCATCCCCGCGCTGACCGTCTCGATCGGTCGCCAGCATTTCGCGATCCCGCGCTCGGCGATCGAGGAGATCGTCCGCGCCAACGGCTCGAGCGTCACGCTCGAGACGGTCGGCGGCAGCGGCATCGCCACCATTCGCGGCCGCCGCCTGCCCGAGATCGCGCTCGCCGACGTGCTCGGCCTCGACAGCGACCTTACCGATGCCGAACGGACGCTGATCGTGCTCAAGCCCGCGGGCGGTGACGTGTTCGCGCTCGGCGTCGACCGGATCCACGACCATGAGGAGCTGGTGGTCAAGCCCGCCGCCCCGGCGGTGATGGCGACCGGGCTCTACGCCGGTACCACGCTCGCCGACGACGGCAGCCCGATCCTGCTGTTCGACCCGGCAGGGCTGGCCGAGGTCGGCGGCATCCGGCTCGAGGAACAGGCGCGCACCCGCGGCCACGACGACAGCGAAGCCCCGATCGTCCGCGACGAGGTGTCGGTGCTGCTGTTCAAGGGCTGCGACGGCGCGCGCCGTGCGGTCCGGCTGGCGCTGGTCGAACGGATCGAGGAAGTCCCCGCCGCCGCGATCACGCACGGCGCCGGCCGCCTCCGCATCCAGCTCGGCGAGACGATCCTGCCGCTCGCCGGGATCGACCAGGTTCCCGACGAGGGCCGGCTGCGCGTGTTCCGCCTCAGCGACGGCCATGGCGAGATCGCCTATGCCTTCGGCGAGGTGATCGACCTGATGGCGCTTCGCCACGAGATCATCCCCGCGTCCGCCCCGGGCGCGATCGAGGGGGTGACGCTGATCGGCGGCGAGCCGGCCGAACTGCTCGACGTCCACTGGCTGTTCGCGACGTTCGGCGGCGCGAAGCCGGCGGCCACCGTCCAGCCGGTCTGCCGCCTGCCGTCGGGCGACCCGTGGATCCAGAACATGCTGCGCCCGATCATCGAGGCGGCGGGCTACAGGGTGGTCGACGAGGCTCACGACGGTCCCGCCGACATCGGCATCGTCACCGACGGTGCGGAAGCGCCGACGGCGGGCGGGCAGGGGCGGCTGATCCACCTCGCCGCCGATCCCGACCAGGCCGACGGCAAGGACCGGCTTTACCGCTACGATCGCGCGGGCCTGCTGATGGCGCTCAAGAGCGCGGGAGGACGGGCGTGAACCAGTTGCTGCTGATCGTCACCATCGCCGGCAGCCGGGTCGCGCTCCCCGCCGCCGAGGTCGAGGGCGTGGTCGAGCTCGAAGCGCTGATCGACGTTCCCCGCGCGCCCGCGCACATCGCCGGGCTGAGCGCGCTTCGAAGCCGGGTGCTGACCGTGGTCGACTGCCGCCTCAGCCTCGAACTCGAACCCGCCCCCAACGCCCGCGACGGGCTGCTCGAAGGCGCGGTGGTCGAGGTCGACGGCCATCATTACGCGCTGCTGGTCGACGCGGTCGAGGACGTGGTCGACGCGCTCGGCGATCCCGCCCCGGTCCGCGCCGCGATGGGCGCCGGCTGGCAGCGCGTGTCGCGCGGCATGGTCGAAACCGACGAGGGGCCGCTGCTGCTGGTCGACGTCGCCGCGCTCGTCGCGGGCCCCGATCGCGCCGCGGCGGCGGCTTAAGTCTCTGGTTACCACTGCTTGGTAGAACCGATCGTCAAATCGAACCGGCCCGGCCCCATCGGCCGGTCCTGAACAGGATGCGTTTCATGAAGACCTGCCTCATCGTCGACGACAGCAAGGTGATCCGCAAGGTCGCCCGCCACATTCTCGAGACGCTCGAATTCCAGGTCGACGAGGCCGGCGACGGCAAGGAAGCGCTCGACCGCTGCGAGGCGGCGATGCCCGACGTCGTCCTGCTCGACTGGAACATGCCGGTGATGAGCGGGATGGAGTTCCTGAAGCTGCTTCGCCAGCGCGGCCACAGCGACCAGCCCAAGGTCGTCTTCTGCACCACGGAGAACGACATGGCGCACATCCGCGCCGCGCTCGAGGCGGGAGCCGACGAATATGTCATGAAGCCGTTCGACCGCGAAACGCTGCACATCAAGCTCCAGCTCGTCGGCGTCGCTTAAGCCCCGCCGATGGCGCGCGCGCTCGCCACGTCGCCCGGCCGCGGAGCCGTCAGGCGCCCGATCCGGCTGATGATCGTCGACGATTCGATGGTCGCGCGGGCGGTGCTGTCGCGCATGATCTCGGCCGACGACAGCTTCGAAATCGCCGCCATCGCCGCGACTGCCGAGGCGGCGATCGAGGCGCTCGGCCAGGTCACCGTCGACGTCGTCCTGCTCGACCTCGAAATGCCCGGCGCGGGCGGGCTCGTCTCGATCCCCGCGATCCTCAAGGCGGCGCGCGGCGCCAAGGTGCTGATCGTCTCCTCGCTTGCCGAGGAAGGCGCCGAGGAAACCGTCACCGCGCTGCGGCTCGGCGCGACCGACACGCTGCCCAAGCCCGGCACCGGCCGCTTCAACGGCCGCTTTTCCGAGGTGCTGCTCGAACGGCTCCACGCGCTCGGCCATGCCGATCGCGGCGCCCCGCTCCCGGTCGCGGCCGCGCTTCCCGTCTCGGCGATCCGCGGCGACCTGCCGCCGCTTCGCGCGATGAGCGAGGACCAGCTCGAACTGCTCGCGATCGGCGCCTCGACCGGGGGCATCCACGCGCTCGGCCAGCTGCTCGCCGCGCTGCCGGCGTCGATCGGGGTCCCGATCCTCGTCACCCAACACCTACCCGCCCCGTTCATGGGGGTGTTCGCGCGCCAGCTGGCGATCGCCGCCAACCGCCCGGCGGTGATCGCCGAGGACGGCATGCCGCTGGTTCCCGAACGAATCCACATCGCGCCGGGCGACGCCCATCTCGCGGTCGAACTCTACCGCGACCGGCTCGTCGCGCGGCTCGAACGCCACAAGGTCGCCTCGGGCTGCCTGCCCTCGGTCGACCCGATGTTCGCCAGCGCGGGCGCGGTGCTCGGCAGCGGCGCGCTCGGCGTCGTGCTGACCGGCATGGGCCGCGACGGCACCGAAGGCGCGGCGAAGCTGGTCGCGTGCGGCGGCGCGGTGATCGCGCAGGACGAACAGAGCTCGGCGGTGTGGGGAATGCCCCGCGCGGTCGCCGAGGCGGGGCTGGTCAGCGCGATCCTGCCTCCCGACCAGATCGGCGCGCTGGTCGGCGTGCGCGTCGCGGAAGCCGCCCCGTGCAAGTAAGCGACAGCTCGAGCCGGATTCTCGCCGGGCTGCTCGAGGCCCGCACCGGACAGCAACTGACAATGAGCCGCCGCTGGCGGATCGAGACCGCGCTGGCGCAGATCCTGCGCGCGCGCGGTATCGCCACGCTCGACGAGCTGATCACCATCCTCGTCATGGGCAAGGAGCCCGGCCTGTCGCAGCAGGTGGTCGAGGCGCTGCTCAACAACGAGACCTATTTCTTCCGCGACCGCTCGCCGTTCGACCAGCTTCAAACGCAGGTCCTCCCGCGCCTCGCGGAGCTTCGCGGCGACCGGAAGCGGCTGCGCATCTGGTCGGCGGGCTGCTCGACCGGGCAGGAGGCCTATTCGCTGGCGATGATGTTCGCCGACGATCCGATCAAGTGGCGCGGCTGGACGATCGACATCCTCGGCACCGACGTCAGCGAGAACGTCGTCCGCCGCGCGCGCGAAGGCAGCTATACCCAGTTCGAGGTCCAGCGCGGGCTCGGCGTCACCCAGATGATCCGCTGGTTCGACGAGAAGCCCGACGGCTGGTTCGCGCACGAGACGCTGCGCCGCGCGGTCCGCTTCCAGGTCCACAACATCCTCGAGGCGGTGCCCCAGCCGGGCGAGGGCCAGTTCGACATCGTGCTGTGCCGCAACGTGCTGCTCTACCTCAACGCCGACAAGAAGCGGCTCGCGTTCGACCGCATCGCCTCGGCGCTCGCCCCCGACGGGCTGTTCATGATGGGGGCGGGGGAGACTGTCATCGGCCAGACCGAGCGCTTCCGCGCCGACCGCGACTGGCGCGGCCTCTACCGCCTCGCGGGCAGCGATTTCGTCGAGCGCCGCGCCGCGCGGGGCTGAACGCCCCTTGACCTCGCGCCGCTGCTGACGCCTGTTGCGCGTCATGCACTTTACCGACCGGCCCTCGCCCAATTTCGACGAGCGCAAGCTGCCGGTCTCGATGATCGTGCTCCACTACACCGGCATGCCCGACGCCGCCGGCGCGCTCGACCGGCTGACCAGCTCGGAGGCAAAGGTGTCGGCGCATTATTGCGTGTGCGAGGACGGCGAGGTGATCCGCCTCGTCGACGAGGAGCATCGCGCGTGGCACGCGGGGCGCAGCTACTGGCGCGGGATCACCGACGTCAATTCGGCCAGCGTCGGGATCGAGATCGTCAATCCCGGCCACGAGTTCGGCTATCGCCCGTTCCCCGCCGAACAGATGTCGGCGCTGATCCCGCTGGTCGCCTCGATCAAGGACCGCCACGGCATCAGCCGCGGCAACGTCGTCGGCCACAGCGACGTCGCCCCGGCGCGGAAAGACGACCCCGGCGAGCTGTTCCCCTGGTGGGACCTCGCCAAGCGCCGCCTCGCGCTCCCCAGCCCCAGCCGCGACCTGATGGACCCGCTATGGACCGACGCGGGGTTTCTGCTGGCGCTCGAACGCTTCGGCTACGAAGTCACCGACCCGCTCAAGGCCACCATCGCGTTTCAACGGCGGTTTCGGCCGGACCTGATCGACGGTATTATTGACGGCGAGTGTCGGGCGAAACTACTCGCGCTGCTACTGCCGCGTCCGCAATGAACTCTGAAGGAAGTCCGAGATGAAGAGTTGGGAACACGGTCTCCTCCTCGTTTGCATGACCATTTCGGTGTCCTTCGCGGCCGAGGATACATTCGGCCGGCACGCGATTATCGCGGTGGCATTTTTCGGTTTCCTAGTCATCACAGCCGCTCGGCTGATGGACTTTCGAAAGCGCCATCGGGTATAGGCCACCCCCGCCAGGGGACCGGGCGGCCGCGTCGGGAGTTCGCTCCTGCCGAGGAAAGTCCGGGCACCACGGAACGACGGTGCCGGGTAACCCCCGGCGGCCCGCGCTTCGGTTCGGGTCAGGGAAAGTGCCACAGAAAGCAGTCCACCGGTCTTCGGGCCGGCCAGGGCGAAAGGGTGCGGCAAGAGCGCACCGCGCTTCCGGCAACGGCGGCGGCACGGCAAACCCCACCGGGTGCAAGACCGAATAGGGGTGGCGCATGGGCCTGTTCCGGCCCGTCACCCGGGTTGGTCGCTTGAGCGGCGCGGCAACGCACCGCCTAGAGGAATGGTCGCACAGGCGCCTCGCGCGCTGGACAGAACCCGGCTTACAGGTCCCCTGGCATTTTTTGGACACTGGCGGAGCAAGCGGCCCGCCCCTAGGTTGAGCGCACATGGCCAGGCAGCAGCGATCTGACGACTGGGGTTTTCCCCGCTGGCGCCCCTACGGCGCCAAGGGCCGCGCCGCCGCGCGGGTTCGCCTGTGCGACCGCGAGGGCTGCGACGAGGTCGGCGACCGCCCCGCGCCCAAGGCCCCGAACAGCCCCGAACGCTGGATGTTCTGCGAGCCCCATGCCGCCGAGTACAACCGGAACTGGAACTATTTCGCGGGCCTCACCGCCGAGGAAGCCGCCCGCCGCGCCGCCGACGAGGAAGCCGGCGCCTCGGCCTTCCGCAAGTCGGCGCATTACCAGTGGGCAGGCCCGGGCGACGGCAGCCGCAGCCGCGACGAGATGCGCGCGCTCGACGCGCTCGGCCTCGACACCGACGCCGACTTCGCCACCGTCCGCGCCGCCTACCGCGCGCTCGCCAAGCAGTATCACCCCGATACGAACAAGGACGACGAGGACGCCGCCACCCGCTTCCAGCAGGTGCAGGCCGCCTACGAGGTGCTGCGCAAGGCCGAGGAACGAAAGTCGTTCAAGGCCTGACTTGCCTAGGGACTGAGGATGAACGTCCCGCTCGCCCGCGCGACCGGCCGGTCGGGATCGCCGGTGTGCGCGATTCCCGACGCGAAGGCGACCTGCCGCGTCACCCGCTCGCACCGGCAGCG
The DNA here is from genome assembly GCF_040203355.1 of Sphingomonas sp. ASV193. Lineage (NCBI taxonomy): Bacteria > Pseudomonadati > Pseudomonadota > Alphaproteobacteria > Sphingomonadales > Sphingomonadaceae > Sphingomonas > Sphingomonas sp. ASV193. The sequence goes on from NZ_JBEHBW010000001.1 coordinate 260,963, forward strand.
GGCGATCAGCGTCTCGCCCTTCGGCGCGGGGCGGAAATAGTCGAGCCGAAGGTCGATCGTCGCCAGCGGCACGAACCGCCCCAGCTTCATCCACGCCGCCGCCCCGCAGCCGGTGTCCATCAGGCTGACGATCGCGCCCGACGCGAAGAACCCCTCGTCCGGGATACCGACCAGTTCCTCGCGCCACGGCAGCGCGAGCTCGAGCCAGTCCTCCTCGGCGCGGAGGAAATCGAACCCCAGCGCCTTGCCGTGCCCGACCAACCGCGCGAGTGCGAAGAAGCGCGCCGGGTCGAACGTCCCCGCCATCGCCGCTGGATGGTCGGACGCGTCGCTCATGCCCCGGCCAGCCGCGCCGCCGTCTCGCGCACCAGCGCGATCATGTTGGGGATGCCCTGCGTCCGGTTCGACGACAGCTCGCGCGACAGGTCGAACGGCGCCAGCGCGGCGGCGATGTCGGTCTCGGCGACCTCGGCGGCGGGGCGGTCCTGGACCGCGCTCAGCACCAGCGCGACCACCCCCTTGGTGATCGCCGCATTGCTGTCGGCGAGGAAATGGAGCCGCCCGTCGTCGGTCGGGGTCGGATAGACCCACACGCTCGCCGAACAGCCGCGCACCCGGGTCGCGTCGGTCTTGAGCGCATCGGGCATCGGCTCGAGCCGCCGCCCGAGCTCGATCAGCAGCCGGTAGCGCTCTTCCGAATCGAGGAATTCATAGTCGTCGGCGATCTCGGCGAGGGCGGGCAGGGCGGTCATCGCCCTCGCCTAGGGCAGCCCCGCCTGCGCTTCAACGGTCGCGCAGGCTGTCGATCTCGCGCGCCAGGCTGTTTTCCTTTTCGACCGTGATCCGCTCGAGCGTCTGGATCCGCTCCTTGAGCTGCTTGACCTCGTCGCGCAGCGCGCGCGCCTCGGCGCTGTCGTCGGCGCGCTCGTAATCGTCGGGATCGTCGCGGAATCGCCGCCCCATCATCCCGAACGGCGGGAAGCCGCCCAGCGGCCCGCCGCCCCAGCGGCCGCCGTCACGCGGGCGAAGCCCATACTTGGCCATCTGCTTCGTGCGGATGATCCCGCCGATGGTGGTGATGGCGACGATGGCGATGACGAACTCGAACGGGTTCATGATTCAACTCGGTCCTTCGGTTGCGACAGGCGCGGCTCGCGCAGCGCCTCGATCTGCGCGGCGGTGTCGTAACCCTTGTCGGTGACGATCTGCTCGAGCACCCGCACGCGGGTCTCGAGCCGCTCGACGTGGCTGGCATATTGCGCGCTCTTCTCGGCGGTCATCTCGGACTGCGCCATCAGCTGGCGCTCCTTCATCTTGATCCACATCTTGAACGGCGCGATTCCGATCGCGGCGAGCGGGATGAGTATCCAGATCGTGTCGGGTCCCATGGCCTCACCTTACCCGTTCAATTCGCTACCCGACAGCCGTTTCGGCCGCAGTGCGTCGATCTTTGCCGCCGTTTCGTAGCCGCCGTCGGTAACGATCTGCTCGAGCACCCGCACCCGCGCCTCGAGCTCGGCATTCGACGCGGCATATTGCGCGGCCTTCTCGGCGGTGGTCGACGCCATTAGCTGCATCTCGATCTCGCGGTGCTTCAGCCGCCGTTTGTAGACGTCGCCCCAGATGCCGAGCCCGACCGGCAAGCCGATCACGATCAGCGCGAGCAGCACGATCACCATCCCGTCCATCAGGCGTCTAGCCGCTTGGGCTGGCGAAGCGCGTCGATCTTCGCCGCGGTCTCGTAGCCCCCGTCGGTGACGATCCGTTCGAGCACCGCCAGCCGCGCCTCGACGTCTTTCGAGTGCGAGACATATTGCGCCGCCTTCTCGGCGACCTGCATCGCCTCAATGTCGAGCCGCTTCTCGCGAAGGCTGAACCAGCGCCGCATCCCGTAGAGGATGACGATCGTCGGCAGCAGGATGGTGACGCACAGCGCCATGAAATCGCCCGGGTTCATCGCTTTTCTCCCCCTAACGCAGCCCGTCGATCTCGTTGGCGAGGCTGCGGTTCTCGGTCGTCACATAATGCTCGACGTCGGCCAGCCGGCGGTCGATGTCGCGCAGCCGCGAGCGGATGTCGCGCGAGGTCTGCTGCGGCGAGGCACGCACCTGCTGCCAGAAGCGGCGCTCGTCGGGGCCTTCCATCGCGAACTCGCGCGGCTGGTCGGGCGCGACCCACCCGGCGATGAAGTAGAGCGGAAGCACGCTGCCGCCGCTCATAAAGAGGCCGGCGAGGAACATGATCCGAACCAGGGAGACGTCGAGACCGGTGTAATCGGCAATCCCGGCGCAAACGCCCATGACCTTGCCGTCACGCTTGTTGCGGTAGAATTTCGTCCGGCTTGGCGGCTGCGTGCTCATCGGCTGCGCTCCCTGCTGCGACGGGTCAGTTCCTGGAAATCGCGATTGAGGTCGCGCGCCTCGTCGAGATGGTCGAGCAGCCCGACACGCCCGGTGACGCTCGGCGGCGGGCAGGACGCGCGCCAGTCGGGGTTTTCCGCGGTCATGATCCGCTCGATCGAACACAGCCGGTCGTCGAGACGCCGCGCCGCGTCATACAGTTCATCCAGCAGCTTCTCGTCGCCACCGGTTAGCTTCGCTGCCGTCTTCCACTTGGTCACATAATGAAAGACCAGCCACGGCAGGCCGAGGAACAAGGTGATTATGGCCAACGCACCCATCGCGTAACCCATCATATCGTCCGGATTCACTTATTCCCCCTTCGCTTGCAGCCGGGCCTTCATCGCCGCCAGCTCGGCGTCGACGCTGTCGCTCGCGCGCAGCTCGGCAATTTCTTCCTCGAGGCTCTTCGGCCCGCTCAGCCCGAGCGCGTCGGCATGGCCCTCGGCCAGGTCCGCGCGCCGCTCGAGCAGCGAGAAGCGCGAGAACGCCTCCTCGGTCCGCACGCCATGGGTGATCTCGCGCGCCCGCGCCCGAGTCACCGCGCTCTCGATCCGGTTGGCGATCGCGTTCTGCCGTGCCCGCGCTTCGCGAAGCTTGCCCTGAAGCTTGGCGATGTCCGCCTCGTAGCTCTTCAGCGTCTCCTCGATCTGGGCGATTTCGCCGCGCAGCCCCTCGGCCATGTCGGCCGCCTTCTGCCGCTCGACCAGCGCCGCCTTGGCAAGGTCCTCGCGGTCCTTCGACAGCGCCAGCTCGGCCTTTTCGGTCCACCCTGCCTGGATGTCCTCGAGCCGTACCAGCGCGCGGCGCATTTCCTTGCCGTCGGCGATCGAGCGCGCCGCCGAGGCCCGCACCTCGACCAGCGTCTCCTCCATCTCGAGAATGATCATCCGGATCATCCGCGCCGGATCTTCCGCCCGGTCGAGCAACTCGGCCATGTTGGCGGCGACGATATCGCGGGTTCGGGAAAAAATGCCCATCAAATCACTCCGGTATTCAAGTCAGGCCCTGTACGGCCATTCTTTTGCAATCGTCATGCCATTCGGTCGATAAGCATAGTCTTCCGGGAAAAGGGCCAATTTTCGACCAACGGCGGTCCGAAATATCTTGCCACAAGGTGGGATTTGCCACCAAATCTTGGGCGATGGAACGGGCCAACCAGTTCGTCGGGCAGAGCCTCGAATTTCTCGACGCGGTCGAGCGGACCAGCCGCGCCGCGCCGATGAACCGCCCCGTCCTCGTCATCGGCGAGCGCGGTACCGGCAAGGAACTGATCGCCGAGCGGCTCCACCATTTGTCGGGTCGCTGGGCCGGCCCCCTAGTGACGATGAATTGCGCCGCGCTCCCTGAAAACCTGATCGAGGCCGAGCTGTTCGGCCACGAGGCGGGCAGCTTCACCGGCGCCTCGAAGACCCGCCACGGCCGGTTCGAGGAAGCCGACGGCGGCACTTTGTTCCTCGACGAGCTGGCGACGCTGTCCTCGCCCGCGCAGGACCGGCTGCTGCGCGCGGTCGAATATGGCGAGATCACCCGCATCGGTGCGTCCAAGCCGGTCAAGGTCGACGTCCGCATCGTCGCCGCGACCAACGAGCATCTGCCCCGCCTCGTCGAACAGGGTCGCTTCCGCGCCGACCTGCTCGACCGGCTGAGCTTCGAGGTCGTCACGCTGCCCCCGCTGCGCCACCGCGAGGGCGACATCGCAATCCTCGCCGAACATTTCGCCCGGCGCATGGCGGTCGAGCTCGACTGGCCCAACTGGCCCGGCTTCGCGCCCGAAGCGATGGCGCGGCTCGAAGCCTATGCCTGGCCCGGCAACGTGCGCGAGCTGCGCAACGTGGTCGAGCGCGCGGTATACCGCCACCAGGACCCCGAGCGCCCGGTCGAGAAGATCCAGTTCGACCCGTTCAAGTCGCCGTGGTCGCCGCTGTCCTCAACCCCCTCGGTCATCGCGCCCGAACCCGAGCCCGCCGCCGCCCCGGTCGCCGCGCCCGCCGCCGCCCCGGTTGCCCCATCCTCGACCGACGACTTCCGCGCCGCGGTCGCCGCTTATGAAAAGGCGCTGCTCGAGGACGCATTGTCGCGCAATCGTTTCAACCAGCGCGCCACCGCCACCGCGCTCGGGCTCAGCTACGACCAGCTTCGCCACGCGATGAAACGCCACAAGCTGACCGAAAACGCGTCCGACTGAGCCTTTTCGATGCAACATGGCGGCGCTAGTGGCGTTGGCCGTTCACGCGACGTTTCAACCGAGAGGAATCCCCATGCCCTTCACGCTCCCCGATCTCCCCTTCGCCAAGGACGCGCTCGGCGACGTCATGAGCGCCGAGACCTTCGACTATCACCACGGCAAGCATCACAAGGCCTATATCGACAAGGCCAACGGGATGCTCGGCGACAAGGGCCTCGAGGGCGCCTCGCTGCTCGAGGTGATCAAGGCCGCGAAGGACAAGGGCGACAAGGGGCTGTTCAACAACAGCGCCCAGATCTGGAACCACAGCTTCTTCTGGCAATGCCTCGCCCCCGAAGGATCGACCAGCCCGTCGGGCAAGCTCAAGGAGATGATCGACAGCGACTTCGGCGGCCACGACGCGCTGCTCGAGAAGCTGGCGACCGAGAGCACCAACCACTTCGGCTCGGGCTGGGGCTGGCTGGTCCTCAACAATGGCAAGCTCGAGGTGACCTCGCTCCACGACGCCGACACCCCGGTTGCCAACGGCATGACCCCGCTGCTCACGCTCGACGTGTGGGAACACGCCTATTACATCGACTATCGCAACGAGCGTCCGCGCTACCTCAAGAGCGTGCTCGAAAAGGTCGTCAACTGGGACTTCGTCGCCCAGAACCTCGACGGCAACGGCGCGTCGCGCGCCGACCAGCAGAGCTGAGCGATGTCCGCGCCGGCTACTGCTTGAGGCGGTAGCCGGTGCGGAACATCCAGCCGATGATCGCGAGGCAGACGAGGATCAGCCCCGCCATCATCGCCATGCTCGACCACACCGGCACGTCGGCCTGCCCGGTGAAGGTCCAGCGGAACCCGCTGACGAGGTGGACCACCGGGTTGAACTTGGTCACCGTCCGCCACGGCTCGGGGATCGAGTTGACCGAGTAGAAGGCCCCGCCCAGGAAGGTCAGCGGGGTGATCACCAACATCGGGATGATCTGGAGCTGCTCGAAATTCTTCGACCATATCCCGATCGCAAAGCCGAACAGGCAGAAACCGACGCAGATCGCGACCAGGAAGGCGAGCATCAGCAGCGGGTGGGCAAGGTGCACCGGCACGAACAGCGTCGCGGTCGCCAGCGTCACCAGCGCCAGCACCACCGACTTGGTCGCCGCCGCCCCGACATAGGCGACGACCAGCTCGAACGCCGAGATCGGTGCTGACAGCATTTCGTAGATAGTGCCGGTAAACTTCGGAAAATAAATGCCGAAGCTGGCGTTGAAGATCGACTGCATGAACACGCTCAATAGCGTCAGCCCGGGGACGATGAACGCCCCGAAACTGACCCCGTCGATCGCCGCGACCTTGCTCCCCAGCGCCGCGCCGAACACCACGAAATAGAGCGCGGTGGTGATCACCGGGGTGATCAGGCTCTGCCACAATGTCCTGAGCGCACGCGCCATCTCGAACCGGTAGATGGCGGCGATGCCGTGCCCGTTCATGCCCGCGCTCCCTCGCCATGGACCAGCTCGACGAAGATGTCCTCGAGGCTCGACTGGTGGGTCGACAAATCCTTGAAGCCGATGTGCGCGTCCGACAGCGCCTTCATCAGCCCGTCGATCCCGGTCTCCTCGGCATTGGCGTCGAACCGGTAGCACAAGGTCCGCCCGTCATCTTCGAGCCCCGGCGCCCATGGCGCAAGGGCAGGGGGCACCGCCGCCATCGGCTCGGCGAGCGCGATCTTGAGCGTCTTCTTCCCCATCCGCGCGATCAGCGCCTTTTTCTCGTCGACCGCGATGAGCTCGCCCTTCGAGATCACCCCCACCCGGTCGGCCATTTCCTCGGCCTCCTCGATGTAGTGGGTGGTCAGGATGATCGTCACCCCGTCGTCGCGCAGCTTGCGCACCAGCGCCCACATGTCGCGGCGAAGCTCGACGTCGACCCCCGCGCTCGGCTCGTCGAGGAACAGGATGGTCGGCTCGTGGCTCAGCGCCTTGGCGATCATCACCCGCCGCTTCATGCCGCCCGACAGCGCCATCATGATCGACTTGCGCTTGTCCCACAGCGTCAGCCGCCTGAGGATTTCCTCGATCTTCCCGTCGTCGCGGGCCTTTCCGAACAGCCCGCGCGAGAAGCTGACCGTGCTCCACACGCTCTCGAACGCGTCGGTGGTCAGCTCCTGCGGCACCAGCCCGATGTGGGTGCGCGCGTGGCGATAGTCGCGCTCCCAGTTCTTCCCTTCGACCAGCACCTCGCCCCCGCTCGCGGTGACGATCCCGCACACGATGCTGATCAGCGTCGTCTTGCCCGCGCCGTTGGGGCCGAGCAGCGCGAAGATCTCGCCCTTGCGGATGTCGAGGTCGACGCCCTTCAGCGCCTCGGTCCCGCCGCCATAGGCCTTGCGCAGCCCGCGGATCGACAGGATCGGCGCCTCGCTCATTCGAGCGGCGCCTTCTCGACCGCCGCCGCCTTTTCGTCGACGTCGAGCCCGTGGCGGACCAGCATCGGGATGTTCGCCGCCGCGAACAGCAGCGAGGCGATGCTCACCCCCCACACCTTGAGCGTCAGCCACGCATCGAAGCTCAGCGCCTGCCGCGCCACCTCGTTGGCCACCGCCAGCACGAGGAAGAACAGCCCCCAGTTGCGGCTGAGCTTGAGCCAGCCGGTCTCGTCGAGCCCGGGGAAGATCGGCCCGAACAGCCACTTGAGCATCGCCCTCTTGCGTGCCCAGGCGACCAGCACCAGCGCGGCCAGCGCGAGATAGATGATCGTCGGCTTGATCTGGATGAAGCGCGGGTCGTGGAAATAGACCGTCAGCCCGCCGAACACGAGGATCAGGATCGCCGACAGCCAGCTCATCGGCGACACCCGGCCGAGCACGAAGTGGCCGACCCCGATCGCGATCACGATCGCGCCCATGAACGCCAGCGTCGCGGTCATCATCGCCGCGATCCCGCCGCCGCCGAACTTGTAGGCGAGGAAGAACACCAGCAGCGGCCCGAAATCGACCGCCATCGCCAGCGGCCCGCCCTGTGCTTTCCTGTCAACGCTCACGCCATCGTCCTTTGTCATTGGAGCCCCGCGATCGCCCGCGCCACCGCGCGCGGATCGAACGGGCGCAAATCGTCGACCCCTTCGCCGACCCCGATCGCGTGGATCGGCAGCCCGAACTTCTCCGCCGCCGCGACCAGCACCCCGCCGCGCGCGGTGCCGTCGAGCTTGGTCATGACGAGCCCGGTCACCCCGGCATCGCGCGCGAAAATCTCGATCTGGTTCAACGCGTTCTGCCCGGTCGTTGCGTCGAGTACCAAGATCACGTCGTGCGGCGCCTCGGGATTGAGCCGCCCGAGCACCCGGCGAACCTTCGACAGCTCGTCCATCAGGTGCGCCTTGTTCTGCAGCCGCCCGGCGGTGTCGACGATCAGCGCGTCGATCCCGGTCGCGGTCGCCTGCTTTACCCCGTCGAACACGATTCCCGCCGCGTCGCCGCCTTCCTTGCCCGAGATGACGGGCGCGCCGATCCGGTCGCCCCAGATCTTCAACTGCTCGATCGCCGCCGCGCGAAAGGTGTCGCCGGCCGCCAGCAGCACGCCATAATCCTGCTCCTTGAGCCAATGGCCGAGCTTGCCGATCGTCGTCGTCTTGCCGCTGCCGTTGACCCCGATCACCAGGATCACGTGCGGTCGCGGAAAGCCCCACACGTCGAGCGGCTTGGCCACCGGCGAAAGGATCTTCTCGATCTCCTCGGCCAGGATCGTCCTCAGCCCGCGCTCGTCGAGCTGCTCGAACCGCCGCGCCGCGATCGCCTCGCGGATCCGCCGCGACGCCCCGGGGCCGAGGTCGGACGCGATCAGCGCCTCCTCGATATCGTCGAGCGTCGCCGTATCGAGCGCTTGGGTGGAGACGATCCCCTGCAGGTTGTCGCCGACCTTTTCCGCCGTCTTCCTGAAACCGCCTGTCAGGCGATCGAGCCAACTCATTCGAAAACCCCGATTAACTGGTCACCGTCGACCGCTTCGATCCGCGTCGGACCGCAGTCGCCGCGCCTGGCTCCGGCGATCCGCACCGGCGCGAAGCCGTCGCTATGCCCGCGTTCGCCATTCTCCACCAGCACCGTCTGCGATGTGCCGACCAGCCCCGCCAGCCAGCTTGCCCGCCGCCCCGCCGCCGCCGCGCGAAGCGCCGCCGCGCGCGCCTTGACCGTCGCGGCCTCGACCTGCGGCATCCGCGCCGCCGCGGTCCCCGGCCGCGCCGAATAGGGAAAGACGTGCGCCGCCACGATGTCGCAATCGTCGATCAGCGCGCGCGTGTTCGCCGCTGCTTCCTCGCTCTCGGTCGGGAATCCGGCGATCAGGTCGGCACCGATGGTGACGTCACGCCGCCGCTTCAGCCGCTCGACCGTCGCCACCGCCTGCGCACGCGAATGACGCCGCCGCATCCGCTTGAGCACCAAATCGTCCCCGGCCTGGAGCGAGAGGTGGAGATGCGGCATCAGTCGCGGCTCGCCGTCGACCAGCTCGAGCAGCGCGCCGTCGAGCTCGACGCTGTCGAGCGAGGACAGCCGCAGCCGGGCGAGGGCAGGCAGGTCGCGCAGCAGCCGCTGGCAAAGCGTCCCGAGCCCGCCCGCGTAATCGGTCACGTCGACCCCGGTCAGCACGATCTCGCGCGCGCCCGCGTCGAGCTCGCGCGCGACCGCGTCGCGCACCGCCTCGTAGGCCAGCGAGCGCGAGGCCCCGCGCGCCTGCCAGATCGAACAGAAGGTGCAGCGATGGTCGCACCCGGTTTGGACCGCGACGAACGAGCGCACCCGCGACAGGAAACCGGCCGCCACCGGCGGCACGCCTGCCGCCATGACGTCACCGCGCACCACCTTGTTTTCGCTCGAAAAAGCATCGCGGCGATATTTGTCGGCATTGCCGATCACTCGCGCCACCTCGGGCATCGCCGCGAACGCCCCGGGGTCGAGTTCCGCCGCGCAGCCGGTGACGATGATCGGCCGCCCGGGCGCCTCGCGCCACGCCCGCCGGATCGCTTGCCGGGTCTGCCGCACCGCTTCGTTCGTCACCGCGCAGCTGTTGACGACCAGCGACCCCGCCGGTGCCAGCGTCCGCATCGCCTCGCTCTCGGCGAAGTTGAGCCGGCAGCCCAAGGTCAGCGTCTCGACGCGTGCGTCGGAAGACGCCATCGAAAGCGTCTCGACGCTTGCGTCGGAAGACGCCATCGAAAGCGTCTCGACGCTCAAAGCGCTTCCAAGTCGATACTGCCCGTGAACACGTGCGTCGCGCTTCCACGCATCCGCACCTTTTCCCCCGGCGCCCAGCCGATCGTCAGCGCGCCGCCCGGCATCGTCACCTTCACCGGCGAGCCGACCAGCCCGCGCCGGATCGCCGCGATCGCGCTCGCGCACGCCCCTGTCCCGCACGCCAGCGTCGCCCCGGCCCCGCGCTCCCACGTCCGCAGCCGCAGCCCGCCCGCGACCACTTCGGCGACGTTGACGTTGACCCGCTCGGGGAAGATCGGATCGTGCTCGACCACCGGCCCCAATGTTTCCAACGGGATAGCGTCCAAGGCTTCGACGAAAAACACGATATGCGGGTTGCCGACGTTGACCGCGTCGCCGCCTTCCAGCGCCCCCCAGCCGCACGGCACCGGCCGCGTATCGACCGGGTCGGCGAGCGGGATCGAGTCCCACTCGAACCGCGGCTCGACCAGCTCGACCTCGACCTCCTCGCCGTCGGCCGCCCCCGCGATGACCCCGCCGTCGGTCTCGATGCTCGCCGCACCGGTCAGCGCGACCACGCAGCGGCTGGCGTTACCGCACGCCTCGGCGACCGACCCGTCGGGGTTCCAGATGTCCATCCGCACCTCGGCCACCGCGCTCGGCGACAGCCGGATCAGCTGGTCGCAGCCAATCCCCGTCCGCCGGTCGCACAGCGCCGCCGCCAGCGCCGCGTCGATCGCCACCGGGTCGCTGCGCGCGTCGAGGATGACGAAATCATTCCCCAGCCCGTGCATCTTATGGAATTGCCGCGTCACGCCGCGCGACTTAGGGAGCGGGCACGCGCGAGTCCACCGCGCGAAGGAGACGACGAGTGCAGCGAGCCGCCAGCGAAGTCATGCAGGGCATCCTCTTTTCCGCCCTGGTCGACGCGATCGCCGCGGCGAAGGCGGCCGCGGGCGGAGTCCCCAACGTCATGCTCCGCGACCTCCAGTCGCTCCACCCCAACACCGCCTTCGCCGACCTGCCCAGGCCGCTCCAGGACTCGATCCGCGAGTCGGTCCGCTCGGCCTTCGCCCAGCTGCTGAAGGACGGCTATGTCGTCGGCCCCAAGGGCACGGTGCAGACCAGCCGCCCGCTCGACCGGGTCCCCGAACGCGAACGCCGCGACCCCGGCGACCGCCGCGACAACCGCCGCACCCCCGGCCGCCGCGGCCCCGGCACCCCGGGCCCGCGCGGCCCGCGTCCGGGTGGCGGCGGTCCCCGCGGGGGCGGGGGCGGAGCCAAGCCCAAGCCCTGATTGCATTTGCCGCCCGCCCGGGCTTAGCTGCGGGGCAGGGGGACCGAAGGCAGGGGGCTGGCCATGAAACCACCGCAACCGCTCCACGGCTGGCGCGCCTTCGCGGGCGAGGTCGGCGTGATCGTCCTCGGCGTCCTCCTCGCGCTCGGCGCGCAGCAGGCGGCACAGGCGTGGCAGGAGCGGCAGGACGTCGCCGCCTTCCGCCAGACGATCGACCATGAAATCGGCATGGACCTTTACGCCTACCTGTTCCGCGCCAGGCAGTTCGATTGCGACCATCGCCGGCTCGCCGACATGAGCGCGTGGCTCGACCGGGCGCGAACGGGGTCCCCCATGCCCGCGCTGTACCCGCGAACACCGGTCAACATCGGTATCTCGCGAAGTGCCTGGGACAGCCGCGACGCCGAGACGTTCCGCCATCTCCCCGCCGACATCCGCCAGAATTACGCGATGTTCTACGACGGCGTCGCGGTGCTCGACCAGGTGTCGAAGAGCCAGCGCGACTTCATCGACCGCATCAGCGGGTTCGCCGAGCCGGGCGCGGTGAGCCTCGCCGACCGACGCCTCCTCCGCGCCGCGATCGCCCGGCTCGGTCCGCTAGTCCAGGTCGAGGAGATAGACATCGGCGGTGAACTCGGCTTGGGCGAGCAACTCGGTATCAAGCCAGTGCCCCAGCCGGGTCTGCCGCCCGACATATTGCGCAAGGCGCTGCGTTGCAGCTCGGTGTTCGATCCCCCAAAAACTTGACCTCGCCGCCCCTCTCGCGTAGGGGCGCGGCTGTCTTAACGGACAGACATCGCTGACGCCTCTCGGGGCACGCTGGCCGGTGAAGCCTCACCCGCCGGCGTCGTTTGCGTTGTCGTCCGTGGGTTTGGTGAGGATTCTGGATGTTCGACAGCCTTAGCGATCGCCTCGGCGGCGTCTTCGACAAGCTCCGCGGCCGCGGCGCCCTGTCGGAGGCCGACGTGCGGGCGGCGATGCGCGAGGTGCGCGTCGCGCTGCTCGAGGCCGACGTCGCGCTCCCCGTTGCGCGTGACTTCGTCGACAAGGCGACCGAGCAGGCGGTCGGGCAGGACGTCATTCGCTCGGTCACGCCCGGCCAGATGGTGGTCAAGATCGTCCACGACGCGCTGGTCGAGATGCTCGGCGGCGAAGGCACGGACGGGCAGGGGGCCGCGCTCCACCTCGACGTCAATCCGCCTGCGGTCGTGATGATGGTCGGCCTGCAGGGCTCGGGCAAGACCACCACCACCGCCAAGCTCGCCAAGCGGCTCAAGGAGCGCGAGCGCAAGAAGGTCCTCATGGCCTCGCTCGACGTCGCCCGCCCGGCGGCGCAGGAGCAGCTCGCCGTGCTCGGCCGCCAGGCGGGAGTCGATACGCTGCCGATCGTCGCCGGCCAGCCCCCGGTCGAGATTGCAGGGCGAGCCCTGCAATCCGCCCGCCTCCAGGGCTACGACGTCCTCCTGCTCGACACCGCCGGCCGCCTCCACGTCGACGACGCGCTGATGGCCGAGATGAAGGCGGTCGCCACCGCCGCGAAGCCGGTCGAGACGCTGCTCGTCGTCGACAGCCTTACCGGGCAGGACGCGGTCAACGTCGCCAAGGGCTTCGCCGGCGAGGTCGAGCTGTCGGGCGTCGTCCTCACCCGGATGGACGGCGATGCGCGCGGTGGCGCGGCGCTCTCGATGCGCGCGGTCACCGGCAAGCCGATCAAGTTCGCCGGCACCGGCGAGGGGCTCGACGCGCTCGAGGCATTCCACCCGTCGCGCGTCGCGGGGCGGATCCTCGGCATGGGCGACGTCGTCAGCCTCGTCGAGCGCGCTGCCGAGACCGTCCAGGTCGAGGAGGCCGAGAAGCTCGCCGCCAAGATGGCGAAGGGCAAGTTCGACCTCGACGACCTCGCCATGCAGATCCAGCAGATGAAGCGGATGGGCGGCCTCGGCGCGCTCGCCGGGATGCTTCCGGGGATGAAGGGCCTCGCCAAGCCCGGCGCGGTCGACGACAAGGCGCTGGTCCGGCTCGAGGCGATGATGAGCTCGATGACCGCCAAGGAACGCGCGCGCCCCGACATCATCAACGCCAAGCGCAAGATCCGCATCGCCAAGGGCAGCGGCACCTCGGTGCAGGAGGTCAACAAGCTGCTCAAGATGCACCTCGAAATGGCCAACGCGATGAAGCGGCTGAAGAAGCTCGGCGGCTTCGGCAAGCTCGCCGCGATGTTCTCGGGCGGCGGGATGGAAAAGGCGCTTGGCGGCCTTGGTGGCGGGGGTCTCGGGGGCGGCCAGCTCCCCGGCCTGCCCGGCGGTGCCTCGCCCTTCAACCTTCCGCCCGGTTTCGACAAATTCTCGAAAAAATAGATAGTTACTGAAAGGACCTAACACATGGCAGTTGCAATTCGTCTCGCCCGGGGTGGCAGCAAGAAGCGCCCCTATTACCGCATCGTCGTCGCCGACTCGCGCAACGCGCGTGACGGCCGCTTCATCGAGAAGATCGGCACCTACAACCCGCTCCTCGCCAAGGATTCGCCCGACCGCGTCAAGCTCGACGGCGAGCGCGCCGCCCACTGGCTGAGCGTCGGCGCCCAGCCGTCGGACCGCGTCGCCCGCTTCCTCGATGCCGCCGGCATCCGCGAGCGCGCCGCCCGCAACAACCCGAAGAAGGGCGAGCAGGGCAAGAACGAAAAGGATCGCGCCGAGACCCGCGCCGCCAAGGCCGCCGAAGCCGCGGAGGCCGCTGCCGCCGCCGCCGCCCCGGCTCCCGAAGAAGCCCCGGCCGAGGAAGCGCCCGCCGCCCCGAGTACCGCCGACGTTAACGAGGCGACCCCCGACAGCGACGCCGGCGACGATGCCGCCGCGGTGACCGGCGAGAGCAGCCAGGCCCCGGCCGAGGGCGAAGCCGCCCCCGATGCGCCGGCCGCCGAAGAGGCCGCGAGCGCCGACGAGGCCCCGGTCGCCGAGGCCGAGGGCGAAAAGGCCGAGTAAGCCCGTGACCGCGCCGGCTCCCGACAAGCGCATTGCGCTCGCCGCGGTCGCCGGCGCGCACGGCGTCAGGGGCGAGGTTCGCCTGAAGCTGTTCGCCGACAGCCTCGACAGCCTCGCCCGCCACGCCACGCTGTTCGTCGGCGGCGAGCCCCGCGCGCTCGCCATCCGCGACGGCTCGAACGGCCCGATCGCCCGGATCGACGGGGTCGCGACGCGCGAGGCCGCCGAGGCGCTTCGCGGCACGCTCATCGAGGTCGATCGCGCCGACCTTCCCCCGCTCAAGGACGGCGAATATTACCACGCCGACCTGATCGGCCTGACCTGCTTCGACGCCGCCGACGCCACCGTCGGCTCGGTCGTCGCGGTCGAGAATTTCGGCGCCGGCGACCTGCTCGAAGTCGAACTGGCCAGCGGCAAGCGCGCGCTGATCCCGTTCAGGCCCGGCATTGCCGACCTCGTCGACGCCCGGATCGTGCTCGATCCCGTCTACCTCGCCTAGGCGCACTCTTCTTCGCGAAGCAGCGGCCGAACCGCCGCCAGGTCGTTGCGGATCGTGGTCGAGGCGACCCCGCCTTCGCCCATCGCGTGGCTGATCTGGTCGAGCCCCTTGACCACGTCCCCCGCCGCGTAGAGCCCCGTCACGCTGCATCGCTGGTGCCCGTCGACCAGCACGCAGGCATCGTCGCTGAGCTTGGCCCCGACCATCTTCGCCAGCTGGTTGTGAATGTCGCTGCCGAGCGCCGGGTAGACGCTCGCGAAGGCCAGCGTTTCGCCGCCCTCGACCCGCACGACGATCTCGTCCGCGCCCGGCTCGATCGCCACGATCGGCCCGTCGACCAGCCGCACCTTCGCCGCCTCCAGCCTCGCCCGGTCGTCGTTGCTGAGCGCGAGCGGTCCGTCGGGCTCGATCAGCGTCACGTCGGGCGTATAGCCGCGAAGGAACATCGCCTCGCCCGGCCCGCGCGCCGCATTGCCGATGATCCCGACCGGCTTGTCGGTCACCTCGTAACCGTCGCAGATCGGGCAGTAGCGGACCAGCCCGCGCGCCAACGCGTCGTCGTGCGCCGCCTCGTCCATCGGCGGGCGGCGGTTGGTCACCCCGGTCGCCAGCAGCACGGTCCGCGCGCGCACCGGCCCCGCGCCCCATTCGGCCTCGAAGTCATGCTCGCCCCGCACCTCGAGCCGGCTGACCCGTCCGCGCTCGATCCGCGTGCCGTATTTGCGCGCCTGCTCGCGCATCTTCTCGAGCAGTTCCTCGCCGTTGATCCCGTCCGGATAGCCGGCATGGTTGTGGCTGCACGGGATCGTCGCGGCGCGGCTCTCGCCGCTGTCGACCACGAGGATGTCGAGGTGATAGCGCGACAGGTAGATTGCCGCGGTCAGCCCCGCCGGGCCGCCGCCGATCACCAGGCAGTCGAGGATGTCGTCGCTCATATGTGACGCTCAAGCGCCGGGCGGCGTCGATGTTCCCATGTCGCGCACCCGCCGCCGCCCTAGCCGCGGCGCGACGTCGAGCGCGCCCTCGTCCATGATCTGCGCGCGAAGCTCGCTGCGCCGCTCGTGGATGCTCGCGATCACCGGCCCCATCGCCACCCCGATGTCGACCAGCACCGCCTCGGAAAGCTGGAGCGACGCCTCGAGCGCCTCGGGCACCGCGTCGGTCACCCCTGCGCGATAGAGCGCGGCGGCGTGGGCGGCGTCGCGCGCGCGGGCGATGATCGGCAACGTCGGGTGACGCGCGCGAAGCCGCTCGGTCAGCCGCGTGGTCAGCACCGGGTCGTCCATCGTCAGCACCGCCGCCGCCGCGCGGGCCAGGTCGAGCTTTTCGACCAGCTCCTTGCGCGCGACGTCGCCGAACCGCACCGCGTAGCCGTCGGCGCGCGCCGCCTTGACCCCGTCGATGTCGCTGTCGATCCCGATCGCCGCGCGCCCGTGCCGCTCCAGCATCGTCGCCACCATCCGCCCGACCCGGCCGAAGCCGAACACGAGCGTCGCCCCGTCGATCTCGCCGGGCGCTGGCAATTCGGCCGCGCCCCGGTCGACCCGGCCCGCGGTCCACCGCCCCGCGCTCGCCAGCAGCGGGGTCACCATCATCCCCAGCGCGCTCACCGCCGACCAGAAGGCGACCGCGTCGGCCCCCAGGACCTTGGCGGTCCCCGCCGCGCCGAGCAGGATCAGCGTCGTCTCGCCGGGGCTGGCCATCAGCAGCCCGGTCTCCGCCGCCACCCCGCGCCGCGCCTTGGTCGCGAATAACAGCAGCCCGGTGACGATCGCCTTGAGCGCGATCACCACCGCCAGCGCGCCGAGCAGCCGCGGCCAGTCGCTCGCCAGCGCGCGCGGGTCGATCCGCATCCCCACGGTGATCAGGAAGACCCCGAGCGCGAGCCCCTTGAACGGCTCGACCACCATCTCGACCTCGTGGGCATAGTCGGTCTCGGCGATCAGCAGCCCGGCGAGCAGCGCGCCGAGGATCGGCGACAGCCCGGCCTTGCCGGTCGCCCCGGCGGCGAGGATCACGGTCAGCAGCGAAATGGCGAGGAACAGCTCGGGCTTCTTCGCCCGCGCCGCCTGCGCGAACAGGCTGGGCAGGGCATAGCGCCCGACCAGCAGGACGGCGAGGATCGCGACCGCGCCATAAAGCGCGGTCTGCCCCCAGTCGCCCCCCGCGCCGAGCAGCAGCAGCAGCGGGACCAGCGCCAGATCCTCGAACAGCAGCATCGCCAGCGCGCCACGCCCGACCGCGCCGTCCAGCCCCGCGCTCGTCTGGCCCGCGATCGGAAGAACCAGCGCGGTCGAGCTCATCGCCAGCGCCACCGCCAGCCAGCCCGCGGCGGGGAAGGGGGTGCCGGTCGCCGCGAGGAACAGCGCGATCAGCGCCGCCCCGCCGACCAGCTCGGTCGCGCCGATCCCGAACACCTGCCGCCGCATCGCCACCAGCCGGCGGAAGCTCAATTCGAGCCCGATGGTGAACAGCAGCAGGATGATGCCGAGCTCGGCGAACGGCTCGATCCCGTGCGGGTCGCTGATCACGAACGGCTCGAGCCAGCGGTGCGTCTCGGCGACCCCGCCGAGCGCGAACGGCCCGGCGATCACCCCGACGATGAGGAAGCCGATGACCGGGTTGATCTTCAGCCGGGCGAAGGCGGGAATGACGATCCCCGCCGCGCCGAGGATGGTCAGCGCGTCGGAAAATCCGCTTCCGAGCGAAGGGGAGGGGCCGGCCATGGCCCCTTGAAGCACGGTGGCGCCGCGCTGTCACCGGACCCATGCGCCGCGCGGCGCGTTGGGCGGCGATGACGAAGACACTCAAGGCTGGCGACAAGGTCGCCTGGGACAGCAGCGGCGGTCACTCGACCGGCAAGGTGGTGAAGAAGCTCACCCGGCCGACCTCGATCAAGGGGCACAAGGTGGCGGCCTCGGCCGACAATCCCGAATATCTGGTCAAGAGCGGGAAGAGCGGCGCCGTCGCCGCGCACAAGCCGGGCGCGCTCAGGAAGGCCTGACCGAAAAGGCCTGTCCTATTCGCGACGGTCCTGCCAGAGTGACGTCATGACGTCCGCCGGCAGGGCCGCGCGATTGGATTCGCCAGGATCTTCGGCCACCGCCTGACCGGCGCTCCCTCGCTTAAGGTCACGAAAAGGTCCGGTCAGACGCTGGCTTTTGCGACGTTAGGCCGGGGCCATCGCCTTCTCGAGGTTCTCGACGATCGCCTCGAAGAACTGCTCGGTGGTCATCCACGGCTGGTCGGGCCCGACCAGGATCGCGAGGTCCTTGGTCATCTTGCCTTCCTCGACCGTCTCGACGCACACCCGCTCGAGCGTCTCGGCGAAGCGGACAACCTCGGGAGTCTCGTCGATCCGCCCGCGGAACTTCAGCCCCCCGGTCCACGCGAAGATCGACGCGATCGGGTTGGTCGAGGTCGCCTTGCCCTGCTGGTGCTGGCGGTAGTGGCGGGTCACCGTGCCGTGCGCCGCCTCGGCCTCGACCGTCTTGCCGTCGGGGGTCATCAGCACGCTGGTCATCAGCCCCAGCGAGCCGAACCCCTGCGCGACCTGGTCCGACTGGACGTCGCCGTCGTAATTCTTGCACGCCCACACGAACTTGCCCGACCATTTAAGCGCCGAGGCGACCATGTCGTCGATCAGCCGGTGCTGATACTCGATCCCCGCCTTTTCGAAGTCGGCCTTGAACTCGGCGTCGTAGACCTCCTGGAAGATGTCCTTGAACCGGCCGTCATAGGCCTTGAGGATGGTGTTCTTGGTCGACAGGTAGACCGGCCACTTGCGCTGCAGCCCGTAGTTGAGGCTGGCGCGGGCGAAGTCGCGGATCGATTCGTCGAGGTTGTACATCCCCATCGCGACCCCCGATGAGGGGAAGTCGAACACCTCGTGCTCGATCTCCTCGCCATTCTCGCCGACCCACTTGATGCTGAGCTTGCCCTTGCCCGGCACCTTGAAGTCGGTCGCCTTGTACTGGTCGCCGAACGCATGGCGGCCGACCACGATCGGGTCGGTCCAGCCGGGGATCAGACGGGGAATGTTGTCGATTACGATCGGCTCGCGGAAGACCACGCCGCCGAGGATGTTGCGGATCGTCCCGTTGGGCGACTTCCACATCTTCTTCAGCCCGAATTCCTCGACCCGCGCCTCGTCGGGGGTGATCGTCGCGCACTTCACCCCCACGCCATGTTCGAGGATCGCGTTGGCGGCATCGATGGTGATCTGGTCGTCGGTCTCGTCGCGCTTTTCGATCCCGAGGTCGTAGTAGAGCAGGTCGACGTCGAGATAGGGCAGGATCAGTTTTTCGCGGATCCACTGCCAGATGATGCGGGTCATCTCGTCGCCGTCGATCTCGACGACCGGGTTCTTCACCTTGATCTTGGCCATGTTCGTTCCTGACTGGAAGGGGTTGGCGCGGGCCTTAAGACGCGTGCGCGGGCAAGGCAACCGGGCGAAACGGCGGGCCGGATTGCAGGCTCCTGCCCTTGCCCCTAGAGGAACGCTCATGTCCCAGATCCAAAATCCCGACAGCCAGCTGACCGCGGTCAAGTGGCGTTTCCCGCAGGTCCATCCCGAGGGGCGCAAGTTCGTCGTCGTCGCCGGCTTCATCGCCTTTTGCGCCTATTGGCTGAGCCCGTCGCTGGCGTGGCTGCTGACCGGGCTGACGATCTGGGTCGCCGCCTTCTTTCGCGACCCGGTGCGGACCACGCCGAGCGATCCCAAGCTGATCATCGCCCCCGCCGACGGGCTGGTGACGATGATCGTCCAGGTGCCGCCACCGCCCGAGTTGTCGGCGAGCCTTGCCGGCACCTTCACCCGCGTGTCGATTTTCATGAGCGTGTTCGACGTCCACATCAACCGAGCGCCGATCGCGGGAACGATCCGCAAGATGGCCTATGTGCCGGGCAAGTTCGTCAACGCCGACCTCGACAAGGCGAGCGAGGACAATGAGCGGCAGCATTTCCTCGTCGAGGGCGACGACGGGACGCTGATCGGGTTCACCCAGATCGCCGGGCTGGTGGCGCGGCGGATCCTGGCCTTCGTCCGCGAAGGCGACCGGGTCCGCGCGGGCGAACGGGTCGGCCTGATCCGCTTCGGCAGCCGGGTCGACGTCTATTTGCCCGAGGGCACCGCGCCGACCGTGCTGCTCGGCCAGCGGACGATCGCGGGCGAAACGATCCTCGGCGAGATCGGCGCGACGGTCGTGCGCAACGGCACCAGCCAGTGAGCGAACCGCCGGTCCGCGCCTTTCCGTTTCGCGCGTTCGTCCCGAACGCGGTGACGGCGATGGCGCTGTGCCTCGGGCTGACCGGGATCCGGTTCGGGATCGACCATCACTGGGACAAGGCGCTGCTCGCGGTCGTCGGCGCGGGCGTGCTCGACGGGATGGACGGACGGATCGCGCGCGCGCTCCGGGCGCAGAGCAAGTTCGGCGAGGAGCTCGATTCGCTCAGCGACAATATCGCGTTCGGTACCGCGCCGGCCCTGATCCTGTTCCTCTGGTCGCTCCATGCCGCGCCGCGCTTCGGCTGGATCGCCTCGCTCGCGCTCGCGGTCTGCTGCGCGCTTCGGCTGGCGCGCTACAATTCGCGGATCGACGCCGACTACCAGCCGCACAAGTCGGCCGGGTTCAACACCGGGGTGCCGGCGCCGGCGGGAGCGGGGCTGGCCTTCGTCCCGATCCTGCTGTGGCTGGTGACCGACAACGCGCTGTTCGAGGATTGGCGGATCGTGCTGCCGTGGACGCTGTTCGTCGCGGTGCTGATGATCTCGGCGATCCCGACCTTCAGCTGGTCGTCGATCCGGATTCGCCAGCAGTGGCGGATGATCGCGCTGCTGCTGGTCGTGCTGCTCGGCGCGAGCCTGGTCGTCGCGCCGTTCCAGGCGTTGCTGGTGGTGACCCTAGGCTATCTCGCCACCATCCCGTGGAGCCTGGCGAGCTATGCCGCGGTCAGGCGGCGTCGCGCCACGCCGCCGCGGCGCGCAGCGGACGGCGAACCGACCCTGCCCGAGGCTGGTAGCGCACGGTAACCGCGCGATAGGTCGGTTCGGGCTGCGCCGCCCACGACCTGCCCTTGAGCGCGGCGACGATCTTCGAACCGTCCTCGGCGGCCCAGTCGAGCGCGAGCTTCACGACGAGCCACAGGGTGGCGAGAACGGCGGCGGTGGCGAATGGTGCGAGAATCATCGGCGTTTCCCTTTTCGTTCCAGCCAACCCCGCAACGCGCAATTCGTTCCGTTTTCGGCCAATTCCGGTCTGTTCTGGCGCCATGTTCCCTCAATGTTCTTGTCTGGTCAAGCAAATTCGTTCTTCGAATGTTCTCATTTCCGAAGCGCTTGAAAAGATTGGAGAGTTGCTTTAGGGGGCCGCTCATCCCGCAGATGGAGCCGCCATACCGGTGCCCGCCGCAAGGCAGGTGACTGGCTCCATCGAGGCCTAACCGGAAGGAGACTATCCCTATGGCGACCAATGTCGTCACGATGCAGCAATTGCTCGAAGCTGGCGCCCACTTCGGCCACCAGACCCACCGCTGGAACCCGCGGATGAAGCCGTACATTTTCGGCGACCGCAACGGCGTCCACATCATCGACCTGTCGCAGAGCGTGCCGCTGTTCGCCCGCGCGCTCGACTTCGTCCAGCAGACCGCCGCGCGCGGCGGCAAGGTGCTGTTCGTCGGCACCAAGCGCCAGGCGCAGGACGCGATCGCCGACGCGGCGCGTGCCAGCGGCCAGCATTTCGTCAACCATCGCTGGCTGGGCGGCATGCTCACCAACTGGAAGACGGTCAGCAACTCGATCAAGCGCCTCAAGACGCTCGAGGAGCAGCTGAGCGGCGACACCGCGGGCCTGACCAAGAAAGAAGTGCTCCAGCAGACCCGCGAGCGCGACAAGCTCGAGAAGTCGCTCGGCGGCATCCGCGACATGGGCGGGCTGCCCGACGTGATGTTCGTCGTCGACACCAACAAGGAAGAGCTGGCGATCAAGGAAGCCAACGTGCTGGGCATCCCGGTCGTCGCGATCCTCGATTCGAACTCGAACCCGACGGGGATCGCTTTCCCGGTGCCGGGCAACGACGACGCAAGCCGCGCCATCCGCCTCTATTGCGAGGTGATCGCCAATGCCGCCAACGCCGGCAAGACCGGCGAGCGCCAGTCGCGCGGCGAGGACATCGGCGCGATGGCCGAGCCGCCGGTCGAGGCTGCGCTCGAGGCCTGACCCGCTTCGCGTTTGACTTTCGGGGACGCGTCGCGGGGGCAACCCGGCGACGCGTCGCCCATATTTGCCTGTGGAAGGATTAGACATGGCTGAGATCACCGCCGCTACGGTGAAGGAACTGCGCGAGCGCACCGGCGCCGGCATGATGGACTGCAAGAAGGCGCTGGCCGAAAACGGCGGCGACATGGAAGCGTCGGTCGACTGGCTTCGCGCCAAGGGCCTCGCCGCCGCCGCCAAGAAGGCCGGGCGCACCGCCGCCGAGGGGCTCGTCGGGGTCGCGGTCGACGGCACCAAGGGCGCGGTGGTCGAGGTCAACTCGGAAACCGACTTCGTCGCCAAGAACGAGCAGTTCCAGGAGTTCGTCCGCGAGGTCAGCAAGCTGGCGCTCGGGGCCGGCGGCGACGTCGAGGCGCTCAAGACGGCGGCCTATCCGGGCGGCGGGTCGGTCGAGGAGAAGCTGACCGACAATATCGCCACCATCGGCGAGAACCAGTCGCTTCGCCGCACCGCGGTGCTCGAGGTCGGTGAGGGCGCGGTCGTCAGCTACGTCCACAATGCCGCCGCTCCGAACATGGGCAAGATCGGCGTGCTCGTCGCGCTCGAGAGCGCGGCGCCGGCCGAGACGCTCCAGGCGCTTGGCAAGCAGATCGCGATGCACATCGCCGCGGCCAACCCGCTCGCGCTCAACGGCGACGATCTCGACACCGACCTGATGGCGCGCGAAAAGGCGATCGCGATGGAAAAGGCGGCCGAAAGCGGCAAGCCGGCCAACATCGTCGAAAAGATGGTCGAGGGCACGATGGCCAAGTTCCGCAAGGAAAATGCGCTGCTCAGCCAGCTGTTCGTGATGGACAACAAGACCCCGGTCGCCGACGTCGTCGCGCAGGCGGGCAACGAGGCGGGCTCGCCGATCACGTTGAAGGCCTACCAGCGCTTCCAGCTGGGCGAAGGCATCGAGAAGGCCGAGAGCGACTTCGCCGCCGAAGTCGCCGCCGCCTCGGGCGTGCCGCAGCCGGTCGCGTAACACAAATTGATCGACCGCGTTTCAGCGGTTGGCAGCGGGGCGGGGGCGTCTTAAAGCGCCTTTCCGCCCCGTTTCCTTTGACCGGAGATTGCATGACCTTTCCGCGCTTCAACCGCATCCTGCTGAAGCTGTCGGGCGAGGCGCTGATGGGGCCGGGCCAGTTCGGAATCGATCCCGACACGGTCGCCAACATGGCCGCCGAGGTGAAGGCGGCGAAGGAGACCGGGCTCGAGCTGTGCCTGGTCATCGGCGGGGGCAACATCTTCCGCGGCATGGCGGGGGCGGCCAAGGGCATGGACCGCGCGCAGGCCGATTACATGGGCATGCTGGCAACGGTGATGAACGCGCTGGCGATGCAGAACGCGCTCGAGCAGCAGGGGGTCGAGACCCGAGTCATGTCGGCGATCAAGATGGACCAGGTGTGCGAGCCGGTGATCCGCCGCCGCGCCGAGCGCCATCTCGCCAAGGGCCGGGTGGTGATCTTCGCCGCCGGGGTGGGAAGCCCCTATTTCACCACCGACACCGGCGCCGCGCTCCGCGCCGCCGAGATGAAGTGCGACGCGCTGTTCAAGGGGACCAGCGTCGACGGGGTCTATGACGGCGACCCGAAGAAGAAGGCCGACGCCAAGCGCTACGAGACGATCGGCTTCGACAAGGTACTGGCCGACGACCTCAAGGTGATGGACGCGTCCGCGGTCGCGCTGTGCCGCGACAATGATATCCCGATCGTGGTGTTCAACATCCGCGAGGCCGGCAACCTTGCCCGGGTCCTTGCCGGGGACGGCACCGCGACGATCGTCGAAACCAAGGAGTAAGAGAGCGATGCCCGCCTACGACAAGAGCGATATCCAGCGCCGGATGACCGGTGCGCTCGACAACCTCAAGAACGACCTCGGCGGGCTTCGCACCGGCCGCGCGTCGACCGCGCTGCTCGATCCGGTACAGGTCGAGGTCTATGGCGCGAACATGCCGCTCAACCAGGTCGCGACCGTGTCGGTGCCCGAGCCGCGGCTGATTTCGGTCCAGGTGTGGGACCGGTCGAACCTGACCGCGGTCGAAAAGGCGATCCGCAACGCCGGGCTCGGGATCAACCCGATCGTCGACGGGCAGATGATCCGCCTGCCGATCCCCGACCTCACCGAGGAACGGCGCAAGGAACTCGCCAAGCTGGCCGGCCAATATGCCGAAAAGGCGAAGGTCGCGGTCCGCAACGTCCGGCGCGACGGGATGGACGCGCTCAAGACCGACGAGAAGAAAAAGGAAATCAGCGAGGACGAGCACAAGCGGCTCGACACCGAAGTGCAGAAGATGACCGACGACATCATCAAGGACATCGACGCCGCGTTCCAGACCAAGGAACAGGAAATCCTCGGCAAGTGACGTCGACACCGACTCCGTTCGTCCCGAGCGAAGTCGACGGGCGATCCGCGGGCCATGTCGATCGCGACGGTTCGGGGCACCCGGTGCCCCGCCACGTCGCGATCATCATGGACGGCAACGGGCGCTGGGCGACCAAGCGCGGGCTGCCGCGCGTCGCCGGCCACCGGGCCGGGGCGGAAGCAGTGCGAAAGGCGATGCGCGCCGCCGCCGATGCCGGGGTCGAGGTGTTGACCATCTACGCCTTTTCCTCGGAAAACTGGCGGCGCAGTGACGACGAGATCGCCGACCTGACCGGGCTGATGCGCTTCTACCTCGAGCGCGAGCTCAAGACGCTGGAGAAGGAAAAAGTCCGGCTCCAGCTGATCGGCCATCCCGAGGCGTTCGGCAGCGAGCTCGGCCAGCGGCTTCAAAAGGCGGTCGAGCGCACCGCGGCGAACACGCGGCTGACGCTCAACATCGCGCTCAACTATGGCTCGCGCGCCGAGCTTACCGCGGCGGCGAAGCGGCTCGCGGTGCTGGCGAAGGCGGGCGAGATCGACCCCGAGGGGATCGACGAGCAGGCGATGGCGGCGGGGCTCCAGACCGCCGGGCTGCCGGATCTCGACCTGCTGATCCGTACCTCGGGCGAGCTTCGGTTGAGCAATTTCCTGCTTTGGCAGGCGGCCTATGCCGAGCTGGTATTCCTCGACATTCTCTGGCCAGATTTCGACGAGGCGGCGTTCAACGACGCGCTGGCCGCCTATGCCGGGCGCCAGCGGCGGTTCGGCGGGCGATGAGCGAACTCGCCAAGCGCAGCGTGCTCGGCGTGCTCATGATCGCGGCGGCGCTGATCGCCGCGGTGCTAGGCGGCTACGTCTTCGCCAGCCTCGTCGCGCTGGCGGCGGTGGCGATGCTGTTCGAATGGCGGCGGATGGTCGCGCGCTGGGGAATCGGCTGGCAGGTCGCGGGTTTCGTCTACGCGCTCGTCCCCGCGCTGTCGCTGCTGTGGATCCGCGACCGCTATGCGATCGACGGCGCCCCGATGGGGCTCGAGCTGCTCGTCTGGGTGTTCGTGGTCACCTGGTCGACCGACATCGGCGCCTATTTCGCGGGACGGACGATCGGCGGGCCCAAGCTCGCGCCGTCGGTCAGCCCGAATAAGACCTGGGCGGGATTGGTCGGCGGGGTGGTGATCGCGACGCTGCTGGCGGCGGTGTGGGCGCGCACGGTGATGCTCCCCGCCAATGCCTACTGGCTCGCCGCGCCGTTCGCGGTCGCGGCGCAGCTGGGCGATCTGTTCGAAAGTGGGCTGAAGCGGCGCGCAGGGGTCAAGGACAGCGGCAATCTGCTGCCCGGCCACGGCGGGGCGCTCGACCGGCTCGACGGGCTGGTGGTGGTCGCGAGCCTGACCGCGGCGGCGACGCTGGCGGGGCTGCTGTGACCAAGCGCGTGTCGATCCTCGGCGCGACCGGCTCGGTCGGCGGCTCGACGCTCGACCTGATCGAGCGCTCGCCGGGCGATTACGAGGTGGTCGCGCTGACCGCGGCGACCAATGTCGAGAAGCTCGCCGCTGCCGCCAGGCGCACCCGCGCCAGGCTCGCGGTGATCGGCGACGAGGCCGGGCTGCCTGCGCTTCGCGACGCGCTCGCGGGGAGCGGGTGCGAGGCGGCGGCGGGCAAGTCGGCGCTGGTCGAGGCGGCGCGGGCCGACGCCGACTGGGTAATGGCGGCGATCGTCGGCTGCGCGGGTCTCGAGCCGGTGATGGCCGCGCTCGAGGCGGGGACAACGGTCGCGCTGGCGAACAAGGAAGCGCTGGTCACCGCCGGTGCGCTGATGACCGGGGCGGCGAAGGCGTCGGGGGCGACGATCCTGCCGGTCGACAGCGAACATAACGCGATATTCCAGTGCCTTGCCGGCTCATCCGTCGACCATGTCGCAAGGTTGGTGCTGACCGCGAGCGGCGGCCCGTTCCGCACGAAGAGCCGCGACGAGATGGCGGCGATGACCCCGGCGCAGGCGGTCGCCCATCCCAATTGGTCGATGGGCGCGAAGATCAGCGTCGACAGCGCGACGATGATGAACAAGGGGCTCGAGCTGATCGAGGCCTACCACCTGTTCGCGCTCCCCGCCGAGCGGATCGACATTCTCGTCCATCCCCAGTCGGTGATCCATTCGATGGTCGAATATGTCGACGGGTCGACGCTCGCCCAGCTCGGCAGCCCCGACATGCGAATCCCGATCGCGCACACGCTGGCGTGGCCCGAGCGGATGGCGACCCCGGCCGAGCGGCTCGACCTCGCGCGGATCGGGTCACTGACCTTCGAAGCGCCCGACACCCAGCGGTTCCCGGCGCTTCGGCTGGCGCGCGCGGTGCTCGGGGAAGCGACGTCGGCGCCGGTGGTGCTCAACGCGGCGAACGAAGTCGCGGTCGCGGCCTTCCTGGCAGGCAGGATCGGCTTCCTCGATATCGCCGCGACGGTCGAGCGGGTGCTTGGGCGGATGGCCCCGGCCGCGCCCCGCTCCGTCGATGAGGTGCTCGACATCGACCGCGAGGCGAGGCAAGTCGCTGATCTGGCGATGAAAGACTGCGCGACCTGATGCTTGCCCAACCCCCGCTGTGGCTGATCGTGATCGCCTTCATGCTGGCGATCGGCCCGCTCGTCTTCTTCCACGAGCTCGGCCATTACGCGATGGCCCGGGCGTTCGGGATCGGCGCCGAGAGCTTCTCGATCGGCTTCGGGCGCGAGATCGTCGGCTGGACCGACCGGCGCGGGACGCGGTGGAAGGTCGGGCTGCTGCCGCTCGGCGGCTATGTGAAATTCGTCGGCGACGAGAATGCGGCGAGCCAGCCGGGGGCCGGGGCGGCGGCCGATCCGCGATCGTTCCACGCGCGCCCGGTGTGGCAGCGGTTCCTGGTGGTGCTGGCCGGACCGATGACCAATTTTCTCATCGCGATTCTGATCTTCGCCGCCTTTTTCGCCGCGATCGGCGTGCCGCGGACACCGCCGGTCGTCGCGCAGATGATGCCCGGCAGCGCGGCGGCGTCGAGCGGGCTGGCGGTCGGCGACCGGATCACCGCGATCGGCGGCGAGGGGATCACGACGTTCGAGGACATCTTCCGCTACGTCGTGCTTCGTCCCGGCCAGACGGTCACGGTCGACGCGGTGCGCGACGGGCGGGCGATTCACGTGCCGGTCACGCTCGGCGCGGCAACCGAGGTCGACGAATATGGCCAGCGCTATCGCGTCGGGCGGCTCGGCATCCTCCAGCCCAAGCGGGTGTCCGAGCGGGTGCCGGCGATCGACCTCATCCCGACCTCGGTCGGCTTCACCTTGAAGATGACGCGTGCGATGGTCGACGGGCTCGGCCAGGTGATCGCCGGGCAACGATCGGTGAAGGAGCTCGGCGGGCCGCTCAAGATGGCGCAGGTCGCCGGGCAGCAGGCGGCGCTGGGGCCGTTCGAGTTCATCCAGCTGCTCGCCTTCTTCTCGATTAATCTGGGCTTCATCAACCTCCTGCCAGTCCCGATGCTCGACGGCGGACACCTCGCATTTTACGCGATCGAGGCGGTCCGGCGGAAACCGGTCGATCCACGCGCGATGGACTGGGCCTTCCGCGGCGGGCTGGCGCTGCTACTGGCGCTAATGCTGGTGCTGACCGTCAACGATCTGTCGTCCTTCGGCCTGTTTGACCGGCTTGGACGCTTGATTGGTTAGTGCGGTTGGGGCAGGGCAGGGCGGATCAACCGGGTGTCCAAAAAGGGCGCCAGAACAATTAGGGCGGGGACGAGTGATTTCCACCAGCGACAGGCTTTCGAAGCGCGTGAAATGCGCGTTCCTCGTGTCCACGATGCTCGGCGGGGCGGCGATGCCTGCCTATGCCCAGTCGGCGTTCGCGCCGGGCGGGGCGCAGGCCCCAGCGGCCGCGCCGGCACCGACCAGCGGGGTCATCCACTCGATCGCGGTGCGCGGCTCGCAGCGGCTCGAGCCCGAGACGATCCGCGCCTATGCGAACCTCGGCGTCGGGCAGACCTACACCGCTGAATCGCTCGACCAGGCGCTGAAGGCGCTCTACGCGACCGAGCTGTTTTCCGACGTCGTCATCACCGGCGCCGACACCGGCAACCTGGTCATCACGGTCAAGGAAAGCCCGGTCATCAACCGCATCGTCCTCGAGGGCAACAAGAAGCTCAAGGACGACAAGATCATGCCGGAAATCCACCTGGCACCGCGCGAGATCTTTACGCGGTCGAAGGTGCGCAGCGACGTCGAGCGGATCATCGAGCTCTACAAGCGCGAGGGGCGCTACGCCGCGACGGTCGATCCCAAGATCGTCCAGCTCGACCAGAACCGCGTCGACCTGGTGTTCGAGATCCACGAGGGCGACAAGTCGAAGATCCGCGCGATCAACATTATCGGCAACGACAAATTCTCCGATTCGACGCTGCGCAAGCAGATGTATACCAAGCAGGCCGGGGGGCCGCTCGGCTTCCTCAAGAGCAACGACAGCTACGATCCCGACCGGCTGGCGGCCGACCAGCAGAAGCTGCGCGCTTTCTACCTGACGCAGGGCTATGCCGATTTCCGGGTGGTCTCGGCGCTTGCCGAGCTAACCCCTGACCGCAAGGACTTCGTGATTACCTACGTGGTCGAGGAGGGCAAGCGCTACAAGTTCGGCGACGTGACCGCCGAGAGCGACCTTCGCGACTTCACCGACGCTCAGGTGATGAAGATCGCCGACATTCACAAGGGCGAATGGTTCAACGCCAAGCGGGTCGAGGATACGGTCGACGCGCTCAATTCGGCGGCGGGAAACAAAGGCTATGCCTTCGCGCAGGTCGACCCCAGCTACAATCGCGACGCCGACACCCACACGATGGGCGTGGTGTTCAAGCTTCGAGACACCCCGCGCGTCTATGTCGAGCGGATCGATATCACCGGCAACACGCAGACCCGCGACAAGGTCATCCGCCGCGAGTTCCGGGTCAACGAGGGCGACGCGTTCAACGCGATCAAGATCAAGCGCAGCCAGGACCGGCTTCAGGGGCTCGGTTTCTTCCAGGACAAGCTGGAGATCAAGCAGACCCAGGGATCGGCACCCGACCGGGTCGTGCTCGGTGTCAACGTCGAGGAAAAGTCGACCGGCCAGCTGTCGCTGTCGGCGGGCTATTCGAGCCTCGAAAAGGTCGTATTCTCGGGCCAGATCTCGCAGAGCAACTTCATGGGCAAGGGGCAGGTCGCCTCGGCCTCGGTCGACTGGTCGGCCTACTCGAAGTCGGTCGCACTGGCGTTCACCGAGCCGCATTTCCTCGACCGGAACATCGCGCTCGGCGGGCAGATCTACCGGCGCGATTACAGCTCGTATAACTATCTCAACAACCAGCGAAATACGACGTACAAGCAGGTTTCGCTCGGCGGGGCACTCAAGAGCGGCTTCCCGCTGACGGAATATTCGCTCCTCGGGCTTAGCTACTCGCTGGTGAAGGACAACATTACCCTCGACAAGGCGACCTTCTACACCAACGGCGTCTGCGATCCGCTCAAGGCCGGTGCTTACCTCTGTGACGAGCTTGGCGGTCGGCTTACCTCGGCGGTCGGGGTCAGCTATTCGTTCGACAACACCGACAGCATTCACCCCACCCGCGGACGCGCCTTGGGCGTGACCCAGGACTTCGCCGGGCTCGGCGGCGACGTGCGCTACTTGCGCACGCGGATCAGCGGGACGCAGTTCGTGCCGCTGCCCAAGAGCTTCGTCCTGTCGATCCATGCCGAGGGCGGCGCGATCAAGGCATTGCAGAAGGGCCCGATCGATCCGTTCGACGCCACCCGCCGGCTCGACCCCATTCGCCTGACCGACCGTTTCTTCGGCGGAGACCAGCTTCGCGGCTTCGACATTCGCGGGATCGGGCCGCGGGTCATTCGCCAGACTTATGATTCGACAGGCGCGCTGTTGCCCTACGATCCGAAGACCGATGGCGGCGACGCGCTTGGCGGCCACTATTATTACCAGGGCCGGCTCGAGGTCGAGTTCCCGACCAGCAGCGGGCTCAAGTCGCTCGGCCTGCGCCCGAGCGCCTATGTCGACATCGGGTCGATCTGGGGCGTTCGCCAGCCCGACCTGATCAATTACATTGGCGTATGTTCTCCCAATACGACGACCAATCCGACCGGAACCGCTTTCACCGTCAAGC
Source organism: Sphingomonas sp. ASV193 (assembly GCF_040203355.1). NCBI lineage: Bacteria > Pseudomonadati > Pseudomonadota > Alphaproteobacteria > Sphingomonadales > Sphingomonadaceae > Sphingomonas > Sphingomonas sp. ASV193. The sequence goes on from NZ_JBEHBW010000001.1 coordinate 291,310, forward strand.
CGGGTGGCAGTACCAACTGCGCGGATTATGCGGCGACGCATCCGGGTGCCTACACCTACACCGCAGGCGGCATCAAAGAATCGTTTGTCGGCAATTCGCCCAGTCCGCGCCTGTCGGTCGGCATCGGGGTGAACTGGGTGTCGCCGTTCGGTCCGCTCCGTCTTGACCTCGCCAAGGCTCTGATCAAGCAGCCGGGCGACCAGACCAAGCTGTTCACCTTCAACGTAGGAACGTCCTTCTGATGAAAACGCTGATCCTGTCTCTCGGCCTCGCCGCGGTACTCCCGCAGGTGGCCGCCGCCCAGAATGTTCCCGCGGCGGTGGTGGCGATTGTCGATGCGGACCGTCTGCTGACGACCTGCACCGCCTGCCGGACGGCCGACGCCCAACTGCGGAGCCAGAAGGCGGCAATCGACGCGCGCGCGGCTTCGCTTCAGGCCTCGTTAAAGACCGAATATGATTCGATCGACGCGGCCATCAAGGCGCTCAACGGCAAGGAACCCGACGCCGCGCTGAAGGCCCGCGCGACTGCGTTCGAAACCAAGCGTCAGGCGGCCGAGCAGGAGATCGCGTCGAAGAACGAGGCGCTCCAGTCGACGAACGCGAACGTGCAGAGCCAGATCGCCGCCAAGGTCAACCCGATCATCAATGCGGTGATGACCCAGCGCGGGGCCAATCTGGTGATGGCCAAGAACGCCACCGTCTCCAATTCGGCCTCGCTCGAGATCACCGACGCGGTGCTCGCCGAACTCAACCGCCAGCTCCCGTCGGTCAGCGTCACTCCGCTGCCCGCCGCCAGCGCCAGCCGGCCCACCGGGCGGTGAGCGAGCCGGGCGGCGCCGTGACCGGTCCGCTCGACGTCAGGCGGGTGATGGCGGCGCTGCCGCATCGCTATCCGCTGCTGCTCGTCGATCGGGTCGAGCGGATCGAGATCGACCGATCGATCACCGCGATCAAGGCGGTGAGCATGAACGAGCAGTTCTTCCAAGGGCATTTCCCCGGACGCCCGATCATGCCCGGCGTGCTGATCGTCGAGGCGCTGGCACAGGCTGCGGGGGTGCTCGCGGTCGAAAGCCTCGGGCTCGCCGACAGCGGCAAGCTGGTCTATTTCATGGCGATCGAGGGGGCCAAGTTTCGCCAGCCGGTCGAGCCGGGATGCCTGCTGCAGCTCGACGTCGAATTCGTCCAGAAGCGCGCCAGCGTGTGCAAGTTCGCCGGGCGCGCCTCGGTCGACGGCAAGCTCGCCGCCGAGGCCAACTTCACCGCGATGATCGCCGACCCGCCGGCCTGACGTTCAGACCCTGATCTTCCAGCCTGCGCCATTGCGCTCGACCCGGAAGGCATCGGCGAACCGCTGATCCGATAGAAGCTTCGCGGGCGAATCGTCGGCGACGACCGCTCCGCCATCGATCAGCAGCGCCCGGTCGAACCGGTCGGCGACCGACAGGTCGTGGAGCGCGGCGAGCACGATCGCCCCGTCGGCGGCGGCCTGGTCGATCGCCTCGAGAAAGCGCAGCACCCAATAGGGGTCGAGGTTCGACAGCGGCTCGTCGAGCAGAAGCAGCGGCGGTTTGCCGGCAAGAACGCGCGCCATCAGCACCCGGGCGCGCTCGCCGGTCGACAAGAGGTTCACCGGGCGATCTGCGAGCGTGTCGAGCTCGACCCGGGCGATCCATTCCGCGACCTCTCCCGGGGCGAGCCGCGGATTTCCGAGCGCGATCATGTCGCGGACCGGGATCGGCCAGGCGAGGTCGCGCGAGGCGGGCATGAAGCCCACGAGCTGGGCGCGGCGAGGGCCGGCTTCGCCAAGGTCGATGCCGTCGATCGAGACTCGCCCGGTGGCTTCGTCGACCCCGGCGATCGCCCGGAGCAGGCTGGTCTTGCCGCCACCGTTAGGGCCGATCAGGGCGAGTTTGCGCCCCGCTTCGACTTCGAGCGTGACGGACGACAGCCGGTTCGGGATGGCGACGTCATGAAGGCGGAGGCGCTTCATGCGATGGTCCGCCGCCGAAGGTTGATGACCAGCGCCAGGAAGAAGGGCGCGCCGAGCAGCGCGGTGACGACGCCGACGGGAAGCGTGCGCTGGAGCGGGACGGCGCGGACGACGAGGTCGGCGGCGGTCATCAACGCGGCGCCGATCGCGGCGGCGGGGAGCATCGCCCGGCCCGGGTGGCCGCGCACCATCGCGCGCGCCAGGACCGGCGCGGCGAGGCCGACGAACCCGATCGCGCCGCATACCGACACGCAGGCGCCGACCGCCACCGCCGAGAAAATCAGCGTCGAGCGCACCAGGTCGCGCGGCGATCGACCGCTCGCGGCAATGACATCCTCGCCGAGCGCGAGCAGGTCGAGCGACGGGCCGAGGCGGAGCAGGAGCAGCGCCGCGATCCCGGCGGGGAAGAGCGCGGCGGCGGCCTGGCCGAGGCTGCGATCGACGAAGCCCCCCATCAGCCAGTCGAACGCGTCGTAAAAGGCGAAGGGGGAGGGGGCGAGCGCGAGCGCGAGGCTGGTCGCCGCCCCCGCCGCGAGCGTGATTGCGAGACCGGCGAGGAGCAGCGTCGCGGTCTCGGCGCGGCGTCCGGCGAGCAGCACGAGTGCGAAGAGCGCCAGTCCCGCGCCCGCCATTCCCGCGAGGGCCAGCCCGAGCGGCGATGCCAGCCCGAGCCAGTACATCGCCACCACCGCGCCGAGCGCCGCGCCGCTCGAGGCGCCGCTGATGTCGGGCGAGGCGAGGGGGTTGGCGAAGGCGGCCTGGATCGCCGCCCCGCTGACTCCAAGCGCTGCGCCATAGCCGACCGCGAGCAGCGTGCGCGGCAGGCGAAGCTCGACCAGCAGCGTGGTCGCGAGCGACGGGTCGATCGCTCGGGCCTCGGCGAGGATCGACCAGGGCAGCAGCAAATGCGCGGCGGCGAGCAGGAGCAGGCCGAGCGGGATGGCGACCTTCATCGCCGCGCTCGCAGCCGTTCGACCTCGAACAGCATCATCGGGCCGGCGCAGGTCCACGGGCGTCCGTCGGTGGTCACGCGCCGGCTCGGCAGGTTCCGAACGAGCGGATGGTCGGCCCAGCGCTGCCCGAGCGACGCTTGCCCGGCGCGGTAGGTCGAGGTCAGGAGCACGGCGGATGGGCGGGTCGCGAGCTGCTCGAGGCTCGCGCGCGCTTGCGGCAACGGCCTCTGGGCGAAGCCGGCGAGCCGCATCCAGTCGGCGCCGAGCGAGGGCACTGCGACGCTTTGCCCGCCGCCGCTGAGGAAAATAGTGTCGCGCGTCGCGGGCGGGTTCACGGACAACCGATCGAGCCGGGCGGTCCACCAGTCGGCGCGATGCGGGTTGCCGAGCAGCGTCGCGACCTGGCGCATGTTGGCGGCGACCTCGGCGATCGTCGCGGGATAGGCGAGGGTCACGGTCCGGATCCCGAGCCGCACGGCGATTGCTTCCGACGCGCGCCCGCGTCCGCCCGTCCGCAGCGCGATCATGGGTCGCGTGCCGATCAGCCCCTCGACCGTTCCGTCGTTTGTCGCGAACCGCGCCGCGCGGCGCCACAGAAAGCTGTCCTCGCGGTCGCGGCCGACGCGGCTGACGCTCGCGATCTCGGCGGGCCGCGCGAGGAGCAGCAGATATTCGTCGGCGCAAAGGTCGAGCGACGCGACCTTCGCCGCCGCCACCGCGCTAGTCAGGAAGGCCGACGCGAAGCCCGACATGGATGCTCCTCCCCTCGGTGCGATAGCCGACGACGTCCTCGTAGCGCGCGTCGAACGCGTTGGCGACGCGGACGCCGAGCTCGACCTGCCGGGTCAGGCGATAGGCCAGCCGCCCGCCGGCGAGCCAGTAGCCGCCGAGCCGGACTTCCTGGTAGGCGTCGAAATCGAAATCGCGGCGCGGGCCGGTGTAGGCGACCAGCGCTCCGTACGACCAGCGACCGGCGCGTCCGTCGGCGGCGACATGGCCGCTCCATGCCGGGCGGCGATACTCGATCCGCGATCCGCCCCCGTCGGCGGGCTGGTCGGCGTGGAGCCACGCGGCACTGGCGCTGACGCGGAGCCGGTCGGAGCGCGACCAGCCGCCTTCGAATTCGACCCCGCGCCGGTGGCTGATCCCGCCGCCGTTCATCGTCGAAGGGATCGCGCCGCCATAGTCGGGGACGATCTCATCGGTGAGATTCTGTTTCCAGCCGGTCAGCGTGGCGGTCCACGGCCCTTGCGCCCAGCGCAGCGACACCTCGCCGCCGCGCGATCGCTCGGGCTTCAGCGACGGATTGCCCGCCGAATAGCCGGGATAGCCGAACAGGTCGTAGAAGGTCGGCTGGGCGATCCCCTCGCCATAGGTCGCGGCAAGGCGGAGCGTCGTGGTCAGCGGCAACTGGGCGGCGGCGCGCACGCTGGTCGCGTCCTTCGCCCGGTTGAACATGTCGAGTCGCAGCGCGGCGTCGGTGACCAGCGGGCCGAGCTTCCCGCGCCACTCGGCGGTCAGCGCGCGGTGATCGCGGACGTAATGGATGAAGGCGTCGAAGCTTTCATGCTCGTCGTCGGCGGCGAGGATGAAGTGCTGCTCGCCGAACGTGGCCCCGGCCTGGAGGCCGAGCATCCGCCGTTTCGCGCGCGCCTCGGACTGGAACACATCGGCCAGATAATAGGCGTTGCGCGAGGCGAGGAGCGAGGCCGACGCGGTGGCGTAGAGCCGCGTCTCGTCGCCGACGGTCGCGGCGACGCGCCCCGCAGTTAGCCGGTCGCGCGACTCGTCCTTGGTATCCGCGTGGAGAAAAGTGACCGGGTCGTAGCCGTCGAACTGGCTTACCCCGGCGAGCCGGAAGGCGGAGGCGGCGACGGCGAGCGTGTCGCTGGCGCGCCACCGGCCCGACGCGCGCAGCGACAGGTTCGAATAGCCGTCCTTGTCGCCGAGCCCGTTGAAGCTGTCGATCCCGGTCGCGCGCTGCCCGGCGATGCCGAGCGACAGGCCGGTGCTGGCGTTGCCGATGCCGACGCGTGCCGCGCCGCGCCGCTCGCCGAAGCTGCCGATCTCGGCCATGCCGACGGTGGCGCCACCGGTCGGGCCGTCGACCGCGATCACCCCGCCGATCGCTTCCGATCCCCACAGCGCCGATTGCGGGCCACGGACCACCTCGACCCGGCTGAGCAGATCGGCGTTGACCAGTTCGAACCGCGGCGCATTGCCCGAGGCGGGGTCGTTGGCCTTGATGCCGTCGACGAACAGCAGAGTCTGGTCGGCTTCGGCGCCGCGGATGCGCACTTCGCTGAGCGATCCCGACGGCCCGCTGACCGCGACCGCGAGGCTCGGCACTTCGCGCAGCAGGTCGGTGAGGAAGGGGGCGTGCAGCCGGTCGAGGTGGCGCTGGTCGAGGACGGTGACGCTGGCGGGCGCTTCGTCCTTCTCGACGGGATCGCGCGAGGCGGTGACGACGATGTCGGGCGCGAGACTCGGGTCGGTCGGATTGTCGGCAATGAACATGGTCGGGTCCCTTCACTCCATGACGGTCGTCACGGATGAAAGGCGGGGCCTTCCAAATCTGAACGGCTGGACCCGGCCGGCAGAAGGACGACGGGCCGGGGCGGGTATCTGACTCGCCGCCCCGGACGGACGGTTCACAGTTGCGGGCACAGTGCCGGATTTCCGCCGGCTTCCCCCTTGGCCGGCGGCATTACACCGCCGGAACCCCGGTCGCTTCGGCGGCGGTGTTGCGTCGCAGCAGACCGCCTTGTCAAGCGCGGGCGTTTCGACTAGGTCGCGGCTCGACTTTCCCCGGCTGGTCGGAAACCAGCCCCAACGAGGAACCTTGCCATGAAATCCGGGACTCACCCCGACTATCACTTCATCACCGTCACCATGACCGACGGCACGTCGTTCAAGACCCGCTCGACGATGGGCAAGGAAGGCGACACGCTCGCGCTCGACATCGACCCCAAGGTGCATCCGGCGTGGACCGGCGGCACGCGCCAGGTGTCGGAAGGCGGCCAGGTCGCGCGCTTTAACAAGCGCTTCGGCGGCCTGAGCCTCGCCAAGAAGTAAGCGCGTGGGCGCGTCGTCCGGCGCGCCCACCCCCCGCACCCTTTTCCGCGAGCCGCCGGTCATCGAGACCGCGCGGCTCCGTCTTCGTGAATTCGAGGCGCCGGACTTCGACGCCCACGCCGCGATCATGCGCGCGGTATTCGCGCGCGGCCATCTCGGCCCGGCGATGGACCGCGAGGACAAGTGGCGGCGGATCGTCAGTTCGGTCGGGATGTGGCGCGTCGTCGGCTTCGGCGGCCTGATCGTCGAGCGGCGCGAGGATCGCCGCGTGATCGGCAATGTCGGCCTGTTCGTCGCGCCGCGGGCGATGGAGCCCGACTTTGGCGGCGAGCCCGAAATGGGCTGGATCCTCGACCCCGAAGAGCATGGCAAGGGCTATGCCGAGGAGGCGTGCCGGGCGCTGCTCGACTGGGCCGATGCCGAGGTGCGGCAGACGATCTGGGCGATCATCGACCCCGCCAATACGCCCTCGCACCGGCTGGCCGGGCGGCTCGGCTTTACGAAACTGCAGACCTCGTCCTACCGGGACGCGCCGATCGACGTCTATCGGCGCCCGGCCCCTAGAAGGCGGCGATGCCGGTGATCGCGCGCCCGAGGATCAGCGCATGGACGTCGTGCGTGCCCTCGTAGGTGTTGACCGTCTCGAGGTTGGCGGCGTGGCGCATCACCTGAAACTCGGCCGAGATGCCGTTGCCGCCGTGCATATCGCGCGCGATCCGGGCGATATCGAGCGCCTTGCCGCAATTGTTGCGCTTGATCAGGCTGATCGTCTCGGGGACCAGCTCGCCCGCCTCAAGCCGGCGGCCGACGCGGAGCGCGGCCTGTAGGCCCAGCGTGATCTCGGTGACCATGTTGGCGAGCTTGAGCTGGACCAGCTGGTTCGACGCGAGCGGACGGCCGAACTGGTGGCGGTCGAGCGTGTACTGGCGGGCGGCGGCGTAGCAGGCCTCGGCCGCGCCCATCGTACCCCAGCCGATTCCGTAGCGGGCGCGGTTGAGGCAGCCGAACGGACCCTTAAGGCCGCTGATCTCAGGGAAGACGGCGTCTTCGCCAACTTCGACCCCGTCCATTACGATCTCGCCGGTGATCGAGGCGCGCAGGGAGAGCTTCTCCTTGATCTTCGGCGCGCTTAGCCCCGGCATCCCCTTTTCGAGGATGAAGCCGCGGATCGCGCCGCCATGCGCCTCGGACTTGGCCCAGACGACGAACACGTCGGCGATCGGCGAATTGGTGATCCACATCTTCGCACCGCGAAGGCGATAGCCGCCATCGATCTTTTCGGCGCGGGTCCGCATGCCGCCTGGGTCCGAGCCGGCGTCGGGCTCGGTCAGGCCGAAGCAGCCGACCAGCTCGCCCGAAGCGAGGCCGGGGAGGTATTTGCGCTTCTGCTCTTCCGAGCCGTAGGCGTTGATCGGGTGCATCACGAGGCTCGACTGGACCGAGCAGGCCGAGCGATAGCCGCTGTCGACCCGCTCGACCGCGCGGGCGATCAGCCCGTAGCTGACATAGCCGAGCCCGGCACCGCCATAATCGGGTGACACCGTTGCCCCGAGCAGGCCGAGCTGGCCCATCTCGCGCATGATCTCGCGGTCGAAGTTTTCGTTGAGATAGGCCTCGGTCACGCGCGGTTGCAGATTGTCCTGCGCATAGGCCTCGGCAGTGTCGCGGACCATCCGCTCCTCGTCGGTCAGCTGATGATCGAGGTCGAACGGGTCGGCCCAATCGAACGGCAGGACGGTAGGCTCGGCCACGGCATCGGTCTCCGGTTGATGAGGAATTCGGGGCGTCTAGCCGGGTTTGGGCAGTGGCGCCAGCCGGAGCTTCGGCGGTGAAGATATCGCACCTGCGAAATAAACTATTGTGCAGCGCAGCAAATTACGCAACTCTCGGGCGGTACGGACGTTGGATGATCGGCGCTCAGTAGGGATCGCCGGGTGGCGCGAGGCGAACATGTTGGATATGACGAGCGAAACTTTCGAGCTGGACGGTCGACCCGAGGGCGAGGAACCCTCGCGCGCGCCGGTCGGCCGGCTCGCGCTCATCGGCAACGCGCTTCCTCGCAAGTGCGGGCTCGCCACCTTCACCAGCCACGTCTCCGATGCACTCGCGGGCCGCTATCCCGACCTTGTCGTCGACCATTACGCGATGGATGACGGCACCGGGGTCGAATATCCCGAGGCGATCCGGCTGATCGGCGCGGACGACCGCCCGGCCTATCGCGCCGCGGCGAAGCGGATGGCCGAGGAGGGGGCCGAGGCGATCTTGCTTCAGCACGAATATGGCATTTTCGGCGGAGAGGCAGGCCGTTACATCCTCGACCTGCTCGACGAGAGCGACCTTCCGGTCATCACCGTCCTCCACACCGTCCTCGAGCGGCCGGCCCCCGCCGAGCGCGAGGTGCTGGCGACGATCATCCGTCGCTCGACCCATCTGGTGGTGATGGCGAAGACCGGCGCCGACATTCTGACCCGCTGGCACGGCGTGCCGCCTAACCGCATCTCGGTCATTCCGCACGGCGTTCCCGACCGCAAGCTGGTCGATCCGGCGACGCTCAAGCCCCGTTTTGGCTGGGAAGGCCGCAAGGTCGTCATGACCTTCGGCCTGCTGAGCCACGACAAGGGCGTCCAGCACATGATCGAGGCGCTTCCGGCGCTGGTCGAACGTCACCCCGACATGCTCTACGTCGTCGTCGGCGCGACCCATCCCAACCTCGTCCGGCACGAGGGCGAAACCTACCGCCAGTCGCTGATCGACCGGACGAAGGAATTGGGGGTCGCCGACCATGTCGAGTTCATCGACGCCTTCGTCGAGCAGGACGAACTGCTCGACCGCCTCCAGGCCAGCGACGTTTACGTCACCCCCTATCTCAACATGAACCAGGTCACGTCGGGCACGCTCGCCTATGCGGTGGCGGTGGGGAAGCCGGTCGTGTCGACCCCCTATGTCCACGCGAGCGAATTGCTGGCGGGCAGGGTCGGCTCGCTAGTCGAGCCCGCCAACCCCGAGGCGTTGGCGAGCGCGATCGACGCGCTGCTGAGCGATCACGACGCGCGCCGCGCGATGGCGAAGCGCGCCTATCGCGCCGGTCGCAAAATGCTGTGGCCGCGCGGCATGGAGCGGACGCTTGCTCCGCTGTCGGAGCGCGCCGCGCCGGCGCAGGTCGCGGAAGCGCCGCGTGTCGCCTTGCCGACGGAGCTTTCGTTCGCCGCTGTCGAGGCGATGAGCGACGGGGTCGGGATGCTCCAGCACAGCCGCTTTGGAATCGCCGATCGCAACCACGGCTACTGCATCGACGACAATTGCCGCGCGATGATGGTGGCGCTGAAGCGCTATCGGCGAACCGGCGAGCCCGAGGTACTGGCGATGGCGCGTCGCTACGCGGCGTTCATCGGTCATGCGTGGCACCCCGCCGAGCGCGCCTTCCGCAATTTCATGGCCTACGACCGGACGTGGTGCGAGGATCGGGGGTCGGACGACAGCAACGGCCGGACGCTATGGACGCTGATGGTCGCCATCGTCGAAAGCCCCGACGAAGAATTCCGCGGCTGGGCACGGGCGGTTCTGTCCGACGCGCTCGATGCCGGACCGCCGCTGCGCTCGCCGCGTTCGCAATGTTTCGCGGCGATCGGGGCGTTCGACTGGCTGTCATATGACAGGGCACATCTGGTCGCGCTCAAGCTGCTCGAACAGGCGGGCGACACGCTCTGCACGATCCTGTCCGCGCACCGGCGCGATGGCTGGGACTGGTTCGAGGCGCGACTGTCTTACGACAACGCGCGGATGCCCGAGGCGCTGCTGAAGGCGGGCATGGCGCTCGGCCGCGACGAATGGATCGGGCGCGGGCTCGAAACGCTCGAATGGCTGAGCGAACGCCAGCACCGGCGAGGGATTTTCCGTGCGGTCGGGTCGCGCAGCTTCTTCAACGAGTATCGCGAGCCGCGCCAGTTCGACCAGCAGCCGCTGGAAGCGGCGGCGAGCATCGACGCGGCACTGGTCGCGCACCGCATCACCGGCGCGAAAGTCTGGCGCGACCGCGCGGACGAGGCCTATGCCTGGTTCTTTGGGGACAACGACCACGGGCTGCCGCTCGCCACGCTCGCCACCGGCGGATGTTTCGACGGGCTGACCGAAGACGGCGTCAACCGCAACCAGGGCGCCGAGTCGATCCTCGCGCTCCACCAGGCGGCGGAGGCGATGGCGCGCGCGGAAAACGGCGAAAATGCCGTGTCGGGCGGTTTACACTCTGCGGTCGAGGCACCAGAAGCGGCGGTCTGATTCGACTAACCGCAGGAGCGCTCGACTCCCTCATGCAGCCGACCGCCATTCATCCCTTGCGCCTGACCGCCGATCCCTCGCGCGTGGTGCTTCGCCCGTTCCACCTCGCGTGGCAGGGCAATAATGCCGAGCCGACGCGCGCGCGCGATCTCGTCGAGAAGGTGCTGGCCTTCGACGAAAAGGAAGTTGCGCGAACGCTCCGCAAGGTGAGCCGCGACTTCAACCGGCGGCACTGGCAGACGCGCAAGATCTTCGAACGGCGCGCCGAGCAAATCGGCAAGCTGCTCGGCAAGGATTTCAGCGGCCTTCCCGACAGCACGCGCCAGCTGATCGGGGCCTATTTCTGTCACGAGTACAGCTACGCCGCCGCCGCGCTGATGAACCCGAGCATCGTGCCGCATCCCGACCAGAGCGGAATCGACGACGAACATGTGCGGATCCTGATGTCGCTTCGCGCGGTGGGCGAGGGGCACATCAGCTCGATCGCCTTTCGCGAAGGGATCGTGTCGAAACATGGCGGGCTTGAGCTTGCCCCCGAGCCGCCGTTCGCGACCTCCGCCGAGATCGTCGAGGCGCTTGCCGACGGCGAAGACGGGCCGGTCACCGTCCGGCGCAACCGCGACAGCAGCGTCAGCGGCATGGTGATGTTCCCGGTGACCCCCACGCAGGCCAACGGGCTTGAGGACCTGCGCCTCACCGACTTCACCCACGACGACGGCAGCCGCGAATATATCGGCACCTACACCGCCTATTCGGGGCGGAGCATCCGGTCCGAACTTATGCGGACGCGCGATTTCAGGACGATCGACCTCGTGCCGATGACCGGCGACGCGGCGGTCAACAAGGGCATGGCGCTCTTCCCGCGCAAGGTCGGCGGTTCTTACGCGATGATCGGGCGGCAGGACGGGATGAACCTGTTCCTGCTCCGCTCGGACGAGCTCGGCGCGTGGAACGGCGGCGAGAAGATCATGGTCCCCGAATATGCATGGGAGCTGATCCAGATCGGCAATTGCGGGCCGCCGATCGAGCTCGACGAGGGATGGCTGCTTCTGACTCACGGTGTCGGCGCGATGCGGCAATATGCCATCGGCGCGGCGCTTCTCGACAAGGACGACCCGTCGAAGGTCATCGCCCGGGTCGATCGCCCGATCCTCACTGCCGAGAATGACGATCGCAACGGATACGTCCCCAACGTCGTTTACACCTGTGGTGCGATGAAGGTCGGCGACCAGCTGTTCATGCCCTACGGCATTTCCGACAGCTCGGTCGGTTTTGCCTTCCTGCCGATCGCATCGCTGCTGAAAGCCATGAGGTAAGTCGTTGATCACGCTCGAAACCAAGATCGTCGAAAAGCCCTGGGGTCGAACCGGGCTGCCCGCCCGCTTCGGTGTCGAGAGCAAGGAAAAAATCGGCGAGATCTGGTTCGTCCCGCCCGCCGGGCGCGAGCTCGACGTGATGGCGAAATATCTGTTCACCAGCGAGCGGCTGTCGATCCAGGTCCATCCCGACGACGAGACCGCGCGTGCGCGGGGCTATCCGCGCGGCAAGGACGAATGCTGGCTGGTGCTCGACTCGCACGTCGATGCCGAACTCGGGATCGGGACGGTGCGCCCGGTCGCCGCCGACGAGTTGATCGAGGCCGCCAAGGACGGGACGATCGTCGACCTGATCGACTGGAAGCGACCCAAGGCGGGCGACTTCATCTATAACCCGGCCGAGACGGTCCACGCTCTCGGGCCGGGGCTGACCGTGCTCGAGGTCCAGCAGGCGGTCGATCTCACCTATCGCCTGTTCGATTATGGGCGTCCGCGCGAGCTTCATCTCGCGCAATCGCGCGACGTGGTCGATGCCGTTCCCCACCGCGATCCGCGGGACGGTTCGTTTGGCGAGGAGACGCGCATCCTCCTGGACGGACCGAAATTCGGGCTGGCATGGTGCGTCGGCGAGGCTCCCGCGCTCCCCGACGACGCGCGCGATATCCAGCTGCTGCCGGTCGACGGCGCCGCGGGCGGAGTCGCGTCGGGCGCCTGCGCACTGGTCGATCGCTCGGAAGTCGAGGCGATCCGGTCGGACGGGCGTTTCGTGCTAGCATGGTCGATCGGCGGCTGACGGCTTGCCAGCCCGCCGCGTGCGCGACTATCGCGCGGGCACGGTGGGGCCTGTAGCTCAATTGGTTAGAGCTGGCCGCTCATAACGGCTTGGTTGCGGGTTCGAGTCCTGCCGGGCCCACCAAGCTGCTGACGCCGGCCACTTAAATCATCGAAAACTGTTCCGGTCGGCGGTCTCCCCGCCCCAGCAGGCCCCCGGCCTGTTTGGTCGGGGAGACAGGATTCGAACCTGCGACCCTCTGCTCCCAAAGCAGATGCGCTACCAGGCTGCGCCACTCCCCGACGGGGGCGGGGGTTAGCGCAGCCGGCGCGGGGGGTCCAACTTTAGTTTCGCGCCTACTTCTTTTCGGCCGTGTTGTTCGTCGTCACGTCGAGCTTGACGTGGGTATTGTCGATCTTGTTGTCGATCTTCTCGCCCGCCGCCTTGACGTCAGAGCCGATGTCGTTGGCGACCGCCTTGGCGGTGCTGGCGGCATCGTCGGCGGCGTTCTTCGCCACGTCCTGGTTGTAGGTCATGCTGACGGTGCCGTTGCCATTGTCCTTCGACACCTGGCAGGCGGCGACCGAGAACAGCAGCGGGACGGCGGCGGCGAACAGCGGAAAAATCTTGCCCATGGCGAAGCCCTCTTGAAGTCGTTTCGCCAGTTAACGCCGCTTGCCTTCCTTGGTTGCGCCAGGATGAACGATAGGGCCGGTCAGGACCGCGAGCATCGCCGTGTAGGCGGCGACATTCTGGCGCAGCTGGTCCTTGTCGATCTTGTCGAGCGTGTCGTCGGGGGTGTGGTGAAGGTCGAAGTAGCGGGTCCCGTCCTGGCTCAGCCCGATTCCCGGCGCGCCGGCCTCGATCATCGGGCCGATGTCCGATCCGTCGGCCTTGTCGAACACGCCGGTGACGATGCCGAGCGGGGCGAGGGCTGCCCCGATCCGCCGCGCCTCGTCCTTGCGCGCCGCGCCGAGCGCGAAATTGACCTTCCAGATGCGGTCGGCGCCGAAATCGCTCTCGGCCATCGCATAATAGGGCTCCTTGTGCGCGGCCTGGTAGGCGAGCCCGCCGAACAGGCCGGGCTCTTCCGACCCGAACCAGACGACGCGGATGGTGCGCAGCGGGCGGCCCGCGTCCATGATCCGCTTCGCCGCGGCGGTGGCGATGGCGACCCCCGCGCCGTCGTCGATCGCGCCGGTGCCGAGGTCCCAGCTGTCGAGGTGGCCGCCGACCAGCACCGGCGGCAGCGACGGGTCGCGGCCGGGGAGGTCGGCGACGACGTTTCCGCTGGTACCTTCGCCCGCCTGGCTGACGAGCGTCAGGTGAAGCGTCACGGGGCGCCCGCGCTTGAGCACCCGGACGAGCTGCTCGGCGTCGGGAACGCTGAGCGCTCCCGCCGGGATCGGGGTCGCGCCGTCGGCGAAGCTCTGGACGCCGGTGTGGGGGTTGCGGTGATGATCGGTGCCGATCGAACGGACGACGATCCCAATCGCGCCCTTCTGCGAGGCGATCGTCGGGCCCTGCCGACGCGGCGCGCCGAACTGGCCGTAGCCCGACCCGTCCTGCGTCGGGATCATGTGATGATCGATGAACACGATCTTCCCGCGTACCGCGCTGTCGGGGGCGAGGCGGAGCGCGTCGACCGAATCGAACGCGATGACCTGCCCGGTGACCCCGGCCATCCCGGTCGAGGCGCTGTTGCCGAGCGCCGCGATCGCCAGCTTTTGCGGGAAGGGAGCGAGGATCTCGGCCGCCTCGTAGCCGCGGCTCCACGTCTTGAGCGGGAAGGGTTCGACATGGACGTTGCTGAACCCGAGCGCGCGAAGCTTCGCCACCGCCCAGTCGCGTGCCCGCGCCTCGGCGGCGCTCCCGGCGAGCCGCGCACCGACCTCGGTGGTCAGTCCCTCGACGATGTCCCACGCATAATCGTCGCGGTCATTAGCCTCGTCGCGAAGCGCGGCGACCGCCCGATCGACCGAGATTGGCGGCGGTGGCGCGGTCTGCGCGAGCGCGGGGAAGGGGAGGGCGGCGGCGCCGAGCAGGGCGGCGAGAAGGGCGTGACGAACCATCGTCCGACGCTAGCCAGCGCGCGCCGGGCTGTCACCGCCGTTCGTCGAGGAAGCGCCTACAGCAGCCGGAGCTGGTCACCGGCGGGGGGTTCGAAAAGGTCGCTGCGAAGCGCGAACTTGGCGCGCGCGAGCCCGTGCCGCGCCGACGCCTTTTCGAATCGGTCACTCAGCAGCTTCGCCCACGGACCCTGCCCGCGCATACGGCTGAAGAAATTGGGATCGTTGTCCCTGCCGCCGCGAAGCGAGCGGATCGTCGCCATCACCTTGGCGGCGCGGTCGGGATAGTGGGTGTCGAGCCAGGCGCGGAACAGCGGCGCGACCTCGTGCGGCAGGCGGACTGGAAGGAAGAAGCCGCCGCGCGCGCCCGCCTTGGCCGCCGCCTCGATGATCGCCTCGAGCTCGTGGTCGGTGATCATCGGGATGAACGGCGCCATCGACACAAAGGCGGGGACCCCGGCGTCGGTCAGCGTGCGGATTGCCGCGAGCCGCTTGCGCGCGGCCGGGGCGCGCGGCTCGAGCGTAGCGTGGATCTTCGGGTCGAGCGAGGTCACCGAGATCGCGACCGAGGCGAGCCCGAGCTTGGCCGCCGGGGCGATGATGTCGAGGTCGCGGAGCACGCGGTCCGACTTGGTGGTGATGGTGAACGGATGCCTGGTCTCCAGCAGCAGCTCGAGGATCGAGCGGGTCACCCGCCACTTCTCCTCGATCGGCTGATAGGGGTCGGTGTTGGTGCCGAGCGCGATCGGCGCGGGTTCGTACCCCGGGCGCGAGAGCGCGGCATGGAGCAGCTTGGCCGCGTCGGGCTTGACGAACAGCCGGCTTTCGAAATCGATTCCCGGTGACAGGTCGTGATAGGCGTGGGTCGGCCGCGCGAAGCAGTAGATGCAGCCATGCTCGCAGCCGCGATAGGGATTGACCGAGCGGTCGAAGCCGATGTCGGGCGAGGCGTTGCGGGTCAGGATCGACTTCGGTTTTTCGATCGTCACCGTCGTCCGGCGGGTCGGCAACTCGCCGTCGTGAAGCGCGACCTCGTCAAGCCAGTCGCCGTCGATCAGCCGCTCGTTGAGGTTGAAGCGGGTCGGCGTCGCGTTGCGGGTCGCCCCGCGCGCCTTGGTCGACTCGATCGGCATGGCAGCACGATGCCATGCGAACGAAACGAGAACAAGATGCTATTGGGTCGAGCCGACCGGGACGAGCGCGCTGCTGCCATAGGCGGTCGCGCGGGGCGCGGGCGCGCTGCCGGCCCGGCTCGGGAACGCCGGCCACTGGTGCTGAGCCAGCGCCTTGAGCTCGGGCTGCCGTTCGCCGGTCAGGCCCTGGTAGACGAACATGTTGCGCAGCACCGAGGGGACGTAATAGCGCGTCTCCCAATAGGGCACGCTCTCAATCCACAGCAGCGGATCGCCCTTGTCGTAGATGTAGGACCAACGCGCGACCGGCAGCGGCCCGGCGTTGTAGGCGGCGATCACCTTGAGCAGCTGGCCCTGCGTCGCCCCCTTGGCGCGGATCTGCTCGATATAGCTTTGGCCATATTCGAGGTTGGTGGCCGGGTCGGTCAGCATCGAGGCGCCTACATAGCCGCCGCGCGCGCGGGCGATGTCGCCCGCGGTGCCGGGGCGGACCTGCATCAGCCCGACCGCGCCCGCGGGGGAGACGACCCCGGCGCGAAAATCGCTTTCCTGCCGGCTGTGCGCGAGCGCCAGCGCGGGATCGATCCGCCAGCCGCCCGCGGGCCGCCAGCCGATCGTCGGGAAGCGCGCCGCCGCGTCGACCCGCGCCCCGGTGGGGCCGTTGTGCGCAAGCCAATATTGGGTGCCCGGCAGCCCGAGCTGCGCGGCGAGCGCGACCAGCTGGCCGTGGTTGGCCGGGTTGCCGACCCGCGCCTCGTAACGGATCATCTCGTCGGCCAACCCGCGCTCGCCGATCGCCGCGAGCGCCCGGGCGCGGATGACGTTGGGGCGCGATTCGATCCCGGCGGTGTCGATCGCCATCGGCGACAGCCGGGTCGGCATGCCGAGCGTCTCGCGCGCGACGAGGCCGTAGAAGCTGTCGGGATAGCGAGCCGCCGCCTTGAGCAGGGGCTCGACCGCGGCGGGGTTGCGGCATGCCTGGGCGGCGCGTGCGCCCCAATAATAAGCGGCGGCGCCGAGCTCGCGGTCGGTGGTTAGCCGCGCGGTATCGCGGAACGCGGCCTGCGCGCCGGTGCAGTCATTCTGCCGCCACGCGGCGAGCCCCGAGATCCAAGCCGCGCGCCCACCCCAGTCGCCGGTCGCGGCGCCGCGCCACTGGTCGGCGACGCGCTTGGCGGCGGCGTCCTGGTTGATCGTGTAATAGGCCCAGGCCACGCGCTGGCCCATCTCGGCCTGCGCCTCGGCGGTGAGGGAGGGGCCCTGCGCGAGCAGCAGCGCCTCGGCCCCGGCGGCGTCGTTGGCCTGCGTGTATGGGTCGAGCTGGGCGCGGAGCGTGTCGGCGGCTGGGTCGCCGGTGACCGAGCGGGCGGGCTGGCGGCGCGGGGAGGAACCGAGAAAGATCAGCCGGTAGCCGGTCTGGATCGGCGGCGGGGTAAGCGCGCCGCGCGCCATCGCCAGCCGCTGGAGCTGCGGCGCCTGCGGCAGGTCGGGGGCGACCGCGAGCAGCGCCTCGATCGTCGGCAGCTCGGCCCTGGGGGAGTTTTTCGCGACCAGATATTCGGCGGTCGCGACCGGCTTGAGCGGCCCGTCAGGGAGCGTCGCCAGCCCGAGCTGCGCGGCGGCCCAATTGCCTCCGCGGATCGCGGCGAACTCGCCCGCCCAATCCCTCGGCGCGACGACGGTCGGGGTCGGCTGGGTCGCGGTTGGCGGCGCGACCGGAGTCGTTTCGAGCGGCTGGTCGGCGGGCTGGTCGGTCGGGGCGAGCGGGTCGGGATCGACCTGCTGGGCAAGCGCGGGGGTCGCGCATCCGATCAACAGCAACGGCAACAGGTGGCGCATCAGCCTTCCTCGCTCATCAACAGCAACAGGTCGGCCCAGGCGAGCGCCTTGTCCGACGGACGCTGGAGCAGCCAGCGCGGGTGAAAAGTGGCGACGGTCCGGATCGATTCGATCCGGTGGACCTTGCCGCGCGCTCGGGCGAGCGGCTGGCCGGTCAGCGCCTTGGCGGCGGCGTCGCCGAACAGCAGCAGGCGGCCGGGCCGCGCGAGCCGGACATGGTCGCGCGCGATCTGGGCGCAGCGGTCGAGCTCCTCGCCGCTCGGGCGGACGCCGGGGACGTGAAAGCAGGCGAGCGAGGCGATGTAGGCCTCGTCGGGCCGGACCCCGATCGCCGCGAGCATCCGCTGGGCGAGCACCCACGCCTCGCCCGCGATCGGCTGGCTGCGCGCGGCTTCCTCGGGACCGGGCAGGTCGGCGAGCACCATCAGCGAGGCCGCCTCGCGCCCCTGCGGAAGGACCCGGCGCGCATTGGGACGCGCGAGCGGAAGCCGGTCGGCGGCGGCCAGCCACGCGTGAAAAGCGGCGAGCGTGTCGAGCTTGCCTGAGGACGGCGGAGGAGGGAGCTCGGCGGGCGCGACCGGCGCCGCGACCCTGGCGCGCGTCCAGTCGCGCGGCTGCTCGGCGACCGCCACGTCGACGCCCGCCTCAAGCCACCAGTCGAGCAGGCTGGCGGCCTCGGCCTCGTCGATTGTCAGCGTGTTGTTCCCCATCCCGCTTCACCATCGACCAAGGTTGACGGTCGGGTCAAGAAACGGGCACGGGTGGATCGCGCCCAATAGAGAGCGTCGTGCGACGAGAGGACCGGATGAGCGACCGCGAATCGATGGAATATGATGTCGTCATCGTCGGCGCTGGGCCGGCGGGGCTGAGCGCGGCGATCCGCCTGAAACAACTCGCCGCCGAGGCGGGGCGCGAGGTGTCGGTCTGCATCCTCGAAAAAGGGAGCGAGGTCGGGGCGCATATCCTGTCGGGCGCGGTGATCGACCCGAAGGCGCTCGACGAACTGATCCCCGACTGGCGCGACAAGGGCAGCCCGCTGACCGTGCCGGTGAGCGAAAACCATCACTGGGTGCTGTCGGCAACCGGCAAGACCGGGCTTCCGCACCTGCTTACCCCGCCGTTCATGAACAACAAGGGGACGTACACCGCCAGTCTTGGCAACCTGTGCCGCTGGCTGGCGGGGCAGGCCGAGGAACTGGGAGTCGAGATTTTCCCCGGCTTCGCGGCGGCCGAGATCCTATTCGCCGACGACGGCAGCGTGCGCGGGGTGGCGACCGGCGACATGGGGGTCGCGCGCGACGGCACCCACCGGCCCGATTACCAGCCGGGGATGGAGCTGCACGCCAAATATGTCCTTTTCGCCGAAGGGGCGCGCGGCCATCTCACCAAGGAACTGACCCGGCTATTCGACCTGCGCAAGGAAAGCGGACCGCAGGTTTTCGGGCTTGGAATCAAGGAATTGTGGGACGTTCCTGCTGAAAAGCATAAAGCCGGCCGAGTGATCCACACGCAGGGCTGGCCGCTGACCGACGCGTGGGGCGGCGGGTTCCTCTACCACCAGGCCAACGGCCAGGTCGCGCTCGGCTTCGTCACGGCGCTCGACTACGACAACCCCTACCTGTCGCCGTTCGAGGAATTCCAGCGATGGAAAACCCACCCCGCAATCCGCGCCGAGATCGAGGGCGGCAAGCGGATCAGCTATGGCGCGCGGGCGATCAACGAGGGCGGGTGGCAGGCGATCCCGACGCTCGCCTTCCCCGGCGGCGCGCTGGTCGGGTGCAGCGCGGGCTTCGTCAACGTGCCCCGGATCAAGGGCACCCACACCGCGATGAAATCGGGGATGCTGGCGGCCGAAAGCGCCTTCGCCGCACTCCAGGCGCAGCGCGGCAACGATCTGCTCGCCGACTATGAGCCCGCGGTCCGCTCGAGCTGGGTGGGCAAGGAGCTCAAGGTGGTCCGCAATGCGCAGCCGGCGGTCGCCAGGTTCGGCGGGACGATCGGCACGCTGGTCGCCGGGATCGACCTGTGGCTCAACCACCTCGGGCTGACGACCCCGTGGACGCTTCGCCACAAACATCCCGACAATGCGACGCTCCGGCGTAAGGACGAGGTCCATCCGATCGTCTATCCCAAGCCCGACGGGAAACTGACCTTCGACCGGCTGTCCTCGGTGTTCCTGTCGAACACCAACCATGAGGAGGACCAGCCGGTGCACCTCACGCTCAAGGACGCGTCGGTGCCGATCGACGTCAACCTGAAGCTCTATGATTCGCCGGAACAGCGTTACTGCCCAGCCGGGGTCTACGAGATCGTCGAGGAGACCGGTTCACCTCGGCTTCAGATCAACGCGCAGAATTGCGTCCACTGCAAGACGTGCGACATCAAGGACCCGACCCAGAACATCAACTGGGTAGTGCCCGAAGGCGGCGGAGGACCCAATTACCCGAACATGTAGCCTGTGGCTCGCGACCGCTGCGACGCTCGCCGCCATCGCCCCGGTCCCGGCGCAGGCCGCGGTCAACCTCCGCGCGGCGATGCCCGATCCGCGCCTCGACGCCTATGTCCGCGCGCGCACCGCCGACGCGATCGGCGACGATCGCCAGGCCGCGCAGCTCTACGCGCAGCTCGCGACGCTCGACCCGCGCAATCCCGACATCGCCGACCGGGCGGTGACCTCGGCGATCAGCGCCGGCGCGTTCGACCTCGCGGTAACGACGGCACGGGCGATGCCGGTCGCCAGCCTCAACCTCGACGCGCGGCTGCTGCTGGTCGCCGACTCGCTCCGCCGCGGGCGGACCGCCGATGCGCTGGCGCTGGTCAACGAGGGCACGCCCGATCGCGACGGCGGCTTCATCGCCCCGCTGCTTCGGGCGTGGGCGGAGACCGAGGCGAAGCACGACGGGCAGCGCTATCTGACCGCGAGCTCGGTGGTGCAGTCGATGGTCGCTCCCTTCCTCCCCGAACAGCGCGCCTATCTCTACCTCGCCGCGGGCGACACGGCCTCGGCCAAGCCGCTGATCGCGCAGGCACTGGCGCGCGATACCGGGCGCAACAGCGAGATGCGGCTGGCCTTCGCCGACGGGCTGCGCCGCGCGAACGATCCCGCCGGCGCGACGGTGCTGCTGAAGGCCGGGCCGGCAACGCTCGCGCGCTTCGCCAACGGCACGGCGATCCCGCCCGGGGCCACGGTGCGGACCGCCGCCGATGCCTATGGCGCGCTGCTCACCGGGCTGGCGATCGCTTTGAACCAGTCGAGCGACAAGTCCTTGCCGATCGCGCTGACCCGGGTCGCGCAACATGCCCGCCCGCAAAGCGGCGCGACGGCGGTGCTGCTCGCGCTGCTGCTCGATTCGGCCGACCGCCGAGCCGATGCGCTTCAGCAGCTCGCGACCGTCTCCAACGACGACCCGTTCGCGCCCGACGCGCGCGAAGCCGGGGTCAAGATCCTCGGCGCGATGGGGCGCAACGCCGACGCGGTGGCTCTGGCGCAGCGCGGCATCCGCGAAGCGGGGCGGGCGGTGTCGCCCGACGATTATGCGCGGCTCGGCGCGGCCTACGACACGGCGGGGGACCATGCCGCCTCCGCCGATGCCTATGGCCGTGCCGCGGCGCTGGCCGATGCGGCGGGGGCCGACAATCGCTGGACCTACCGGCTGCTCCGCGCCGACCAGCTATCCGATCTCAAGCGCTGGCCCGAGACGAAGGCCGAACTGCTCGCCGGCCTGGCGGCGAAGCCAGACGAGCCGCTGCTGCTCAACTTCCTCGGCTATGGCGAACTCGAGCATAACGAGAACCTCGATTCGGCCGAGGCGATGATCCGCAAGGCCGCTGCGCTTCGTCCCGACGACGCGTCGATCGCCGACTCGCTCGGCTGGGCGCTGTTCAAACGCGGCAAGCTCGACGAGGCGATCGGGATCCTGTCGGCGGCGGCGGCGGCCGACCCAGCTCAGGGGGACATCCAGGAACATCTCGGCGACGTGCTCTACACGCGCGGGCGCCGGATGGAGGCGCGTTTCGCCTGGCGCGCGGCCGAGATCACCGCCGATGCCGAACAGAAAGTGCGGATCGGGCAAAAGATCGACCTCGGGCTGACCCCGGCGACCGCCGCCCCCTGATGCGTCTGTCGGAGCCAGCGCCGGCCAAGCTCAACCTCGCGCTCCACGTTCGGCGGCGGCGCGCCGACGGCCGCCACGATCTCGAGACCATCTTCGCTTTCACCGTCGATGGCGACACGGTCGCGGGGGAGCCGGCGGACGGCCTCTCGCTGGCGATCGACGGGCCTTTCGCGGGCATGCTCGCCGACGATGCCGACAATCTGGTGCTTCGCGCGGCACGCGCACTGGCCGAAGCGGCGGGGGTTCCGACGAACGCCGCGCTGTTCCTCGACAAGAAGCTCCCCGTCGCCAGCGGGATCGGGGGCGGATCGGCCGACGCCGCGGCGACGCTGCGCCTGCTCACGCGGCTGTGGAATATCGACCCTGCGCACGCCAGCGCGGTCGCGCCCGATCTCGGGGCCGACGTTCCCGCCTGCCTGCTCAGCCTGACGTCGCGCGGCGAAGGGGTGGGCGAGCGGCTGTCGCTGGTCGACGCGGGGGTCGCGGGAGCGCCGGTGCTGCTGGTCAACCCGAACGTCGCGCTGTCGACCGGACCGGTGTTCGCGGCGTGGGACGGGGTCGATCGAGGTCCGCTCGACGACTGGCGAGGCGGGCGGAACGACCTCGAGGCGCCCGCCCGCGGTCTCGTCCCGGCGATCGGCGAGGTGATCGACTGGCTTGCGGGGCAAGGCGGGGCGGGGTTCGTGCGCATGTCGGGCAGCGGGGCGACCTGCTTCGCGCTGTTTAACGACGAGGCCGCGCGCGATGCGGCGGCCGAGGCTTGCCCGCCGAGATGGTGGCATTTGGCGTCCTTCCTGCGCTAGGGCGCGCCGATGAGCCGCCCGATCCTCACCGCCGCCGCGATGCGCGCCGCCGAACAATCCGTCATCGAGCGCGGCGCTACCGTCGAGACGCTGATGGAACGCGCCGGGGCCGCGCTTGCCGAGGCGGTGATGCGCTTCACCTGGCCAATGGACACGCTGGTTCTCGTCGGGCCCGGCAACAACGGCGGCGACGGCAACGTCGCGTCGCGCGTGCTGCGCGAGGCGGGCTGGCCGGTTCGGGTCGTCGAGCTTGGCGAGGCCTTCGACCGCGCCGAAAACGCTCCGCTGGTGATCGATTGCCTGTTCGGAACAGGACTTAGTCGTCCGCTTGAAGAGGCTGTATCGACGAAGCTTTTGTCGCTCGTCTCGGCCGCCGATCTCGCCGTCGCGTGCGATCTTCCCAGCGGGGTTGCAAGCGACGACGGGACGCTGCTGTCGCCGGTCGGGGACTACGACCTGACCGTCACTTTCGGCGCGCTCAAGCCCGCGCACCGCCTGATGCCGGCGATGGCGCACATGGGGCGGGTGGTGCTTGCCGACATCGGCGTCGATGCGGCCGGCGACTGGTTCGAGATCGGCGCGCCCGACCTTCCGCCGATCGATCCGGCGGGCCACAAGTATAGCCGCGGGCTGGTCCATGCGCTCGCCGGGACGATGCCCGGCGCGATCGCGCTGTCGGCGACCGCGTCGGCGAAGGCGGGGGCGGGCTATGTCCGCGTTTCGACCTCGAAGCCGATCGAAGGCTTGCCCCACGCAGTGGTCCAGGTTGGGACCGCCGACATGGCCGACGAGCGGATCGGCTGCCTGCTGGTCGGGCCGGGGCTCGGCGATCTCCCGCAAGTGCTGACGCTTGCGCTGACCAGCAAGGCGCCGAAGTTGATCGACGCCGACGCGATCGGGCTGGTCGGCGAGCCCGAGCGACTGAAGGGGCAGGACGCGATTCTCACCCCCCACGCGGGCGAGTTCGCCAAGCTGTTCGGCGAATTGGCGGGTTCGAAGGCCGAGGTGGCACTGGCGGCAGCCGAGGCCTCGGGCGCGGTCGTCGTTTACAAGGGACCCGATACGCTGGTCGCCGCACCCGACGGTCGGCTGGGGTTCGCGTCGCCCGCACCGGCGTGGCTGGCGAGCGCGGGGACCGGTGACGTGCTCGCCGGAGTGATCGCCGCCTGCCGCGCGCGGGGAATGGAGGCGTTCGACGCCGCCTGCGCCGGGGTCTGGCTGCACGGCCGCGCGGCCGAGGCGGCGGGCCCGGCGATGATCGCCGACGACCTGGTGGCCGCGCTGCCGTCGATCCTGTGAGCGACCCGGTCGTCCGCATCGCCGCGCGGGGCGACGGCGTGACGTCGTCGGGACGGCACGTCGCGTTCGGCGTACCGGGTGACGTCATCGGCGACGACGGAGAACTGGTCGAAGGTCCCGATCATGTCGTGCCGCCGTGCCGTCATTTCCCGGCCTGCGGGGGCTGCCAGCTCCAGCACGTCAGCGACCGGGCCTATGCGACCTACTGCGAGGAGCGGGTGCGCGGAGCACTCGCCCAGCAGGGGATCGAGACCGACACTCGCCCGGCTTTGCTGTCGCCGCCGCGAAGCCGCCGCCGCGCGACGCTTCGCGCGGTCCGGGCCGGCGGACGGATTCTCCTCGGGTTCAACGAGCGCGGGAGCGCGACTCTGGTCGACCTTGCCGAATGTCCCGTGCTTCGGCCCGAATTGTTCGCGCTCTTGTCGCCGCTTCGCGCATTGCTCGCCGCGATGAAGGGAAAGGCCGGCGAGGTCCAGCTCACCCTTGCCGACCAGGGCGTCGACCTGCTGCTGCGCGGGTTCGCCGCCGAAGGGCTGGCGGCGGTCGAGGCGCTGACCGCGTTCGGCGAGCGCCATCGGCTCGCTCGGATCGCGCTCGACGAGGGCTACGGCGCCGAAGTCCGCTACGAGCCGCGTCCTGCCACGGCCACCCTTTCGGGCAAGGCGGTGCCGCTGCCCGTCGGCGCATTCCTCCAGGCCACCGAAGAAGGCGAGGCGGCGCTCGTCGCCGCGGTCCGCGAAGCCGTCGGCACCGCGCCCCGCACCGCCGACCTGTTCGCCGGGATCGGCACCTTCGCGTTCGCGCTTGGCGGGAAGGTCGCCGCGGCCGAGGCCTCGCGCGACGCGGTGCTGGCGCTGAAGCGCGCCGCACCGGGACTGGCGGTCGAGCATCGCGACCTCTACCGGCGCCCCCTCGATGCTTCGGAACTGGGCGCGTACGACGCCGTCGTGCTCGACCCGCCGCGCGCTGGGGCCGAGGCGCAGGTGCGAGAGTTGGCAGGGTCGGGGGTGCCGCGCATCGCCTACGTCAGCTGCAACCCCGCGACCTTCGCGCGCGATGCCGCGAAACTGGTGGCGGGGGGCTACCGGCTGGCGTGGGTCGTCCCGGTCGGCCAGTTTCGCTGGTCGACCCATGTCGAGCTTGCCGCCGCTTTCGCGAGATAAAGCGCGATCCCGAGCGGGATAAGCGCCGGGCCGGGCAGACCAAAGGTGCCGAACGCGAGCTGGGCGAGCGGGAGCAGCCAGGCGAGCAGGACCAGCATCCGGTCGGACGGTCGCCCAATCGGCAGCAGGAGCATCGCCACCGCCAGCGCAAGCGTGTCGTAGATCAATAGGTAGGCGGTGGTGGCGACGCTCGCGGCGAGGAAGAGGGCATTGGCGGCCGGGTCGACGGGATCGGGGCGGCGCGCGAAACGCCAGCCGACGAGCAGCGCCATCAGCACCGCGACGACCGCCTGCACCGCATAGGCCGCCGTGACCGACGCGCCGAGCGTGCGCAGGTTCATGAACGTCGTCGGCATGAAGGGCGCTCCCAGAAGCTCGGGATCGCTCAGCACCCGGCTCTGCGTCGGCAGGCCGGCAGTGACGTAGGCGGTCCACGCCGACCATCCCCAGATCGCGGAGGAAAGGGCGACCAGTGCGGCGGTCGCCAACGCCGCCGCCGCGATCGCGCGCCAGTTTCGCTCGGCGAGCAGCAGCACCGGAAACAGCAGGCCGAGCTGGGGCTTCACCGTCAGGAGGCCGAGCAGGAGACCGCTTAGCCACGGGCGCCCGCGGCGGAGGCGTAGTGCCGCCAGGATGATCGCGGCGGCGAGAAAGGCGAACTGGCCGCTGATCAGCGCGAACACCGCCGCGGGACTGAGCAGCGCGGCGACGAGCGTCCGGCGCTCAACTTGCCAGGCGCGAAGCAGGAGGCCGAGAACCAGCGGCCCGGCAAGGCTGAACAGGCCGAGCGCCACATCATAGGGCAGGCGCCCGAACGGCGCGGCGAACAGCATGATGCTCGGCGGGTAAGACCACACCTGCCCCGGATAGTCGGGTCCGACGATCGCGGCGGTCGCCTGCTGGTAGGTGGCGAGATCGTAAAAGCGCGCCGGGTCGGACTGCCAAGCCGCGCGACCCGCCATCCAGAAATTCAGGAAGTCGCGGCCGACGACGAGCCCGCTTCCGTCGCGCCACGCGCCCATGCCGGGGTGGAGGTGCGCGAGGTAGAGGGCGAGATAGACGGCCGCGAACAGCGCGGCGACCGGCGCGAGCTCGCGCCCGACGTTCGGGCTCATCGCGTCGCGCGCCTCACAGGATGGTGTCGGCGACCCAGAAGAGCGCATGGAGCGTCAGCCCGACCAGGCATAGCGTCGAGAGCGCGAACAGCGGGAAGCGCAGCCGGATCGTGTTGACCGTCGACTGTACGATCGAGTGGAGGATGCGCAGGATCACATAGCCCCACGCCAGCCAGTTGTTGATCGGCAGGCTCTGCCCCATCAGGATCAGCGCGAACACGATCGCGTAGAACAGCGTCGGCTGCTCGACCAGATGCTCGTAGTTGTGCGCCGGCCAGTTGTGCGGGCCCGGCGGCATGTCGCTGCCACGCGATCCGGCGGGGATGTCACGACCCTTGAGCAGGGGCGCGCGCCTGATCGCCAGCCACGCGAGCATCACCAGCGTCCACGCTACCAGCACCACCACCGGGCTTAGCAGCGGATCGATTTCGTGGCCGTGCATCCGTCTTCCCCCTTCGACGAAAAACCCCCGCGAGCCAGGCGGGCTCGCGGGGGTCACCATGCCTTAATGCGGCGCGATTGCAATCTACGCGAACAGCTTCGCGAAAGCGCGCTTCGCGCGCTGCTTCCAGTGCCCGCGATGGTAAGCGTCGCTGGCGATCAGCGGCAGGACCGAGGTCGCCTCGGCGAACACCATCTGCTCGAGCGCGGTCGAGACCTTGCCCCAGCTCGCCGCTTCCTGGAGCGTCGAGGAGGAGCAGGCGCCGTCGCGCACGTCGGCGACGGTGATCTGCACGGCATATTTATGTACCTCGACATCGTCGTGGCCGAGGATCTCGGCGCAGACGACGGTGTCCTGTGTAAAGTTCTTCGGCACGCCGCCGCCGATCATCAGCAGGCCGGTGGTTCCCGCCTTGATCTTTATGTCAGTGAGCTCGCGGAAGTCGGCGATGGCGTCGAGCACGAGATAGGGCTTGCCCGCCTTCATCGCGTCGACCTGGTGCTTGACCAGCCCGAAGCCCGCCGAGCTGTCGACGAACGCCGGGCAGAAGATTGGCACGTCATGCTCATATGCGGTCTGGACGAGGCTGTTGGTCTTCTTGGCGTTGCCGTCGGCGAGCCACTTGCCCATCTCGCGGATGAAGGCGCGGCTCGAATAGGGGCGCGGCTCGAGACTGTCGGCGATCTGCCCGATCGTGTGGTCGCAGTCCTGCAGCGCGACTTCGTCGATGTAGGTGTCGTAGATGCGGTCGATGTAGAGCGAGCGCAGCGTATCGTCGTCAGGGATTTCAAGCGCTTGATAATGTTTGTGGCCAAGCGCTTCGAAGAAATCCATATCGACGATGGTCGCGCCGGTGGCGACGATCGCGTCGACCATGTTGTTCTTCACCAGCTCGGTGTAGAGGTCCATGCAACCGCCCGCCGAGGTCGAGCCGGCGATCACCAGGATGACCGAACAGTCGGGGTCGGCCAGCATCTGGTTGTAGAGGTCCGCCGCGCGCGCAGTGTCGCGGCTGGTGAAGCTCATCTTGCCCATCGCCTCGACGATCGGGCGCGCGTCGAAGCTGGTGATGTCGATATGCTCGATCACCTTCGACAGCAGCTCGGCCTTGCGCGTGTCGTTGATCTTGGTCTCGTCCTGGACCTTGTTGAGCGTGTCGGTGGTCATGGTCACTCCAATGCGAAGAGGGCGCGCCCGCATCGCGCGGGCGCTGCCGGAAGGATCGGTGGGCGGGTTACGCTACAGCTTGACGACGTTCGAGCGCTGCTCGCGTTCCTCGTCGGCGTAGAGGCTGGCCATCGGTTCGTCGTCGACGATCACCCGGTCCTCGATGCCGAAGCCGTTGAACCCGGTGCGCATCGCGCAGCCATAGGCACCGAGCATCCCGACCTCGATGTAATCGCCGGGGCCGACATCGGCGGGAAGCTTGAACGGACCGGCCATGTGGTCGAGATCGTCGCAGGTCGGGCCGTAGAAGCTGAACGCCGCGGGCTTCACCTCGCTGCCGCCGTCGCGGACGAGCCGGACCGGGTAGCGCCAGCCGATGTGCGCGGCATCGAACAGCGCGCCATAGGCGCCATCGTTGATGTACAGCTCGCTGCCGCGGCGCTTTTCGACGCGGACCAGCACGCTCGCATATTCGGCGCACAGCGCGCGCCCCGGTTCGCACCACAGCTCGGCCGAATAGCTGATCGGCAGCGCCTCGAAGGCGGCGTGGATCACCTCGAAATATTGCTCGAGCGCGGGCGGCTCCATGCCGGGATACCAACTCGGGAAACCGCCGCCGACATCGACGATGTCGACCGTGACCGCCGCGTCGACGATCGCCTCGCGCACCCGCTCCATTGCGTCCGAATAAGCCGCCGGGCTCATCGCCTGGCTGCCGACATGGTAGCAGATGCCCATCGCGTCGGCGGCCTGGCGGGTCGCCATCAAGAGCTGCTTGAGCTCGGCGGGCTCGGCGCCGAACTTGGCGGCAAGGCTGAGCTTCGAATGTGCCGACGAGACGCGCAGCCGGACGAGCAGGTTGAGGTCGCTAGCCGCCGTGCCGTCGCCGCCGCTGGTCGCGCGGACGATCTTTTCAAGCTCCTCGATCGTGTCGAGGCTGAAGGTGCGCACGCCATAGGTGAAATAGGCCTCGGCGATCGCTTCCTCGGCCTTCACCGGGTGCATGAAGCACAAGGTCGCGTCGGGCAGCACCTCGGCCACCAGCCGCACCTCGCCGATCGAGGCGACGTCGTAATGCGACACGCCCGCGTTCCACAGCACCTGCAACAGGTCGGGCGAAGGATTGGCCTTCACCGCATAGAGCGACTTGCCCGGGAATCGCTCGGCGAAGAAGCGGGCGGCCCGCGTCGCCGCATGGGGACGAAGCAGGGTCACCGGCTGGACCGGACGGTAATGGGCGATCTCGGCGGCCGAACGGCCGGTCGGGGCGGTAACTAGCCCCAGCGCGCTATGATGCTTGTACAACTCAAGGGACCTCCGTGGGGTTCGCGACAAAAAAGCTGCCTTGCGGTTGGAAGTCCCTTGGGGCAGCGGAGGCGCGATATATGGGGGGTGGCCCCCCATGTAAAGTTTTTTGCGCAGCCTATTTTCGGCTTGGCCGCGCGCAGCAACGGCTGGTCGAAAAGCGTGGAAGGACAAGGGCTTGGACGCTCCCGTTAAGCTCGGCCGAAGCGACGTCGTCGAGGCCGCGACAAGAATAAGGGCCGATGTGCTGGCGACGCCACTGGTCGAGGCGGACATCGAGGGGCGACGCCTGTGGCTCAAGGCCGAATGCGCGCAGACCGGCGGGTCGTTCAAGCTGCGCGGGGCGAGCAACCGGTTGCGGCAATTGACCGCGGCCGAGGCGGCGCGCGGGGTCGTCGCCTTTTCGTCGGGCAACCATGCGCAAGGGGTGGCGATCGCGGCGCGGCGGATGGGGATCGCGGCGACGATCGTGATGCCCGCCGACGCCCCGGCGCTGAAGATCGACGGCACGCGAGCGGCGGGCGCGGAGATCGTCCTTTACGACCGAATGACCGAGAGCCGCGAGGCGATCGCGGCGGCGCTCGCCGACGAGCGCGGCGCGGTCGTGGTGCCGAGCTTCGACGACCCGGCGATCGTCGCGGGGCAGGGGACGGTCGGGCTCGAGATCGTCGCGCAGCTCGGCCGCGCGCCGGCGCGGATCGTGGTCCCGTGCGGCGGCGGCGGGCTGGCGACGGGAATCGCGCTTGCCTGCCCCGAGGCCGAGATCGTCGTCGCCGAGCCCGAGGGGTGGGGCGACATGGGCGAGTCGCTGGCGGCCGGGAGGATCGTCCCGGTTCGCGCCGACCCCCCGCCGACCCGCTGCGACGCGCTGATGACGATGCGGGTCGCCGACCTCACCTTCGACATTCTTCGCGATCGCGGGGCAAGCGGCGTGACCGTCAGCGAGGGGGAGGTGGCCGCGGCGATTCGCTGGGCGTGGCGCGAGCATGGTCTGACCGTCGAACCCGGCGGCGCGGTGGCGCTCGCGGTGTTGCTCGCGGGCCGGGTCGATGGCGACGACAGCGTCGTCGTCCTGTCGGGCGGGAACGTCGATGCGGCGCTGTTCGCGCGGACGGTCGGCTAGCTGACGCTCGCGACCCGGAACTGGCCGGGCTCGAGATGCGCCGGGCTTGACCGTTCGACTGTACGGGTCAGTTCCTCGAGCTCGGCGGCGAGCGTCTGCAACTCGGCGGCTAGCGCCTTGGGGTCGAGCGAGGCCAGATTTTCCGAGGCGTCGAGCAGCGTGTCGAGCATCATCGCGATGCACGGCAGGATGGTTTCCTCGATCCGGTCAAAGGCTTCCTCGAGCCGGGCCTGCTGGTCGCGGTGGGGCATGGCGGCTATATCGCCGCGACGTCCTTACCGTTTTGCTAAAATGGAGCAATTTTTTGCAAGGTTTCGGTCCGGTCGCGCTCGGCGTGACGATGATTGCGGCGATCCTGCTGCTGATTTTCGGGATCGGGCAGGCGCGGGCGCCGACGACGCGGCAGCGCGGGCTGCTGATGATCGGATGCGCGCTGGTATTCGTGATGAACGTGCTGATCTGGACGGTTTAAGGAGTCATTAACGCGGTGGCGTCGCGGCGAAGCCGCGCCGTCGATCCGGTCGGCGGGGCCGCCGGTCGGCCGGGCTTCGCCGACTCTTCGCGGTACGGCGCTCGCTTCGCTCCGCTTCCGTACCGCTCGGCGGCTCGGCGGGGTCAGCGGATCGGGCAGCTCGGGTCGAGGCGATAATCGAGATAGTCGTCGACCGACTTCATCAGCAGGTCGAGCTCGTTCGCGAAGAAATGGTTCGCGCCCGGGATCACGTCGTGGGCGATGGTGATGTGGCGCTGGGTCCGCAGCTTGTCGACGAGCTTCTGGACCGCGCCGGGGGCGACCACCTCGTCGGCCTCGCCCTGGATGATGATCCCGCTGGCGGGGCAGGGGGCGAGGAAGGCGAAGTCGTACATGTTCGCGGGCGGCGCGATCGAGATGAACCCGCGAACCTCGGGACGGCGCATCAGCAGCTGCATCCCGATCCACGCGCCGAAGCTGACCCCCGCGACCCACGTGACCTCGGCCTCGGGGTGGATCTGCTGGACCCAGTCGAGCGCGCTCGCCGCGTCGCTCAATTCGCCAATCCCGTTGTCGAACACGCCCTGGCTCTTGCCGACGCCGCGGAAGTTGAAGCGCAGCGTCGCGAAGCCGCGGCGGACGAAATCCTTGTGCAGCAGCTGGACGATCTTGTTGTTCATCGTGCCACCGGCCTGCGGGTGGGCGTGAAGGATCAGCGCGACCGGCGCGCGCGGGCGGGGGCCGGGGGTGAAGCGGCCCTCGAGGCGGCCTTCGGGTCCGGGAAAAATCACTTCGGGCATGGACGAAAGGGCCTCGGCTTCGACGAACGGTGGAAACGCGACAGGTGCGCCGCGCGGTCAGAGCCTATATAGGGGGCGGCGTTCATCTGGCAATCACCGGGAATCCGCCGCTTTGACACGCCGAATCTACCTCGATCATGCCGCCACCACCCCGGTCATCGAACCCGCAGTCGAAGCCTTCGCTCGCGGGCTCGCGGGCTGGGCGAACCCCAATTCCCCGCACGCCGAGGGCCGCGCCGCGCGCGCGCTGCTCGAGGAGGCCCGTACGAGCATCGGCAAGACGCTCGGCTGGCGCCATGACGTCATCTTCACCTCGGGGGCGAGCGAGAGCGTCGAGATCGCCGCGCGCTGCGCGACCCCGCCCCGGCGAATCCACGGCGCGACCGAACATGCGATCGTCGGCTATGCGATGGGGGCGGACTCGGTGGTGCTTCCGGTCGATGCCGACGGGCTCATCGACCGCGAAGCGCTGGCCGGGGCGTTGAAGCCGGGCCCCGCGCTGGTCGCGATCCAGCAGGTCAACAACGAAACCGGGGTGATCCAGCCGATGGAGGCGATCGCGGCGATGGTCCGCGAAGCCGGGTCGCTGTTGCTCGCCGACTGCGCGCAGGGCGCGTCGAAGCTGCCGCTGCCCGAGGCCGACTTCATCGCCATCTGCGCGCACAAGCTCGGCGGGCCGCCGGGAGTCGGGGCGCTGCTGGTCAGGGACCTTGCCACGCTCCGCGCATGCGGCGGCGGGCAAGAGAAGGGCTATCGGCGCGGGACCCAGGACGTCCCCGGCGCGCTGAGCTTCGCCGCGGCGCTCGCGGCGAGGCCTTACGACATGACGCGCATGGCGACGCTCCGCGACCGGCTGGAGCGCGGCGTCGAGGCGGCGGGCGGGACAATCATTGCCAAGGAAGCGCCGCGCGTGCCGTCCATCGGCGCGCTTGCGCTGCCGGGATCGACGAGCGCGGCAATGATGGTCCAGCTCGACCTTGCCGGGATCGCCGTGTCGGCGGGAAGCGCCTGTTCGTCGGGCAAGGCCAAGCCGAGCCACGTGCTGCAGGCGATGGTGTTGCCCGACGAGATGGTCGCCGGATATCTGCGCACCAGCTTCGGCCCCGACACGAGCGAGGCCGAGGTCGACGCTTTCGTCGAGGCGTTCGCGGCCATCGCCGAGCGGGCGCGGACCAGCAAGGCGGCATGATCTACCTCGACTACCAAGCGACTACGCCGGTCGACCCCGCGGTGGCGCTGGCGATGCGGCCGTGGATCGAGGAGAAGTTCGCCAACCCGCACAGCCCTTCCACATGGGGACGTGAAGCGGCAGCGGCGGTCGAGCTTGCGCGCGACCGAATCCTGACCGCGGTCGGCCTCGACGAGGGACGCTTCGCCTTCACCAGCGGCGCGACCGAGGCGCTCAACTGGGCGATCCGGGGAACGCTCGAGCGGTCCGAGCGGCGCAAGATAGTGACCATCGCCACCGAGCATGCGGCGGTGCTCGACACCTGCGAATGGCTCGAGGGGCGCGGCTACCAGGTCGTCCGATTGCCGGTCGATCGCGACGGGCTGGTCGACCTCGACGAGGCGACACTGGCGATCGACCCACGCACCGCGATCGTCGCAGCGATGCTGGTCAATAACGAGATCGGGGTGATCCAGCCGGTCGATACGCTCGCCGAACTGGCGCACCGGGCGGGCGCGGTGATGCTGTGCGACGCGGTGCAGGGGTTCGGGCGGGTGGCGCTTCCCGACGGCGCCGACCTGGTCGCGCTGTCGGCGCACAAGGTCCACGGTCCGAAGGGAATCGGCGGGCTGTGGATCCGCCGCGGGCACGAGCCGCGACCATTGCTCCACGGCGGCGGGCAGGAGCATGGGCTTCGTTCGGGCACCCAGTCGCCGATGCTGTGCGTCGGCTTCGGAGAGGCAGCGCGGATCGCGACCGAGCGCGCGGGCGCCGACCACGCCCATGTCGAGCGGCTGTGGCAGGTGGCGCGAACGACGCTCGGCGAAGGCTGGACGGTGAACGGCAGCGTCGAGGCGCGCTACCGTGGCAATCTCAACCTGCGCCGCGACGGTCTCGACGCCGCGCGCCTCGTCGCCGACCTTCGCAACATCGCCTTTTCGCTGGGTTCGGCCTGCGCGTCGGGGAGCGGGCGACCGAGCCACGTACTCCGCGCGATCGGGCTCGCCGACCGCGAGGCACGAAGCGCGATCCGGCTCGGTTTCGGGCGGTTCACCGGCGAGGCCGAGCTGCAGTCGGCCTGTCGCCACATCGACCGCGTCGCGCGCGAGCAGCAGGAGTGGGCGGCGTGACGCTGGTCCGCTTCCTCGATTCCGCCGGGCGGATCGACCGCGAGGTCGAGGCGGCGGAGGGGATCAACCTGCTCGACCTCGCGCAGGCGAACGGGCAGAAGCTCGAAGGCGCGTGCGAGGGGGCGATGGCCTGCTCGACCTGCCATGTCATCCTGGACGCGGCGGATGTCGGTCGCTTCGCGCCGCCAAGCGAGGAGGAGGACGACCTGCTCGACTTTGCCGCGCACGTCACCCGCACTTCGCGGCTCGCCTGCCAGCTCGCGGTTCCCGCCGGCGATCCGCTCGACGTCACCATCCCGCCGGGTGCCTACAACCTCGACCGGTAAGAGGCTTGCAAGCCAAGGCCCGCGCGGCCATATGCCGCCGCGGAAGTCGGTGGGCGGGGCTGTCGCCAACCTGGTCAGATCCGGAAGGAAGCAGCCACAACGATTTCGTCCCGGGTCACCGGCTTCCACCTCCCGAGACGCCGAGCATAGCGACGACGCTGCAAAGCAGCGACTAGCTGTGTGTAGAGCCGTCGAGACCGGCCGACAGGTCGCGAAGCGGACCTGATCGACGTTACGGATTCACTCCGTGACAGGCCATAAGCTGCCGAGGGCAGCGGCAGCAGCCCGTAGAGACAGCGAATGCCCGGCCAGAGGGCAAGGCCCGACTGACGTCACGGATTTACTCCGTGACGGCCTCCACCCGGACCCCTACATTGTCGGCAAATGTCCGATTCTGACCTCCCCACCGACGAACCCGGCCTCGGCCTCGACCTGCCCGCGGCTGCCCCGCCGGCGGCGAAGGCGTCGCCCTATCGCGTGCTTGCCCGTAAATATCGCCCGCAAACCTTTTCCGAGCTGATCGGGCAGGAGGCGATGGTGACCACGCTCGGCAATGCGATCGCGCAGGGCCGGCTGGCGCACGCATTTCTCCTCACCGGGGTGCGCGGGGTCGGCAAGACCTCGACCGCGCGGCTGGTGGCCAAGGCGCTCAACTGCATTGGCCCCGATGGGACCGGGGGTCCGACGATCGACCCGTGCGGGGTGTGCGAACCGTGCCGCGCAATCGCCGAGGGGCGGCATATCGATGTGATCGAGATGGACGCGGCGAGCCATACCGGGGTCGACGACGTGCGCGAGATCATCGACGCGGTCCGCTACGCCGCGGTCAGCGCGCGCTACAAGATCTACATCATCGACGAAGTGCACATGTTGTCGAAGAACGCATTCAACGCGTTACTGAAGACTCTTGAGGAACCGCCTGAACATGTGAAGTTCCTGTTCGCCACCACCGAGGTGAACAAGGTGCCGGTCACGGTGCTGTCGCGTTGCCAGCGGTTCGACCTTCGCCGGATCCCGGCCGACCGGCTCGCGGCGCATTTCGCCGGGATCGCAGACAAGGAAGGGATCGCGGTCGACGAAGAGGCGCTCCAGGTCATCGCCCGCGCGGCGGAAGGTTCGGCGCGCGACGGGCTGAGCATCCTCGACCAGGCGATCGCGCATGGCGCGAACGAGCATGGCGGCCGGGTCGCGGCCGACGATGTCCGGACGATGCTCGGGCTCGCCGATCGCGGGCGGATTCGGCGGCTGCTCGAAACGATCCTGGCGGGGGAGGCGGCGGCGACCCTCGACCAGCTCGACGAGGCGCATGCGCTCGGCATTGACCCGACCGCGCTGCTTCGCGGATTGATGGAATCGCTCCACGCGGTGACCCGCGCCAAGGCCGGGGCCAAGGCCGACCTGCTGCAGAGCTCCGAGGAGCGCGAGGCGGCCGCCGATTTTGCCGCCAGCCTCGGCTGGGGTGCGATCCACCGGCTGTGGCAGTTGCTGCTCAAGGGGCTCAGCGACGTCTCGATCGCCCCCGATCCGCACGAGGCGGCGACGATGGCGCTGCTTCGCCTGATCCACGCCGCCGAGCTGCCCGATCCGTCGGCGATCCTCCAGCGGCTCCAGTCGGGACAGCCGGTCGCGGTCTCCGCGCCTTTGGCCCCGGCCCCGGCGGGCGCTTCGAGCGCGCCCGTCGTGAGCGCCAGGCCGACTCCGGCCGATTTTCCCGCGCTGATCGCCGCACTCGACGCCGGCGGGAAGAAGATGCGCGCGATCCAGCTTCACGACCAGCTTGCGCTGGTGCGATTCGCGCAGGGGGAGCTGGTGCTTCGGCCGCTGCAGCCAGTCGGCAGCGATTTCGCCCGCCAGCTCGCCGCCGAGCTGAAGGAGGTGACCGGCGCGGGATGGGAGGTCCGGCTGAGCGACGAGGGCGACCAGCCCTCGCTCCTCCAGCAGGAAAAGCTCGCCGAGGAAAAGGTCCGCGCCGACGTGCTGCAGGAACCGACGGTCAAGGCGCTGCTTGACGCGTTTCCCGACGGCTCGCTCGATTCCATTCACACCAAGGAAGCCTGACATGCCCGAAATGCCCGACCTCGATTCGATCCTGAAGATGGCGCAGAACGCGCAAGCCGAGCTGCAGAAGGCGCAGGACAATCTCGACAAGGTCGAGGTCGAAGGCGCGTCGGGCGGCGGGCTCGTGAAGGTCCGCGCCACCGCCAAGGGCCGGATCCTCGGGGTCGAGATCGACGAGAGCCTGCTCAAGCCCGAGGAGAAGGGCATGGTCGAGGATCTGGTGGCCGCCGCGATCAACGACGCCAAGGCCAAGGCGGATGTCGCCGCGGGCGCGGAGATGGAGAAAATGTCGTCCGGCCTGCCGTTGCCGCCGGGCTTCAAAATGCCGTTTTAAGGCGCATTTGAGCGGGAAATTGTTGCTTTCCCGACCTGCTCGTTTACCACGTTCGGCGCTCGGTTCCCTTCATTGAGGACCATGAACTTTGTCGCTGGGGGCGATGCAGTATTGGCCGCTGCGCGTGATGTCGCTGGTCGACCACGCGGCGCGCGAACATGGCGACGGCGAGGTGGTCAGCGCCTGGGCCGACGGTAGCGTCACGCGTACCAGCTGGCGCGCCATCGCGCACGATGCGCGGCGGATGGCGCAGGCGCTGACCGCACTCGGGCTCGCCAAGGGCGACCGGGTGGCGACGCTGGCGATGAACCATGGCCGCCACCTGACTGCCTGGTACGGGGCGATCGGGATGGGCGGGGTGCTCCACACGATCAACCCGCGGCTGTTCGACGAGCAACTCGACTATATCGTCAACCATGCCGGGGACCGGGTGCTCCTCTACGACGCCGCCTTCGCGCCGCTGGTCGAGCGAATGAAGCCGAAGTGGCCGGGGATCGAACATTATGTCTGCTTCGATCCGCCCGCCGACTGGCGCGGCGACCAGGGCTTCGAGCAGTGGCTGGCGCCGTGGGACGGGGAGTTCGCCTGGGTCGAGGGCGACGAGACCGACCCGTGCGGCCTGTGCTACACCAGTGGCACCACCGGCCGCCCCAAGGGCGTGCTGTTCGAACATCGCTCGACCCTGCTCCACGCCCTGACCGAGGTCGGCCCCGACATATTCAACCTGTCGAAACGCTCGGTGGTTCTGCCGATCGTGCCGATGTTCCACGCCAATGCCTGGGGCGTGCCGTGGGCGGCGCCGCTCACCGGGTGCAAGCTGGTGCTGAGCGCCGACTATCGCCCTGAAAAAATGTGCGGCCTGCTCAACGACGAGGGGGTGACCCATTCGGCGGGTGTGCCGACGATCTGGCTGACGATGATCCAGCATCTCGAGCAGAGTGGGCATGACCTCGAGACGCTCCGCCACGTCACCATCGGCGGCACCGCCGCGCCCCGGGCGATGATTCAATGGTTCCTCGAGCGGGGAATCGAGGTGATGCACGCCTGGGGGATGACCGAGACCTCGCCGATCGGGACGGTCGGCGCGCGCCCGCTCGGCTGGGCCGCCATGAGCGAGCATGAGCGGATCGAATTCACCGCGCGGCAGGGCAGGGTGCCGTTCGGGGTCGAGCTGCGCACGGTCGACGAGGATGGCGCGGTGCTGCCGCGCGACGGCAAGAGCTCGGGCGCGCTTCATGTCCGGGGGACGTGGGTGCTGAGGCGCTATTTCCGCGCGGCGGAGGATTGCGTCGACTCCGACGGCTGGTTCGACACCGGCGACATCGCCGCGCTCCATCCCGACGGGACGATGCAGATCACCGACCGCGCGAAGGACGTGATCAAGTCGGGTGGCGAGTGGATCAGCTCGGTCGAGCTCGAAAATGCCGCGGTCGGCTGCCCCGGGATCGCTCAGGCGGCGGCGATTGGCATCGCGCACCCCAAGTGGGACGAGCGGCCGCTGCTGCTGTGCGTGTGCGAGGCGGGGAGCGCGGTGAGCGCAAAAGACGTCCTCGCCCATCTCGACGGCCGGATGGCGCGGATGTCGCTGCCCGAGGCAATCGAGTTCGTCGACGCGCTGCCTCATACCGGAACCGGCAAGGTCAGCAAGCGCGCGCTTCGCGAACAATATCGCGACTATCGCTTCGCGGGGGCCGAGGCGATGACCGGCCGCGACTGACTCCGCTGGGTCGTTCGCTTTGAGCCGTTCTCACGTGACGGCGCACTGGATTTTGCCCGCTCCAGCGCCTATCTGCGCGGGCAAATCCCACCCGTCTCGATAAGGAAAGCGACCCGATGGCCGCCCAATACGCCTTCGTCATGAAGGACATGACCAAGACCTTTCCCGGTGCGCAGAAGCCGGTGCTCAGCAACATCAACCTGCAATTCTACCAGGGCGCGAAGATCGGCATCGTCGGGCCGAACGGCGCGGGCAAGTCGACGCTGATGAAGATCATGGCCGGGATCGACACCGACTTCACCGGCGAGGCGTGGCCCGGCGAGAACATCACCGTCGGTTACCTTGCGCAGGAGCCCGAGCTCGACCCGACCAAGAACGTACTCGAGAACGTCAAGGACGGCGCGCGCGAGGTGGCCGACATGGTCGACCGCTTCAACGCCATCTCGGCCGAGATGGGCGATCCCAAGGACGACACCGATTTCGACGCGCTGATGGAGGAGATGGGCGTCCTCCAGGAGAAGATCGACGCGGTCGACGGCTGGACGCTCGACAACCAATTGGAGATCGCGATGGAGGCGCTGCGCTGCCCGCCGTCGGACGCCTCGGTCGAGAATCTTTCGGGCGGCGAAAAGCGTCGCGTCGCGCTGACCCGGCTGCTGATCCAGAAGCCGAGTATCCTGCTGCTCGACGAGCCGACCAACCACCTCGACGCCGAGAGCGTCGAATGGCTCGAGCATCACCTCAAGGAATATGCCGGCGCGGTGCTGATGATCACCCACGACCGCTACTTCCTCGACAATGTCGTCGGCTGGATCCTCGAGCTCGATCGCGGGAAATATTTCCCCTACGAAGGCAATTATTCGACCTATCTCGAGAAGAAGGCGAAGCGGATGGAGCAGGAGGACCGCGAGGAAAGCGGTCGCCAGAAGGCGCTCACCCGCGAGCTCGAGTGGATCCGCCAGACCCCGGCCGCGCGCCAGACCAAGTCGAAGGCGCGTATCCGCAAGTTCGAACAGCTTCAGGAAGCGCAAAACGACCGCAAGCCGGGCAAGGCGCAGATCGTCATCCAGGTCCCCGAACGCTTGGGCGGCAAGGTGATCGAGGTCGAGGGACTGTCGAAGGCCTATGGCGAAAAGCTGCTGTTCGAGGATTTGAGCTTTACCCTTCCGCCGGGCGGGATTGTCGGGGTGATCGGACCCAACGGCGCGGGCAAGTCGACGTTGTTCAAGCTGCTGACCGGCAAGGAGCAGCCCGACAGCGGCAAGGTCGAGATCGGCGAGACCGTCCGCCTCGGCTACGTCGACCAGAGCCGCGACCAGCTCGACCCCAAGCATAACGTCTGGGAGGAAATCTCGGGCGGTCACGATTACATGACCGTCAACAAGAACGAGATGTCGACTCGCGCCTATGTCGGGGCGTTCAACTTCAAGGGTTCGGACCAGCAGAAGAACGTAGGAAAGCTGTCGGGCGGCGAACGCAATCGCGTCCACATGGCCAAGATGCTGAAGGAGGGCGGCAACGTCCTGCTGCTCGACGAGCCGACCAACGACCTCGACGTCGAAACCCTGGGCGCGCTCGAGGAAGCGATCGAGAACTTCGCGGGCTGCGCGGTGGTGATCAGCCACGACCGCTTCTTCCTTGACCGGCTGGCGACCCACATCCTCGCGTTCGAGGGCGACAGCCATGTCGAATGGTTCGAGGGCAATTTCGAGGCCTATGAAGAAGACAAGCGCCGCCGCCTCGGCGACGCCGCCGACCGCCCGACCCGGGTCAGCTACAAGAAGCTGGCGCGTTAAGCCGCGTCAGTCGGCGCGGACGTGGCCGCTTTCGTAATAGCCGTTGGGGCCCGACAGGTCCCGGCGGCGCCCCATCGCGCAATCGACGCTCCATTCGCCCGGCCCCTCGAATGCGATGTAGAGGAAGACGAAGCAGAACAGGACCGCCGATTCGCCGCCGTTGAGGATCGGGAAAGGCCCTTTGGCGGCGTGGATCAGCCAATAGCCGATCGCCATTTCACCAGAAAGTAGCAGCGCGACCGGGCGCGAGAAGAGCCCGACGAGGAGCAAGAGGCCGCCGACGAGCTCCATGGCGCCCGCGACCCAGAATAGGCTCCAGATGGGCGGGTCGCTCGCGGCGGAAAGGGGGAAGGCGAACATCTTGCTCGTGCCATGCTCGAGGAAGAGCAGGGCGGTGACGATACGAAGCAGGCTAAGCACCTGGCTGGCGTAGCGGTCGCTCCAGCCGCCAGCATCGGTAATCGGGTTTTCCATCGCGCGCCTCCACAAGCCGGGTGGACGAGTCGGAACCGCGCGATGGTAACAAAATTCAGCGGATGAAGCGATCCTTAGAGCTGGACCTCGGCGACATGCTCGCGCTGCTGGTCCTTGCCCGGGTCCTTGTCGAACAGCCACTTGAGCGCGGCGGCCTTGAGCGTCGCACCGGTCGCCGCTTCCCAGATCTGCGCTTCGCGCGCGTCGAAGCGGATAAGGATCAGTTCGGGATCGGTCTTGCCGTCCTTGTACCAACTGGCGACGAACGGGTTCCACAGCTTCTCGACGAGCGCCGGGTCGGTCGCGTCGGCGAGCGTCCCATGGATCGACGCGAACAGCCCGTGGCCCTTGCTGACGAAGGTTGCGACCGCCTTGGCGCCTTCGTCGAGGTCGGCGCCGATCCCCTCACTGCGCGAGGCGAAGAAGTAAATTGTCCCGCCGTCTTCCTTCGACGCGCCCTCGGGAACGTCGACCTGCGCTGTCATCGGGCGGGTGCGGTCGTCCTCGACCCCTTCGAGCCCGAGCATGACCGTGCGGTCGTCGTGGAGCTCTTTCCAGAACTGCTGCTTAAGCCGGGTCTCCGGGGTCTCGTCCTTGCCGAACATCGTACATCTCCGTTGGTGAATGATCGGCATTTCCAACGGGCAGGGCGGGGGCGGGTTCCGGGCCGGGCTGCTCGCCGGGGCGGTCGGACTTGCGCAAGAACGCACGGGCAAGGCCGTGATAGAGTCGGGTCGGACAGACCCAGGCGCTGCACGCATCGGCGATTAGCGCGGCGGCGAACATCGACAGAATCGCGCCGTGATTGCCTGTCGCCTCGGACAGGATGATCACCGCGGTGAACGGCGCGCGGACTACGCCGGTGAAATAGGCGGTCATCCCGAGCAGGACGACGGCAGCCATGCTGGCCGACGGGAACAGCATCGCGACGAGCTGGCCGAGCCCGGCGCCGACCGACAGCGACGGCGCGAAGATCCCGCCCGGCGCGCCGCTGAAGGTGGTCGCCAGCGCGGCAAGCAGCTTGCCCGGCCCGAACAGCGGCGACACCGTCTCGCCCGCCAGCAGCGCGCGAGTGCCGTGATAACCGGTGCCGAAGCTTAGCCCGTCAGTGAGGTAACCGAGCGCGGCGACAAACAGCCCGCACGACAGCGCTGTGACCAGCGGCCGCGCCTTGAGCAATTGCGCCCACCGCGCCTTGCCCGCCGAATGGGCGAGCAGCAGCCGTGCGAACAGCCCCCCGGCAATCCCGCCGACGATCCCCACCACCGGGGCAATCGTGATGGTCTGGAGCAGGCCCAAAGTCTCGCTCGTCCGCCCGAAATAGACGTAGTCGCCGGCGAGCCCGAGGCTGACCATGCCCGCAATCATCACCGCGCCCATGATCATGATCGTGACCTTCTGCGCGTAGGACGACGCCAGCTCCTCGATCGCGAAGGCGATCCCGGCGAGCGGAGTGTTGAATGCCGCGGCGATGCCGGCGGCGCCCCCGGCGATCAGGATGCTCGATGACAGGCGCACCCGGAAGCGCTCGTGGACGCTCGCCATGATCGCCGCCGAGACCTGCACCGTCGGTCCCTCGCGCCCCGCGGCGCCGCCGCCGAGGAGGACGAGCAGGGTCAGGCCGATCTTGGCGAGGCCGACTCGCAGCGAGACGAGCGACTTGCGGATCCCGCCACGGCTGCTGTCGATGGTGGCGATGACCTGCGGGATCCCCGAGCCCTGCGCAGCGGGAAAGAAACGGCGCGTGACCCACACCACCGCGACGAACATCGCCGGGGTGACGAGGAAAGGGAGCCATTCGCTGCTTCGCACGACGTTGCGGAACAGGGACTGGGCGCCGTCGGCGAGCTTGGCGAACAGCAACCCGACCAGACCGAGCAAAATCGCGCCGACCAGGATCGCGGCGCGCTCGCGAATTGCCTCAAGCGGCAGGCGCCGGTGGATCGGCGCGAGCCGTTCGCGCAGCGGAGACAGGCGATGCGTGAGGTCGGCCCAGCGCCGCAGCAGTTCGTCGCTGACCATCTCGGCTACCGCAGCCGCTTGACCAGCAGCCGGCCGTCGGGCCCGGTCCGCGTGTCGAAATTGGGGACTGCCTTGATCAGGTCGCTGAGCCGGTTGAAGCCGTAGTTGCGGACCGCGAAGCTGGACACCGCCTTGGCGCGCTGGCCGAGCTCGGACAGCGGGGTATAGCCATCGTCGTCGCGTTTCGAGGCCTTGTAGGCCGAGCCGAGCACCTGAAGCAGTTCCTTGTCGATCGCTCGCTGGCCGGCCCCGATGGCCGGCTGATCGAGCGCCTCGGCCTCGTCGGCCGCGAGGGCGGCGACGTCGAAAAAGCGGGTGCAGCTTTGCTGGAAGCTGAGCGGCGTCTTGGCGGTCCCGAAGCCATAGACCGGGAGCC
This sequence comes from Sphingomonas sp. ASV193, assembly GCF_040203355.1. NCBI lineage: Bacteria > Pseudomonadati > Pseudomonadota > Alphaproteobacteria > Sphingomonadales > Sphingomonadaceae > Sphingomonas > Sphingomonas sp. ASV193. The sequence goes on from NZ_JBEHBW010000001.1 coordinate 333,939, forward strand.
CGTCTTCACGAATCCGCTGGGCGAGGGGGAGGAAGTCGCTGTCGCTAGACATGATCCCGAACCCGTCGACGTGGCCACGATAGAGCAGGTCCATCGCCTCGATCGTCATCTTCATGTCGGTCGCGCTCTTGCCCTTGACCACGTCGAACTGCTGGACCGGGACGATCGAATGCTGGCCGGTGAGCTGGCCCCAGCCCTTAAGCGCGGCCTTGGACCAATTTCCGTACGCGCGGCGGATGTTGATCGTGCCGAGTTCGCTAAGCACCAACAGCACCTCGTCGAGATGGTCGGGGCTCGCGTTGTCGGCGTCGATCAGCAACGCGATGTTAAGCTCGCCGGCGTGGGCGTTTTGGTCCGTCATCCGCAAAAAACTCCGTTTCACCGCCCGACTCAACCGGAGGCGGAACGAATCGTCGGCTCGGTCTTTGTGTTAGCCGATGGGGCGGGGTCGAGTATCGGAGGAATGGTGATGAAGAAACTTCTTTTGACGGCGGCCGTGGCGACCGGCGTGGGCCTGTCGGGCTGCGCGAGCGATCCGTACGGCTACAACAACGGCTATTACGGCAACGGCTATGGTTACAACCAGCCGAACGGGACGACCCAGAACGTCGTCGGCGGCGCGGCGCTCGGCGCGGCGGCCGGTGCGGTCGCCGGTGCGGTGATCCCGGGCGTCAGTGTCGGCCAGGGCGCCGTCGCGGGCGCGATCCTCGGCGGCGTTGCCGGCGCGGTCATCAAGAACCGCCAATATTACCGCGATACGCGCGGCTACTGCTATTATGTCGATCAGTACGGCAACCCGATCTACGACTACAACACCCGCTGCTAGTCGTCCGGTCAGAACAATATAAGGGCGCGGTTTCCGGATGGAGACCGCGCCCTTTTTTCACGGGTCAGGCGGGGCTGAATTCGCCCCTCGCTTCGTCCAGGACGTAAAGTTTCCCCTCGCCGATTGAAAAGTGACAGCCGACGAGTACCAGCTCGCCACGCGCCTCGCGTTCGGCGACGAACGGAAAGGTGCGCAGGTTGGCGAGACTCTGGCGGATCCCCGCTTCTTCGAGCGTCCGCGCGGCGTCGAGCCCGACGCCGTCCTTCGCGGCGACATCGGCGGCGAGCTGGTCGACCTGCGCCATCCAGCGCGCGACGAAACCGCCTTCGCCCGGCTTGGCGTCGGCGAACACGCCGGTCAGCGCGGCCTGGATGCCCCCGCAGCGCTCGTGTCCCATCACCATCACCTCGGGAACGCGAAGCTGGGTGACGGCGAATTCGAGCGCTGCCGACACGCCGTGGACCCCGCCGTCGTCGGCGTATGGCGGCACGAGGTTGGCGACGTTGCGAACGACGAAGATTTCGCCCGGGTCGGTGTCGAAGATCGTCGCCGGGTCGACCCGGCTGTCCGAACAGGCGACGATCATCGCCCGCGGCGACTGACCTTCGGCGAGTTCCGCCCAATGGCGTTCATCGCCCGACACGCGCTTGTCGCGGAAGCGGCGGTATCCCGCCAGCAGGTCGCCGAAGCCTTGCATCCCTCTCTCCTCGATCGTTCGGCACGGGAAGGAGCGAGCGCGGGGGGTGGCAAGCATGGCCACCAGTCGCTATCTGCCCGGGCATGAACGCCCCCCTACCGATCCCTCCGAAACAGCGCAAACCCGACTGGATCCGCGTCAAGGCGCCGACGAGCCAGGGCTATGCCGATACGCGAAAGCTGATGCGCGAGCTCAATCTCGCGACGGTCTGCGAGGAGGCGGCGTGCCCCAACATCGGCGAGTGCTGGACGAAGAAGCACGCCACGGTGATGATCCTGGGCGACACCTGTACCCGCGCCTGTGCCTTCTGCAACGTCAAGACGGGGATGCCGCGCGCGGTCGACGCGATGGAGCCGCAGCACACCGCCGACGCCGCCGCCGCGCTCGGGCTCACGCACATCGTGGTGACCTCGGTCGACCGCGACGACCTGCCCGACGGCGGGGCGAGCCAGTTCGTCAAGGTGATCGAGGCGCTTCGCCGGACCACCCCGTCGACGACGATCGAAATCCTGACCCCCGACTTCCGCAACAAGCATGAGGCGGCGGTCGAGGCGATCGTCGCGGCCAGGCCCGACGTCTACAACCACAACCTAGAAACGGTGCCGAGGCTCTACCCGACGATCCGTCCCGGCGCGCGCTACTACGCCTCGCTGCGGCTGCTCGAGCAGGTCAAGAAGCTCGACCCGTCGATCTTCACCAAGTCGGGGGTGATGGTCGGGCTCGGCGAACAGCGGCTCGAGGTCCACCAGGTGATGGACGACATGCGCTCGGCGGGGATCGATTTCCTGACGATGGGCCAATATCTCCAGCCGACCCCGCGGCACGCGAAGATCGAGGAGTTCGTCACTCCGCAAGCGTTCAACGCCTATGCCTCGATCGCGCGGGCCAAGGGCTTCCTGCTCGTCGCCGCCTCGCCGCTGACGCGGTCGAGCTATCACGCGGGCGACGATTTCGAGAAGATGCGCGCCGCGCGCGCGAAGCAGCTGGCGCGGGCGGGCTGAGCCGTGCCTCGCCACAGCGAGACGAAGCACCTGCCTTACACCCCCGAACAGCTGTTCGAGCTGGTCGCCGATGTCGCCAACTACGACAAGTTCCTGCCGTGGGTCAGCGCGGTGCGCGTGCGGTCGAATAGCGAAACCGAGATGGTCGCTGACCTGATCGTCGGTTTCGGGGCGTTCAAGGAGCGCTTCACCAGCAAGGTCACCAAGCAGCGACCGAGCACGATCACCGTCGATTATGTCGAAGGGCCGCTCAAATATCTCAAGAATGAGTGGCGGTTCGAGCCGGGCGCGGAGGGGGGCACCGACCTGTTCTTCTCGGTCGATTTCGCATTCAAGAGCCGGCTGTTCGAAACGCTCGCCGGGCAGATGTTCGACCGGGCGCTGCGCAAGATGACCGGCGCGTTCGAACAGCGCGCCGCGGCGCTTTACGGCACCAGCAGCTCGAGCGCGCAAAGCGCCGCCTGAAGCCGGATCCCCGAGCGGCCCTCGCCCGCGTCGAACAGCCGGCTGTCCGCCGTGATGTCGTTCGGCCCGTCACCCGCCAGCGCGCGGGCGAACACGACCGTTCCGACCGGCTTTTCCGCCGAGCCGCCGCCCGGACCCGCGATCCCGGTAATCGACACGGCGACGTCGGCCGCCGACGCCGCCAGCGCGCCTCTTGCCATCGCCCAGGCGGTCGCGACGCTGACCGCGCCGAAGGTCGAGAGAACGTCCTCGGAAACGCCGAGCCGCGACGTCTTCATCGCGTTCGAATAAGTGACGAAGCCCGCGAGGAAGACGTCGGAAGCGCCGGCGATTTCGGTCAACGCCGCGCTGACCAGCCCCCCCGTGCAGCTTTCGGCGACGACGATTGTCCGCACCGCCGCGCGGTTGGCCTCGATCACCTCGCGCGCCTTGTCGACGAGGAGGGCGGGCAACAGGTCCATCAGCCGGGCAACCGGACGGTGGCGATCGCCTGCGCCGCGATTCCTTCGCCGCGGCCGGTGAAGCCGAGCCGCTCGGTGGTCGTCGCCTTGATGCTGACGGCGGGGAGGGGGATGACGAGGATTTCGGCCACCCGGGCGCGCATCGCCTCGCGGTGTGGGCCGACCTTCGGCGCTTCGCAAATGACGGTGCAGTCGACATGGTCGATCAGCCCGCCCCGCCCGCGCACCAGCGCGGCGGCGTGGGCGAGGAAGCGGTCGCTCGAGGCGCCCTTCCATTGCGGGTCCGACGGCGGGAAATGCTGGCCGATGTCGCCTTCGCCCGCCGCGCCGAGCAGTGCGTCGGTGATCGCGTGGAGCACGACGTCGGCATCGCTGTGCCCGGCGAGGCCGCGTTCGTGGGCGATCTCGATCCCGCCCATCATGATCGGACCGTCGCCTTCGAACGCGTGGACATCGAATCCCATGCCGGTGCGGACGACGAGACGTCCCGCGGCGAGCGCTTCGGCGCGGGCGAAATCGTCGGCGGTGGTGATCTTTTCGAGCATGGCGTCTCCCTCGACCGTCGCGACCTTCAGCCCTGCCGCGACCATCACGCTGCTTTCGTCGGTCGCCGACGCCTTGCCCGACTGCCCAAGCGCGTAGCGCAGGTCCTCGACATGGAACGCCTGCGGGGTCTGGACCCGCAGCAGCCCGTCGCGCGCGACCATTGCGTCAAGCTTGCCGCGGCCGGTGGCCAGCGTGTCGGCGACCGCGAGCACCGGCACCGCGCCGTCGGCGTCCTTGAGCGCGGCGATCAGCCGGTCGATCACTGCGGGCGGGCAAAAGGGGCGGGCGGCGTCGTGGACCAGGACGATGCCGTCTTCGCCGATCGCCGCGAGCCCGGCACGGACGCTGTCGGCGCGCGTCGCCCCGCCGGTCACGATCGATCCGACGTCGCGGCCCGCCAGCGCCGCCTCGGCGAGGGCGCGTTGGTCGGGACCGACGACGACGTGGACCGCATCGATCGCCGGATGTGACGTCATGGCGTCGACCGCGCGCGCCAGCAGCGCCGTGCCTCCGATCGGGCGAAATTGCTTGGGCGTGTCGCCGCCCATCCGCGACCCGCTTCCGGCGGCGACGATGAGGGCGGTAATGGTCATGGCGCGCGCCTTGCCCGCGAAAGGCGGCTCCTGTAAAGGCGCGCGCTTCCATGACGATACTGAAGCCCATCTCGGTTGGCCCGCTGAACCTCGACGCGCCTGTCATCCTGGCGCCGATGACCGGCGTCACCGACCTGCCGTTCCGCAAGATCGTCAAGCGCTACGGCGCGGGGCTGACGGTCAGCGAGATGATCGCCAGCCAGGCGATGATCCGCGAGACCCGCCAGTCGCTGCAGAAGGCGGCGTGGGACCCGAGCGAAGAGCCTGTCTCGCTCCAGCTCGCCGGCTGCACTCCGCTCGAAATGGCCGAAGCGGCGAAGCTCAACGAGCAGCGCGGCGCGGCGATCATCGACATCAACATGGGCTGCCCGGTGCGCAAGGTCGTCAACGGCGACGCGGGCTCGGCGCTGATGCGCGACCTCCCGCTCGCCGCCAGCCTGATCGACGCGACGGTCAAGGCGGTGAAGGTGCCGGTGACGGTCAAGATGCGCATGGGCTGGTGCCACGACAGCCTCAACGCACCCGAGCTCGCGCGGATCGCCGAGGATCTCGGCGCGAAGTTGATCACTGTCCACGGCCGTACCCGCAACCAGATGTACAAGGGCGAGGCCGACTGGGCGTTCGTCCGCCGGGTCAAGGAGGCGGTTTCGCTCCCGGTCATCGTCAACGGCGACATCTGCAGCCGCGAGGATGCGCGCACCGCGCTCGACCAGTCGGGCGCGGACGGCGTGATGATCGGGCGTGGGGCGTACGGCAAGCCGTGGCTGCTGGGGCAGGTGATGGCCGACCTCGGCGGGACCGGCGGGCGGGCCGATCCCTCGCTCGACGAGCAGCTCGCGGTGATCCTCGAGCAGTATGACGAGATGCTCTCGCTCTATGGCGAGCGCACCGGGGTCAATCTCGCGCGCAAGCATATCGGCTGGTATACCAAGGGGCTGCCCGGGTCGGCCGAGTTCCGCAACCGGGTCAATTTCGTCGACGATTCCGCGACAGTGAAGACGATGCTGCGCGAATTTTACGCGCCCTGGCTCGTCCGCGACGCGGCCTGACGCATCGACCCGCACACACTGTGTTTTTTATGCAACGCGACCGTGCTAGGGGCGGTGCGAATGGATGCTCGCACAACCGATTCTGACCTCGCGACCAGCCCCCGGCTCGGGTTGAGCGACTGGATCGAGCGCGCGAGCGCCGACGAGAAGAGCTTCCGCGCGGTCACCTGGGGCTGCGCGATCCTCCTCGGCGCGATCGTCGCGTTCAGCGTGATCGTTCTGCGCCGAGATGCAGCCCCTGGAACGCTGCTGTCGCCGGTGATGATCGCGGCGCTGCTGATCGCAAACCTCGTCCCCGCAATCGTCCTGATGGTCCTGCTGTCGCGCCGGATCGCGCTGGGTCGGGCGGAGCGCGGCAATCTGGGGACGGGGCGGCTTCACACCCGGCTCGTCGCGCTGTTTTCGGTGATCGCGGCAGTCCCGACCGTGCTCGTCGCGATCTTTTCGTCGCTGTTGTTCCAGGCGGGATTGCAATTCTGGTTCTCCGACCGCGCACGCACGATGCTCGAGAACACTGTCGTGCTCGCACGCAGCGCCTACGACCGCGAGGTCGAGCGCGTGTCGAACGAGACCGTCACGATGAGCGGCGACCTCTCCAAGGCGCTGAAAATCTGGACGATCGACGATCCCAAGTTCGTCGAGGTGTTCGGCCGCCAAGTCCTTTACCGCAACCTCAGCGAGGCCGCGATCGTGACGGTCGACGGCACCGGGCAGATTCGGACCCTCGCGATCGTCAATCCTTACGATCGCCCGCTCGATCGGTCGATCACCCCAGACAAAGTCGCGGCAATCGCCGATGCCAAGAGCGTGCCGATCACCTCGAGCGACCGAGTCGGCGCCCTGACCCGGCTCGATTTCGGGCCGAATACCTATCTTTACGCCAGTCGCCGGCTCGACCCCGAGTTCCAGCAGCAGATTCAGCGCGGCAACGCGGTGCTCGCCGACTATCAGGGACTCATCAAGCGGTCGCAATCGAACCAGCTGAAATTCAACCTCTGGCTCCTGATCGGCTCGATTCTGATCGTCGGGGTGGCGATCTTCATCGCGCTCCAGCTCGCCGACCGCCTGCTTCGACCGGTCGGCGAACTGGTCAACGCCGCGGGGCGCATCGAAGAAGGCGACCTTACCGCTCGTGTTAGCGTGTCGCCGCCGGCCGACGAGATCGCGATGCTCGGCACCGCATTCAACCGGATGACCGGGCGGCTGCAGGAACAGACCGGCGCGCTGATCGCCGCCAATGCCCAGCTCGAGACCCGGCGGGCGTTCATGGAGGCCGTCCTGTCCTCGGTCACCGCCGGGGTGATCGCGCTCGACACCGCCGGCAACGTGCTGCTCGTCAACCGTTCGGCCGAATTGCTGCTCAATCGCGAAACCGAGGAGCTGGAGGGCAGGGGGCTCGCCGACATTTCGCCCGAATTCAGCGAATTCTGGGCGGGCGACGCGCGCGAGGCGACCGTCGCGGTGGCGGCCGAGGGCGGGCAGCGGACGCTGGCGGTCAAGCGGATGCGCTACGCCGACGGCGGGGTGATGACCTTCGACGACATCACCGACCAGCTGACCGACCAGCGTCGCGCCGCCTGGTCCGACATCGCGCGGCGGATCGCGCACGAGATCAAGAATCCGCTGACCCCGATCCAGCTCGCCGCCGAGCGGCTGCAGCGGCGCTACGGGAGCGAAATCCAGGCCGACCCCGAGACGTTCGCGCGGCTGACCGAGACGATCGTCCGCCAGGTCGGCGACCTGCGCCGGATGGTCGACGAATTCTCCAACTTCGCGCGGATGCCGAAGCCGGTCTTCCGCGAGGAAAATCTCCATGAGATCGCCCGCGCCGCGCTGTTCCTCCACGAGGTCGCGCATCCGGGCATCTCCTTCTCGATCGAGCCCGCGCAGGGGCCGATCATGATGGTCGGCGACCGCCGCCAGCTCAGCCAGGCGCTGACCAACGTGGTCAAGAACGCGGTCGAGGCGATCGAGGCGCGGCGCAACCGCGGCGACCATTCGCTCGACGGCGACCGGGTCGACGTCCAGATTCGCCAGGCCGACGGGCAGATCGTGATCGACGTGCTCGACACCGGGGTCGGTCTGCCCGAGGATCGCGAGCGGCTGACCGAGCCCTATATGACGACGCGGGTACGTGGGACCGGGCTCGGGCTCGCGATCGTCAAGAAGATCGTCGAGGAGCATCTGGGCGAGATCGCCTTCCTCGACCGCCGCCACGGCGGCACCCATGTGCGGATCGCGTTCGATGCCGACGGGCTTGCCCGGCTCGGCGAGAACGGCCCGGCAGATGGCGACAGGTTCGACGACGAGGAGCAGGACTGATGGCGTTGGAAGTGCTGGTGGTCGACGACGAGGCCGACATCCGCGAGCTGGTCTCGGGCGTGCTCGAGGACGAGGGCTATGCGGTGCGGACCGCCGCCGACAGCACCACCGCGCTCGACGCGATCGAGGACCGGCGGCCGAGCCTCGTCCTGCTCGACGTCTGGCTTCAGGGGTCGCGGCTCGACGGGCTGCAGATGCTCGAACAGGTCAAGCAGCGCGATCCGACGCTGCCGGTGATCATGATCTCGGGCCACGGCAACCTCGACACCGCGGTCGCCGCGATCCGCGAAGGGGCGATGGATTTCATCGAAAAGCCGTTCAAGGCCGACAAGCTGCTGCACCTGGTGGCGCGTGCCACCGAGACTGACCGACTGCGGCGCGAGAATGCCGAGCTCAAGCAGCAGATCGGCGGCGACGACATGCTTTCGGGCAATTCGGTCGCGATCAACACCGTTCGCGCCACCCTAAAGCGGGTCGCGCCGACCGGGAGCCGGGTGCTGATTACCGGGCCGGCGGGCGTCGGCAAGGAAATCGCCGCGCGGATGATCCATAACTGGAGCCCGCGCGCGGGGGCGCCGTTCATCGTCCTTGCCGCCGCGATGATGGAGCCCGACCGCGTCGAAGAAGCGCTGTTCGGCTCGGAGGAGGGGGGCCAGACCCGTTCGGGCCTGCTCGAGCAGGCGCATGGCGGCACATTGTTCCTCGACGAGATCGCCGACATGCCGCTGACGACGCAGGGGAAGATCCTCCGGGTATTGACCGACCAGAGCTATTCGCGGGTCGGCGGGCAGCGGCCGATCAAGGTCGACGTTCGTGTGCTGTCGTCGACCTCGCGCAACCTTCAGGAGGAAATCGCCGCCGGGCGCTTCCGCGAGGATTTATTCTATCGAATCAACGTCGTGCCGGTTCGAATTCCCGCGCTTCGCGAACGCCGAGAGGACATTCCGGAACTCGTCAACCAGTTCCTCGCGCGCTACGCCGCCGACCGCCGGATGCCGACCCCGTCGCTATCGAAGGACGCGATGGCCGCGCTCCAGGCGCACGACTGGCCGGGCAATGTCCGCCAGCTTCGCAACATCATCGAGCGCACGCTGATCCTCGCGCCCGGCGACCGTGTCGAGTGCATCGAGACCGACCTGCTGCCGGGAGAGGTGCTCGACAATCCAGGGACGGTCGGGGTGTCGAGCACGTCGATGTCGATAATGGGATCGCCGCTGCGCGAGGCGCGCGAGAGCTTCGAGCGCGAATATCTGCAGATCCAGATCCGCCGCTTCTCGGGCAACATTTCGCGGACCGCCTCGTTCATCGGCATGGAGCGCTCGGCGCTTCACCGCAAGCTCAAGGCGCTCGGGCTCGGCGACAAGAAAGACGATGAGGAATAGTTACAACAATGGCTGATAAAGCGCCGTCTTTGCAGGATCATTTCCTGAACGAATGCCGCAAGGCCAAGGTGCCGGTGACGGTCTTCCTGGTCAAGGGCGTGAAGCTCCAGGGGGTCATCACCTGGTTCGATACCTTTTCCCTGCTCCTTAGGCGCGAGGGGACCTCGCAGCTGATCTTCAAGCATAGCATCTCGACGATCATGCCGCCCGCGCTGCCGCCGCCTCCGCCCGAGGGGCCGGCGCCCAAGGTCCGGCCGTCGCTCCAGGACCGTTTCCTCGCCGCTGCCGAGGCGCAGGCCGAGCCGATGACGATCTTTCTCGTCAACGGCGTGATGCTCCAGGGTACCGTCGCCGCGCACGACCAGTTCGTGCTGCTGCTGACCCGCGGGCCGCAGGGGCAACTGGTTTACAAGCATGCGGTGTCGACCATGCAGCCGGGCCAACCGCTCGACCTCGGGCAGGCCGATGACGCCGCCCAGGATGGCGGTACCACGGAGGTCGGCGGCTGAGCCTGTTCAATCGCCAGGAAGAGGACGGGATTGCGCGCGGCGAACGGGCGCTGGTCGTGCTTCCAGCGCTCGACGGCGACGCTAGCCTACGCTCGGCCGATGCCCGTCTCGACGAGGCTGCAGGGCTGGCCGAGGCGATCGGGCTCGACGTCGTCGCGCGCCGCGCCTTTCGAGTCCGCCAGATCCGCCCGGCGACCTTGTTCGGCAAGGGGCAGGCGGAGGAGATCGGCGAGCTTGCCGAGGGCGCGAAGGCGGGGCTGGTGGTCGTCGACGCGGCCCTGACCCCGGTCCAGCAGAAGTCGCTCGAGGACGTCACCAAGTGCAAGGTGATCGACCGGACCGGGCTGATCCTCGAGATTTTCGGCGAACGAGCGGCGACCGCCGAGGGCCGGCTGCAGGTCGAACTCGCGCACCTCGACTACCAAGCGGGGCGGCTGGTGCGGTCGTGGACCCACCTCGAACGGCAGCGCGGCGGATTCGGCTTCCTCGGCGGCCCGGGCGAAACCCAGATCGAGGCCGACCGTCGGATGATCCGCGACCGGATGGCGCGGATCCGCCGCGAACTCGACCAGGTGACGCGCACTCGCGGGCTTCACCGCGGGCGGCGCCAGAAAGCCCCATGGCCGGTGATCGCGCTCGTCGGCTATACGAATGCCGGCAAGTCGACGCTGTTCAACCGCCTGACGCGCGCGTCGGTGATGGCCGAGAACCTGCTCTTCGCGACGCTCGATCCGACGATGCGCGAAGTGAAGATCCCCGGGTTCGACAAGGCGATCCTCAGCGACACGGTCGGCTTCGTCTCGGCCTTGCCGACCGAGCTGATCGCCGCCTTCCGCGCGACGCTGGAAGAAGTGCAGTCGGCCGATCTCATCCTCCACGTCCGCGACCTGTCGCACCCCGACAGCGACGCGCAGGCGGCCGACGTGGCGGCGGTTCTGACCAGCCTCGGTCTCGACGAGCCTGGCAGCCCGCCGCGCCTCGAGGTCTGGAACAAGATCGACCGGCTCGAAGCCGCCGACCGCGCGGCAGTCGAGGCCGAAGCGGCGCGCCGCGACGACGTCATCGCCATCTCCGCGCTCGAGGGCTGGGGTCTCGACGCCTTGCGCGAAACGGTCGGAACGCGGCTCCAGGCGGGCGCCGAGGTTCGCCAACTGACCATCGCGGCGGAGGAGGGGGGCAAGCTCGCCTGGCTGCATGCCCGCGGGCAGGTCCTTCGCCAGCAGGTCGACGGCGCGAATATCGATCTCGCGGTGCGGCTCAGCCCCGAGAATTGGGCGCGCTACGAGGCGCTCTGACGCTCGCTTCGCTTGACGCGCTGCCACAAGGCTTCCTTGGCATCGAGGACGAGATCGACGAAACCGGGTTCCTCCTCGATCGCGCGAAAGCGCCGCTCGAACTTCGCATTCGCCCTGCGCAGCGCCTCTTCGGGATCGACCTTGAGAAACCGTGCGAAGTTGACCACGGCGAACAGCAGGTCGCCGACTTCTTCCTCCAGCTCCTCGGGCGGCGCAGCGGCAATCTCGTCGAGTTCCTCGCGGATCTTGTCGCGCGGTCCGTCGATCGTCGGCCAGTCGAAGCCCGTCCGGGCCGCGCGCTTCTGCAGCTTGGCGGCGCGTTCGAGCGCGGGCAGCGCCAGCGCGACCCCGGCGAGCGCGCTGCGGTCGGGGTTCTTGGCGCGCTCCTCGGCCTTGATCTGCTCCCAGAGATGATGCCCGCCGTCCTTGGCTTCGCCGAAGATGTGCGGGTGGCGCCGCTCAAGCTTGTTCGAGATGGCGTCGAACGTGTCGGCGAGCGTGAAATGACCGGCTTCCTCGGCCATGACCGCGTGGAATACGACCTGGAGCTGGAGATCGCCGAGTTCATCGCGCAGGTCGTCGAGATCGCCGCGCTGGATCGCGTCGGCGACCTCATAGGCTTCTTCGATCGTGTAGGGCGCGATGGTGGCGAAGTTTTGCACGCTGTCCCATTCGCAGCCGGTGACCGGATCGCGCAGCCGCCGCATGATCGCGACAAGCCGGGCGAGCGATCTCGCGTTGCGCTCGTCATCGCTCGGAGAAGCTTCGAAATCCGCCATAAACCTCCTCACCCGCCAATCTGATAATATGTATTATGTAAATATTGGCTATGTGTCAGCTGCGCATGACCAGCCATCGCCCCTCGACCGTCCAGCTGTCGAGCGACGACAGGAAATTCATCCCGAGCACATTCATGTCGTCGCCGTCAGCGACATGCAGCCCGACATCGGCACGCTCGATCGACGCGATGCGAAGCGTATCGGCCTGGCCGGTCGCGACGCGGATCACGCCGTTGCCGGTCTTCACCAGCTGGTCGCGCTGGCGCGACACGGCGACCCCGGCCTCGTTCGCGACCGACCGGTCGATCGTCGTCATCGTCGCGCCGCTGTCGATGAGGAACTTGACCGGATGACCGTTGACCAGTCCGTTGACCCAGAAATGGCCGTCGATCGACATCGGGACCCGCACTTCGTGCCCGGCGGACGTGACGATCGGCGCTCCAGTCGCCTCGGCCTTCAACCGCGCGCCGACGTAGGCGAGATTGTCGCGGAACGAAAAGAGCACGAACCCCGCGCCGAAGATGACGATCCACGCGAGCGCCATCTTGAGCAAGCGGGCGAACGGCTCGCGCCGGCTCATCAGCGAACCGAGCACGAGCATCGCTGCCATCAGCAGATAGAGACTTCCGAGCATCACGTCGTTGGTCACCAGCCGATCTCCAGCCCGTCGTGCGCCGGCACCGCCCAGTCGGGGAATTCGGCGCACAGCGTCGCATAATCCATGCTGTTGTCGAGATGGGTCAGGACCAGTGAACCGACGCTGAGTTCGCGCGCCCAACCGATCACTGCGTCTAGGTGCGCATGGGTCGGGTGCGGTCGACGACGCAGGCAGTCGCAGATCCAGATATCCGTGCCTTGGTAGAGCGTTGCCATTTCCTCGGTTAAGTCGTGGAAATCGATAGCATAGACCGCCGAGCGTCCGTCCTCGTCGAACCGGATGCCGAGCGACGTTATCCCCCCATGCGGCTGGTCGACGAACCGCAGCGTCGCCTCGCCGAGCGCAAACTGCTCCGGAACGACGATCGCTTCAAGCACCGCGGGATAGACCGGCGGCGTCCCCGAAAAGGCGTAGCCGAACCGGGTGGTCAGCCCGTCGATCGTCTCCTGCCGCGCCATCAGCGGCACCGGATGCCCGAGCGCATGGGCGACCTGCCGCAGATCGTCGATCCCGTGGCAATGATCGGCATGGTCATGGGTGACGATCACCCGGTCGACCCGGTCGCGCCGGGCGGCGATCATCTGTTCGCGCAGGTCGGGCCCGCAATCGATCAGCAGGGTCTCGCCGTGGCTTTCGGCCAGCATCGACGCGCGGAGTCGCCGATTTCGTGTCTCGCCAGGGTCGCACGCGCCCCAGTCGGGACCGATCCGCGGCACGCCGGACGAGGTCCCGCAGCCGAGGATTCGAAACTTCACGCGCTCGCTTTATCGAACAAGGTGAAGAAGTTGTCCGTCGTGCTTCGCGCCAACTCTTCAAGAGCGATCCCGCGCAGGGCGGCGACGAACGCGGCAGTGTCGGCGACGAACGCCGGTTCGCACTTCTTGCCCCGATGCGGCACGGGCGCGAGAAACGGCGAATCGGTTTCGACCAGCAGCCGGTCGGCGGGAACGGTCTTCGCGGTCGCCTGAAGGTCGGCGGCATTCTTGAAGGTCACGATCCCCGACAGCGAGATGTAGAAACCCTGTTCGAGGGCGACGTCGGCGAGCGCCTGCGAGCCGGTGAAGCAGTGGAGCACCCCCCTCACCCCGCCCTTCCCCACTTCGCGGACGATCATCTCGGCGGTATCGTCCTCGGCATCGCGGGTGTGGACGACCAGCGGCAGCCCGGTGTCGCGCGCGGCATCGATATGCGCCTGGAATCGCTCGCGCTGCGCGGCCCGGTCCGACTTGTCGTAATAATAGTCGAGTCCGCACTCGCCGATCGCGATGACGCGCGGATGCGCCGCCGCCTCGACCAGCGCCGCGGCGCCGAGATCGGGGTGCGCATCGGCCTCGTGCGGATGCACGCCCACGGTGGCCCACACGTCGGGTTCGATCTCGGCGACCGAAATGACGTCATGCCATTCCTTTTGCCGGGTCGAGATGTTGAGGAATCCGCCGATCCCGCGCGCCCGTGCGGCCGACAGCACCTCGTCGCGGCGTTCGGCCAGCCCCTCGTAATTGAGGTGGCAGTGGCTGTCGATCAACATCAGGCAGCGTCCTCGACCGCGATCTCGAGCCGCGGGAAGATCGGGGTCGGTTGCGCAATCGCCTGGTCGCCGTCGCCCTCGGCGATGAACCCCAGCAGGCGCTCGGCCGATGCCGGCACGACAGGCTGGATCGCCTTCGCCAGCCGACGCACCGCCTCGACGAGCGTGCCGAGCACCGCCGCCATCCGCGCCGGGTCGGTCTTCTTCAGCGCCCACGGCGCCTGCTCGTCGACATAGGCGTTCGCCGCGAACACGGCGCGCATCCACACGTCGATCCCGGCCGCGAAGGCGAAACGATCGAATTCCTCGGCCAGCCCGGCACAGCCGCGGTCGACCTCCGCAAGGAGCGCCCGGTCGGCATCGGCTTCACCCGGCGGCGGAAGAATGCCGTCCAGATTCTTGAGAACCATCGACAGGCTTCGCTGCGCGAGATTGCCGAAGCTGTTCGCCAGCTCGGCGTTGCACCGCGTCACGAGCGACTCCTCGCCGACCCCGCCGTCCTGCCCGAAGGTCACTTCGCGGAGCAAATAATAGCGGAGCGCGTCGACCCCGTAGCGTTCGGCCATCGCCAGCGGTGCGACGGTATTGCCGAGGCTCTTCGACATTTTCTCGCCGCCGCGCGCGAGCAGGTGGCCATGACCGTAGACCATCTTGGGCAAGGCAAGGTCCGCAGACATCAGGAAGGCCGGCCAGTAGACCGCGTGGAATCGCACCACGTCCTTGCCGATCAGGTGACAGTCCGCCGGCCAATATTTCTCGTACAGCGCCCCGCCGCCGGGATATCCCACCCCGGTAAGGTAATTGGTCAGCGCGTCGAGCCAGACGTACATCACGTGATTGTCGCTGCCCGGCACCGGGATGCCCCAGTCGAAGCTGGTGCGCGAGACGCTGAGATCCTTCAGCCCGCCTTCGACGAAGCGGAGCACCTCGTTCCGACGGCTCTCGGGCTGGATGAAGCCAGGGTTGGCGGCATAATGGTCGAGCAGCGGCTGCTGGTACGCCGACAGGCGGAAGAACCAGCTTTCCTCGACCGTCCATTCGACCGGTGTTCCTTGCGGCGAGCGTTTCGCCCCGTCCTCGCCGACGACCAGCTCGTCCTCGTCGTAATAGGCCTCGTCGCGCACCGAGTACCAGCCCTCGTAGCGGTCGAGGTAGAGGTCGCCCCTCGCCTCCATCGCCCGCCAGATGGCGGCCGAGGCGGCGTAATGATCGGGATCGGTGGTGCGAATGAAACGGTCGTACGACACATCAAGCCGGTCGCACATCGCCTTGAACTTGCCTGACATTTCATCGGCAAGCTGCTTCGGCTCGAGCCCCCGGGCGCGCGCCGCCTGCGCCATTTTCAGCCCATGTTCGTCGGTGCCGGTCAGGAAGAAGACTTCGCGACCCTGCGCGCGGCGGAAACGCGCCATCACGTCGGCGGCGATCGCTTCGTAGGCATGGCCGATGTGCGGTTCGCCGTTGGGGTAGCTGATCGCGGTCGAGATATAATAGGGGTCGGGCATCGGCTTCGCCCTAGAGCCTGATCGTTCGCGATGGAAGCGCGTCGCGTGTCCAAAGCGGGCCTGACACTAGCGCGCGGCGAGGGCCGCCTCCCCTTACCCGTTCGGCGACAGCGAGGCGAGCAGTCCGCCGAGCTGGAACACGGTAAATGCCGGGTCGAGCGACAGCCGCGGCGCGATAGCCGCCGTCTCGCGCGCCTTGGCATAGGCGTCAAGCGCGCGCTGACGCCGCCGCCCGCCCGTCTGCCGCGCTTCCCGCGCGAGCAGCGCGGGGACCATCGCCAGGAAGGCGGCATAACGGTCGGCGGCGGCTTTCGCCCCGAGCTCCGACGCGAGCTTCGATCGGCGCGAGTTGGTCGGGTCGCCATCGCTCATGATCGCTCGCGCCGCCGCCTCGAGCGGGCCGAGATCGAGGTTCGCCGCTTCCAGCGCGCGCCCCGGACTTCCGCCCGAAAGCGTGACGAGCGCGCTTACCCGGTCTGGCTTTTCGTCGGGAAACCAGCGGTTTAGCAATGACGTCATGGCGTTGTCCGCAAGCGGGTCGAGGTCGAGCCGGCGACATCGCGAGCGGATCGTAGGCAGCAATCGGCCGGGCGCATGGCTCACGAGCAGGAACAATGTGTTGGCCGGCGGCTCCTCGAGCATTTTGAGCAGCGCGTTCGCCGCCGACGCCTCGAGATCGTCGATCGAATCGATCAGGATCGCGCGCCACGGCGACATCGACGGGGTCACGCTGAGCATCTCGCCGAGCCCGCGCACCTGGTCGACGCTGATATTGCGCGCCAGCCCGCCGCGATCGCGTTCGAGCCGCTCAAGCTGGCGATAGTCGGGATGGCTCCCCGCCGCGACAAGTCGCGCGGTCGGGTGGTCGGCCTCTACCTCGATCCCCGGCATGATCGGCCTCGGGCCCGCCGCCTCGGCCAGCACACGGAGCGCCGCGGCCCGGGCGAAGCTCGCCTTGCCGACCCCGCGCGGCCCGGCGACCAGCCACGCATGGTGCATCCGCCGCGACGCCCACGCGGCGAGCCACGAGTCGATCGCCCTGTCGTGACCGACGATCATCCGATCAGATCGCCCAACGCATACAGCAGGCGCGCGGTAACCGTCGCCGGCGACCCGCTGGCATCGACCAACCTGACCCGGTCGGGCTCGCGCGCCGCCAGCACCCGGAACCCCGCGTCGACCGCGGCGTGATAGCTTGGCGGCCGCGACCCGATGCGGTCGCCGGCATGACCGTCGCGGACCCGCGCCCGCGCGCCCGCCTCGTCCTCGGCGAGCTGGAGCACGAGCGTCCGGTCGGGCAGGAAGTCGAGGCTCCCGAACCGGTGCAGGTCGCGCACCGCGTCGATCCCGAGCCCGCCCGCCTCGCCCTGGTACGCGAGGCTCGAATCGAGGAAGCGGTCGGACAGCACCCATTCGCCACGCCCGAGCGCGGGTTTGATCGTCGTCTCGATATGGTCGGATCGCGCGGCGGCGAACAGCAACGCCTCGGCGCGCGGATTCCAGCGGGTGTCATCGCCTTCGAGGAGCAGCTTGCGGATCGCCTCCGCGCCCTGGCTGCCGCCGGGCTCGCGGGTGACGACGACCGAAATCCCGCGACCGCGCAACGCCTCGGCAAGCGCGGCGAGCTGGGTCGACTTGCCGACCCCCTCCCCGCCCTCGAGGCTGATCAAGCGGCCGCGGCGCATCAGGCCATGCCGAACAGCGACTTGAGCCCCGCCCAGACGCGCCCGAAGAAGCCGGCCTTGCCGACGTCCTCGCCCGCCACCAGCGGCATCACCTGTTCGCCGGTGTCGGGCGAGGTGACGATCAGGTCGGCGATATGCTGGCCCTTGGCGATCGGCGCGGCGACGGGGCCCTGGTAACGGATCTTCATCGCCGTCGGCTTCGAGGTCAGGCCGGCGGGAATGGTGAGCGCAAGGTCGCGCGGTGCGACCAAGGGAACGCTGCTGCTGCCCCCCATCTGGACCTGCGCCGAACCGACCGTCGCCCCCGCCTTGAACAGCGGCTTGGTCGACCAGGCATTGAACCCCCACTGCATCAGCTTGACCGATTCTTGGACCCGCATGTCCCAGCTCGACATCCCCGCGAGCACTTCGATCAGGCGCCGCCCGTTCTGCTCGGCCGAGCCGGTGAAGCCATAGCCGGCCTCCTCGGTATGCCCGGTCTTGAGCCCGTCCGCGCCCGGGACCTTGCCGAGGATCGGGTTGCGGTTGTCCTGCTTGATGTCCGCGCCCGCGCCCATCGTCTTGCCCCAGGTGAAGCTCGTCTGCCCATAGAACTGCTTGTAGAGCTTGGGATGATGCTCGATCTCGGCTCGGGCCAGCGTCGCGAGATCGCGCGCGGTGACATAGGTCACGCCCCCGTCGGGCCAGCCGTTGGCAGTGCCGAAGTGCGAATTCTTCAGCCCCAGCTTGGCGGCATAATCGTTCATCTGGTTGACGAAGGCAGGCTCGGTCCCGGCGATGCATTCGGACAGCACCACCGCCGCGTCGTTGCCCGACAGGGTAATGATCCCGTGGAGCAAGTTCTCGACGCTGACCTGCTCGTTCGGCGAAAGGAACATGGTCGAGCCCGCAGCGGGCCCGTGCCACTTCTGCCACGTCTCGGGACGCACCGTGCACATCTTGTTCAGCGGAAGCTGGCCGCTGTCGATCAGCTCGAAGGCGACGTCGGTGGTCATCATCTTGGCCATCGACGCCGGCGGCATCCTGAGGTCGGCGTTCTTGGCGTAGAGCACCGCGCCCGACGAGAGGTCGATCAGGAAGGCGACGTTCGCCGGCGTCTCGAACGGCGGCGGGGCCGCCGCGGCGACAGCGGTGAGGGCGAGGACGGCAGTGGCGGCAAGCAACGTCAGGCGGGTCATGGGAACAGCGAAACTCCGATCGTGGTGAACGCCCGTCCTAGCGCCGCTCGATCAGGTCGGCCAGCAATCCGACTGACAGCGCGTAAAAATTCGAGCAGTTGTAGTCGAGGATGACCCGGTAATTGTGGCTCAGCAGGTACGCGGTCGCCCCCGGCCCATCGGGCTCGAGCAGGCTGAGCTGTTCGTCCTCGCGGATTCCCTTAGTGCCGTAGAGCGGGGCGATACCGAGCGCGCGCCATTCGCGCAGCGTCAGCCAGCGGCTGTGGCGCGCATAGACCTGCGGGCAGCGCGGCGCGACCACCCGCGACTTGATCGCATAGCGGTTGAGCCGGTCGGGCACCGACACTGCAATTCCCCAGTGCACGCCCCGTTTCCACCCGGCATTGGCGAGATAGGCGCCGATCGAAGCGAGCCCGTCCGAGCGGCTGGTCCACACGTTGGCGCGTCCGTCGCCATCGCCGTCGCGCGCGATCCTGAGGATGGTCGAGGGCATGAACTGAGGATAGCCGGTGGCGCCCGCCCAGCTGCCCTTGAGCTGGTAGCGGGGCACGCCGCGGTCGATCAGCTTGAGCGCGGCGACGAACTCGGCCTCGAAGAAGCCGCGCCGCCGGCCGTCATAGGCCAGCGTCGCCAGCGCCTGCGGCAGGTCGAAGCTGCCGGTAATCCGGCCATAGCTGGTCTCGTGCCCGAAGATCGCGAGCATTACCCCGGGATCGACCCCGGTATCGGCCGAGATCGCCTGCATCTGCGGATAGATCGCCGAATAGAGCGCGCGCCCGCGATCGATCAGGTCCTGGCTTACGTGCGCGCGGCGATAGGGCGCGAAGGGCGGAGTCGCGTTGGGATTGCCGACCTGCCCCGGCTGGCCGCGATCGAGCTGGACGACCCGGCTGTTCAAGGCGAGCCCCGGGATCACCGCGGCGATCGTCGCCTCGCCGACCCCTGCGGACCGCGCAAGCTGCGTCAGGCGCGCCTTGTAGCCATCGAACCCGGTCGAGGAAGCGCCCGCATAGGTCGATTGATAGGCCGACGGATAGGATTGCGCAGAAGCCTGGGCCCCGACGGCGACGCACACATACCCGAGCACACGGCTCCACTTCATCCCGACCTCCACTTTCCCGAGGCTAGGGAAGGCGCCCGACAAACGCCACGACTTTCCGTCCTGCCGCTTGCACGGATCGACCCGGCTGGCGTAACCGCGGCGCGATTAAGGAGAGATGGCCGAGTGGTTTAAGGCAGCGGTCTTGAAAACCGCCGTGGGCGCGAGCTCACCGTGGGTTCGAATCCCACTCTCTCCGCCAGTTCAGCCGCGCGTCGGCAGGCGAAGTGCCAACCGATCGGCCCCGACGGCCAGGTCGCCGCCGACCATCTTGGCGAGACCCCTGACCAGCCTAAGCGAGAATCCCGGCCCGACCGGCTCATTGCCCGCGGCGGCGTGAACGCCCGGATCAAGCAGCTCGTCCTCGCTCAGCTCGCGCAGGCCGGCGGGCCGCGTGACGGTCAATTCGGCATGGTTCGACGCGGTGGCGAGCGTCAGCGACAGCATCTCGTCGATCGCGGCATCGACCATTGCGCCGAGAAAACGGGTAAGCATCCGCTCGGCAAGTTCGGGTGAGAGCGGGCAACGGATCGCGATGTTAACGGCCTGGTGGCGGACAGACACGCCGCGCCGCGCCGCGCCGCTCGCCAGCGCGCCGACCACGGCGGGGACCAGCGCGCCAAGATCGCTTCCCGCCCCGGCGTCTAGCCGCCCCGATTTCAGGCGAGCGGCGACGTCGAGATCCTCGACCGCGCGCATCAATTCGCGCGCATCGCCGAGGATCGCCGAGGCGCGCTCACGATAGCGGCGATGGGCTGGCCCCATCAACTGGCCGTCGATGATCTCGGCGAACCCCATGATCGCGTTCAGCGGCGTGCGAATTTCGTGAATCGTCTCGCGTAGCGACTCGACCGTCTCGCTTCCCCCGCGCGCGTCGGGCGCCGTCCCCGGCGGCGGCGCATCGATCCGCCGCGCAATCCCGCGATAGCCGATAAACCGCCCGTCGCCGGGTGCAAAGGCCGGGGCGCCGCTGACCCGCCAATCGCCTTCGAACGGTTCGCCCGCGGCCAGCGGCATCTCGGCGAACGGCGCCCGGCGGGCGACCAGTTCGCGGCATCGCTCGTCGAGCAATGCCTCCGCTGGATGGCCGGTAATCGCCCGACCGATCAACGCCGCGCGGGGCGCGCCCTCGACCCAGCTGACCGAGCCAAGCGCGTCGCTTTCCCAGCGGAACATCGCCAGCTCGACGTGGCGGGGTGATGCGACCGCCGGCATCGGGGGTTCCAGGTCCGGCGTCGCATTAACGGCTCGGCGGCTGCTCTCGGCCCCCTGCGGGTTCGGCGGATCGGCTTGCACCGACGGCTCCGCGATTGGACCAGTCGCCTCGAGATGCGTCGTTTCGGAAACATCGTCCTTAAGCGGCTCGACAAGCTCGAGCGCGTCCTCATCGGGCGCGCGCCCCGCCGGGCCGTCGAGCGCGAAGACGAACCGGCGAACCTCGTCGCTCGCATTGGCATCGACCTCGGCGCGGGCGGCGCGGTCGAGCGTCGCCCCCGCGAGCAATGGCGCGGCCACCTCGAGCCGGTCCGACGCGAACAGTCCGATCAGCTGGGGGTCGAGCGGCCGCCCGGCGATCGAGCGCGCGGTCGCGGCGCGGACCGGATCGGGAACATGGCGTCGGTCGTCGCGCGCCGCATCGATGGCGCGTTTGAGCAATTCAGGGTCGCTGTCTCCCCTCGCCCGCGACAACAGGTCGACGAGCTGTCGCCAGCGAACGGCCCGGTCGCGCGGATCGGCGACCGGGCTGTCGAGAACGGTTTTCAGGCGGTCGTCGAAACGCACGGCAAACATCTTCCCCCAACGAAGCTTGCCGGAACATGAGCCACGCACGCGCGGCGGCGACAGGGCGAAGCGGTTAACCGTCCTTTAATGGAACATAGGTGTCCTCGGAATCAAGAAGGGCGCCGGCTCATCGCCGACGCCCCGCTTGTTCATCGCGCTAGTGCGAGAAGATTCAGCCGCGCTGGCCGAGCCAGATCAGCCAGAACTTCGCGAGGTCGGCCTTCGGCCCGGTGACCGCCTGGAACGCCGCCTTCGCCCCGGCAGTGTCGCCCGACATGGCCAGCGCCTCGCCGAGCTTCAGGTTCGCGGTCGCGCTGTCCGCGCCCGGCTTGGTCGCGGCGATCCGGAACAGTTCGGCCGCCTTGGCATAATCGCCGGTCCCGTAAAGCCGCTCGCCGACATTGAGCGCAACCTGACCGCTCGCCGCTGTCCGCGCCGCCGCCGCCGACGCCGCCAGCCCGGCGATTTCACCCGGCGCGCGCTGACGCGCCTCGACCACGACCGGCGAGGTCGGCTTCACCAGGTTCGCAGCAACACCCTCGGCGAGCACCGCCTTGGCCTCGTTCGCATAGCCCTTGCCGAGCAGGAGGTTGGCGAAATTGGCATAGTCGCCCTCCGCGGTAAGGCCCTTGGTCGCCCGCTCGAGCCGGTAGACGTCGATCAGCGCGGTCGCGTCGAGCCCCGCCGCGCCCGCATAGATCTGGAGCGTGTCGTGCCAGTTCGACGGGGTCGGATAGGCCGACACCCAGTCGACCGTAAGCGGGACCACCGCGGGCGACTTGGCGCGGTAGGCATCGGCCACGGCCTGCGCCAGCCACTCCTGCTTGAGCGTCGCGCCCTTGGCTCGAAGCGCGAAGGCGCGTTGGTAGAGGGCGATTGCCGCGGCGGAGTCGTTCATTTTCGCCTTTGCCCCGGCAGCGAAGACCAGTGGCTCGGGGTCGTTCGGGTTGAGCTGGCTGGCCTGCATGAACGAGGCATAGGCGCCGGCGTAGTTTTTCGAATTATACTGGTTGGCGCCGATGTTCGCGACGACGGGCGCGAACAGGGTGCCGTTCGCCGCGCCGCTTCCTAGCGCGCGCGTGACCGCGGCCGAAGCGGCGGTAAAATCGTTGGCCTGGCCCGCCGCCTGCAGCTCGAGCTGGCCGAGCGTGCAGATGTCGGCCGGCGCCTTGGCCTTCGCCTGCGCGGCGGCGTCGGCGGTGGCGATCTTGGCCGCGTCCTTGGTCGCGATCGCGGCCTGGAAATCGGCTAGGGCCGGGCGGGCGCCAGCCGAGAGCGCCCCGTTGCAGGCCATCGGCTGCGCGGTCGCGGCGGGTGCCGGCGCCGCCGACGCGCCCGTCGCCCCGGCAATCAGCGCAAGCGCGGCGCCGAACGTCGCGGAAGTGAGGGTTCGCATGCTTGTCGTCTCCTGTCGTCGGCCCGCCTCGGCGAACCGTTGGGAATGGAAGTGGCAGGGCCTTAAGCCTCCCCCTGCCGATGTGCCAGCGGCCCTGGCGTCGATGCCCTGAACCGCCGTTTAACCGCGTGGTTCCTTCCCTCGTGCTACCGCCCGGATAGCGCGCTTTTTCCGCGCCCGCGCCCGGGCGCGAGGGGTGGCGCCGCCGCGCTCGCTGCGCTAGGCTCGAACCACGCCGGGGGGCGCTCGCCGAGTCCCGGTTTTCGTAGCAACAGCATCAGGAATCTTCGTGGCGACCGAGCCTCCCGCCGACACAGCCGCAAGCGGCGACATCGCCCCCATCTCCATCGTCGAGGAGATGAAGACCAGCTATCTCGACTATGCGATGAGCGTCATCGTCAGCCGCGCGCTGCCCGACGTGCGCGACGGGCTCAAGCCGGTCCACCGCCGCATCCTCTTCTCGGCAAGCGAGAACGGCTTCACCTTCAACAAGCCCTATCGCAAGTCGGCACGCATCGTCGGCGACGTCATCGGTAAATATCACCCGCACGGCGACAGCGCGATCTACGACGCGCTCGCGCGGATGACCCAGGACTGGTCGATGCGCGTGCCGCTAATCGACGGCCAGGGGAATTTCGGCTCGATGGACCCCGATCCGCCCGCCGCGATGCGCTATACCGAGGCACGGCTCGCCAAGGTCACCGGTTTCCTGCTCGGCGACCTCGACAAGGACACGGTCAACTTCCAGCCCAACTACGACGCGTCGGAGAGCGAGCCGCAGGTCCTCCCCGCGCGCTTCCCCAACATCCTCGTCAACGGCGCGGGCGGGATCGCGGTCGGCATGGCGACCAACATCCCGCCGCACAACCTCGGCGAAGTGCTCTCCGCCTGCCGCGCCTACATGGACGACGCCGCGGTCAGCAACGAAGCGCTGATGGAGCACGTCAAGGGGCCCGACTTTCCCACCGGCGCCACCATCCTCGGCACCAGCGGGATCCGCTCGGCCTATACCACCGGGCGCGGCTCGATCCTCCAGCGCAGCCGCTACACGGTCGAGGAAGGCCGTGGCGACCGGCGTTCGATCGTGCTCACCGAAATCCCCTACCAGGTCGGCAAGTCGGGGCTGGTCGAAAAGATCGCCGAGGCCGCCAAGGACAAGCGGATCGAGGGCGTCAGCGACATTCGCGATGAATCGAACCGCGAGGGCGTGCGGATCGTCATCGACCTGAAGCGCGACGCGACCCCCGAGGTCGTCCTGAACCAGCTGTGGCGCCACACCCCGGCGCAGTCGAGCTTCCCGGCCAACATGCTCGCAATCCGCGGCGGCCGGCCCGAGACGCTGACTCTGCGCGACATCATCGAAAGCTTCGTCAAATTCCGCGAAGAGGTCATTACCCGCCGCTCGAAGTATGAGCTGGCGAAGGCGCGCGAGCGGGCACACCTGTTGCTGGGCCTGGTCGTCGCGGTCACGAATCTCGACGAGGTGGTCAAGCTGATCCGCGGCTCGGCGAGCCCGGCCGAGGCGCGCGAGAAGCTGCTCGCCCGCGAATGGCCCGGCGCCGAGGTTCGCCCCTACATCCAGCTGGTCGAAGCGGTCGAGCCGCAGGCCGGGGCGGAGACCTACAAGCTCAGCGAAGCGCAGGTGAAGGGCATCCTCGACCTTCGCCTCCACCGCCTCACCGCGCTCGGCCGCGACGAGATCGGCAGCGAGCTCGAGGGGCTGGCGACCAATATCGCCGAGCTGCTCGAAATCCTCGGCAACCGTGCGCGCCTCTACGAGGTGATGCGCGCCGAGTTCGACGAGGTGGAAGGCGAGTTCGCCACCCCGCGCAAGACCGACATCGCTCCCGCCGCCGACGGGATCGAGGACGAGGATCTGATCGAGCAGGAAGACATGGTCGTTACCGTGACCATGACCGGCTATATCAAGCGCACCCCGCTCGCGCTGTTCCGAGAACAGAAGCGCGGCGGCAAGGGCCGCTCGGGCATGTCGACCAAGGACGAGGACATCGTCACCGAGCTGTTCGTCACCTCGACCCACAACCCGGTACTGTTCTTCACCAACGTCGGCCGCGTCTACCGGATGAAGGTTTGGCGCCTGCCCGAAGGCGGGCCGAACACCAAGGGCCGGCCGATGATCAACCTGCTGCCGCTCAGCGCCGGCGAGACGGTCACCACCGTCCTGCCGCTGCCGCAGGACGAGGCCGAGTGGGCGAACCTCCACATCATGTTCGCCACCGCGCGCGGCACGGTGCGCCGCAATTCGATGGACGCCTTCACCAACATCCCGTCGAACGGCAAGATCGCGATGAAGTTCGGCACCGCCGAGGATGGCGAGGAGGACGGCCTCGACCGGCTGATCGGGGTCAGCCTGCTGACCGAAGAGGACGACGTCCTGCTCGCCACGCGCGGCGGCAAGGCGATCCGGTTCAAGTCGACCGACGTCCGCGAATTCCAGAGCCGCGCCTCGATGGGCGTGCGCGGGGTGCGCCTCGCCGACGACGACCAGGTCATCTCGATGTCGATCCTGCGCCGCGCGGGCACCACCGCCGAGGAGCGCGAGGCCTATCTCAAGAGCCCTAGGTGGCGCGACCGCGCGGGGGCTGACGGCCTCACCCCCGAGCGTTACGCCGAGATCGCCGAAAAGGAGCAGTTCCTGCTCACGATCACCGAGAACGGCTACGGGAAACGCAGCTCGACCTATGAATATCGCCGCACCAATCGCGGCGGTCAGGGGATCATCAACATCGTTACCTCGGCGCGCAACGGCGGTGTCGTCGCCAGCTTCCCGGTCCGCCCGGGCCAGTCGCTGATGCTGGTCACCGACCAGGGCAAGATGATCCGCACCACGGTCGGCGACATCCGCATCGCAGGGCGCAACACGCAGGGCGTCACCGTCTTCAACGTCGCCAATAACGAGCGGGTCGTCTCGGTCGCGCGGATCGACGAGAGCGAGGAAGAGGAAATCGAGGTCGAGAACGACGGCAAGCTCGCCCCCGACACCGGCGCGACGGTCGGCGAGGACGAACTCGGCAAGCCGGTCGACGACTAGGCGGCCTCGGGGAGCTCCCCGGCCATTACCGTTCGGTTCCGCCCGCCACGCTTGGCGGCGTAGAGCGCCTCATCGGCGGCGGCGAGCCACCCGTCGACATCGTCGGCCTCGTCGCTGCTCGCGACCCCGAGGCTGACGGTGACGAGCGGGAGTCCCTCGACCTGCATCGACGCGATCGCGGTGCGGAATCGCTCGGCGCAGCGTCGCGCATCGTCGCGATCGCAATCGGGGAGAAGCACGGCGAACTCCTCGCCGCCGATTCGCCCGACGACGTCGCCGTGGCGCAGTTGCTCCGTCAGCGCCGCGACGATCGCGCGGAGCACCTTGTCGCCGCAGCCGTGGCCGAAGCGGTCGTTGATCGCCTTGAAATGATCGGCATCGAGGACGACCAGCGCCGCGGGACTGCCCCCGCCGCGCGACCGCCGCAGGACCGCGCCCGCCCGGTCGCTGAAGGCGCGCCGGGTCGCCGCCCCGGTCAGGAAATCGGCGTGGGCGATCGTTCGAAGTTCCATCTGTTCGACCACCAGCGCGGCGAAGCGCTTGAGCAAGTAGCTTTCCTCGGCCGAAAAGCTGCGCGGCTGGCGGTCGATCACGCACAGCGCGCCGACGTTATAACCGTCGGGCGTGGTCAGCGGCGCGCCTGCGTAGCTTCGAAAGTGGCGATCGTCGGTGACGAAGGACGAGTCGCGGAACCGGTCGTCGGCGGTCAGGTCGGGGACGACGAACACGTCGCGCCCGCGGATGGTCCGGTCGCACACGGCCTCGGACCGTGGCCCAGCCCCCGTCGAAACACCCGTGGCGGCGACGATGTTCTGGGCGTCCTCGTCGACCAGCGAGACC
The DNA here is from genome assembly GCF_040203355.1 of Sphingomonas sp. ASV193. Taxonomy (NCBI): domain Bacteria; kingdom Pseudomonadati; phylum Pseudomonadota; class Alphaproteobacteria; order Sphingomonadales; family Sphingomonadaceae; genus Sphingomonas; species Sphingomonas sp. ASV193. Next base: position 360,587 of record NZ_JBEHBW010000001.1, read on the forward strand.
GTGCACACCGAGGCCCCGAACAGGTCGGCGATCAGGTCGGTGATCTTCTGGAAGCCGCCCCCGTCGTCTAGGGAGCGCAGGCGATAGCGGTCCAGCGCGGCCAGCCGGCCCGCCTCGTCGTGTAGCAATTTGTCGTCGTGGATCACGCGGATGTGACCTTCATCAGATTCGGCAGCATGCGAATTATACGGATAATGTTAACGCGGCTTTACGGGAAGGTCCGCTCCGTCTTCGTGGACTTGCACGCGGGCCGTTGGTAGCGGCGCGCGAATGGATCATGATCTCCACATTATCGGCGGCGGGCTCGCCGGGTCGGAAGCCGCGTGGCAAGTCGCCGAGGCGGGGCTTTCCGTTCGCCTGAGCGAGATGCGCGGAGCCAATTTGCCGGATGGGGGCGACAGCACCCCGGCGCACGAAACCGACCGGCTGGCCGAAATGGTCTGCTCGAACAGTTTTCGCTCGGACGACGCGACCAGCAACGCGGTCGGGCTGATCCACCAGGAAATGCGCCGCATGGGCTCGCTCGTCATGGCCTGCGCCGACGCGCATCGCGTCCCCGCCGGCTCGGCGCTCGCGGTCGACCGCGACGCCTTCGCGGCGGAGGTAACTGCCCGGCTGGCCGCCCACCCGAAGGTCACGCTCGTTCGCGAACGGATCGACGACCTCCCGCCGAGCGGATCGACGATCGTCGCTACCGGCCCGCTTACCGCGCCCGGCCTCGCCGACGCGATCGCCCGCGCGACCGGGGCCGACGCGCTCGCCTTCTTCGACGCGATCGCCCCGATCGTTCACCGCGACAGCATCGACATGGGCGTCTGCTGGATGGCGGCGCGCTGGGACAAGGGCGGCAAGGACTACATCAACTGCCCGCTGACCCGGGAGCAGTACGAAGCCTTCGTCGCGGCGCTCAATGCCGGCGAGAAGACCGAGTTCAAGGAGTGGGAAAAGGACACCCCCTATTTCGAGGGTTGCATGCCGGTCGAGGTGATGGCCGAGCGCGGGGTCGAAACGCTCCGCTATGGCCCGATGAGGGGCGTCGGCCTCGACAATCCGCACAGCGCGACGCCCGAACATCCAAACGGACGCTGGCCCTATGCCTGCGTCCAGCTTCGACAGGACAATGCGCTCGGCACGCTGTGGAACATGGTCGGTTTCCAGACCAAGCTCAAACATGCCGAACAGGTGCGCATCTTCCGCACCATCCCCGGTCTCGAAAAGGCCGAATTCGCGCGGCTCGGCGGGATCCACCGCAACAGCTTCATCAAGTCGCCGATCCTGCTCGACCGCGAGCTGCGATTGAAGGCGATGCCGCACATCCGTTTCGCCGGGCAGATCACCGGTTGCGAAGGCTATGTCGAAAGCGCCGCGATCGGGCTGCTCGCGGCGCGCTTCGCGATCGCCGAGGCGCGGAGCCGTCCACTCCCCCCGCCCCCGCCCGAAACCGCGCTCGGCGCACTGCTCGAGCACATTACCGGCGGCGCCGACGCCGACAGCTACCAGCCGATGAACGTCAATTTCGGGCTGATGCCGCCGCTCAATGGGCCCAAGGTGAAGAAGGGGGATCGCAAGCGCGCCTACACCGACCGCGCCCGCGCCGCGTTCGGCGAGTGGCTGGCGAGCCAGGCGCTCGAGCCCGCCTGACGCCTCGCCAGCGCGGCGATTGCCTGCTAGGGGCCCGCCCATGCTCACCGTCAACGCCATCACGGTCCGCCTCGGCGGGCGGACCATCCTCGACCGCGCCTCGGCCACCATCGTGCCCGGCGCGAAGGTCGGGCTGATCGGGCGCAACGGCGCGGGCAAGTCGACGCTGATGAAGGTCATCATCGGCCAGCTCGAGGCCGACGAGGGCGAGATCGAGATGCCCAAGAAGACCCGGCTCGGCTATATCGCGCAGGACGCGCCGAGCGGGACCCAGACGCCGTTCGAAGCGGTGCTCGCCGCCGATACCGAGCGCGCCGCGCTGCTCGCCGAGGCCGAAACCTGCGAAGACCACGACCGGCTCGGCCACGTTTACGACCGGCTGCTGGCGATCGACGCCTACACCGCCGACGCGCGCGCGGCGCGGATCCTGATCGGGCTCGGCTTCGACGAGGAGATGCAGGCGCAGCCGCTCGACAGCTTCTCGGGCGGGTGGAAGATGCGCGTCGCGCTCGCCGCGCTGCTCTTCTCGGCGCCCGACGTGCTGCTGCTCGACGAGCCGTCGAACCACCTCGACCTCGAAGCGACGCTGTGGCTCGAGAATTTTCTCAAGAGCTATGCCGGCACGCTGCTGATCATCAGCCACGAACGGGACCTGCTCAACAACGTCGTCGACACGATTCTTCACCTCGAACGCGGCAAGATCGCGGTCTATTCGGGCAATTACGACGGGTTCGAGAAGCAGCGCGCCGAACGCGCCGCGCAGCTCGCCGCCGCCCGCGCCAGCCAGGAGGCGCAGCGCGCCCGGCTTCAGGATTATGTCGCGCGCAACTCGGCGCGCGCCTCGACCGCCAAGCAGGCGCAGAGCCGCGCAAAGATGCTCGCCAAGATGCAGCCGATCGCCGCGCTGGTCGACGATCCCAGCCTCAGCTTCGCCTTTCCCAGCCCGAGCGAGCTTCGCCCTCCGCTGATTACGCTCGACATGGCCGCGGTCGGCTATGGCGACACCCCGATCCTGTCGCGCCTCAACCTCAGGATCGACCCCGACGACCGGATCGCGCTGCTCGGCCGCAACGGCAACGGCAAGACCACGCTCGCCCGCCTCCTCGCCGCGCAGCTGCCGGCGATGGATGGATCGCTCCACGCCAGCGGCAAGATGAAGGTCGGGTACTTCACCCAGTACCAGGTCGAGGAGCTCGACGGCGACGACACCCCGCTCCAGCACATGAGCCGGCAGATGAGCGGCGCTACTCCGGCGGCGGTGCGCGCCCAGCTCGGCCGGTTCGGCTTTTCGGGCGACAAGGCGACCACGCTGGTCGGCAAGCTGTCGGGCGGTGAGCGCGCGCGGCTTGCGCTCGCGCTGATTACCCGCGACGCGCCGCACCTGCTGATCCTCGACGAGCCGACCAACCACCTCGACGTCGACGCGCGCGAGGCGCTGGTGCAGGCGCTCAACGATTATGACGGCGCGGTCATCCTGATCAGCCACGACCGGCACATGGTCGAGCTGACCGCCGACCGCCTCGTGCTGGTCGATGGCGGGCGTGCGGTCGATTACACCGGCAGCATCGAGGACTATATCGCCTTCATCCTCGGCCGCGGCGCCAAGCCCGAGGCGAAGCCGGCGAAGAAGTCCGAGGCGCAGACTCTGAAACAGGCGGTGTCCAAGGACGAGCAGAAGGCGCTGCGAAAGGCCGCGGCCGAGGCCGAAAGGGCCAGCGCCCGGCTCGCCGCCGAATGCGAGGCGCTCGACCGCCAGCTCGCCGAAGCCACGGGCAACGCGGTCGCCGACCTGTCGCGCCGCCGCTCGAAGCTTGCCGCCGACCTCGCCGACGCCGAAGCCACGTGGCTCGACGCGAGCGAGCGGCTCGAAGCCGCCGCCTAGCCGGCGAAGCGCCGCACCAGCGCGCGCTGCAGCTCCTTGTCGCCGACCGAATAGTAGAGCCAGTTGTCGCGCCCGCCCGCGGACACCGCCGAGGCGGCGAAGGCGATGTCGGGCAGCGCCCGTTCGGGCTGCGGCGGCGGCGTGATCAGCGGCATGACGCAACGATCGACCACCTCGGTGCAATCGGCGTTGAACGCGACCCAGCCGATCCGCCAGCGCGCGTCGCGGGTCGCACCATTGTAGAGCATCACCGGCATCGAGGGATCGTCGCCGAGCATCGGCCCGGTCGACAGGTGCCACCCGTCCCATGCGCCCTCGCGCGGGGCGAACGGCTGCGGCTGCTCATGCCAAGGTCCAGCCACCCCGTCGCCGAGCGCCAGCCCGACCAGCGAGGCCTCGTCGCGCGCATATTCGTAGAACAGACGCCACCGCCCGGCGGGAGTGCGAGCAACGGTCGCCTCCTTGGTATTACCCTCGGTCTTGGACGAGGCGAGCGCGATCCCGCGCTTGACCAGGTCGTGTGGCCCCGTGCCGGTGGCGTAGAACATCTGGCCGCCACTGCGGGCGACGTCGACCCCGGTGTAGTAGACGATCCACTGTCCATCCTCGATCACCAGCGTCGGATCCTCGACCCCGCCGCCGTCGCTCGGGTCAGGTCCGGGCGCGATCGCGGGCTCCGTATCCATCGTGAAATGGACGCCGTCCTCGCTCACTCCGTACCAGACCTGCCCGGTATCGGAAGAATAGGCCGGGTCGCGCGGCACTCCGCGGACCAGCATCCCGAACTTACCGTCGCCGATCGCCCAGACATAGGGGCTCATCAGGTCGCGCTCGGCCAGTTCGCCGCTCGCCGACACCGTGACCGGCTCGACCGCTTCGACGGCGAAGTCGACGACGTCGCTCACGCGCCCTGCCCCAGTTGGAGCGAAAGCCCGCCGTCGATCGTCAGGATCGCGCCCGTGATGTAGGCGGCCTGGTCGCTGGCGAGATAGGCGACCAGACTGGCGACTTCGGTGGCGGTGCCCGCGCGCTGCGCCGGGATATTGTGTTCAAGGCTTTGCCGATAGGCCACGTCGTCGACCGCTTTCTCGTTCATCGGAGTTAGAATCATCCCCGGGGCAATGGCATTGACGGTGATCCCGCGTGCCGCGACCTCGAGCGACAGCACTTGGGTCAGATTGTCGAGCGCACCCTTGGCGGCGCAATAATCCGCGGCGCCCGCGCGCATCGCGAAACCGTGGATCGAGCTGACGTTGATGATCCGACCCGCCATCGGGGTCTTGGCGAGCTCGCGCACCAGCCGCCGGGAGGTGAGGAACGCCCCGTCGAGGTCGGCGCCGAACATCCTTTTCCACTGGTCGAACCCCATTTTCTCGACCGCGACCCCCGACTGGTTGATCCCGGCCGAATTGACCAGCACCGAGGGCACGCCGAGCGCGGCAATGGCCTGGTCGAACGCCGCCTCGACGCTCGCCTCGGCAGAGACGTCGCATTGGATCGCCACCGCTCTGCCTCCCGCCTGCTCGACCGCGGCGACCGTCTTCGCTGCCGCGTCGCCGTCGCGGAAATAGAGCACCGCGAGGTCGTGGCCCGCCGCCGCGAGCGCCGCCGCGGACGCCGCTCCGATTCCGGATTCGGCGCCGGTCACCAGCGCCACCTTTCGCGATCCTTCGGTCATCGGCTTTCGTCCTCCAGCGTGATGGTCATCGTCGCCCGCCAGGTCGCGCCCGGGTCGAGCCGCATGATCCCGGGCTTCTCGTCGAACTCGCCTTCGAACCCGTGCGGATCTGCATAGCCGTGCCACGGCTCGATGCAGACATAGCCGGCCCCCGGCTTGGTCCAGACGCCGAGATCGGGAAAACCGGGGAAATCGACCCTCAGCCGCGGCCCTTGGTCGGCGCCGTAGGTGACCGAGCGGCTTTCAAGTCCGAGGAACAGCAATGCGTCGTCTTCAAACAAGGCATCGCGAAGAATGAGCTCGCGCCCGTCGATCGGGGTGGGCTCGGTGCGTGCGAGCAGTCCGTCGCGTCCGATGCGGTGCACCGCCTCGGGCTCGTCGCGCGCGAAGAGAATACGGTGGTCGGAGCGCGGCTGCCCGAACGGCAGGGGCCATCGAAGCGCGGGGTGGAAGCCGAACGAAAAGGGCAAGGGCTCGTCGCCCGGATTGTCGACGCGCGCGGTGACCGACAGCGACGCGCCTTCGACAGCGAAGATCAGGCGAAGCGCGAAATCGAACGGATATTGGGCGCGGCTCTCGGCATCGGCGGCCAGCACCAGCGTAACCGCGGCGTCCGACGCCGCCTCGACGGCGAATCGCCGCCGCCGGGCGAAGCCGTGCTTTTCCATCCGATAGGTCTCGCCGCGCCAGCGCAGACGGTCGTCGTTCAGCCTCCCGACGATGGGGAAGAGGATCGGCGCGCGCCCGGTCCAAAAGGCGGGGTCGCCGTCCCACTGCAGGTTGCGTCCCTGCGGGTCGCGCAGCCACCACAGCTCGGCGCCTATCGGGTTGACCGCCGCGCTGAGCCCGCCCGGCGCCCTGATGATGATCGGTTCGGTCCCCGGCATTGCCCTGCTGAATGCCTCAGCGGGCCATGGGTTGCCTCATTCCTGCGCGTCGGGGACGATTGGGGCGGGCTGGCACGCGCAGCTTGGCTTCTTGGCGCGGTGCTTGGGCGCGGTAGTGGCATATTCGGCGCGGTTGAGCTGGCCGTTCCCGTCGGCGTCGGCGGTCTTGAACTTGGTGATCGTCCGCACCGCCCATTCCTCGAAGCTCAGCTTGCCGTCATGGTCGAGATCGAGCTTCGCGAACGCCTTTCGCCGCGGGTCGACCAGTTCGGGCAGGGTCACCATCCCGTCCTTGTTCTTGTCGGCGCGGTCGAAGCGTTTCTGCTCCTTCGACTTGGGATCGGCCGACGGGGCGGTCCCGATCGCCGCGAGATGGATCGGCGCGTCCTGCTGTTCGGCGGGCGCGCGGGCGACCGGCGCGGGCGGCAGCGCGGTTGTCGCCGCGCGGCCGTTCCACAGCATGAATCCGCCGGTGGCGAGACAAAGTGAGGCGAGACCGCCAGCGACGAACTGCTTCATGGCGACAAGGCCCCCAAGCGACATCGATCCGGCAACGCCGAGGCTAGGACCGAAGCCGAGGCGAATCAATCCGGTTTAGAGCCGACCGGTCCAGCGATGGCGAAGCAGCGTCCACGCCCGCCCAGGAGTCGCCTCGGGTTCGTACGGCGGACCGCCGCGCCGAATGTCGCGTGCCGCAAGTGCCGCCAGCGCGGTCAGCGGCCTTGCCCGCTTCGGCGCCGGGGGCGCGCTCGGCAAGGTCGCCTGCCGAAGCGCAACCTGGCCGAGCCGCGCCGCCTGAACCGCGGCGAACAGCCGGCCCGGCGCGGCGACATCGGCGTCGCTGCCGAGCAGGCGCGCCCCGATTACAAACAGCCGCTGCCCGCGCCGCGCAATCCGGGTGAAGTCGGGATGCTCGTCGAGCAGCGCCGCCCAGCCGTCCTCTAGCCCGGCCAGCGCGTCCCCGCTCACCCCGCGCGGGAGCAGCTCGGTCGCTGCCGCGCGCAGCCGCGGTTCGGCTGGAGGATCCGCGCGGTCGAGCCGTTCAAGCGCCTCGCGCCACCACGCCAGTCGCACCGCGCCGAGCGCGGGCTGGGTCGAGCTCGCGACGATCGCGGCGAGCGCGTCGTCGATCGCGAACAGCGCGTCGAACGCCGGGCGCAGCTCGAAAGGCCAGTAGAGCCTGACGAGATCGCGGTCGCTCACCCGCGGACTGCCGGGGGGCATCAGCGGTAGCAGACCGCCTTGGCCGCCTTGACCACCGCGTCGGCATTGACCAGCGCGAGCTTTTCGAGGTTCGCGGCGTAGGGCATCGGCACGTCGACGTTGGTCACCCGCGCGACCGGGGCGTCGAGGTCGTCGAACCCTTCCTCCATCGCGATCGCCATGATCTCGCTGGCGATCGAGCAGGTCGGCCAGCCTTCCTCGACCACCACCAGCCGGTTGGTCTTGGCGAGCGAGGTCAGCACCGCCTGCTTGTCGAGCGGACGGAGCGTGCGAAGGTCGATCACCTCGGCCTCGATCCCCTCGCCCGCCAGCTTTTCGGCAGCTTCGAGGCTCACGCCGACGCCGATCGAATAGCTGACGATGGTGACGTCCTTGCCCGCGCGCATCGTCCGCGCCTTGCCAATCGGGAGCACCCAGTCGTCGACCTGCGGAACGTCGAACGAGTGGCCGTAGAGCAGCTCGTTTTCGAGGAACACGACCGGGTCTTCGCTGCGGATCGCGGCCTTGAGCAGCCCCTTGGCGTCGGCGCTGTCGTACGGGGCGATGACGATCAGGCCCGGCACGCTGGCGTACCACGGGCCATAGTTCTGGCTGTGCTGCGCGCCGACCCGCGAGGCCGCGCCGTTGGGGCCGCGGAACACGATCGGGCAGCGCATCTGGCCGCCCGACATGTAATTGGTCTTGGCCGCAGAATTGATGATGTGGTCGATCGCCTGCATCGCGAAGTTGAAGGTCATGAACTCGATCACCGGACGAAGCCCGCCCATCGCCGCGCCGCTGCCGATGCCGGCGAAGCCATATTCGGTGATCGGGGTGTCGACCACGCGCGCCGGGCCGAACTCGTCGAGCAGCCCTTGGGTCACCTTGTAAGCGCCCTGGTACTGAGCGACCTCCTCGCCCATCACGAACACGCGCTCGTCCTTGCGCATTTCTTCGGCCATCGCGTCGCGTAGCGCTTCGCGAACGCTGGTCGGTTTCATCTCGGTCCCGGCGGGGATCTCGGGATCGGCGACCACCGCATCGCGATTGGCCGCCTCGTACATCTGCCGCGCGCCGGTCTCGACGAGGTGCGGGGTCGGCGCGCCGCTTTCGGCGGCCTCCTGCTGGACCGACGGTTCCTCGGCCGTCGTCACGGACGCGGGCGACGCCTCCGCGCCATCCCCGCCCATCAGCGCGATGACGGTACCGACCTTGACCCCGTCGGTGCCCTCGGGGACGAGGATCTTGCTGATCGTTCCCTCGTCGACCGCCTCGAACTCCATCGTCGCCTTGTCGGTCTCGATCTCGGCGAGGATGTCGCCCGACGACACTTCGTCGCCTTCCTTGACCAGCCACTTGGCGAGCGTCCCCTCCTCCATGGTCGGGGACAGCGCCGGCATCTTCAGCTCCACGCCCATCAGTAGGCCTCCACCAGCACGTCGGTGTGCAATTCGCGCGTATCGGGCTCGGGCGCCTCTTCAGCGAATTTCGCCGCCTCGACCACGATCTCCTTGATCTGCTTGTCGATCGCCTTCAGCTCATCTTCGCCGACGCCCAATTTCGCGAGTTCGTTCGCGGCATGGTCGACCGGGTCGTTGTGCTCGCGATAGCCCTGGACTTCTTCGCGGGTACGATATTTGGCCGGGTCGCTCATCGAATGACCGCGATAGCGATAGGTCAGCAACTCGAGAATGATCGGCCCCTTGCCCGCCTGGGTCCACTTCATTGCTTCCTCGGCCGCGCCGCGCACCGCGAGCACGTCCATCCCGTCGACCTGGATGCCGGGGATGCGGAAGCTCTCGCCGCGCTTGTAGAAATCGGGTTCGGAGGCAGACCGCTCGACGCTGGTGCCCATCGCGTAGCGGTTGTTCTCGATCGCGTAGATCACCGGCAGGTCCCACAGCTTCGCCATATTGAAGCTTTCGTAAACCTGGCCCTGGTTGGCCGCTCCGTCGCCGAAATAGGCGAGGCACGTGCCGCCATCATTCGAATATTTATGCTTGAACGCCAGCCCGGTGCCCAGCGAGACCTGCGCACCGACGATGCCGTGGCCGCCATAGAAACCATGTTCGACCGAGAACATGTGCATCGAGCCGCCTTTGCCCTTCGAAATGCCCGCGGCGCGGCCGGTCAGCTCGGCCATGATGATCTTCGGATCGATGCCGTAGGCAAGCATGTGGCCATGGTCGCGGTAGCCGGTGATGACCGAATCGCGCCCGACCTGCATCGCCGACTGGAGCCCGACCGCGACGGCTTCCTGGCCGATGTAGAGGTGGCAGAAACCGCCGATCAGCCCGAGCCCGTAAAGCTGGCCCGCGCGCTCCTCGAACCGGCGGATCAGCAGCATCTGCTTGTAGAAATCGAGCAGCTGCTCCTTCGACGCGTCGAACCGCGTCGGCTCGGCCGGGCGCTCGCGATTGGGGGCGCGATTGGGGGCGTGGGTCGGGGCTTGGGCGGCAGCGGCGGGAGCCGCGGCCTTCGAGGCGGTTTTCGCCATGTCCTCTCCGTTCATTGTCTCGCGCGCGCCTTAGGAAAGGCCGACGCAAAGGGCAATGCCGTAAGGGCAGGCCGGTTCCGCCGGATGCCCCGGGCGGGCGATCAGTTGAGCGGGACGGTGACTTCGTCGCTGCGCACGAGGCCGAGGTCGCGGCGAACCAGCTCGTCGGCGAGGTCGGGATCGGCCTTGCGCGGATCGAGCAGCGCCGAGCGGTGCTTGAGCTCGGCCTTTTGCGCCTGGAGCTGCGCCAGCTCGGCCTTGCGCGCGTGGAGCTGGCGCGAATAGCCGCCCCAAGCGAGCAGTCCGTTCGGCCCGGCCACCGCATAGGTCGCGAAATTGCCGACGATGACCAGCGCCAGCACCGGCCACATCGCCCGGCGCATCAGCTGAATCGACTTGTTCGCGGTTTTCCCCATCGCCTCGCCACAGAATCACAACATTGGCGCTTCGGCAAGCGCTTTATCGCCTTCGATTCAAAACATTTTTATCGCGGCCGGTAAGCGCGCAACGCCGCTACGCCCGGATAGCGCGCCGCCCCGCCCAGTTCCTCCTCGATCCGCAGCAGCTGGTTGTACTTGGCGGTGCGATCCGAACGCGCGAGGCTGCCAGTCTTGATCTGCCCGCACGACAGCGCGACCGCGAGGTCGGCGATGGTCGAATCCTCGGTCTCGCCCGATCGGTGGCTCATCACCGCGGTATAGCCCGACGACTGGGCGAGGCGGACCGCGTCGATCGTCTCACTGAGCGTCCCGATCTGGTTGACCTTGACGAGGATCGAGTTGGCGATGCCGTCGGCGATCCCCTGCCCCAGCCGCGCGACGTTGGTGACGAACAGGTCGTCGCCGACCAGCTGGATCCGGTCGCCCGCCTTGTCGGTCAGCGCCTTCCACCCGGCCATGTCGTCCTCGCCCATCCCGTCCTCGATCGAGGCGATCGGGTAGTCGGCGGCGAGCTTGGCGAGATAATCGGCCATCTCCTCGGGCGAGAGACTCAACCCCTCGCCGGCGAGCTCGTACTTGCCTTCCTTGAAGAACTCGGTCGCGGCGCAGTCTAGCGCGAGCAGCACGTCGTCGCCGAGCGAGTAGCCCGCCTTGCCGACCGCCTCGCCGATGAAGTCGAGCGCGGCGCGCGCCGAGGCGATGTTCGGGGCGAAGCCGCCCTCGTCGCCGACCGCGGTCGCGAGCCCCTTGGCGTGGAGCGCGCTCTTGAGCGCGTGGAAGATTTCCGTCCCGCAGCGCAGCGCCTCGCCGAAGCTGTCGGCGCCGACCGGCATCACCATGAATTCCTGGAAGTCGATCGGGTTGTCGGCGTGCGCGCCGCCGTTGACGATGTTCATCATCGGCACTGGCAGGATCGTCGCGCCGGTTCCCCCGACGTAGCGGTAGAGCGGCAGCCCGCGCGCGTCGGCGGCCGCCTTGGCCACCGCCAGCGACACGCCGAGGATGGCGTTGGCGCCGAGCCGGCCCTTGTTGTCGCTGCCGTCGAGGTCGATCATCACCGCGTCGATCTCGGCCTGGTCCTCCGCCTCGTAGCCGACCACCGCGTCGGCGATTTCACCGTTGACCGCCTCGATCGCCTTGCCGACGCCCTTGCCGCCCCAGCGGCTCTTGTCGCCGTCGCGCTTTTCGACCGCTTCGTGCGCGCCGGTCGAGGCGCCCGACGGGACCGCGGCGCGGCCAAGCGAGCCGTCCTCGAGGGTGACGTCGACCTCGACCGTCGGATTGCCGCGGCTGTCGAGGATCTGGCGGGCATGGATGTCGACGATCGCGGTCATGGGCGGCTCCTTGGAATGGCGTTTCGCCGCCCCTAGCCGCGTTGCGCCGAACCGTGCAACTTCTGGCGCGCCAGGCGGGAACGGGGATCGCCCCCCGTGGGTTGAAACGGGGCAATAAGGAGACGATCTATGGCCGACACCAACCTGCCGGACGCGACCGACAAGGTCATCGCCGGCGCCGCCGCCACCGAGCGCGAGGAGGAATTGATCGTGACCGAACCGACTGCGACCCGCACCAAGCTGGCCGACAAGGTCCGCACCGGCACCGACAAGCTGTCGACCCAGGCCGCCGACAAGGCGCGCGGCCTCGTCGGACAGGGTCTCGAGCGCGGCAGCGAGGCGATCGGCAACGTCGGCAAGCTGATCGGCGACACCGCGAGCGGGCTCGATGAACGGATCGGCAAGGAATATGGCGATTACGCCCGCAAGGCCGCCTCGACCCTCGACGACGTCTCGGCCAAGCTCGCCAAGAAGGACGCCGACGAGCTGATCGAGGACACCCGCGCGTTCGTGAAGCGTTCGCCGGGCGTGGCGCTGGCCGGCGCCGCGATCGTCGGTTTCGCGCTGGCGCGGCTGGTCAAGACCGGGCTCGACAGCGGCCGCGACGATCGCGACTAAGCCGGTCATGGGGGCGGAAGAGCGGGACGAGCCGCCGATCGGCGAGATGTTCGGGCGGTTGATCGACGACGGTAAGGCCTATGCCCGGGCGGAGGCTAATCTCGTCCGGGCGCGCGCCGAGACTCAGGTCGATCGCCTGAAACGGCCTCTCGTTTTCGGCGCGGTCGCGGCAGTGTTCGCAATTGGCGGCATGATTGCGCTGGCAATGACCCTCGTGCTGTGGTTCGGGGAACTGTTAGGATGGTTGCCCGGGGGTTTGGCTGCGACGTTGATCATCTTCGCGATCGCCGGCCTGTTCGCCTTCTTTGCTAACCGCGCGTGGAGCCGCGGCGCGTGACCGCCGAACCGATGAAAGTTCGCGAGGCGCGCGCCGAGGTCGAGCGCAGCCGGGCCGCATTGCTCGACACGCTGTCCGAATTGAAGGAGCGGCTCGCCCCGCGGACGCTTGCCGCCGACGCATGGGACAGGGCCAAGTCGAAGACCGCCGATCTCGCCGAAGATGCGGTCGACGCGGTAAAGGCGCGGCCCGCCGCGGTCGGCGGGGCTCTCGCCGCACTGACGCTGTTCCTCGCCCGCGATCCGGTGAAGGACGGGGTTCGGAACCTTTACGAAGCGATCGCGTCGAAGAAGGACAAGCCCAAGGCGCCGGCCCGCCGCCGGCCGAAAACGGAGAAGAAAGCATGACTGCCGCCACCAAGCGTCCGACCGCCGCCAAGGCCAGCGACGAGGCGAAAGGCGCGATCACCGGCGCTTACGACAGCGCCCGCGACCGCGCGCTCGACGCCTACGACACCGCGCGCGAAAAGGCCGCCGAGGCGCAGGTGAGGCTCGGCGAACAGCTCGCCACTACCCCGCTGATCGCGCTTGCCGGCGGTCTCGCGGTCGGTGCGCTCGCGGGCGCGTTGCTCAAGCGCACCAAGGCCGAACAGGCGCTGCTTGGATCGGCCGCCGACCGTCTGACCGGCGCTGGCAAGGAAGCTTTCGCCGCCGCGAAAAAGGCCGGCTCCGACACGCTCGCCGATCTCGACATCACCCGCGATGCCGGCGCCAAGCTGGTCAAGTCGCTGATCGACGGGCTTGGCACCGCGGCGAAGAATTCGGGCCAGGCCGCGATCGGGACGCTCAAGAAGGACGGCTGACCGCCGACGGGGCTGGACCGGTCCCGGCGCTTCCTGTAGCGGCGCGGCGCATGAGCAAGCTTCACCTCGTCTTCGGCGGGCGCGTCAAGGATCCGCGCGGGCTCGATTTCGTCGACCTCGGCGCGATCGACTTCGTCGGCATGTACCAGAACTATGCCGAGGCCGAAGAGGCCTGGCGCGGCGCGGCGCAGCGCACGGTCGACGATGCCGAGATGAAATATGTCGTCGTCCACCTCCACCGGCTGCTCGAACCCGACGCGCCGACGAACTGATCGTCAGGCGTTGCGGTAACGCCAGAGCAGCATCGGCCGTTCGAGCAGGATCCCCGCAAGGAAACCGCCGATATGCGCCGGGGTCGCCAGCGTGACCCCGTCCTGGTCCATCAGCCGCGCCGACATCCACTGTATGACCACCCACGCCGCGAACAGCCACACGACGTGGATCGCGCGGTCGGTCGCGGGCTTGCCGGTTACCCGCTTGGGGGCGCCGAAGATGAGGGCGTAGGCGCCGAACAGCCCGCTGATCGCCCCGCTCGCGCCGACCATCGGGTCGGTCGCCGCCGGGTTCCAGCCCCATTGGGCGATCACCGCGGTCAGCGCGCCGACGAGATAGATGACGATCACCCCGGTCGCGCCGAGCACGCGCTCGACCTGGATCCCGACGAACAGCAGCATCAGCATGTTGACCGCGAGATGCATGAAGCCGCCGTGGATCAGCGTCGCGCTGAACGGGGTCAGCCATAGCGGCAGCGCGCCTGCGACCTCGTAGCCGCCGACCCGCGCGGCGACGAAGCCGCCATGGATCGCGGCCTCGATATCGTTGCCGCTCGCCATGATCGCCAGCGACACCAGCGAGGTGAGCGCGGCAATGACGATCGTTGCGAGGCCGGCGCGGCGGGTCATCGGCCTAGATGAATTCGAGCTTAGCCACTTCGTAATAGCGCTCGCCCGCCGGGGTGGTGACCTCAACGTCCTCGCCGACTTCCTTGCCGATCAGCGCCCGGCCGAGCGGCGAATTATAGCTGATCCGCCCCTTGGTCGCATTGGCCTCCTGCTGCCCGACCAGCTGGTAGCGAACCTGCTTGCCCTCTTCGTCCTTGAGCGTGACCGTCGCGCCGAACACGACCTTGTCGCCGCTGAGTTCGGTCGGGTCGATGACCAGCGCGCGCGCCAGCTTGTCCTCGGCATCGGCGATCATCGCCTCGATCTGGCCCTGCCGCTCCTTGGCGGCATGATATTCGGCGTTTTCCGACAGATCGCCGTGCGCGCGCGCTTCCTCGATCGCGTCGATGATCTCGGGCCGTTCAGCCTTCAGCCGCTTCACTTCTTCCTCGAGCAGCCGGTGGCCCTCGGCCAGCATCGGCACCTTGTCGCTCGCCATGATCGTAACCCCTTTTAGCAACAGTCGTCACGGGCGCCTCGACGGGCGCGGACCGCTCCGGACTGTGATGAAAAACCGTTTAGAGGTCGGAATAATAGGATTGGAGCGAGCGGACTGCAAGCTTGGTGCCGCGCGCCGCCCCGATCGCGCGCGCCACCGCGAGGCTGGCGGCCGCCGTGGTGAAGATCGGGACCTTGGCCTTCAGCGCCGCCTGGCGGATGGTCTCGCTGTCCTTCAGCGACTGCCAGCCCTCGGTGGTGTTGAACACCAGCTGCACCTCGCCGTCGACCACCCGGTCGACGATGTGCGGCCGACCCTGCGCGACCTTGTTGACCCGCTCGACGGGCACGCCCTCGTCTTCGAGGAAGCCGGCGGTGCCGCCGGTCGCGAGGAGCCGGAAGCCGAGCGCTGCCATCGCTTTCGCCGCCTCGAGGATCTGCGGCTTGTCGCTGTCCTTGACCGAGACGAACACCGTTCCGCCGTCGGGCAGCTTGACACCGCCGCCAAGCTGAGACTTCAGGAATGCGATATCGAAATCGCTATCGATTCCCATGACTTCGCCGGTGCTCTTCATTTCGGGTGAGAGGACCGGATCGGTGCCGGGGAAACGCGCGAAGGGGAACACGCTCTCCTTGACCGCGATGTGGCCGATGTCGCGCTCGATCGGCAGGAACGGCGCCAGCTTCTCGCCCGCCATCACCCGCGCGGCGATCTTGGCGATCGGGCGCCCAATCGCCTTGGCGACGAAGGGCACCGTGCGGCTGGCGCGCGGGTTGACCTCGATCAGATAGACGTCGCCGTCCTTGACCGCGAACTGGACGTTCATCAGCCCCTTGACCTTGAGCGCAAGCGCAAGGGCCTCGGCCTGGCGCTCGATTTCGGCGATTACCGCGGCGGTCAGCGAATAGGGCGGGATCGAACAGGCGCTGTCGCCCGAATGGACCCCCGCTTCCTCGATGTGCTGGAGAATGCCCGCGACCGCGACCGTCTCGCCGTCCGAGATGGCGTCGACGTCGACCTCGACCGCATCGCGCAGGTAACGGTCGATCAGCACCGGCGAGCTACCCGACACCTGGACCGCGGTGGCAATGTAATTTTCGAGCTGGGCGGGGCCGTCGACCACTTCCATCGCCCGCCCGCCGAGCACGTAGCTCGGCCGCAGCAGCACAGGGTAGCCGATCTTCTGCGCGACGCTCAGCGCTTCCTCGCGGCTGCGCGCGATGCCGTTGGCGGGCTGCTTGAGTCCAAGCCGGTCGACCAGCTTGGCGAACCGCTCGCGGTCCTCGGCGAGGTCGATACTGTCGGGCGAGGTGCCGAGGATGGGGATCCCCGCCGCCTGCAGCTCGTGCGCCAGCTTCAGCGGGGTCTGACCGCCGAGCTGGACGATCACCCCGGCGAGCGTACCCTTTTCCTGCTCGCGGGTGACGATTTCGAGCACGTCCTCGCCGGTCAGCGGCTCGAAATAGAGCCGGTCCGAGGTGTCGGGGTCGGTCGAGACGGTCTCGGGGTTGCAGTTGACCATGATCGTCTCATAGCCTGCCTCCTTGAGCGCGAAGGCGGCGTGGCAGCAGCAATAGTCGAACTCGATCCCCTGCCCGATCCGGTTCGGGCCACCGCCGAGGATGACGACCTTCTTCGCGTCCGAAATTGCCGCCTCGTCCTCGGGCTCGCCGAAGATCGGCGCCTCGTAGGTCGAGTAGAGGTAGGGCGTCGCCGCGTCGAACTCGGCCGCGCAGCTGTCGATCCGCTTGTAGACCGGGCGCACGCCGAGCTTGAGCCGCGCCGCGCGCACCTCGTCGGCGGTCACGCCGCCGGTCATCGCGCGGAGCGCGTCGTGGACCACCCCGCCGCCGCGCGCCGCGACCTCGCTCATCCCGCGATCGACCCGCGCGCTGCGCAGCGCAAGCTGCCCCAGCCGAGCGTCGGAAAAGCCCATCGCCTTGAGCCGCCGCATTCCGTCGGCATCCTGCGGAATGCCTTCGGCGCGAACCTGCTCCTCGGCGGCGACGATCTCGGCCAGCCGCTCAAGGAACCACGGATCGAAGCCGGCCAATTCGTGGATTCGCTGGACCGTGAAGCCTTGCCGGAGCGCTTCGGCCGCGACCAGCAGCCGGTCGGGGGTCGCGCGGCCGAGCGCATTCTCGATCACGCTCGGGTCGGCACCTTCGAGCTCGCGCACCCGGTCGAGCCCGCACAGGCCCGTTTCGAGCCCGCGGAGCGCCTTTTGCAGGCTCTCGGGGAAGGAGCGGCCGATCGCCATCACCTCGCCGACCGACTTCATCGCGGTCGACAGCAGCGCTTCGGCGCCCTTGAACTTCTCGAACGCGAAGCGCGGGATCTTGGTGACCACATAGTCGATCGTCGGCTCGAAGCTGGCCGGGGTCGCGCCGCCGGTGATGTCGTTGGCGATCTCGTCGAGCGTGTAGCCGACCGCCAGCTTCGCCGCGACCTTGGCGATCGGAAAGCCGGTCGCCTTCGACGCGAGTGCCGAGGAGCGGCTGACGCGTGGGTTCATTTCGATCACGATCATCCGCCCGTCCTTCGGATTGATCGCGAACTGGACGTTCGAACCCCCTGTTTCGACACCGATTTCTCGGAGCACGGCGATGCTTGCCGAGCGCATCCGCTGATATTCCTTGTCGGTCAACGTCAGCGCCGGGGCGACGGTGATCGAGTCGCCGGTATGCACCCCCATCGGGTCGACATTCTCGATCGAGCAGATGATGATGGCGTTGTCGGCGCGGTCGCGCACCACCTCCATCTCATATTCCTTCCACCCGACGAGGCTTTCGTCGATCAGCACCTCGCTGGTCGGCGAGGCGTCGAGCCCCGAGCGAACGATCGCTTCATATTCGGCGCGGTTGTAGGCGATCCCGCCGCCGGTGCCGCCGAGCGTGAAGGAGGGGCGGATCACCGCCGGAAGCCCGACCGTGTCGAGCGCCTCGGCGGCCTCCTCCCAGCTATGGACGATCGCCGAGCGCGGGCTTTCGAGTCCGATGCGGTCCATCGCGTCGCGGAACAGCTCGCGGTTCTCGGCCTTTTCGATCGCCTCGGCATTGGCGCCGATCAACCTGACCCCGTGCCTTGCCAGCACCCCCGCTTTTTCGAGCGCGAGAGCGGTGTTGAGCGCGGTCTGCCCGCCCATCGTCGGGAGCAGCGCGTCGGGCTTTTCGGCCTCGATGATGCGCTCGACCAGCTCGGCGGTGATCGGCTCGATGTAGGTCGCGTCGGCGAGCTCGGGATCGGTCATGATCGTCGCCGGGTTCGAATTGACGACGATGACCCGGTAGCCCTCTTCCTCGAGTGCCTTGACCGCCTGGCTGCCCGAATAGTCGAACTCGGCGGCCTGCCCGATGACGATCGGCCCTGCGCCGATGATCAGGATGGACGAAATGTCGGTGCGTTTGGGCATTATTCGTCCCGTTTCCCTTCGGGTTTCATCGTCACGCTCATCTTCACGTCGCCGAACTCGCCGTTCGACACTCGGAAACTGAGCGCGGTGACCTGGTCGAGGCTGTGCCCCTGCGGACTGATCAGCGCGATGTTCGGGTCGGGCGCCCTGACCACGGTCCACCCCTCCCCGCTAAGCCGGCTCTTGAGCGGCGCGATGAGCGATGGCGCGCCGGTTATCGTCACCGCCACCAGCCGGTGCATCCGGCTGTCCATCTCGATCGCCGGGAGCTCGGTCGGCTCCATCCGGCGCAGGACGAACATCATCGGCGCCGCCGCGGCCAGCGCGGCAAGCCGCGTCGACGAGGCGGTTCCGTCGGCGAACTGGATATTCGCGGTGACCGCGCGAAGCCCGTTGGCCCGCGACCACCGATCGACGCAGGTCAATTGGGCGCGACCGACGTCGGGCTGGTCGACGATCAGCATCCGGCTCGCCCGCTGGTCCTGCAACAGCGCGCCGGCGGGAAGCCCGCAACCCGCGCCAACCGAGTCGAGCGCGCTCGCGGCGTGGACCGGCACCGACGATTGCGCGGCGCACGCCGACACGCCAAGCGCCACCATCGAGAGCGCAATGAGGCTGGCCGCCGTCGACCTCAACGGATCATCCCGACGAATTTCTCGAACAGGTAGAAGCTGTCCATCGGCCCCGGACTCGCCTCGGGGTGATATTGGACCGAAAAGGCCGGTTTATCCGTGAGTTCGATCCCACAGTTGCTATCGTCGAACAGGCTGACGTGGGTTTCGCGCACGTTGGCGGGAAGGCCCTGTCGTTCGACGGCGAAGCCGTGGTTCATGCTGGTGATCTCGACCGCGCCGTCAGCCAACCGCTTGACCGGGTGGTTGGCGCCGCGGTGGCCCTGGAACATCTTGGCGGTCTTTCCCCCGACCGCGAGCGCGAGGAGCTGGTGACCGAGGCAGATGCCGAACAAGGGCTTGCCGGTATCGAGAAGCCTGCGGATCAGCGGCACGGCATATTCGCCGGTCGCCGCCGGGTCGCCCGGCCCGTTCGACAGGAAGAATCCGTCGGGCGCCAGCGCCATGATCTCGTCAAAGGTCGCCGAGGCCGGGACCACGGTGACCCGCGCGCCCGCCTCGACGAGGTTGCGGAAGATGTTGCGCTTGGCCCCATAGTCGATCGCCACGACGTGCGGCGCCGACGGGTTGGCATGGTCGAGCCGGTAGCCACCGCCAAGTTCCCATTTGCCGTCGCTCCATGCGAACAGCTGCTGCGACGAGACCTCCTTGGCGAGGTCCATGCCCTCGAGCCCCGGCCATTCGGCGGCGGCGCGGCGGAGCGAGTCGAGGTCGAACTCGCCATTTGCCGAGTGGGCGAGAGCGACGGTCGGCGGCCCCTCGCGCCGCACCAGCCGGGTCAGCGCGCGGGTATCGACCCCGGCGATTCCGATCCGCCCGGTTGCCGCCATCCATGACGGCCAGTCCTGCTGCGCGCGAAAATTGCTCGGCGAGGTCACCGCCTCGCGCACGATCGCGCCGAGCGCGTGGGCCTCGCCCGCCTCGACATCGTCCTCATTGGCGCCGACGTTGCCGATATGGGGAAAGGTGAAGGCGATGATCTGCCGGGCGTAGGAAGGATCGGTCATCACTTCCTGGTAGCCGGTCATCGCGGTGTTGAAGCACAGCTCGCCGGCCGCGCTCCCCTCTGCACCGAAACCGCGTCCCCACACCGTTCGCCCGTCCGCGAAAACGATCACGCCGGTCGCTCCTGACGGGGGCGCGGGCGTGGGCATGGGTTCGGCCAAGGGGCGGCTCCTGTTTCGATTGTCCGGCGATGTCGCTAAGCGATGGCCGCTACGCGCTAGACCCGCCCTCGTCAACGCCTGTGCAACCGGCCAAACGCCGACTAGGACTGGACGTTTCCGCACGAGGACGAAATGATTCGCGACGACATCAAGGCCGCGCTGGTGAGCGCGATGAAGGGCGGCGACAAGGATTCGACCCAGACGATCCGGCTGATCCAGGCCGCGATCAAGAACCGCGACATCGAGCTTCGCACCGCCGCCAAGGCGCCCGACGACGACACGCTGGTGACCGAGGTGCTTCAGAAAATGATCAAGCAGCGCCGCGAATCGGTCGAGCTCTACCGTACCGGCGGGCGCGCCGAACTCGCCGCGAAGGAGGAGGCCGAGATCGGGGTGATCGAGCGCTTCCTGCCGGCGCAGATGGGCGACGAGGAAGCCCGCGCCGCCATCGCCGCGATCGTCGCCGGGCTGGGCGCGTCGAGCATGAAGGACATGGGCCGGGTGATGGCCGAAGTGAAAGCGCGCCACGCCACCGCGATCGAGCCCGCCAAGGCGAGCGGCCTCGTCAAGGCCGCGCTTTCGGGCGGGTGACGCTTTCCCCCCAGTGGCTCGACGAACTGCGCGCGCGGACCCTGCTCAGCGCGGTCATCTCTCCGTCGGTCAAGCTGACCAAGGCGGGCCGCGAGTTTAAGGCCTGCTGCCCGTTCCATAACGAGAAGACCCCGTCATTCACCGTCAACGACGACAAGGGTTTCTACCACTGCTTCGGCTGCGGCGCGCACGGCGATGCGATCCGCTTCCTGACCGATGCGCGCGGGCTGCCGTTCATCGACGCGGTAAAGGAACTTGCCGCCAAGGCCGGGATCGAGGTGCCCGCGGGCGACCCGCGCGACCGCGAGCGTGCCGACCGCGCCGCCGGGCTGCATGACGTCATGGCGTCGGCGCAGCGCTGGTTCGCCGAGCAGCTGGCTGGGATCGAGGGCGGCGAAGCGCGCGCCTACCTGGCGAAGCGCGGGATCGACGCCCGGCAGGTCGAGCGGTTCGGGATCGGCTTCGCACCCGACAGCCGCGGCAAGCTGAAGGCCGCGCTCGCCGCGCTGGGCGAGGAGCGGCTGGTCGACACCGGGCTGCTGGTCCGGCCCGACGAGGGGAAGGCGACCTACGATCGCTTTCGCGGCCGGCTGATGATCCCGATCCGCGACCAGCGCGGGCGGGTGATCGGCTTCGGCGGGCGGATATTGGGCGCGGGCGAGCCCAAATATCTCAACAGCCCCGAAACCGTCCTGTTCGACAAGGGGCGCACGCTCTACAACATCGACCTTGCCGGCCCCGCCAGCCGCAAGGCCGGGCGGGTGGTCGTGGTCGAAGGCTATATGGACGTGATCGCCCTCGACCGCGCCGGGATCGGCGAGGCGGTCGCGCCCAATGGGACCGCGCTGACCGAGGACCAGCTCCAGCGGCTGTGGCGGCTCGATCCAGCGCCGATCCTCTGTTTCGACGGCGACTCGGCGGGGCAGAAGGCAGCGATCCGCGCGATCGGGCGCGCCCTGCCCCATCTCGGCCCCGACCGGACGCTAAGCTTCGTCACCCTGCCCGAGGGGCAGGACCCCGACGATCTCGTCCGGTCCGGGGGCCGCGCCGCGCTCGACACGCTGATCGATGTGCCCGAGCCGCTCGTCGACCGGCTGTGGCGGCACGAGACCGCCGCGCAGCCGCTGGCGACCCCCGAGGCGCGCGCTGGGCTCAAGGCGCGGTTGCTCGCCCACGCCGGCGCGATCGCCGATCCCAATGTGCGCCAACTATACCGCGACGAATTCCTTCGCCGGTTCGACCTGCTGGTTCGTCCGAATGCCCGGCGCGGCGCCGGGCCCCGACCCTTCGCCGGCTCGCCGCAGCGCGACGGTCGGCGTTCGATCTCTACGCGATTCGTCCCCGAGACACCACCGGGCGAGGCGGCGCGCGCGATCGCCGACGGCGGCATCGACCGGCCGACCGCCCGCGCGCTGGTGCTAGGCCATGCGCTCTACCCGTCGGCGATCGGCGATCATGTCGAGGCGCTCGCCGCCCTGCCGCTCGCCGACGCCCCGGCCGCGCGGGTCCGCGACCTGATGGTCGATCTCGCGATGAACGGCCAACCGCTTGATCGCGAAACGCTTCTTCCCATATTGGCGGGAGAAGGAACGGCCTCGGCGTGGCGCGACGTGAAGCGCGGCGGCGGGATCGGCTTTTCGTTCACCAGGCCCGACGCGGACGCGGTGACGGCCCGGCGCGATCTCGCGCTCGCGGTCGACACGCTGCTCGCTGCCGACGCACTTGGGCTGGCCCTCAGTAGCGCGACCGAGCGGCTGGGTGCCGGCGACGACAGCGCCTTCGACGAACAGGTCCGGCTTCACGCCGAATATGAAACCCTGAAGGACAGGCTGGCGTCCTTGGCCGGCAATGAGTAAGCGAACCGCAAAGTAGAATCTGGCGACATGGCGAAAAACGACACATCCGATACCGACATCGACGCCGGCGACGCGCCGCTGATCGACCTCAACGACGCGTCGATCAAGAAGCTGATCGCGCGCGCCAAGAAGAAGGGGACGATCACCCTCGACGAGCTGAATGCCGCGCTCCCGTCCGACCAGATGAGTCCCGACCAGATCGAGGACATCATGGCCGCGATCAACGAGATGGGCGTGCAGGTCGTCGAAAAGGACGATTCGGACGAGGACGAGGAGCCCGAGCAGGAGAGCGAGGACGAGGTCGACCCGCTCGACGACGGAGTGTCGCGCCCCGCCGTCGCGACCAAGAAGGAAGCGGTCGACCGCACCGACGACCCGGTCCGCATGTACCTGCGCGAAATGGGCGCGGTCGAACTGCTCAGCCGCGAGGGCGAGATCGCCATCGCCAAGCGGATCGAGGCGGGTCGCGACACGATGATCTGGGGGCTGTGCGAAAGCCCGATCACCTTCAACGCGATCATCGACTGGTCGAATGCGCTCAACGAAGGGCGGATGCAGCTTCGCGAGATCCTCGATCTCGAGGCGATGCTGAGCAAGGGCCCGACCGCCGAGCAGCTGACCGAGGCCGAGGAAGGCGCCGACGACGGCGAGATCAGCGAAAAGGCCGCGGGCGGTCCGTCGATCAAGGAAGAAGACGACGTCGCCGACGAGCCCGAAGCGGGCAAGAACGACGACGACGAGGACATGGTCGATCGTCGCACCCAGCCGCAGGCCGAGGACGACGACGAGGACAACACGCTCAGCCTCGCGCAGATGGAAGAAACCTTGAAGCCGATGGCGCTCGAGAAGTTCGAGGCCATCACCGGCATCTTCAAGAAGTTCAGCAAGCTCCAACAGGCGCGTCTCGCGGCGATGGGCACCGGGGCCGAATTCCCGGCCGCCGATGAGAAGAAATACGCCAAGCTGTCCGAACAGCTGACCGCCGAGGTCGAGAGCGTCCAGTTCCACGCCGCGAAGATCGAATATCTCGTCGACCAGCTTTACTCGTTCAACCGGCGCCTAACCGCGCTGGGCGGGCAGATGCTCCGCCTCGCCGAACGTCACCGGGTGCCGCGAAAGGCGTTCCTCGACAGCTACATGGGCAACGAGCTCGACGACAGCTGGCTCGAAAGCGTCAAGGGGACCGACAAGAAGTGGGCGGCCTTCGCCGAGGCCGAGGCCGGGCCGGTCGAGCGGATTCGTGCCGAGATCGCCGAGATCGCCCAGTCGACAGGCATGGCGCTCCCCGAGTTCCGGCGGATCGTCAACCAGGTCCAGAAGGGCGAGCGGGAGGCGCGGATCGCCAAGAAGGAGATGGTCGAGGCGAACCTGCGCCTCGTCATCTCGATCGCGAAGAAATACACCAACCGCGGGCTGCAGTTCCTCGACCTGATCCAGGAAGGGAACATCGGCCTGATGAAGGCGGTCGACAAGTTCGAGTATCGCCGCGGTTACAAATTCTCGACCTATGCAACCTGGTGGATCCGCCAGGCGATCACCCGCTCGATCGCCGACCAGGCGCGCACCATCCGTATTCCGGTGCACATGATCGAGACCATCAACAAGCTGGTCCGCACCAGCCGCCAGTTCCTCCACGAAACCGGCCGCGAGCCGACCCCCGAGGAGCTCGCCGAGCGGCTGTCGATGCCGCTCGAAAAGGTTCGCAAGGTGATGAAGATCGCCAAGGAGCCGATCAGCCTCGAAACGCCGATCGGCGACGAGGAAGACAGCCACTTGGGCGATTTCATCGAGGACAAGAACGCGGTCATCCCGGTCGATGCCGCGATCCAGGCGAACCTTAAGGAGACGGTGACGCGGGTGCTCGCCTCGCTGACCCCCCGCGAGGAGCGCGTGCTACGCATGCGCTTCGGCATCGGCATGAACACCGATCACACGCTCGAGGAAGTCGGCCAGCAGTTCAGCGTGACCCGCGAACGTATCCGCCAGATCGAGGCGAAGGCTTTGAGGAAACTCAAGCACCCGAGCCGAAGCCGAAAGATGCGCAGCTTCCTAGACCAGTAACGCGGCCGGCGAGGTCGCGTCGTGCAACGCTCCGCCGGACGACGACTCGCTATTCGCCGTCCGGAGTCATCGCCAAGACGTCGATGAAGCGGCCTCGCTTGTCGTAGCGACATTTGAACTTCTTGATGCCCTCGCTGCCCTTGTCGGCGGTACCGCTGACGGATGTCGTTCCATCGCGGGCGCGCAGCAACCTGCCGGTTTTCACATAGAGTGGCTTGGTGCCGTACATCGAACTGACCTCGCCGCGACAATAGGCCATGCGATTCCCGGGCGCGACCGGTGCGCTTGACGCGGCGATCAACGCTACGGCCATGGCCGTAGCGACGCCGATACGGCTAATGTCCATCAATGATCTCCTTAGCCAACCTTCACGAAAAGACTCACCGCATTAGGCGGCCTCGAGGCAACTCGGCAGCGTCGCTTACTCGTGAATCATTACGCCCGGATGCCGATTAACGTCGACGGACACAGGTTCACGCCTTCCTCGACAGTGGATGGTATCCATCATCGTCGCCGCGCGCAGCGAAAAGTGCCATTCGTCGACGCGCCCCCCTCTCCCGTCTCATTTGAGGTAGCGGTCGAACCAGGCCTTGGCGCGGCGCATGACGTCGAGGTGCTGCACCGGGTCGCCGACGCAGTGACCGGCGTCGGGATAGATCACTAGGCTGACCGGCACGCCCTTGGCCTTGAGCGCATTATACCATTCGATCGACTGGGTCGGGGGCACCTCGATGTCGCGCTCGCCGACATAGATGAAAGTCGGGGTGCGCGCCTTATCGACCCGGTAGACCGCCGAGACGTCCTCATAGGCTTTGTGGTCGTCGTAGGCCGACTTGCCGAAGAACGGTATCATCCACTGGTTGATCCCGTTGGTGCCGTAATAGCTGATCCAGTTCGAGAGGCCCGCGCCGGCGACGATCGCCTTGAACCGGTTGGTGCGGGTGTTGGCGTACATTGCCATGAACCCGCCATAGCTGCACCCCATCAGCCCCAGCCGATTCTCGTCGACCGCGGCGACCTTCTTGGCCGCGTCGATCCCGGCGAGGATGTCGTCGAGGTCGCCCCCGCCGAAGTCGCGGATGTTGGCGCGGGTGAACGCCTCGCCCTGTCCGAACGAGCCGCGCGGGTTGGGCATCAGCACCCGGTATCCCGCCGCCAGCCACGGGGCGAGGCTCCCCTCCCCGTTCGAATAGCGCGGCGTGCTTGCCGCCGACGGGCCACCGTGGACCGACACGAGCAGCGGCGACCTGGTCCCGGCCGCCATGGTCGGAGACGACAGCAGCCAGCCCTGGACGGTGTAGCCGCCGCTGGTCCAAGTGAGGCTCTGCGCCTTGGCCGGTGCGGGGAGCAGTTCGTTGTCGTGGGTGATCGCACGCGGCGCGGCGACCGGTCCGGCGAGGATCTTCGGCGCATGTTCGAAGTCCTGCACCACCGCCGCCATCGTCCGCCCGTCGGCCGACAGCTGCGCCGCGCCGAGCGACACCGGCGCAGAATAATAGGGTGCTGCGCCGAGCAGCCCGAGCTGCATCCGGTCGCCGGCCAGCGTGGTCACCACCGGGCCGGCGCGGCTCATGTCGAGCGTCAGCGCGGTCGCACGCATCCCCGGCGTGAGGTTGCGTGGGGCCCCGCCCGCCAGCGGCACCGACCAGACGTCGCCGCCCGACGCACCATAATCGCTCATCAGCCCGCCGATGTAGAGCGCGCTTCGCCCGTCGGCGCTGACCTTGGGGTAGCGGATCTGGTGCGGCGGCGCGGCGAGGCGATGCATCGCCCCGCTGCTCGCGTCGACCAGGTCGAGCGTCGCGGTCCACCAGTTGGCATCGCCGTCGCCCGGCGCGTCGCTGACCAGGAGCGAGCGGCCGTCGTGGGTCCAGTCCATCTCGTAGATGAACGTGTCGGCGGGCGAGATGGGGGTAAGAGCGCCGGCCCTGGTCGAGGAGGCGATCGCGATCCGCTGCTCGTCGAAGCTGTTGCCGATCTCGCCGACCTGCCGCGCGCCGGCTTGGGTCGCCCCGGCCTCCTTGGTCGCGCCGATCGTCACCAGCACCGCGATCCGCGAGCCGTCGGGCGAAAAAGTCGGCGCCTGTACGAGTCCTTCGACCGAGCCGAGCGCGCGCGCCGCCCCGCCGCCGGCGGGCGCGATCATCAGCGTCGAGGTCTTGCCGCTGCGCGCGACGAAGGCGAGCCGCCCGTCGGGCGCGAAGGCCAGGTCGGCGTAACTGCACGCCGGACAAGGGTCGATCGTCCCGAGCGAGCGCCCATCGCTTACCGCGCGAAGCCGGATCGCTCCGTGGCCGCCGCCGCGACCGCCGCCCTCGATCGTCGCGATCCGATCGCCGGCGGGCGCGAGCGTCAGCCCGCCATATTGATGTACCGGCGCACTCGGGGCCGACGCGCCGATCGCGGCGGTGGCGGTGGTGACGAACAGGGCGGCGAGCAACGGGCGGGTCGGCATGACGGTGAAACTCCGGGCGGGACGAACGGCCCTCGCTGTCCCACGCCGTTCGCCCGCCGACAAGCGCGACTGTCGGCAAGGCGCGCGCGTTCGCCGAAAATTTCGCCACTCATCGGCACCCGACGCCAGTTGGTCAGTTTCAACTTGAAATGCGGCGCTGCGGTAACCAGTTGAAACCGCGAGATATGCGCCGGTTGGCATGGCCCTTGCTTTGATTTGGGCAAGGCCAGTCCCGGCCGAAGGAACCCAACCGATGCTGAGCGTGACCCCGCCCGTTTCTTCCACCCCGATCGACCGCCCGCGCGTGCATTCGCACCCCGAGACGATCCTCGGCACCTGCCAGGCCATCGGCGACGATCTGGGGATTAACCCCAATTGGCTGCGCGCCGCGTTCGGCGTGGCGCTGGTGTGGAACATCGCCGCCGCGGTCGGCGCCTACCTCCTACTGTCGCTGCTCGTGCTGGTGCTTCGCAGGGCGATGCCCGACGAGCGCGGTTCGCGCCCGGCGGACGCCGCGACCGTGCCCGACAACGACCATATGCTGGTCGATCACCGCGACGCGGCCTGATCGTGATCGGCGAGATGGCCGGTCGCGGAAGTTGACGCGGCGGCCTCGCCGGTCGCTTCACATCCCGTTCACCCACGCTCGCCTTAACCGCCGCCTCGAGACGCAACCCGCAAATCCCGAGGCCCGTGGCTTCCGTCTACCGCCCAGTCCACGCCTATGAAGCGACCCCGACGCGGCGACGGCTGTCGGGGATGGCGCTGGCGATCCTTGTCAACCTCGCGGTCCTGCTGCTCCTTATCGGGCTCCGCACCGTGGTGCCGATGGCCAGCGTCGGCAAGCCGAACGGAACGATCACCACGCTCGACCTCGGGCGCGACGAGCAGCCGGCGGCGGACAAGGCGGCGCCGCAAAAGGCCCAGCGGCGGGTCACGCCCCCGGTCGTCCCTCCCCCGCCGGTCGCCTCCCCGAGCAAGGTCGCGGCCCCCAAGAGCCCGCCGACGACGCTGCTCAAGATGAGCGCGTCGGACATGGCGGCGGCGGACATTTCGAATCTTGGCTCGAACAAGCCCGGCGGCGGGCCTGGCGACAGCGACGCAGTCGGCACCGGTCCCAACGGCGAGACGCTCTACGCCGCCGACTGGCTGCGCCGCCCGACCGATGCCGAGCTCGGCGGCTACCTGCCCGCCAACGCCGCCGACGGCTTCGGCGAGGTGGCGTGCAAGACCTACCCCGGCTTTCGCGTCGACGATTGTCAGGAAATCGGCGAAACGCCGGGCTCGCGGCTCGCCCGCGCGGTCCGGCAGGCGGCGTGGCAGTTCAAGGTCAAGCCGCCGAAGAAGAACGGCCAGTTCATGGTCGGCAGCTGGGTACTGATCCGTATCGACTATAGCGGTCGCCGTCGCGACGACTAAAGCCTCCGCGAGGCGCGCGTCGACGCAATTTTGTCCCGATTCGGGCCGCTTCTTAACCTCCCTGACCAAAAGGTTTCGGGCGCGGAAACCTCGTCTTTACGTCGCTGGGTTAGGCCCTCCGCCAGATAAGGCGTGCGGGTTGAAGGAAGCAAGGGAATGGGAATGGCCAACGCAATCGAGGGGCAATCGGCGCGCGCCGTCGACGTGCAGCTGGCGCGGGTCGCGGTCGAGGGCGCGTCGGCACACGACTGGCGCCAGTCGCTTGAGAGCCGCCAGGGCCCGACCCTCGCGCGCGACCTCGCCGATGCGGTCCACCTGCTCTGCCAGCTTCACGGCCGTCACCCTGGGCTGATCCAGCTGGCGCACGACTATGCCCCCGCCGGCGCCGCGCGCGACTGGCTCGGCGACGCCGGCGCGATGTTCGAGCGCGAAAGGCTGTTCCTCGTCCGCCTGACCGCCGCCGCCGGCCCGCTGCCGTCGACCCCCGGCGCCGCCGAGACCGAATCGGCGATGGTCGCGCAGCGCCACGCGATCGAGACACTCGCCCGCTCCGAACGCAGCGGGGTCGCGCTCGGCGCCTGCGCCGCGCTGATCGGCGACTGGCCCTCGGCCCGCGCGCTGCTCAACCGGGTCGCCGGCCGCGCGGGGATGGAGATCCCCGCCGCGATGCTGCCCGACCGGCTCGACCTCGCCGCCGCCCTCGATGCCGGGGTCCGCGGGCTCGCCGCCGAACGCGCGCTCGCCTTCGGGGTCGAGCAGCTTCTGCTCCAGCATCGCGCGCTGTTCGACCTGCTCGAGGCGCGCGCGCAGGCACGCGGCGAGGATTGACCCGGCCGTCGGGGCTACCTAGCCCGGGCGCGCCATGCGTTTTTCCGGGACCTCGACCTATATCGCCACCGACGACCTCAAGGTCGCGGTCAACGCCGCCGTCACGCTTCGCCGCCCGCTGCTCGTCAAGGGTGAGCCGGGAACGGGCAAGACCGTCCTCGCCGAGGAGATTGCGCGCGCGCTCGGTGCGCCGCTGATCGCGTGGAACATCAAGTCGACCACCCGCGCCCACCAGGGGCTGTACGAATATGACGCGGTCGCGCGGCTTCGCGACGGGCAACTCGGCGACCCGCGGGTGCACGACATCTCCAATTACATCCGCAAGGGCAAGCTGTGGGAGGCGTTCACCTCGCCGACCCTCCCCGTCCTGCTGATCGACGAGATCGACAAGGCCGACATCGAGTTTCCCAACGACCTTCTGCAGGAACTCGACCGGATGGAGTTCCACGTCTACGAAACCGGCGAGACCGTGAAGGCGGCCGAGCGCCCGGTCGTCGTGATCACCTCGAACAACGAAAAGGAACTGCCCGACGCCTTCCTGCGCCGCTGTTTCTTCCATTACATCCGCTTCCCCGACCGCGACACGATGCAGGACATCGTCGAGGTCCATTTTCCGGGTATTCAGAAGATCCTCGTCAACCGCGCGCTCGAGATGTTCTACCAGTTGCGCGACACGCCGGGGCTGAAGAAGAAGCCGTCAACCAGCGAGTTGCTCGACTGGCTGAAGCTGCTGCTCCACGAGGACATGCCGCTCGACGTGCTGGCGAACAGCGACCCGACCAAGGCCATCCCGCCGCTCCACGGCGCGCTGCTCAAGAACGAGGCCGACGTGATGCTGTTCGAGCGACTGGCGTTCATGGCCCGGAGAAAGGCATGAGCGGGGAAGGGATGAGCGAGGAAGGGATGAGCGACGAGGCGCCGCGCGACGAAGGTCTCGCGACCCGGCTGCTCCACCCGCTGGTGCGGGCGAGCCGCGCGTTCGAGGGGCTGGCGACCCCGGTCTACCGCGCCTCGACGGTGCTGTTCGCCGACATGGCCGACGTCGGCGAGGACCGGCCAAGCGATTCGCAATATCGCTACGGGCTCCACGGCACCCCGACCTACCGCGAACTCGCCGCGCGGATCGCGCAGTCGGAAGGCGCGCATTCGGTCGAACTCGTGCCGAGCGGGCTGAACGCGATCGCGTTGACGTATCTCGCGCTGTGCAAGGCGGGTGACCATGTCTTGCTGCCGCGCAACGCTTATGGCCCGAACGGCCGCGCGGGGCGGTTCCTGGCGCGGCTGGGGATTGAGATCGAGAGCTACGATCCGCTTGTCGGCGAGGGCATCGCGGCGCAAATCCGCGAGAATACGTCGCTGGTGTGGATCGAAAGCCCGGGATCGATCTCGATGGAAGTGCCCGACCTTCCGGCGATCGCGCGCGCGGCGCATGCCCGCGGCGCGCTGGTCGCGCTCGACAATACCTACGCCGCCGGGGTGCTTCTCGACGGGTTCGGGCATGGCGCGGACGTCTGCGTACAGGCGCTGACCAAGTATCAGGCGGGCCACGGCGACGTGCTGATGGGCTCGGCCTCGGCGCGCGACCCGGCGATTGCCGCCCGGCTGGCCGAGGCGCGCCACGTGATGGGGCTCGGCGCCTCGCCCGACGATTGCGCGCTGGTGCTTCGCGGGCTGGCGACCTTTCCGTTGCGGCTGAAGCATGTCGGGACGAGCGCCCTGCGGATCGCCGAGTGGCTGAAGGCCCGGCCCGAGGTCGCGCGCGTGCTTCACCCGGCGCTGCCCGGCTGTCCCGGCCACGATGTCTGGAAGCGCGACTTCACCGGCTCGGCGGGGATTTTCTCGATCGTGCTGGCTAGCGAGACTTCTGGCGCGGCCTCGCGGTTCGTCGATTCGCTTCGCCTGTTCAAGATCGGCTACAGCTGGGGCGGCACGGTCAGCCTCGCGCTGACCTATCCCGACCTCGACCGGCCGAGCGCGTCAGAGGGCCCGCGGCTGGTGCGGCTCAACATCGGCCTCGAGGACGCCGAGGACCTTCTCGCCGACCTCGACCAGGCGTTCGACGCGATACGCTGAGCGATCAGTCGTCGCGGTAGGCGAGTTCGAGATTGCCCCAGCGGCGGCCCTTGAAGCGCAGCGGGATGTAGACGTTCTTGACCGCGATATGCTCGTCGCCGCGGCTCATCATGTAGGTCATCAGCGTGGGCGTATCGCTGGCCAGCGCGAAGCGGGTCTGGTCGTCGATCAGGATCCGGCGATTGCGGCAATGCGCGTCGTTCCACACCGGGTCGGTTCCCTGCGGCCGCGACCGAGTCGACAAATGGGTCGGCAGATGGCCGTTCACGTCGCCGATGGTCGTGCCGATGATCCGGTTGTCGGCGGCGAGCACCGAATCGATGATCGGCTGGACCAGCCGGTCGGCGGTATCGCAAAAGGCGGTGTCGAACTGCTCGGGGTTGCTTCCCGGCCGCTTGACGTAATTGCGGTCGAACACCTCGTCGAGGCCGATCTCGCCGCGGTCGATAGCGCCTTCGACCGCCGTGCGGATCGCGGCCATGACCTCGAGCCCCTTGTTGATCATGTGGGTGTCGTCGATCTCGGCGCCCGAGTTGGCGAGCGTGTTGAGCATGGTGTTGCTCATCATCTCGAGCTGCGACAGCCGCCGTTCGACATCGACCAGTTCGCCGCCATTCTCGCGCGCGTCCTCGGCGAAGGCGCTGAGCCCGGCCTTGACGCGATCGACGCTGGTCTGGATCAGTCCGGTCGAATGGGCGATGCCCTCGGTCTGGCGGTCGACCATCCCGACGATTTCGCTGACTTCGCGGACGGTGTCGCTGATCTGGCCGATGCCCGCCTGCGCGGCGCGGCTCTGGTCGACCCCGGTCCGGATCTCGGCGGTCACCGCCCCCGCCTCGCGGGTCAGGTCGCCGATCGTCTCGGCGATCTGGCTGGTGGCAGTCCGCGTATCGTGCGCCAGCTTCTTCACTTCGGCGGCGACGACCGCGAAGCTGCGCCCGGCATCGCCCGCGCGCGCCGCCTCGATCGTCGCGTTGAGCGCGAGCATGTTGGTCTTGCGCGCGATCGCCTCGATCGTCGAGCTGACCGACTGGACCTGGTTCATCGCGGTGGCGAAGCCGGCCATCCGCTCGCCGAGCTGGACGACGAGATCGGTCAGGCCCTTGAACCCCTCGATGGTGCTCTCGATCGCCTCGCGCCCCGCCTCGAGCTTCACCCGCGCCTGCTCGGACAGGAGCCGCGCTTCGTCGGTCGAATCGCTGACCCGCGCCTGGTCGGTAAGGAGCCGGGTGGTTACCTCCTCGAGTCCGTCGAGCACCTTGAGATTGGCGCCGATCCGCGCGGCGACGCCCTGGACGTAGCCGGCGACGTCGCTGCACTCGATCGACAGCGACCCGCAATCGCGCGCGACCGTGCGGATCGCGTTCTCGGTAATTTCCTCGATGCCCTGCGTGGCCATGGCCGGTTGTTCCCCACTCGAATGTCGCCACGGATTGGCAGAGAGGTTTTAAAACGGGGTTAACCACGCCCGCGCTCGACTCCGCGCGGCCCCCGCGCCTATCTCGGGCCCATGTTCATCTCGTTCGTCGACGCGCTGAGGAAGGGCGGGCTGCCCGCCTCGATCAAGGAGCATCTGTTGCTGCTCGAGGCGCTCGAGGCGCGAGTGATCGAGGAGGATCCCGAGCAATTCTACTATCTGGCGCGATCGGTTTTCGTTCACGACGAGGCGCAGATCGACCGCTTCGACCAGCTGTTCGCCGAGGTGTTCAAGGGGCTCATCGGCCCCGGCGCGAGCGGCGAGGACGAGCGGGTCGCGCTTCCCGAGGAGTGGCTGAAGCTGGTCGCCGAGGCCTATCTGACCCCCGAGCAAATGGCCGAGGTCGCCTCGCTCGGCTCGTGGGACGAGATCATGGCGGCGCTCAGGGAGCGTCTCGCCGAACAGCAGGGGCGCCACCAGGGCGGCAACAAGTGGATCGGCACCGGGGGCACCTCGCCGTTCGGCCATGGCGGTTACAATCCCGAAGGCGTGCGGATCGGCGGGCCGGGGCGGCACGGGCGCGCGATCAAGGTGTGGGAGAAGCGCGAGTTCCGTGATCTCGACGACGGCCGCGAGCTCGGCACCCGCAACATCAAGGTCGCGCTTCGCCGCCTCCGCCGCTTCGCGCGCGAGGGCGCGGCCGACGAGCTCGACCTCGACGGGACGATCGAGGGGACCGCGCGGCAGGGCTGGCTCGACGTCCGGATGCGGCCCGAGCGGCACAATGCGGTCAAGCTTTTGCTGTTCCTCGACGTCGGCGGGTCGATGGACGCGCACGTCAAGGTCGCCGAGGAGCTGTTCTCGGCGGCGCGCGCCGAATTTCGTCACCTCGAGCATTTCTACTTCCACAACTGCATCTACGAGGGCGTTTGGCGCGACAACCGGCTGCGCCACGCCGAGCGGACCCCGACGTTCGACGTCATTCATAAATATGGCCGCGACCATCGACTGGTGATCGTCGGCGACGCGGCGATGAGCCCCTACGAAGTGACCCACGCCGGCGGATCGATCGAACATTATAATGCGGAGGCCGGCGCGGTGTGGCTCACGCGGCTGACCGACGCCTACCCCTCCGCGGCGTGGATCAACCCGACCGCCGAGGCCTATTGGGGCTATTCTGCCTCGACCCGGATCCTCCAGCAGCTGATGAACGAACGCATGTACCCGCTGACGCTCGCGGGGCTGGACGAGGCGATGCGCGCGCTCGCGAAGCGCGCTTGAGCGCAGGTCACAGTCGCTTTCGCACAATTCGCGAGGCGCTCGAGCAGCGCCACGTCCGCGCCGGCGCGCCGCACCTGCTGTTCGAGTTTGCCCTGTTCGTGTTCAAGCAGGGGTGGGCGTGCCTGTTCGGCGCGCTGATGCTCGGCGCGCTGTTGTTGACGCACTTCTGGTGGCCGGCGGGCGCGCCGATCGCCCGTTACGACGCGCTGACGCTGTGGGCGCTGGCGGTCCAGGGGACACTGCTCGCGACGCGGCTCGAAACGTGGCGCGAGGCGTCGGTAATCCTCATCTTCCACCTGGTCGGAACGGCGATGGAATTGTTCAAGACCGCGCACGGCAGCTGGACCTACCCCGAACCGTCGCTGCTGAGAATCGGCGGCGTTCCGCTGTTCAGCGGCTTCATGTATGCGAGTGTTGGCAGCTACATCGCGCGGGTATGGCGCGGATTCGACTTCCGCTTCGTGGGCTATCCGCGGCGGCGCTGGTCGGTGCTTCTCGCGGCGGCGATCTATGCCAATTTCTTCACTCATCACTGGCTGCCTGACGTTCGCGTGCTGCTGTTCGCGCTGATCAGCCTTCTCTACTGGCGCACGCGCGTGATGTTTCGCACGCTCGATCGTTATCGCGCGATGCCGCTGCTGCTCGGCTGGCTGCTGGTATCGCTGTTCATCTGGCTGGCCGAGAATATCGGGACCTTCGCCAATGCCTGGCGCTACCCCGCGCAGGCGGGCGGCTGGCACTTGGTTCCGATTGGCAAGCTCGGTGCCTGGTACCTGCTGATGTACATCAGCTTCGTGCTCGTCTCACTGGTGAGCCCGCCCCGCGCGCCGACTTGCATTCCTGCCCGCTTGGGCGGAGGGTCGCGCACAAACTGAGCAGGCGGAGCGGGCCATGGTCGATCTCGTCGAAGCGCCGGACATGCCACTGCCTGCCGCCCGCGCGCCGATCCCGCGTCGGGCAGTGGTCGCGGCGACGCTCGGCAACGCGCTCGAATTCTACGACTTCATCACCTTCGCCTTTTTCGCAATCCAGATCGGCCAGACCTTCTTCCCGTCGAAGGACCCGTTCGTCAGCCTGATGGCGAGCCTCGCGACCTTCGGCGCGGGTTTCGCGTCGCGACCGTTCGGGGCGCTGGTCCTCGGCACCTACGCCGACCGGCGCGGGCGCAAGCCGGCGATGCTGTTGTCGATGCTGCTGATGGGGATCGGCATCGCCATCCTCGTCTTCACCCCCGGCTATGCCGCGATCGGGGTGGCGGCGCCGGTGCTGGCGGTGGTCGCGCGGCTGATCCAGGGCTTCGCGCTCGGCGGCGAGGTCGGCAGCGCCACGGTGTACCTGATGGAAGCGGCGGCGGGACCGCGGCGCGCCTATGTGATGAGCTGGCAATCGGCGAGCCAGTCGATCGCGGCGACGGTCGGTGCGCTCGTCGGCCTGATGCTGAGCCTGAAGTTGAGCGACGCGCAGCTGGCGACCATTGGCTGGCGGATCGCGCTGGCAGGCGGATTGCTGATCGTGCCGCTAGCGCTGGTCGTCCGCAGCGGGCTACCCGAGACGATCGACCAGCCCGAGAATGCCGACGAGGCTTTTTCGCGGTCGGGCAAGCACTGGCGAGTGATGGTGCTGGGCTTTGTGATCATCGGCACCGGGACGATCGCCAACTACATCTTCCAGTACATGGCCACATTTGGCCAGAACACGCTCCACGTCTCAGCGGCGACATCCATGGCGGGCGAGTTTGCGGGCAATGGCATCGCCGTCGTCTTCGCGCTCTGGGGCGGCGCACTTGCCGATCGTCACGGGCGCCGCCCCCTGATGATCTGGCCGCAATTGGCGTTTACCGTAGCGATCGTCCCGATCTTCTGGTGGCTGATCGCCGAGCGGACGATCGTGGCCTTCGTCGGTGCCAACCTGCTGCTGCAGATGCTGATCGGCTTTCAATATTCGGCAGTCTATGCCGCGATAGGCGAGGCGCTTCCGCGCGAGATCCGCAGCCGTGCCTTCGCGCTGGTCTATGCGCTGCCAGTGGCGCTGCTCGGTGGGACGACCCAGCTGGTGGTGACGTGGCTGCTGAAGGTGACCGGCGAACCGATGACCATCGCCTGGTACCTGACCGGCGTCGCGGGGGTCGGGCTGATCGCGATGGCGAAGATGCCCGAAAGCGCGCCCGACCGGGCCAAGCAGGTTCAGTAGAGCAGGAACGGGCGACGAGCCTCGACCCACGCCGACTCGTCTGGTCCGGCGAGGGCGTCGAGGTCGGCGGGCGTCGCCGCGTGATCATCGACCCACTCGCGCAAACCGGAACCGCCGTTGATAACGTCGATCGGCAGCTTGCCGAACGCATATTCATAAGGAAAATCGCGCCACAGCTCGTAGCCGGGATGAAGCGCGCGGATCGCCTTGAAGGCGAGCGCCTGCACCCGCCACGGGCGGAACGCCCGATGGTCATAGGCATCGCCCTCGGCGTGGATCATTACCCCTGAGCAGAGCTGGCCGACATGCTTGTGGAAGGTCGGTTCGAACCAGGTATCGCGCAGCGTGCAGCCGGCGAGCCAGTGCGGCGCGATGTCGCGCATCGCCGCGATCACCGCGCGTCCGTCGACGTCGGGGGCACCGAACAGCTCGAGCGGGCGGGTCGTCCCCCTGCCCTCGCTCAGCGTCGCGCCTTCGAGCATCACCGTCCCGGCATAGCAGCGCGCCATGTTGAGATTGGGCGCGTTGGGCGACGGATTGACCCACACCCGGTCGGCGGGCCAGCCGAAGCCCGGCGCGGCGTCGGGATCGTAGCCCTCCATCGCGATCACCCGATAGTCGACGTCGAGCTTGAAATGGTCGACGAACCAGTGGCCAAGCTCGCCCAGCGTCAGCCCGTGGCGCATCGGGATCGGTCCCGCGCCGACAAAGCTCTCCCAGCCTGGCAGCAGCGTCGTACCCTCGACCGGGCGACCGGCGGGATTGGGCCGATCGAGCACCCACACGCTCTTGCCGTGCTCGGCGGCGGCCTCAAGCATGTAGAGCAGCGTGGTGATGAAGGTGTAGATGCGGCAACCAAGGTCCTGCAGGTCGACCAGCACCACGTCGAAGGTCGACATCATCTGCCCGGTCGGGCGGCGCACCTCGCCGTAGAGGCTGAACACCGGGATGTCGTGGACCGGGTCGGTGAAGTCGGCGCTCTCGACCATGTTGTCCTGCTTGTCGCCCTTGATCCCGTGCTGCGGGCCGAAGGCGGCGGCGAGGCGGATGCCGTCGCAAGCGGCGAGCGCGTCGAGGCTGTGGGTCAGGTCGCGCGTGACCGAGGCCGGGTGGGCGACCAGCGCGACGCGCTTGCCTTCGAGCGGGGCGCGGAGCGCGGGGTCGGCGAGCAGCCGTTCGATGCCGAATTTCATGCGCCCGCTATTCCGGCAGCGCCACGCGGAAGCAAGCGGGATCGTGGAAATCGGGCGACGCGCCGCCGTGGGCGAGCGCCCA
The DNA here is from genome assembly GCF_040203355.1 of Sphingomonas sp. ASV193. Classification (NCBI taxonomy): domain Bacteria; kingdom Pseudomonadati; phylum Pseudomonadota; class Alphaproteobacteria; order Sphingomonadales; family Sphingomonadaceae; genus Sphingomonas; species Sphingomonas sp. ASV193. Next base: position 397,942 of record NZ_JBEHBW010000001.1, read on the forward strand.
ATAGCTCTTCGTGCCGTCGGTTTCCTCGATCACCGCGGTAAGGCCGAGCCGGAGGGCGCGATCGGCGGGGACCGCGATCGTCGCCCCGAGCGTCCACCAGGTCAGGTTGTCCTCGCGCCGGACATAGGGGGCGGCGGCGAGCTCGGGTTCGCGCATTCCCTCGCGCGGCGCGGTGAAGTCGTACGCCGCCCAGTCGCCCGACGGAGCGAAATTATATTCGCGATAGCCGCTCTCGCCTTCGAGCTGGACGAACGCCTCGAAACAGGTCGTGCGCCACAATTCGTCGCCGCGCGAGGGCGCATCGCTGTCGGCGACGAGGAAGCGGGCAAGCGGCGCGCCGATACAATAGGTCAGGTCGAGCGTCGCCTCGCGCCCGAACGCGGCCGAACGATTGACGTTGACCCACAGCCGGAACGGCGGCGCGGCGGGCCCGGCGGCGGGGTGCGGGACGAGGTCTTGGGCGATCATCGTCGCGCAGGATTGGCGAAGATGCATGGCTTCGACAAGCGCGGGGCGAGCGGTTAGGGGAGCGCATGGCCTTCGAATCCTCCCTCCTCCGCCTGCTCGACGAGCGCGGCTACATCCACCAGGCGACCGACGGCGCCGCGCTCGACGCGCTGGCCGCGCGGGGGCCGGTGACCGGCTACATCGGCTTCGACGCCACCGCGCCGAGCCTCCACGTCGGGAGCCTCGTCCAGATCATGATGCTTCGGCGGATGCAGCAGGCGGGGCATCGCCCGATCGTCCTGATGGGCGGCGGCACGACAAAGGTCGGCGACCCGTCGGGCAAGGACGAATCGCGCAAGATGCTGACCGACGCCGACATCGACGCGAACATCGCCTCGATCCGCAAGGTGTTCGAGCGCTTCCTCGACTTCGGTGCCAAAGATGCACAGGGACGCCCGAGCGGGGCAATCCTCGTTAATAATGCCGACTGGCTCGAGCCGCTTCATTACATCGAGCTGCTGCGGACGGTCGGCCCGCATTTCACCATCAACCGGATGATGACCTTCGATAGCGTCCGGCTTCGGCTCGAGCGCGAGCAGCCGCTCACCTTCCTCGAATTCAACTATATGATCCTCCAGGCCTACGACTTCCGCGAGCTCGCGCGGCGCGAGGGCTGCCGGCTCCAGCTCGGCGGGTCGGACCAGTGGGGCAATATCGTCAACGGGATCGAACTCGCGCGGCGGATGGACGGGGCCGAGCTGTTCGGGCTGACGACCCCGCTGATCACTACCGCCGACGGGGGGAAGATGGGCAAGACCGCGCGCGGCGCGATCTGGCTCAATGCCGACCAGCTGAGCCCCTACGACTACTGGCAGTTCTGGCGGAACACCGCCGACGCCGACGTCGGCAAGTTCCTGCGATTGTTTACCGACCTCGACCTGCAAACGATTGCGAAACTTGAGGAATTGGAAGGCCAGGCGATCAACGAGGCGAAAGTCGCGCTGGCCAATGCCGCGACCGCGATGCTGCACGGAGAGGAGGCGGCGCGGACCGCCGAGGAAACCGCGCGCAAGGCGTTCGCCGAAGGCGCGGCCGGGGGCGACCTGCCCACCGTGGCGGCCGGTGACGAGGGCATCGGCATCGTCGCCGCGCTGGTCGCGCTTGGCTTCGCCGCGTCGAACAAGGAAGCGCGGCGCGGGATCGATCAGGGCGCGGTCCGCCTCGACGGCGAAAAGGTCGGCGACCCGCACGCGATCGCCCGGCCCGGCGCGCGGGTCAGCTTCGGCGCGAAGAAGCATGGGCTGGTCGTCGCGGCCTAGCCGCGGCGAACGAGATAGACCCCGCCGAACACGATCAGCGAGCCGATCAGCCGGGTCGCCGACAGCGGTTCCTTCGGCAGGCCGAACGCCCCGATCGAGTCGAGGTAGAGCGCCATCGCGATCTGCCCGGCGATGCCGATGGTAATCAGCGAGGCGAGCCCGAGCCGGGGCGCGGCCCAGGCGGCGATGCCGACGAACGCCGCGCCGTAAAGCCCGCCGAGCCACGCATACCAGGGCAGGTCGCGGAACGCGGCGGGCGACACCCGCGGCCCGCGCACCACCCATACCGCCAAAAGCGCCGCCGCGCCGACCCCGAAGCTCACCAGCGCGGCGATCAGCGGCGAACCGCCGGCCTTGGCGACCAGCGCGTTGGTCGGGGCCTGGACGGCGATCAGCGCCCCGGCGAACAGGACCGCGAGCATGGGGAGGATCAGGCTGGGCATCGCCTTGCCTCGCACCCGTTCACCCTGAACGCAACAGCGCCACCGCCTGGTCGCGTTCGAACAGGTACAGCGCGGTCCTCGCCGCCTGCCCCCGCGCGCTGGCGAGCCCGCCGTCGCGGTCGAGCAACAGTCGCGCGTCCTGCTGCGCGGGCGCGGCAAGCTCGGCGACGTCCTCGGGGGTCGCGACGCGGAACTGCTGCTCGCCCGACTGGCGGGTGCCGAGGATTTCGCCGGGACCGCGCAGCCGGAGATCCTCCTCGGCGATGCGGAAGCCGTCGGTGGTCTCGCGCATCAGCGCGAGCCGCGCCCGCCCGGTCTCGCTCAGCACCGGCCCGCGCAGCAGCACGCAGCGGCTAAGCCCCCCGCCCCGCCCGACGCGCCCGCGCAGCTGGTGAAGCTGGGCGAGCCCGAACCGCTCGGCCCCCTCGATCACGATCAGCGTCGCGTTGGGCACGTCGACCCCGACCTCGATCACCGTCGTCGCCACCAGCACGCCGAGGTCGCCGCGCGCGAACGACGCCATGACGTCATCCTTGTCGGGCCCCTTCATCCGGCCATGGACCAGCCCGACGCGCTCCAGCCCGAACCGCTGGCGGAACGTCGCGGCGCGCTGCTCGGCCGCGGCGGCATCGGTCGCCTCGCTCTCCTCGACCAGCGGACAGACCCAATAGGCCTGCCCGCCCGCGGCGAGGTGCCGCGCGAGTCCGTTGACGACGTCGGCGAGCTTTTCCTCACTTACCACCAGCGTCTCGACCGGGGTGCGCCCGGGCGGCATCTCGTCGATCCGGCTGACGTCCATCTCGCCATATTGGGTCAGCGTCAGAGTCCGCGGGATCGGAGTCGCGGTCATCGCCAAGAGGTGCGGCGGTTGCTCGGCCTTTTCGGCGAGCAGCAGGCGCTGCGACACGCCGAAGCGATGCTGTTCGTCGATCACGATCAACCCGAGCCGGCGGTAGCCGACATGGTGCTGGAATATGGCGTGGGTGCCGACGAGAATGTCGATCGACCCGTCGGCGAGCCCCATCAGCACCGATTCGCGCGCACGCCCCTTTTCGCGCCCGGTGAGGATGGCGACCCGCACCCCGATCGGCTCACACTGCCGCTGCAACGTCACGAGGTGCTGGCGGGCAAGGATCTCGGTCGGGGCGAGCAGCGCCGCCTGTGCCCCCGCCTCGACCGCTTCGAGCATCGCCAGCAGCGCGACGAGCGTCTTGCCCGAGCCGACGTCCCCTTGCAGCAGGCGCAGCATCGGCTTGTCCTGCCCCATGTCGCCGCGGATTTCCTCGACCACCCGGCGCTGCGCCCCGGTCAGCGTATAGGGCAGCTGCAGCTTCGCGATCAGCCGGCCGTCGCCGCGAAGCGGGTTGGTCTTCTTGCGCCGCGCCGACTGGCGAAGCAGCGTCAGGGCGAGCTGGTTGGCGAAGATCTCGTCATAGGCGAGCCGCTGCCGCGCGGCGGTCGCGGCGGGGTCGGCATGCGCCTCGGCCAGCGCCGCGCGCCACGCGGGCCAGTGGCGCTGGGCGAGCAGCGACGGCTCGATCCACTCGGCGAGGTCGGGGGCGCGATCGAGCGCGGCGAGCGCGAGCTCGCGCATCCTTTTGTTGGCGATGCCCTCGGTGAGGCCATAAACCGGCTCGCGGATCGCGACCGCGGCGGCCTGGTCGGGGGCGAGAACGTCGGGATGGACGATCTGCAACTCCTGCCCGTAGGCGTCGAGACGGCCGACCACGGTCCGCGTCTCGCCGAGCGGGAGCTGCTTCTTCGCCCAGGCGGGATTGTTGAAAAAGGTCAGCGTCACCGTGTTTTGCGCGGCGTCGCTCGCATAGATCCGAAGCGGCGCGCGTCCCTGCCCAGACCGCATCTCGAACGGCGTGACGTCAAGGATGACGGTCCGCCCGATGAGCGCGGGGCTGGCCTCGACCGCTCGGATACGGTCGATCGTTCCGACCGGGAGGTGATAGGCAAGATCGATCGCGCGGGCCAGGCCGAGCCGGGCGAGCCCTTTGGCGACCTGCGGCCCGACCCCCTTCAGCGCCTCGACTTCGGCGAACATCGGGTTGAGCAGGTCGGGGCGCATCGCGGTCGACCCTAGCCAGATGCGGGGCCGCTGCCTACATGGGCGCGCGTGGCACCTGCGGCGGATTTTCGCCGGCGGGCTCATGGCCATTGGAGACCGCCCAGGTGGACGAACTGCTGCGAGCGTTGAAGTACCGGGCTTGGCACCGCGGCACGCGCGAGGCCGACATGATGATCGGCGGCTTCTTCGACGCGCATCACGCGAGCTGGGACGCCGACCGGCGCGCGCTGTTCGCGGCGCTGCTCGCCGAGACCGACGTCGACATCATGGCCTGGGCGATCGGCGCGCAGGAAGCGCCCGCGATCTACACACCGCTAATCGGCGCGATGCGCGCGCTGGATTATATAAAGGTAGCGAAGTGAGCGACTTGCAACGGATTCTAAAGGCGACGTCGCCGCTTACCCTGTCGCGTGTCCCGGCGGGTTTCCTGCCATGGCTTGCGGCGGATCTCGCGCGCGCGGCGCACGGCACCGGCAACGGCGGCCGAGCGGTGGTGATCGCGGCCGACGAGGCGGCGATGCGTGCGCTGGCGGAAACCGTGCCGGTGTTCGCGCCCGAGGTCGAGGTGCTGACGCTGCCGGCCTGGGACTGCTTGCCCTACGACCGCGCCAGTCCGGCGCTCCGCACCATGGCCGAGCGGCTGGCGACGCTCCACGCGCTGCAGGCCCCGCGCAAGCGTCCGCAGCTGCTGATTGCGACCGCCAACGCCGCGGCGCAGCGGTTGCTCACCCCGTTCCGAATCCGCCAGCTCACGCGGCGTCTTGCCGAGGGCGAGCGGATCGAGCGCGACGCGCTGGTCTCGCTGCTGCTCGCCAACGGCTACCAGCGGACCGACGCGGTGCACGACGCGGGCGAATTCGCGGTGCGCGGGTCGATCGTCGACCTGTTCCCCGCGGGCGAGGCGCAGCCGATGCGGCTCGACTTCTTCGGCGACGAGATCGAGACGATGCGCCGCTTCGACGCCGCCGACCAGCGGTCGAGCGGCAAGGCCGACGCCTTCACCCTGATGCCGGCGAGCGAGGCGCTGCTCGACGAGGACAGCGTCAAGCGCTTCCGCACCCGCTATCGCGAGACGTTCGGCGCGACCGCGACCGGCGATCCGCTCTATCAGGCGGTCAGCGACGGACGCCGGCTGGCCGGGATGGAACATTGGCTGCCGCTGTTCGAGGAGCGGCTGTCGACGGTGTTCGACCATCTGGGCGATCATGACGTCATCGTCCGCGATGCCAATGCCGACAAGGCGTTGGCGGCGCGGCGCGAGTCGATCGACGATTATTACGCCAACCGGCAGGCGGCGATGGTCGCCGAACCGGGCAGCTACCGCCCCCTGCCCTCGAGCGCGCTCTACCTGTCCTCGAAGGAATGGCGAGAGGCGGAGGCGGCGCGCCCGATCCACCTCGCGACGACTTTCCCCGAACCGGCGAGCGAAAGCGTCATCGACTTCGCGGTCGACGGCCCGCGTGACTTCGCGCCCGAGCGGGCGGCGAACGAGAACGTCTACGAAGCGGTCGTCAAGCACGTCGCCAAGCTACGGAAAGCCGAACGAAAAATCGTTCTCGCCAGCTATAGCGCCGGGGCGCGCGAGCGGCTTCACGGCCTGCTTGCCGACCATGGCCTGACCAGCCTTGCCGAGGCCGGCAGCTGGCAGGGAGCGCTTGGCGCGCGGCAGGAGGCGGCGCTGCTCGTCCTACCGCTCGACCATGGCTTCACGGCGCCCGACGTCGCCGTGCTGACCGAGCAGGACATGCTCGGCGACCGGCTGGTGCGGCGCAAGAAGCGACGCAAGTCGGCCGACGCCTTTCTCGCCGAACTCGCCGCGCTTACCCCCGGCGACCTCGTCGTCCACGCCGACCACGGCATAGGCCGCTACGTCGGGCTCACGTCGGTCGCGGTCGGCAAGGCGCCGCACGACTGCGTCGCGCTCGAATATGCCGGTGGCGACAAGCTTTACGTCCCGGTCGAGAATATCGACGTCCTGTCGCGCTACGGCTCGGATAGCGAGCGGGCGAGCCTCGACCGGCTCGGCGGCGAGGCATGGCAGCGGCGCAAGAGCCGGATGAAGGAGCGGATCCGCGAAATCGCGGGTGAGCTGATCAAGACCGCCGCGGTGCGCGCGACGCGCCCGGGCCGGGTCGCCGCGGTCGACAGCGCCTTTCCGCAGTTCGTCGACCGCTTTCCCTACGAGGAGACCGAGGACCAGGACCGCGCCATCGGCGAGGTGCTCGACGACCTCGAAAGCGGCAAGCCGATGGACCGGCTGGTGTGCGGCGACGTCGGCTTCGGAAAGACCGAGGTCGCGCTTCGCGCCGCCTTCGTCGCGGCGATGGCCGGCATGCAGGTCGCGGTGATCGCGCCGACCACCCTCCTCGCCCGCCAGCATTTCACCAACTTTTGCCAACGCTTCAAGGGCTTCCCGATCGAGATCGGGCGGCTGTCGCGGCTGGTCGGGACCGCCGAGGCCAAGGCAACCAAGGAGGGGCTTGAAAAGGGCACAGTCGATATCGTCGTCGGCACCCACGCGCTGCTTGGGAAATCGATCAAGTTCAAGAAGCTGGGGCTCGTCATTGTCGACGAGGAGCAGCATTTCGGAGTCACGCACAAGGAACGGCTCAAGGCGCTACGCGAGGACGTGCACGTGCTCACCCTGACCGCCACCCCGATCCCGCGGACGCTGCAGATGGCGATGAGCGGGCTTCGCGAATTGAGCGTGATCCAGACCCCGCCGGTCGACCGTCTGGCGGTGCGGACCTATGTTGCGCCGTGGGACCCAGTGGTGGTGCGCGAGGCGCTGCTGCGCGAACATTATCGCGGCGGGCAGAGCTTCATGGTCGCCCCGCGGATCGCCGACCTGCCCGACCTCGAGCAGTTCCTCCGCGAGGAAGTGCCCGAGGTGAAGGCGATCACCGCCCACGGCCAGATGAGCCCGGGCGAGGTCGAGGAGCGGATGAGCGCCTTTTACGACAAGAAGTATGACGTGCTGCTGTCGACCACGATCGTCGAGAGCGGGCTCGACATTCCCAGCGCGAACACGCTGATCGTTCACCGCGCCGACCGGTTCGGCCTGGCCCAGCTCTACCAGCTTCGCGGACGCGTCGGGCGCTCGAAAACGCGGGCCTATGCCTATCTCACCACGACCCCCGACCGGGCGATGACCGAGACCGCCGACAAAAGGCTGACCGTACTGGCCAACCTCGACAGCCTCGGCGCGGGGTTCCAGCTCGCCAGCCACGACCTCGACCAGCGCGGCGCGGGTAACCTGCTCGGCGACGAACAATCGGGACATATCAAGGAGGTCGGGTTCGAGCTCTACCAGTCGATGCTCGAGGACGCGATCCTCGAGATGAAGAGCGGAAAGGCCGATCGCGTCGAGGAATTTTCCCCGCAAATCAACGTCGAGGCGCCGATCCTTATCCCGGAAACTTATGTTCCCGATCTCGATCTCAGGATGGGTCTCTACCGCCGGCTGGCCGAGCTCGAGGACCGGCAGGAGGTCGAGGCGTTCGGTGCCGAGCTGATCGACCGCTTCGGCAAGCTTCCGCAGGAAAGCAAGAACCTGCTCGCCATCGTCGAGACCAAGATCAATTGCCGCAAGGCCTGCATTGCACGGCTCGACGTCGGCGCGAAGGGCGCGGTGGTGACCTTCGCCGACAGCGGCTTCCCCGACCTTCCCGGGCTGTTCGACTATATCCAGCGGCTGAAGGGGGCGGCGAAGCTGCGGCCCGACAGCAAACTGGTGGTAAGCCGCGACTGGCCGACCGGCGAGACCCGGCTCAACGGGGCGCTCCAGCTGTCGCGCGGGCTGATGCGGGTCGTCGCCGCCGGGGAGACGAAGGTGCCCGAACCCGCCTAGGCGGCGAGCGCGGCGTTGCGCGCGGCGACGAACTCGGCCAGGTCCGGCTCGTCGAGCGCTTCGGCGCCGAGGAAGCCCTGATAGCTGTCGACCCCCCATCCGCCGAGCAAGGCGAGTTGCGCCGGCGTCTCGACCCCCTCCGCGACGATGTTGAGGCCGAGGTCGCGCGCGAGGTCGATCATCGCCTTGACCACGATCCGCTCGCGGCGCCCGTCGACAAGGTCGGTGACCAGCGCGCGGTCGATCTTGATCGCGTCGAGCGGAAGCGACGTGAGATAGGCGAGGTTGGCGTAGCCCGTCCCGAAATCGTCGACCGCGACGCGGACCCCGAGCGCGCGCAGCGCGCGCAGGCGAAGCCCGATCGCCTCGCGGTCGGCGAGCAGCGCGCTCTCGACGATCTCGATCGTCAGACGCTGGGGGTTGAGCCCCGCCATGCGACATTCGCGCAGCAACCATTCGACATAGCCGCCGCGCGCCAGATCCTGCGGCAGGACGTTGATCGACAGTCGCAAACCGGCAAGGGGCCCGCGCCATCCGGCAGCGTGGCGAATCGCCTTCCGCTGGATGTCGCGCGACAGTCGTTCGGCGAGCCCCGCCCCCGTGGCCCGCGCGAACAACGCCTCGGCGTCGCCGCTGCCCCACCGGGCGAGCGCCTCGACCCCTTGCACCCGGCCGCTCGCCGGGCTGATCTGCGGCTGGAAGCGGACCGAGATCCGCCCCTGCCGAATCGCGGTCTCCAGGGCTCGATCCCGACGCCGCGGGGGAATATTCGCGGGCCGATCCGAACCCCGGAGACCGAACGCAAAAGGACGCCACCAGGACATGGGGCAAAGTCTGCCGCTGCCGCGCCGTTGGCAAAAGGCAGCGCTCGTGCCTGCCCCATCGCGGGACAGTGGCGCGGACCGAGCGAAGCCCCTATGTCTGGGTCGGTGAACCGGGACAAAGCCCCTGCTGACGACCCGGTCGACCTCGCTGCGCGCGGGTTCGGGCTGGTGTCGTCGGGATCGGACGCGGCGCGGTCGGCCGAGACTCGGCTGCGCAAGCTTTATCGCTGGGCGTCGGTCGAGGAGGCGAGCCAGCTGGTCGCGCTCGGCGGCGACGGCTTCCTCCTCGAAACGCTCCACGGGATGCTCGAAAACGGCCATCCGCGCCCGGTATTCGGGATCAACCGCGGGACGGTCGGATTCCTGATGAACCCTTGGCGCGCCGACGGGCTGGCCGAGCGGCTGGCGGCGGCCAAGCCGATCCGCGTCCGGCCGCTGACGATGACCGCGACGACGGTCGCGGGCGAGACGCTTACCCACGCCGCGATCAACGAGGTGTCGCTGCTTCGCGAGACCCGTCAGACCGCGAAGATCGAAATCAGCGTCAACGGGCGGGTGGTGCTCGCCGAACTGGCCGCCGACGGCGTGCTGGTCGCGACCCCGGCGGGCTCGACCGCCTATAACCTCAGCGCCAACGGGCCGATCCTGCCGCTCAACTCGCCGAGCCTCGCGCTGACCGCGATCAGCCCGTTCCGCCCGCGCCGCTGGTCGGGCGCGATCCTGCCCGACGACGTGACGGTCACTTTCCGGGTGATCGAGCCGGCGTTCCGCATGGTCGCCGCGGTCGCCGACCAGTTCGAAGTGCGCGATGTTGCCCGCGTGGAGGTGACGCTCGACCGCTCGTCCGAGCTGACGCTGCTGTTCGATCCCGAGCATGCGCTCGATGAACGGATCGCGATGGAGCCTTTCGCGACCTGAAGGGGTTGCGAATCCGGTTTCGCTCGGTCATAGGCGCATCCGTCCGCATCGGACCGCTCCCCGATAGCTCAGCGGTAGAGTAGGTGACTGTTAATCACTTGGTCGTTGGTTCGAATCCAACTCGGGGAGCCAGATTTTCCAGCCACCGGGCCGCGACCCGCTAGGCCGGGTCATCGAGGCTGAACATGTCCGCCGCCTCGTCATAGGCGAATGCCTCGGCATAACGGCCCCACTGGATCACCGATCGCAGCGTCGCGGCAGCATATGGCTCGGACATATGGTCCTCGAGCTCGTCGCGGAAACGGCGCGCGGGGGCGCTTCGCGTCGGCCGCTCGTCGAGCACGCGGCGGATATGCCCCGCCAGCGGGACGTAGGCGAGCAAATGCCGGGCAAACAGCTGCTTGCGCTGGTCGACGTCCATCCCGGCGTAGCGCTTGCCGTCGGCGGTCAGCCGGATGTCGCCCCCCGCAAGTTCGGCGAAGCGCAGAAGCTGCAGCACCTCGGCAATCGGGAACAGGTCGTCGGCTTCGTAATGAAGCTCGGCGGCGAGCTGCGGCAGGTCGGCGCGACCCGCATAGCGCGGCTCGGCGAGCGATTCGATCAGCCCGGCCATGGTGTTGGTCGAAACGCGGGGAAGTACCATCGCGATGCCGGTGCCGGGGAACAGCCCCTCGCGCGGCTGGCTTGCGGCGGTGCGCGCGGTCATGCGGACGTAGATATCCTCGACCAGAGCGCGGAACGCCGGGTCCTGACGGTCGCGTGGTTGGGGCAGGTCGACCTTGACCTCACCGACTACCCGGCCGGGGTTCGATGAGAAGACGAGGATGCGGTCGCACATCAGCACCGCCTCCTCGATGTTGTGGGTGACCATCAGGATCGACCGGATCGGCATCCGCCCCTCGCACCACAGGTCGAGCAGGTCGGTGCGCAACGTCTCTGCGGTCAGTACGTCGAGTGCCGAAAAGGGCTCGTCCATGAGCAGCAGCTGGGGATCGACGACCAGCGCGCGCGCCAGCCCGACCCGCTGCCGCATCCCGCCCGACAATTCCTTGGGATAGGCGCTTTCGAACCCGTCCAAGCCGATAAGGTCGATCGCCGCGAGCGCGCGGCGGCGTCGCTCATCGGCGGCCACCCCCTGCGCCTCGAGCCCGACCTCGACGTTCTGGAGCACGGTCAGCCACGGGAACAGCGCGAAGCTTTGAAACACCATCGCCACGCTCGGCCGCTCGTCGCCGCTCGCGGGAAAGGCGACCGAGCCCGAGGTCGGCTTCAGGAGCCCGGCGATCGAACGCAGCAGCGTCGATTTGCCCGACCCCGAGCGACCGAGCAGCCCAACGATCTCGTTGTCGCGAAGCGTCAGGTCGACATCGTCGAGCACGACCTGCCCGGTCCCGCCCGACCGGCCATATACGTGGCGGACATCGCGAACCTCGACCAGCGTGTCAGGGGTAGCTGCTGAATTCATCGGGTCGGCTCCATCACGATCAGTCAAGCCGCAGCCGCCGCTCGGCGAAGCGGTAGAGCGGACGCCACAGGGTTCGGTTGAACAGCACCACGAACGCGCTCATCACGGCGATGCCGAGCGCGACGCGGGGAAAATCGCCAGCGGTGGTGGCGGCGGCGATATAAGCGCCGAGCCCGTGCGCGGTGAGGGTCGAGCGGCCCCAGCTGACCGCCTCCGCGACGATGCTTGCGTTCCATGAGCCTCCCGAAGCGGTGAGCGCGCCGGTCACATAATAGGGAAAGATCGCCGGAAGCAGTAGCTGGCGCCATCGCTGCCAGCCGCGCAGCCCGTAGATCCGCGCGACTTCCTTCATGTCGGTCGGGATCACGCTCGCCCCGGCGATGACGTTGAACAATATGTACCATTGCGTGCCGAGCACCATCAGCGGCGACAGCCAGATGTCGGGCGACAAATGCCAGTGGACGATCGCGATCACGGCGACCGGGAACAGCACGTTGGCGGGAAAGGCGGCGAGAAACTGGGCCAGCGCCTGCACCCGCGACGCCCAGCCGGGGCGAAGGCCGATCCACACTCCGACCGGCACCCACACCAGGCTGGCGAGCGCGATCAGCACGACAACGCGAAGCAGGGTCAGCGATCCGTCGCCAAGCGCGACCAGCAGATCTGCAAAGCTGAGCCGGCTCGACAGGTAGAGCAGCAGCTCGACACTCGCCGCGCCGCAGGTGAGCGCGACCAGCAGCCGCCACAGCCACTCGGGCATGGCCGGCAATGTAAGGCGCGGCCGGCGTCGCCCTGACGGAAGTGGTAACCGCAAGCGCGGCACGGCAGGCAGCGAGCGGGTCGACAGGCGGCTGAACCGCGACCGGCGAATGAGGTCGTAGACCCAGCTTTTGGGTGCTTCCCCCGACGCGGTCTGTTCGAACCGGAAGCGATCGGCCCAGGCGACGATCGGCCGGAACAGCAATTGGTCATACAGCAGGATGACGATCGCCATCGCCGCCACCGCTATCGCGACTGCGCGGAAGTCCTCCTGCCCGATCGCGAGCGCGAGATAGCTGCCGATGCCGGGCAGCGCGACGGTCGTCTTCCCGACGGTGATCGCCTCCGACGCGACCACGAAGAACCAGCTTCCCGACATCGACATCATCATGTTCCAGACGAGACCGGGGACCGCGAAGGGCAGTTCGAGCCGGACGAAACGGCGCCAGGCCGAGAAGCGAAACTGGCGCGCGACCTCGTCGAGGTCGGAAGGGATGGTGCGGATCGACTGGAACACGCTGAACGCCATGTTCCACGCCTGCGCGGTGAAGATGGCGAAGATCGCCGCGCATTCGACGCCAAGCTGGCTACCCGGAAACATCCCCATGAACAGAGTGACGGTAAAGGTCAGGAAGCCGAGCACCGGGACCGACTGGAGGATGTCGAGCGCGGGGACGATCAGCATTTCGGCGCGACGCGACTTGGCCGCCAGGGTCGCGACGACGAAGGTGAACAGCAGCGAGGCGACCATCGCCGCGAGCATCCTGAGCGTCGTGCGAAGCGCGTAACCGGGCAGGTTGGCGGGATCGAGCGCCACCGGGCTTGCCGCCAGCTGCGACAGTGGTCGTGCCATCTGCTCGCCGCCGCGGAACACCAGCACCGCGATCGTGGCGAGGACGAGGAAGGCGAGGAGGTCGGCCCACCATGCGTCGCGGCCCGCGCGGCCGTCGACGGCTAGCGGGGTCGTGCGTTGCGGCAGTCCGTCGGGGACGCTCATTCACTCGCCTTTCCGATGCAGCGGCCCGGAGGCCGCCAACGGCGAGTCGTCACATCAGACCCGGCGCGGCGATCCCCGAAGGACGCTGGTTCGACTTCGATCGCGGGGCATGGGTTGCGGACGATTCCTTGGGCATGAGACTCGATGCTGCGTCGCAACACGGCCGGTTCGAGCGCGCCGCTACGCCTCCGCAAAAGGGCGGTCAAGCCACTCCGGCAAAAGCGGTTGAACGACGCGATGACCTGCCTCACCCTGCCGACGGGAGGGGAGCATGGCCAGCATCGCAGCGAACAAGCGGACGCACTTACCGTTAATCGCCGCCGACGGGTTCGAGAAATTGCTGGCGACGGCGGCCGTGCTGCTGCTTGCCGCGGTCATCATCGCGATCGCGCGCGGGCATGATCGATGGGCATTGGTCCCGCCCATGGTCTGGGCGCACCTGGCGACGATCGGGATCGCGCTGGCGCTGACGCCGGTAATGCTGCTCCGCCGGCGCGGCGACAGGCGGCATCGCGCGCTCGGTCGCGTGTGGGCAGTGGCGATGTTCATGACGGCGCTGCTCAGCTTTTCGATCCGCGGCATCAACCGGGGCGGCCTGAGCTTCATTCATCTCCTGTCGGCGTGGACCCTGATCCAGGTGCCGATCATCGTCTGGAGCGCACGGCGACACGACGTCGCACGGCATCGCTCGGCGGTGCGCGGAATGGTTTTCGGCGCGCTGCTGGTGGCCGGCTTCTTCACCTTCCCGTTCAACCGGCTCCTTGGCCGCTGGCTGTTCGGCTAGGCGCTCACCCGTCGATCGCCGCCATCAGGCTGGCATTGCCCCCGGCGGCGGTGGTGTCGATGCAGGTCACCCGCTCGGTCGCGAAGCGCGCGACATAGTGCGGCCCGCCCGCCTTCGGCCCGGTCCCGCTGAGCCCTTCGCCGCCGAACGGCTGGCTTTCGACCACCGCGCCGATCTGGTTGCGGTTGACGTAGAGGTTGCCGACCCGCGCCCGCGCCTCGACGTAGCGGCGGGTCGTGTCGATCCGGCTCTGCAAACCCAGCGTGAGGCCGAAGCCGGTCGCGTTGATCTGGTCGAGCACCGCGTCGAGCGTCCCCGATTTCCAGCGGATGACGTGAAGGATCGGGCCGAAATGCTCGCGGTCGAGATCGGCGAGCGAGTCGATCTCGACCAGCGCGGGGGTGACGAAATGGCCGTGGGCGGCGCTGTCGGGCAGCGGCAGGCGAGCGAGGAAGCGACCCTTGCCCTCCAGTTCGGCAAGGTGCGCGTCGAGCGCGGCCTTGGCTTCGGCGTCGATCACCGGCCCGACGTCGGTGGTGAGCTCGGTCGGGGGGCCGATCACCAGCGCCGCCATCGCCCCCTCGATCATGGCCAGCATCGAATCGGCGACGTCGTCCTGGATGAACAGGACGCGCAGCGCCGAACAGCGTTGCCCCGCGCTCTGGAAAGCGCTGGCGACGACGTCGCGGGTGACCTGTTCGGGAAGCGCCGAGGAATCGACGATCATCGCATTCTGCCCGCCGGTCTCGGCGATCAGCGGGACGATCGGCCCGGCGCGGTCGGCGAGCCCGCGGTTGATCGCCCGCGCGGTGTCGGTCGAGCCGGTGAAGGCGACCCCGGCGATCCCCGGATGCGCGGTCAGCGCCGCGCCGACTCTGCCGTCGCCGGGAACGAGCTGGACCACCTCGCGCGGGATTCCAGCCTGGTGGAGCAGCTCGATCGCGAGCGCGCCAATCAGCGGAGTCTGCTCGGCGGGCTTGGCGAGCGCGGCGTTGCCCGCGGCTAGCGCGGAGGCCACCGGTCCGACGAAAATCGCGAGCGGGAAATTCCACGGGGAGATGCACGCGAAGGTGCCGCGACCGTGAAGCCTTAGCTCGTTGAGCTCGCCGGTCGGGCCGGGAAGCGGGGTCGCGGCGGCGAACTGGCGACGCGCCTCGGACGCGTAGAAACGCAGGAAGTCCACCGCCTCGCGCACCTCGAGCACCGCGTCGAGCGGGGTCTTCCCGGCCTCGCGGATGCACAGCGAGAAGAATTGCTCGCGATGCTCCTCGAACAGGTCGGCGGCCCGGTCGAGCAGGCGGGCGCGCTCGGTCCCGCCGAGCGCGTCCCACGCGGGCTGGGCAGTATTGGCGGCGGCGACCGCGGCGCCGACGTCGGCGTCGCTCGACCAGCGCGCTTCGCCGACCGAGCGACGGCTGTCGTAGGGCGAGACGATCGCGACCGCTTCAGCGCCCTGCCCAATCGTTGGCGCGGCGGTCCAGCGCCGCGCCTCCAGCGCGGCAAGCCGGTCCATCAGCGGCTCGCGCACCAGCGGGTCGCTGAGGTCGACCCCGGCGCTGTTGCGGCGCCCGGTGAAGATCGCGTCGGGCAAGGGGATCGCCGGATTGCGCCTGGGTTCGAGCGCGGCGAGCTCGGCGACCGGGTCGCGGACCAGCGCGTCGATCGGCACCTCGTCGTCGGCAATGCGGTTGACGAAGCTCGAATTGGCCCCGTTCTCGAGCAGCCGGCGGACGAGGTAGGCGAGCAGTTCCTTGTGGCTTCCCACCGGCGCGTAGATACGCACCGGGGTCACCGGGTCGCCGAGCGCGCCCTCAAGCTTGGCCAGTTCCTCGTAAAGCCCCTCGCCCATCCCGTGGAGCCGCTGGAATTCGAACGGCGTCGCCCCGGCGAGCGCCTTGATCGCGCCGATACTATTGGCATTATGCGTGGCGAAAGCCGAATAGATACAGTCGCTTGCGGCCAGCATCTTCTTCGCGCAGGCAAGATAGCTGACGTCGGTCGCGACCTTGCGGGTCCACACCGGATAGTCGGTAAGGCCGGCGACCTGCGCCATCTTGATCTCGCTGTCCCAATAAGCGCCCTTGACCAACCGAACCATCAGGCGACGTCCGTGCGCGCGGGCGAGATCGGCCACCCAGTCGACCAGCGGCGCGGCGCGCTTCTGGTAAGCCTGGAGCGCGAGCCCGAAGCCTTCCCAGCCGCTAGCGAAGATCGCATCGTCGGCGACGATCGCCTCGATGATGTCGAGCGACAGTTCGAGCCGGTCGGCCTCCTCGGCATCAACGGTCAGGTGGATGTCGGCCGCGGCGGCCTTGAGCGCCAGGTCGCGGATCACCGGCACGATCGCCGCCTTCGCCTCATCGGCATGGCTCCATTCGTAGCGCGGGTGGAGCGCGCTGAGCTTGACCGAGATCCCCGGCGCCTTGCGGAACCCCTGCCCCTTCGCGGCGCGCGCGATCGTGTCGAGCGCGTCGGCGTAGGCGCTAGCGTAGCGCGCGGCGTCGGCGTGGGTCTTGGCCGCTTCGCCGAGCATATCGAAGCTGTGGCTCCACCCCTTCGCCTGCTCGGGCCGCGCGCGCTTCAGCGCTTCGTCGATCGTCCGGCCGAACACGAACTGCCGACCAAGGATTTTCATCGCCTGCCCGACCGCGGTGCGGATCACCGGCTCGCCGAGCCGCCCGACCGCGCGCCCGAGTGCGGCGCGCCATGTCGCCGAACGGTCGTTGGCCTCGTCGAGCACCTTGCCGGTCAGCAACAGCGAAATGGTCGCGGCGTTGACGAAGGTCGAGCGCGAGCCGCCCAGCTTCTCGGCCCAGTCGGGACCGGCGAGCTTGTCGGCGATAAGGTCGTCGGCGGTCCCCGCGTCGGGGATTCGAAGCAGCGCCTCGGCGAGGCACATCAGCGCGATGCCCTCGTCGCTGCCGAGGTCGTAGGCCTGCATGAAGGCATCGAGCCCGGCCGCCTTGTGCCCGCGCACCGCTTTCACCAGCGTCCGCGCGATCTTGCCTGCCTCGCGCTGCTCGGTGGCGCCCAACCGCGCCTGGCCGATCCGTTCCTCGGCGACCGCGGCTTCGTCGGGGCGATAGGCACGGCGGAGCGCGCTGCGGTCGATCATCACTTTGTTAATCCTTGGAAACTATGAATTGCCCACGCGCTTAGTCGGGCTCACGCCGACTTTCCAGCGCCTTGGGAGGGCGAATGCGGTCGGCGGCGAACACGGGCGAGAGCAAGCTGCTCGGGCTGGAACTGTTGCGCTTCGTCTGCGCCTTCGCGGTGCTCGTCTGGCATTACCAGCATTTCTACCACATGGGCGGCTCGCAGCCCTACGTCCGCAGCGCGCAGCCGCTCTACGCGCTGCTCGCGCCCTTCTACGAACTCGGGCTCTACGGCGTGCAATTCTTCTGGGCGATCAGCGGGTTCATCTTCTTCTGGAAATATGGCGCGACGATCACCGAGGGCGCGATCGGCGGGGGCAAGTTCTTCGTCCTGCGCTTCTCGCGCCTCTACCCGCTCCACCTCGCCACCCTGCTGATCGTCGCCGCGCTCCAACCGGTCTATGGCCTGCTCACGGGCGGGCCGTTCGTGTACCAGAACAACAGCCTCGGCCAGTTCCTGCTCCAGCTCGGCATGGCCAACCAATGGGGGCCGCCGGTACCGTTCACCTTCAACGGTCCCTTCTGGTCGGTATCGGCGGAAGTGTTCGTTTACGCGGTCTTCTTCATGGCGATGCGGACGCTCGGACTCTACCGATTCTGGGTCGCGGCGGCGATCGCGGGGATCTGCATCGCGATCCAGCTTGCCGGGGCGGTGTCGCCGGCAATTGCCTGCGCCGCCTATTTCTTCCTCGGCGGAATGGTCGCCGAAGCGCATCGCCGGGCGCGCGGGGAAGTCGGCGCGCGCTGGGTCGCCGCGCTGGCGCTGGCGGTGATCGGCGGGTTTGGCTGGAGCCGCGACATGTTCAGCCGCGACACCGCGCCGCTATTCCTGCTCCTCCTGCTTCCGCCCTTGCTGTTTCTCGCGGCGCAGGAATGGCGGCTGCTCGATCGCTGGCAGAAGCCGATCGAATATGCCGGTAACCTCACCTACTCGACCTACCTTAGCCATTTCCCGCTGCAGCTGATCGCCGCGATCGTCGTCGCGGCGTTCGGCCTGCCGGTGCCGGCGAACTCGCCCTTCCTGCTGATTGCCTACCTCGCGATCACCATGCTGGTCGGGCGGCTGGTCTACCTGCGCTTCGAACGGCCCGCGCAGGACGCGATCCGCTCATGGTACCGCCAGCGCCAGCCCCGCGCCGATACCGAGGCGACCTCGGCCGCGCTCTAGGCGCCCTGCCCGTGGCAGAACTTATACTTGAGGCCTGATCCGCACGGGCACGGAGCGTTGCGGCTTTCGGGCGCGGGCACGGGCGAGCCGTCGGGCATCGTTTCCGGGATCGCGGCGGCGGCGGCGGGCAATGCTGCCATCGCCCCGGCGCGCGATGCCGCGTCCTGGTCGGCGCTGTCGTCGAGCCCGGTCAGCGGATCGATGTGCTGGGTGATGAAGTCGGGGAGCCCAACCGGGGGCATGACCGGCGGCGGCGCCTGCACCTGCGCGTGCATCAGCATCCGCGTCACATCCTCGCGGATCGCCACCAGCAGCCGCTCGAACAGCAGGAAGGCCTCCTGCTTATACTCGTCGATCGGCTTCTTCTGCGCGTAGCTGCGCAGGTAGATCACCTGCCGCAGCGCATCGAGCGTCGACAGATGCTCCTTCCAGTGATGGTCGAGCGTCTGGATAAGGATCTGCTTTTCGAAATCGGCCCAGTTTTGCGGGTCCAGGGTCGCCAGCTTCGCGGCCACCTCGGCGTCCGCGAGCCCCTGGAGCCGCTCGGTAATCAGCTCGGGCTCGACCGCTTCTTCCTCGAGCCAGTCGGCCACCGGCGGCTCGATGCCAAGCACTTCGGACACGTCAGTCTTCAGCCGCTCGACGTCCCACTGCTCGGGATAGGTGCCCGGCGGGCACGAAACCTCGACCAGCGAGCGGATCGTCTCGGCACGGAAATCCTCGATGACGTCGCTGACATGGTCGGCGTCCATGATGTCGGCGCGCTGCTCGTAGATAACCTTGCGCTGGTCGTTCATCACGTCGTCGAACTCGACGACCTGCTTGCGGACATCGTAGTTGCGCGCCTCGACCTTTTTCTGCGCGGTCTCGATCGCCTTCGAGATCCATGGGCTTACGATCGCCTCGCCGTCCTCGAGGCTCTTGTTCATCAGCCGTGCGAACATCGTCTGCGGCCCGAAGATGCGCAGCAGGTCGTCGTCGAGGCTGAGGTAGAAGCGCGACAGGCCGGGGTCGCCCTGGCGACCCGATCGGCCGCGCAGCTGGTTGTCGATGCGGCGGCTCTCGTGGCGCTCGGTGCCGAGCACGAACAGGCCGCCGGCGGCGAGCACCTGCTGCTTTTCGGCCTCGATCTGCTCCTTGATACGCTCGATCCCGCGCTCGCGCTCGGGCCCTTCGGGCATGTCGCCGAGCTGGTCCTCGACAAGGAATTCGAGGTTGCCGCCGAGTTTGATGTCGGTGCCTCGCCCGGCCATGTTGGTGGCAATGGTAACCGCGCCGAGCCGGCCCGCCTGCGCCACGATATGCGCTTCCTTTTCGTGGAAGCGGGCGTTCAACACCTCGTGGCGAATGCCCTCCTGCTGGAGATATTCGCTCAGCATCTCCGATTTCTCGATGCTGACCGTGCCGACAAGCACCGGCTGGCCCATGTCCTGCCGCTTCTTGATCTCCTTGGCGATCGCGGCGAACTTGTCGGTGATGTTCTTGTAGAACTCGTCGTCGTCGTCGATTCGCTGAACCCCGACGTTGGTCGGGATAGACACCACGTTCATCCGGTAGATGTCGAAGAATTCGGGCGCCTCGGTCGCGGCGGTGCCGGTCATGCCCGAAAGCTTCGGATAAAGGCGGAAATAATTCTGGAAGGTGATCGAGGCGAGCGTCTGGTTCTCGGGCTCGATATCGACGCCCTCCTTGGCCTCGACCGCCTGGTGGAGCCCGTCCGACCAGCGCCGCCCGTCCATCATCCGGCCGGTGAACTCGTCGATGATGATGACCTTGCCGTCCTTGACGATGTAATCGATGTCCCGCTTGAACATCTTGTTGGCCTTGAGGGCCTGGTTCAGGTGATGGACCGTCTGGGTGTTGGCGATGTCGTAGAGGTTCTGCCCCTCGATCAGCCCCGCGCCTTCGAGCAGGCGTTCGGCCTTTTCGGTGCCGTCCTCGGTCAGCACGATCGACTTCTGCTTCTCGTCGAGCTCGTAATCCTCGTCGACCAGCTGCTTCACGATCGCGTCGACGCCCATGTAGAGCTCGCTCTTATCGTCGGTCGGGCCCGAGATGATGAGCGGGGTGCGCGCCTCGTCGATCAGGATCGAATCGACCTCGTCGACGATCGCGAAATTGAACGGCCGCTGCACCATCTGGTCGCGACTGTATTTCATATTGTCGCGCAGATAGTCGAAGCCGAGCTCGTTGTTGGTCGCGTAGGTGATGTCGCTGTTGTAGGCGGCGCGGCGTTCCTCGTCGGTGAGGTTGGGCACGATCACCCCGACGGTGAGCCCAAGGAAACGATAGACCTGCGCCATCCATTCCGCGTCGCGCTTGGCGAGATAGTCGTTGACCGTGACGACGTGGACGCCCTTGCCCTCGAGCGCGTTGAGATAGACCGCCAGCGTCGCGACCAGTGTCTTGCCCTCGCCGGTCTTCATCTCGGCGATTTCGCCGCGGTGAAGCGCGATGCCGCCGATCATCTGCACATCGTAATGACGCTGGCCGAGCGTCCGCTTGGCCGCCTCGCGCACCGTGGCGAAAGCCTCCGGCAGCAGATCGTCGAGCTTGGTGCCTTCCGCCAGCCGCCGGCGGAACAGCTCGGTCTGGCCGCGCAATTCCTCGTCGGTCAGCGCCGAGATGGTCGGCTCGTACGACGCGATCGCCTGGACGGTCTTGCCGAGCGACTTGACGTAGCGGTCGTTGGCCGAACCGAAGATGGAATTGGCGATCGATTGCAGCATGGATGGTCCTGTGTTGGCCGCGCGCGGGGCAGGAACGAGGGTTCCCGCGCGCGCGGGCGAAAGTCGGCGGCGATGTAGGGGGCGGCCCCCGCCTCGTCAATCGAAACGGGGGCTCCGGGACCGACTAGAGCTGCGCCTCGAGCCACTGCTGGATCTGGCCACGCGGCGCCGCGCCGACCTTTTGCGCGACCGCCTGGCCGTCCTTGAACAGCAGCATGGTCGGAATCCCGCGCACTCCGAACTGCGAAGGGGTGTTCGGGTTCTCGTCGATGTTGATCTTGGCGATCGTCACCTTGTCGCCCAGCTCGCCGGCGATTTCCTCGAGCGCGGGCGCGATCATCCGGCACGGGCCGCACCATTCGGCCCAGAAATCGAGCAGCACGGGCTTGTCGCTCTGCAGTACGTCGGCCTGGAAGCTGTCGTCGGTGACGGTCTTGGTGTTCGCGCCCATCGCAAGGTCCTTTCGGTTCGGTTGACCCGCTATATGGGGCGGGCCGCGCCGCCGCTCAACCGTCGACCGACACGAGCCGCGGCCCGTGGGTGTAGAGCAGCGCCGCCTCGATCCTCCGCCCCGGGAAGATCGCCGCCAGCGCCTCGCGATAGGCGACCATCTGCTGGCGGTGCGAGGCGGGCACGTCGTCGGGTCCGCCCGGGACCGACCGGCCGGTCTTGTAATCGACCAGCGTGACTCGGTCGGGCTCGACCCGCAGCCGGTCGACCGTCCCCGCGATCACCCGACCGTCGGGCAAAGTCGCGACGATCGGCGCCTCGGCGAGCGCCCCCGGTGCGAACAGGGCCGCGTAGCGCGGGTCGGCGATGACCGCGCAGGCCGCTTCCGCGATCTCGGCGCGCGTTTCCGGATCGTCGACGCCTGCGCGCGCCAGCCAGCCGAGCGCGAGGTCGTGGCGCGAGCCCGGATCGGCGTCGGGCAGGCGTTCGAACAGCGCGTGGAGCAGCGTCCCGCGCCGCGCCGCGTCGCGCAGTGCGGGCGACGGCGGCGGCGCGGCGTCGCGATCGGTGGCGAGCGCCGACGGGCTGAGCGGACGCGGCGGCACCGCCTCGGCGGGGGCCGCGCGGTCGAGCCATTCGGGGCGCGGCGGGTCGGCGAGGCGGCGGCGCGGACGGCGCGTCTTGCCGCCGGCCGGCCCTTCTCCCGCCCAGCGGAGAATGCCGCCAAGATCCTCGGCGCCGAGCGATGCCAGCCCGGCGGCGATCCGGCTGTGCCAGCTGTTCGTGCTGATCTGGCCGCGCGACGGATGGAGCCCGGCGACGACCAGCCGGTCGGCCGCGCGGGTCATCGCGACGTAGAGCAGCCGCCAATGCTCCTCGAGATCGCGCCGCGCCGCTGCATCGATCAGCGTCGCGAACGGCTCGACCCGCTCCTCCTTGCGCGGGCGAACCAGCGGCGCCTCGCGCCCGGCGACGGGAAAATCGATCGTCGAGGAGACGCCGCCGCTCCTGGCGGGATCGAAGGTCGCGTCGGCAAGCAGCACCAGCGGCGCTTCGAGCCCCTTGGCGCCGTGGACCGTCATCACTCGCACCGCGCCCCCGGCGGCGCTCGCGTCGCGCTTGACCTCGACCTCGCCCCCCGCGAACCAGGCAAGGAAGCGGTCGAGCGAGGCGGTTTCCTCGCGCTCGAATGCCAGCGCGCTCGACACCAGCTCCTCGATCGGGTCACGCGCCGCCTCGCCGAGCCGCGCGAGCAGCTTGCGCCGTCCCTCGATCGGCCCCGACAGGATCGTCTCGAGGAAGCGCGCGGGGGTGACATAGTCGGCCATCGCCAGCAGCCCCGACAGCATCGCGTGGGTGTCGTCGCGCCGCTCGCCAAGCCGCGCCCACAGGTTCTTCGCCCCGCGATCGTGGGCGAGGTCGAACAGCGCCTCCTGGCTCCACCCGACCAGAGGCGAGACGAGAAGCGAAGCGAGGTTGAGGTCGTCGTTGGGCTGCACCGCGAACCCGACCGCGGCCATCAGGTCGCGCACCGCGAGCGGCTTCGACAGGTGAAGCCGGTCGATCCCCGCCACCGGCACACCTTCGGCGAACAGGCGGGCGACGATCAGCGCGGCAAGCTCGCTCCGGCTTCGAAGGAGGATCATGATGTCGCCGGGCGCGAGCGGCGCACCGGTCGACGGCATCAGCGGCGGATCGGCGAGCCAGTCGCGCACCTGCCGCGCGATCGCCGTGGCGTAGCGCCGGACAGGTTCGGCGATCCAGCCTTCCTCGCCGTCCGCCCCTTCTCCCTCGTCGTCGGCAAGAAATGGCGGCCACAGCTCGACCGAGCCCGGCCGGTCGCGACCCGCACGGTGCGGCGCGGGCGGCTCGGGCAGCCCCATCGCCTCGTAGCCGATTTCGCCGATCGTCGCGTCGACCACGTCGAGCACCGCCTGCGCCGAGCGAAAGCTGGCGCTGATCGACAGCGACTGGAACGGGATCGTCGTCCGCTCGGCTGCAAGTGCCGCCGCCTCGAGCGCGTCGGCGCGCGCCTTGATGCGATTTCGATAGGTCTCGAACTCGCGCGGGTCGGTCCCCTGGAAACTGTAGATCGCCTGCTTGAAGTCGCCGACCATGAACAGGGTTCGGTGGCGCGGTTCGGGGTCGGGACCGCCGGCGAAAAACTCGCCGACCAGCGCGTCGACGATCTCCCATTGGTCGCGATTGGTATCCTGCGCCTCGTCGACCAGCACATGGTCGGTGCGCTGGTCGAGCTTGAACCGGATCCACTCGCCGATCCCCGGCTGCGCGAGCAGACCACGCGCCCAGCGGATGAGGTCGTCGAAATCGGCCACCGCGGCAGCGCGCTTGGCCTCGGTCCACGCCGCCGCGAACGCCGACCCGGCGCGAAGCCCGGCGGCGGCGGCGGCGGCGAACGCGGCCTTGCGGCGAAGCGCGACCAGCCCGCCGACCAGCGCGTGAAGCCGCTCGCACAGGTCGGGATAATCGTCGCATCCCTTGGTCCGGGCATTGCGCGCGCGCGGCGTCCCCTCGCCGGTCAGCACGACCCCGATCAGCCCGTCGAGCGTCCGGGCGCGGTCGGCGGGGGAGAGCAGCAGCCACGCCTCGATCTGGTCGGCGAACTTCGTGCCTTCCTTGCCGCCGATCGCCCGGTTGGCCTCGGCCATTCGCCGCAGCAGCGCGCAGTCGAACGAATCGTCGTGGCACGCGGCGGCCAGATAGTCGTCGAGATCGCCGTCGGGGACCTCGAGCACTGCGCGGAGCATCGGCTCGAACCGGCTGGGATCGCCCATCTCGGCGAAAGCGTCGCCTGCGTGCCCCGCCGCGAGCAAATAGCTTTCGGCGCCCTCTTCGCCAAGGCGAAGGCTGAGCGATTCGATGTCGCGCAGCAGCCCCGGGTCGGCTTGCTCGGCGAGGGTGGCCAGCGTTCGCCGCGCCAGCTCCTTTTCGGCGCGCCCCTCGATCGGCTCGAAGCCGGGGGCGATTCCCGCCTCGGCCGGAAAGGCGGCGAGCAAAGTCTGCGCGAAACTATGGATGGTCTGGATCCTGAGGCCCCCCGGCGCCTCGATCACCCGCGCGAACAGGCGGCGGGCGCGCTGGCGGGTGCGCGGGTTCGATTCCTCGCCGATCGCCTGCAGGTCGTGGCCGAGCTCGGCATCCCCCATCCGCACCCAGCGCGCCAGCCGGTCGCCCAGCCGATTGGCCATTTCCGCCGCCCCGGCCTTGGTGAAGGTCAGGCACAGGATCGATTCGGGCGCCGCCCCGGCGAGCAGCAGGCGAAGCACCCGCGCGATCAGCACCTGCGTCTTGCCGGTCCCCGCCGAGGCCGACAGCGCGGCGTGGATCATCGGCTCGCTCGCCGCGCGCTGGTCGCCGCGGAGACGGTTGAGGGGGGAGCGACGACGCGACATCGCCCGAGCGATAGCAAGCCGCTCGCGGCTTCCCAAGCGCGCGCTTCGCTCCTAATCCAACGCGCAAGAGGAGAGAGACATGACCGAGCGCGAGGACGAACGGAGGACCAAGCTGGTCAAGGCGGGGGTCGCGGTCGGAGTCGGCTCGGCCGCGCTGGTCGCCGCGCTGCTCTACGCCTCGACGGTCAAGAAAAAGCCCCGGCCCAAGCCCTCGCCGCGTACCACCCCGCCGACCGACTAGGAGGCTAGGCCTCGCCCGTTTCGCCGCGGATCGGCGCCTCGTCGCGCCCGTACCATTCCTCCAGCCGCATCAGCTGGTCATAGTCGCCGTAGGGCGCGTAGGCCGGGTTGAGCTTGGCAACGAACGGCGCGTCGCCGGTCAGGTAATTGGTGGCCACCGCCGCGAACTGCCGCGCGGCATGGGCGACGAACGCCTCGGCTCCCAGTTCCTTGTCGGCATCGACCCGCTTGCCGAATGTGCCGCGATCCTTGGCCAGCGACCAATATTCGTGCCGCCCGGTCGGGCCCCTGGTCCCGCCAAACCCGGTCCGCTCGGCGATCAGTGCGAGCAGCCCGAGCTGGAGCGCATAGCCCTCGCGCACCGCCTTGGGCGCGGGCGGCTTGCCGGTCTTGTAGTCGACGATCGCGAGCCGCCCGTCGGGCAACCGGTCGATCCGGTCGACCCGCCCGAGCAGCGTCACCCCGTCGATCTCGGACTGCCCCTCGACCTCGGCGAGCAGCGGCCGCCGTCCCTCGGCGAGGTCCGCGGTCATCGTCGCTGCGACCCAGTCGATCGCCTCGAGCAGCCGCGGCGACCACAGCGCGCGGAGCATCGGGTGGAGATTGTCCGACGCGAGCAGTGCTTCGGCACGCGCGCGAAGCTTGGCCGGGTCGCAGCGGTCCTCCTCGAACCACGCCTCGAACGCTTCGTGGACCGCGCTTCCCTTCCACGCCGCGCTCTGCTCGGCATCGACCGGCTCGAGCGGGCGGAGCCGAAGGATCGCCTCGGCATAGAAGGCGTACGGATCGGCCTTGAGCCGGTCGAGCGCGGTGACCTTGATTCTTCGCGGGCGCGCCGCGACCGGGGGGCTTGGGGCCGGGCGGTCGGCGGGGCGGCCGATGCCGTTGCGATCGATCGTCGCCGCGAGCCGTTCGAGCCGCACGTCGCGCGCGACGCCGCCGGTCATCGCCTGCAGCCGCCGCCACAGCCGCGACGCGACCGTCGGCGCGCTGTCGCGCCGGGCGCGGGTCAGAAGCACGCGCGGCGCGCCGAGCGCCCCGGCGAAATCGTGCGCGGCGAGCCCGGTGCGCGTGTCGAGCCCGGGAAGCCCGAGCAGGCGGCGAAGCGACGGGGCGAGCCACGGGTCCGGGCTCGGCAGCGACGGCCAGACCCCCTCGTTCATTCCGCCGAGGATCATCAGGTCGGCGTGCTGCAGCCGCGCCTCGAGCAAGCCCCAGATGAAGATCCGCGGATGCCCGCCATAGGGCCGCCGCACCGGCACCCCTGCGAGCAGGTCGCGGAGCAGCGGCAGCGCCTCGCCCTCGCCGAGCGCGAAGGCGGCGGCCTCGCTCGTTTCGAGCCGTTCGAGCAGTTCGGCCGCCGCGCGCCCCGCCGGCCCACGCCACGCGGCATCGCCCGCCAGCCGCTGCGCCGCCTCTCGGAGCGCCGCGGCGAGCCCGGCGAGCGTCGTCGCCCCGGCGAAATCGGCGAGCAGCCGGGCGGCGGCGGGCCGAAGCCGAGACCATGGCTCGGCCGCGCGCTTCTCCTCGACCGCTACCGCGTCGAGCCCGGCCAGCCCCGCGCGCGGGCGTGGGCCGCGCAGCGCGAGATCGAGCGCGCGGACGTCGTCGAGCCACGCCAGCCGCGCCTCCCCCTCCCCGCCGACCAGCGGATGCTTGAGCAACGCGAGCAGCGGGACCGGGGCGAGCTGCTCGTCGGCGGCGGCGACCAGCGAAAGCAGCAGGGTGCCCGGCGCGGTCTCGCCAAGCGGCTGGCCGGCGCTGTCGTCGGCGGCGATGCCCCAGCGTTGCAGGTGCGCCGCGACCCGTGCCGCTAGCCCCCGGTCGGGCGTGACCAGCGCGGCGGTTTCGCCGGGCCGCTCGAGCGCCTCGCGAAGCGCGATCGCGATCGCCTGCGCCTCGGCGGCGGCATCGGCCAACTCGACGCAGCGGACCCCGGTCAGCCGCCGCTCGCGCGCGGGAAGCGAGGCCCACTTGTCGGAAAATTCGGCGGCGGTAAGCGCATGGGCGACCGCGCGCGAGCGAACCGCGGGCGAAGCTGCGCGGCCACCCGCCGGCCAGCGCTCGACCTCGGCGCGGGCGATTCCCATCCGGTCGAGCAGCTGCTTGAGATGATATTGCGGGTGCCGCTCCTCGCCGCGGCCGTCGGCGTCGGGGCCGAGCGCTTCCCACTCGTCTTCGGGCAGGCTGTCGGCGAGGGCGAGCCCGGGGAGCACCACCGCCCCGCCCTCGATCCGCGCGACGGCGGCGAGCAGGGCGGCGACCGCGGGAGCCGCGGTGGTGATCCCGGCGGCAATCGTGAAGCCCGGCGGTGGACGGTCGCGCCAGCGCGCGGCG
This sequence comes from Sphingomonas sp. ASV193, assembly GCF_040203355.1. NCBI lineage: Bacteria > Pseudomonadati > Pseudomonadota > Alphaproteobacteria > Sphingomonadales > Sphingomonadaceae > Sphingomonas > Sphingomonas sp. ASV193. The sequence continues at coordinate 425,317 of NZ_JBEHBW010000001.1, forward strand.
AGCCCGTGAAGCAATCGCGAGCGCCGCCCGGCGAGGTCGATCCGCCCGCGCTCGGCGAGCAGCCGCGGCCAGCGCTCGAGCACCGCCTCGAACCGGTCGAGCGCCCTTTGCCAGTGACCGGCGAGGTCGGGGGCGTGCGGCCGCAATTCCCTCAGCCGCGCGGCTGGCACTTCCTCGACCAGCAGCGCGTCGAGCGCGCGCGCGAGGTCGGCGGCGAGCCGCATCGTCTCCGCCGCGCTCTCGCCCGGCCGGCGCAGCAACCCGGCAAGAAGCAGCTGACGATCGAGCGGGTCGATCGCGGGTGGCAGCGGATCGCTAAGGTCGGCGGCGTCGAGCGCCCCGCCGATTCGGTCGTCGATTTCGGGATCGCCGATCGCGATCAGCCGGGGAAGCAGCAGCCCGCCCCCGCTGGCGCGGACGAACGCCTCGGTCACCGTCCGCACCGCGCGGTTGTTGGGAAGCAGAATTCGCCCGCCCGCCAGCGCGTCGGGGGCGCGGCCGTGGCGGCGGATCAGCCCGGCGACAAGCGCGTCGGCGAAGCTGCGGTGCGCGGGGATGGTGAAGACGGCGGGGCGAGACGCCTCAGCCATCGGCGAGCGCGGCCTCGACCAGCTTGATCGACGCCGGGGTGCCGACGTCGAACCACTGGCCCTGGTGGACCGCGCCGAAACAGCGCCCCTCGGCGATCGCCCGGTCCCAGAACAGGTTGGTCGAGAACGGCCCCTTGGGCGCGTCGCGCAGCAGCCGCTTCGAAACCATCTGGATGCCGGTATAGACGAACGGCGCGACCTTGCCCGGCGCGCGGCGCTTGAGCCGCCCGGTCGCGGTCATGTGGAAGTCGCCCTGACCGCGATGCCCGCCCGCGCGTGCCTGCGGGACGAGCAGCAGCAGCGCGTCCATCTTCGCCTCGTCCCAGTGCGCAGCGAGGAGCTTGAGCGCGTCGCTTGGCCCATCGACCCAGTAATTGTCGCTGTTGACGACGAGGAACGGGTCGGCATCGAGCAGCGGGAGCGCCTTGACCATCCCGCCCCCGGTCTCGAGCAGCAGGTCGCGCTCGTCGCTGATCGCGACGTCGAAGTCGCCCGCGTGGCTCTTGAGGTGCGCAATCAGCGCGTCGGGGAGATAGTGGACGTTGACGACGATCCGCTCGACCCCCGCGGCGCGCAGCCGGTCGAGCACATGGTCGATCAGCGCCTTGCCCGACAGCTCGACCAACGGCTTGGGGCGGGTCGCGGTAAGCGGCCGCATCCGCTTGCCGAGCCCAGCGGCCATCACCATCGCGGTCCGCGGCACCGCGGCGGCGACCTCGGGCCGGATCGAGAGCGCGCGGACGACGCCGGTCACGCGAGCTCGCCCTGCCAGATGGCGGTGCGCCGGTCGTCGGGGACGTGCGCGTCGAACCAGGCGCGGACCGGCGCCAGCGAGGGATGCGCCAGGTCTCGTTCGAGCAGCCCCCACATCCGCGGCTGGAACGCCTTGTAACGCGGCTTGCCGTCGCGCTTCCACAAGCGGCAGAAAACGCCGAGGATCCGCGTGTTGCGCTGCGCGGCGAGCGCCCAATAGGCGCGCTCGAACGCTTGGCCGCTGCCGGTCGCGGCAAGGTAGCGGTCGATCATCGCCCGCTCGATTGCCGGGGTGACGTCGCGCCGCGCATCCTCGAGCACCGAGACGAGGTCGTAGGCCGGATGGCCAGCCAACGCGTCCTGGAAGTCGAGCAGCCCGAAGCGCGCGATCCCCTCGGCGCCGTCGAGCAGCATGACATTTTCGGCATGATAGTCGCGAAGCACCACCACCGGGCCGAGCCCGTCGTTCGCGACCGGCGCGAGCACTTCGGTCCACGCCTTGCGCCACTCGTCGTGACCGGCGATCGGCAGCCCGACCGCGGGCAAATACCAGTCTAAGAACAGGTCGAGCTCGGCCAACCATTCGGCAAGCCCGTGCGGCGGCAGGCCGGGCATCGGCGGCTGGCGATGGAGGTGGACCAGCACGTCGGTCGCGATCTCGTACAGCTCGGTTTCACTGCCCGGCCGCTCGTCGACATATTCGCGCATCCGCACGTCGCCGAGGTCGTTGAGCAGCAGCAGCCCGCGATCGAGGTCCGCGCCGAGAATCTTCGGCGCGACCAGCCCCGCCTCGTCGAGCCAGGTCGCGACCGCGACGAACGGGCGCGGGTCCTCATGCGGCGGCGGCGCATCCATCAGCACCGCGCGCGCCTCGCCGCGAACAACCCGGAAATAGCGGCGGAAGCTGGCGTCCCCCGCCAGCGGTTCGATCCTCGCTCCGTCCCAGCCGTTGGCGGCGAGGAATTCGGGCGCGGCCTCGGGGGGGGTCATTGCGGCGGCCATCGGTCCTCCCATGCCGCGGGCACTTGCGCTGTCAAGCGCCGCGCGCCGCCCGGCGCCTCGTGAAAGGCGAGCCGAAGCGCGCCGGGGAAGGCATTCGCCCCGCCATGCTCGGGCCATTCGACGAGAAGCGCGCCGTCGGCGAGCACCGTCTCGAGCCCCAACTCGTCGAGCTCGGCGGGATCGTCGAGCCGGTAGAGGTCGGCGTGCCACAGCGGCAGGTTGAGCGCGTCGTAGGGCTGGACCAGCGCGAAACTCGGGCTCGGCACCTCCCCCTCGTGGCCCAGCGCGGCGATCAGCCCGCGCGCCAGCGTGGTCTTGCCCGCGCCGAGCGCTCCCGACAGCGTCACGATGTCGCCGGGCCGGAGCCGCGCGGCAAGGCGCGCGCCGAGTGCCCGCGTCGCCGCCTCGTCGGCCAGGATCATGGTTGGCGCATCACTGTGGCGCGCGCGGGATGACGAGCGTCAGCCGCGTCCCCTTGCCCTGTTCGGACTCGAGCCTGACGCTGCCGCCATGCGCCTCGACGAACTGGCGGGTGAGCGGCAGCCCGAGCCCGAGCGCCGCGTCGGCCCCGCGCCCCCCGGTCGAATCGCCGACCCGGTGAAAACGCTCGAACACGCGCTCCTGGTCCTCGGCGGCGATCCCGCGCCCGTTGTCGGCGATGACGATGGTCACCGCCGCCTCGTCCCCGCTTGCGCTGATCGCGATCTTGCCGCGCGCATCGGTGAAGGCGATCGCGTTGCGCAGCGGATGCTCGATCGATTCGCGCAGCCGGCGGACGTCGCCGATCACCGTTCCCGCCGACGGGTCGATGTCGACCTTGAGCGACTGGCGCTTCTCCTCGGCGCGCGGACGAAGCGTGTCGACCGTCGTCCGCACCAGCCCGCCCATGTCGATCCGCTCGCGCTCGAGCGTCACCGCCCGGTCGCCGCCCTGGGTGAGGTCGAGCACGTCGTCGATCATCTTCGACAATCGCGACACCGCCTCGAGGATCGCGCCGACATAATCGCTCGCCGCGGGCGCGAGCGGCCCGGCATAGCCGTTGGCAAGCATCTCGGCGAACCCGCCGATCGACGTCAGCGGCGTGCGCAACTCGTAGCTCATGTTGGCGACGAACCCGGTCTTGACCCGGTCGGCCTCCTCCAGCGCGGCGGTGCGTTCGCGCAGGGCGGCTTCGATCCGGCTGCTATCGGTCACATCGACCATGGTGAACAGCGCGTTGCCGTCGGGGAGCGGGACCGCGGCGAAGTCGAGCTGGCGACCGTCGGTCATGATCACCCGCCCGGTCCCCGACTGGCGCCCGGTGGTGGTCGAGCGGACCAGCTCGCGGACCTGCGCCGCGGCGGTCGGGTTGACCAGCTGGCGCGCCATCACCGGGACCAGCTCGTCGACCCGCGGATGCTCGCCGAGCCAGCTTTCGTCGAGGTTCCACACCTCGCTGAAGCGGCGGTTCCACAAATAGAGCCGCCCGTCCGAGGCGAACACGCTGACCGCCTCGAACAGATTGTCGAAGGTCGCCGCGCGGACCCGAAGCAGCGTGTCGCGCGCCGAGGCGAGCCGGACCTGCTCGGTCCGGTCTTCGAGGATCAGCCGCAGCCCCCCGTCGGGAAGCGGCTGGGCGACCACCCGCCAGTGGTCGCCGTTGGCGAGGATCCAGTCCTCCTCGATCATTTCCTCGGGGCTCATGAACCAGCCTCGCCGGTCCTGCTTCCACGCCGGGAAGTCGCGCACTTCGGGCAGGCGGCCCTGCTCGCGCATCCGGTCGATCAACCGGTCGAACTCGGGCTGCTCGTCGAGCCACTCGGGCTCCAGCCGCGCCATCACCGCGAACGGCTGGTTGTAGAAGTCGAGCTGGCGGTCGGGATTGAACTGGACCGCGCCCGCGGTCATCCGGTCGGCAAGCTCGCGCTGCGACTGGACGTGGCGGCTTAGCTCGTGGCGCGCGTCCTCGAGCGCCTGGATGTCGATCGCGAAGCCCGCCACCGCCCCGGTCGGCAGCGGCACGTCGACCAGCCGGAGCATACGCCGTTCCTCGCCGAGCGTCGCCGGCTGGGTTCGCGAATAGGGCCGCCCCTGCTCGAGCGCCTTGATCGCCCCCGCTTTCGCGCTGTCGCCGCCGCCGGCGTCGAGCAGCTCGTTGCCGCGCGCGATCACCTCGGCCGCGTCGCGCGCCTGGACCGCGGTGACGAACGCCGAGTTGACCAGTCCGAGGCTGAGGTCGGGGCCGCGATACCACATCGGGAAGGGCGCCGCCTCGATCAGGTGGGTAAGCGCGTCGAGCGCGCTCTCGGTCTGGTCGAGCCGCCGCGACAGCGCCGCGCGCTCGGTCTCGGCGGTCGAGACGTCGAGCAGCCACAGCAGCATCGTCCCCGGTGCGGCGGGGGGCGCGGCGGGCGCGGCGCGGACCTCCATCGCCCGCTCGCTGCCCTTGATGCCGAGCTGGAAGCGAACCGTCTTGCCACCGAGCGCGGCGCCCGCCAGCGCCGCCTCCATCGCCGCGAGATCGGCGGGGTCGAGCGCATGGTCGCCCTCGCCCAGTCCGGAGAGCTGGGTCGGGACCGAATCGAGCCCGAGGTCGCGTGCGAGCTGGCGGTCGCATTCGATGCTGCCGTCGGGAAGCAACACGACCGGGCGGGCCGGTGCCGACGCGAGCAGCCGCCTGAAGTCGCGCGCCGCGTCGATCACCAGGCCGGCGCGGCGAAGTCGGCGGACGGCGAGGATCGACAAGCCCGCCGCGATCGCCGCCCACAGCGCGGCCACGACGACGATCGCCGCCGCCAGCCCGGGCTGTCCGATCATCCGCGCGTGCCCCCGTCCACCATCGTCCTTCCATAGGCGCGCCCGGCAAGCAGGGACAAGTCGGCGGTCGCCGGCGTTTCGATCGTTTCGGCAACATGATTGTTGCAGCAAGGCGACAGTGTCCGACAATCGTTCGACGCCCCCTCGTCTTGCCTCATCTCGGCGCGACTTCGCCTTGACTGGGATCGCCCGGCGCGAAAACTTGAGGGTCATACGATCGCACGGATGGGCAGTGCGTCGACAAGGGGACTCACAATGACCGCCACTTCCTTCCGCGCCATCGCCAGGTCCGGCCTGTTCGCCGGCGCGTCGATCGGCTCGATGTTGCTCGCGACCCCGGCGCTCGCGCAGGACGCGCAGGCCCCGGTCGCGACGCAGGAGAGCCAGCCCGTCGATCCCGCCGCCCCGCCGCCGACCAAAATCGTCAAGGCGGTGCCGAAGGTCGACCCGGTCGACAAGGACGCGATCGTCGTCACCGGCACGCGGCTCCGCCAGCCCGAGTTCACCAGCCCCGACCCGGTCCAGCGGATCGACCCGGCGCTGGCCGAGAAGTCGGGCAAGATCAGCCTCGGCGACACGCTCCAGTCCTCGCCGATCGCGGCGGGCTCGACCCAGATTACTACGGCGCTGTCGTCGAACCTCGTCACCGACGGCGGTCCGGGGTCGCAGACGATCGATCTTCGCGGCCTCGGCCCCAACCGCACCCTCGTGCTGCTCAACGGGCGGCGCGCGGGTCCGGCGGGGACGCGCGGCGGCGTGTCGTCGTTCGACCTCAACGTCCTGCCCCAGTCGATCGTCAAGAACGTCGACATCCTCAAGACCGGCGCCTCGTCGATCTACGGTTCGGACGCGGTCGCGGGGGTGGTCAACCTCGTCACCAAGACCGATTTCAACGGCCTGCAGTCGATGCCGCCGGCAACCTCACCGGCAAGAAGGGCGGCGAGCAGTTCCGCGGCAGCGTGCTGTGGGGCAAGGCGAACGACCGCGGCCACGTGATGGTCGCGCTCGACTATTTCCGCCAGAACGAGCTCAACCGCGGGCAGCGCAAATATCTCAACTGTCCCGAGGCCTATGTCTTCCGCCAGGGAAGCAATGCCCGCGCCGACCTGATCGACCCGCGCACCGGCAAATATCATTGCGAGGACCTGCCGGTCGGACAGGTGTGGACCTACGACTACGAGTATAACTACCTCGGCGGGCGCGGGAACCTGCGGCTCGGCGACGGCACCTTCGTCGGCCCGGTCAACCTCATCCAGTACCAGTATCCGGGCGAGACTCTGAACCTGCCGCCGATCGCGGGTTGCGGCGACTATAGCTGCTTCCAGGCGCCGTCGGGCTGGTTCCCGACTGGCTACAGCCCCGCCTCGCACGCGGTGCAGAACGACTTCAATCCGTTCGCCGGACGCCAGACGATCATCCCGCGGACCGAGCGCTACACGCTCTACGCCGACGCCGCCTATCATCTGACCGACGACATCGAGGCCTATGGCGAGTTCCTCGGTAACCGCCGCAAGACCGCGCAGCACGGCTACCGCCAGTTCTGGACCTTCGGCTTCACCAGCTCGGGAAGCTATTACGGCGGTAACGGCAGCTATTGGGCGCCGGGCTGGACCGGACTCAACTTCCTCAGCCCGACCGCGGTTACCGACCATGGCGTCGATGCCAGCCAGCGGGTCGATTACACCCGCACGCTCGGCGGCTTCCGCGGCGACCTTGGCGGGTTCATGCGCGGGTGGAAGTTCGACGCCCACGTCCAGTACAGCCACAACAAGGGCATCTACCGGCAGGAACAGATCCTGAAGGATGCGATCGACGCGTCGAGCTTCCAGACCGCTTCGTGCGTCGGCCAGACGCTGCCGGTGTCGGGCAAGCAGTGCCAGGACCTGCCGTGGGTCGATCCCAACTTCCTGATGGGCAAGCTCACCCCCGCGCAGATCGCCTACCTGTTCGATACCGAGACCGGCAAGACGATCTACAACCAGCTGTCGGCCGAAGCGTCGATCAACGGCAACCTGTTCGACCTTCCCGCCGGCCCGGTGGCGATGGCGATCGGGGTCGACGCGCGCCGCGATTCGATCGTCGACACGCCCGGCGCGATCACGCTGGCGGGCAACGCCTGGGGCGCGAGCTCGGGCGGGATCACCGCGGGCAAGGAAGTGACGACCGAGGCGTTCGGCGAAATCGGCATCCCGATCTTCAGGGACCGGCCTTTCTTCAAGAACCTGTCGATCAACGCCGACGCGCGCTGGACCAACGTCAAGGCGACCCGCCGCTCCGACGGATTCAGCGAGACCACCAAGGGCAACTGGACCTACAAGCTGGGCGCCAACTGGGCGGTCAACAACACCCTCCAGTTCCGCGGCACTTACGGCACCTCGTTCCGCGCCCCCGCGCTGTTTGAGGAGTTCAAGGCCGACGAGACCGGGTTCATCGGCGCGCGCGCGATCGACCCGTGCGTCAACTACGCCTTCAACCTCAGCCAGGGGAATATCGACCAGCGGATCGCCGACAACTGCGCCGCGGCGGGCATCCCCGGCAATTATGGCGGCGGATCGATCACCGCGACGACCCATTCGTCGGGCGGCATCGGCAATCTGCGGCCGGAAACCTCGAAGGCGTGGACCGCGAGCGTCATCCTCACCCCGCGCATCGCCGCGCTGCCGCGCACCTCGGTCAGCCTGGCGGTCGATTATTTCAACATCAAGGTGAAGGGCGAGATCTCGCAGCTCGGCGCCGCCAACATCGTGTTCGGCTGCTACGATTCGCCCAATTTCCCGACCGATCCATTGTGCAGCCTGTTTACGCGCGGCGGGCCCGAGATCACCGACCAGCGGGCGATCACCAACATCTACGACAAATATATCAACATTTCGTCGCAGACGAACACCGGGGTGGATTTCACCCTGCGCGTCGCGCAGAACCTCGGCCGCTGGGGTTCGCTGACGCTGCTCGGCAACGCCACCCGCCAGCTCAAGGACAAGAAGCAGGTGCTTCCGACCAGCCCGGTCGACGACTTCAACGGCACGATCGGCGATCCCAAGTTCGTCGCCAACCTCAACGCGACGTGGAAGCCACGCGGCGGCTGGTCGGTCTTCTGGGGCGCGGAGATCTACGGGTCGGCGTCGAACGAGCAGCGGTTCAAGGACCGCCATGGCGGTTCGCTCTGCCAAAGCTCGATCATCTGGGGCGATTATTGCGTCCGGCTGAAGGTGCCGACGACGGTCTATCACAACGCCTCGATCACCAAGGATTTCGGGCCGGCCAACGCGCAGACCGAGCTGACCTTCGGCGTGCGCAACATCTTCGACACCAAGCCGCCGCGGGTCAGCACGATCGGTGGTGGCGGGCTGCCGACGCTGATCGGGCCGGTGGTCGGGACGTCGCAATACGACTTCCTCGGGCGGCAGTTCTTCCTGAACGTGTCGAAGAAGTTCTGACGGTAAACGGAAGGGCGGTGCGCGTGCGCCGCCCTTCCCCCGCAACGCGTCCCGCGCTAGCCCGTCATCCATGCCGACGATCACGCTGAAAGCCGACACGCTCGACGAGGAGACGCGGCGGTTCGCGCCGTCGCCGCTTCGCCAGTCGCTGTTCCTCAACAGCATCCCCAAGAGCGGGACCCACCTGTTGATGAACATCCTCAGGATGTTCGTCCCGCTCGACCAGCAATATCGCGCGCAGTTCATCCAGTGGGGCAATCTCCAGCAGCACCTCGCCGCGCTCGACCCGGCGCGGCGGCTGTTCAGCCACGGGCACCTGTTCTTTTCCGATTCCTCGGCGATCGAGCTTGCCGGGGTCCGCCACGTCCTGCTGTGCCGCGACCCTTACGACTGGGTGCTCGCGCGCGCCCGCTTCTTCCTGTCCGACGAGTTCGAGGGGAATGTCGACTTCGTCAAGGAAGGACGGCTGGGGATCGACGAGCTGCTGACGCTGATGATCTTCGGCATCCACACCAAGTCGCCGAGCATGGCCGACATGTACGACCTCAACGTCGTCGCCTGGCTCGGCTCCCCCTCGGTCCACCTGGTGCGCTACGAGGAGCTGGTCGCGGCGGTGAAGGACCTCGAATCCGACGCGGCGGAGGCCTATTTCGGAGGCCTGTTCGGGGCGTGCGGGATCGACGTGCCGGGCAATTGGCGCGAGCGGGTGCGGGTCGGTGCGGACCGGCGGCAGAGCGGGACGGCGCGCGAGAACCTGTCGGGCTCGATCCAGCGCGTTCCCTCGACCCTTCCCGAGCGGCACCGCAAGCTGGTCGACTATGCCTCGCCGTCGCTCCGCGCGATCCTCGGCTATGTCTGAGCGCGCGGGAGAGGTTTCCGCCTTCCCCACCCTGCAGGATGCCGAGCGGCTCCTCGCGCGCGGCGACGTCGATGGTGCCTCGCGGCTGGCGATCGACCATCTTCGCAAGCACCGCGACGAGCCGCGCGGGCTGGCGCTACTCGGGCGGATCGCGATCCAGTCGGGCGCGCTGCTCCAGTCCGAGCGCTTCCTTCGGCGGGCGATCGCGCTCGGCGTCGGCGATTTCGACACGCTGTTCGCGCTCGCCGACAATCTGCGCCAGCAGGAACGGCTGGTCGAGGCCGACGAGGCCTTCGCCGCGCTTGCCGAGCGGTTCGACGATCCCCGGCTGGTGGCGACTCGCGCGACCATCGTCGAGCGGCTGGGGAATGCCGACGAGGCCGCGGCGCTCCATCGCGCGGCGGTCGCGGCCGACCCCGGGGAAAGCCGGTTCCGGATACCCTACGGGCACAGCCTCCGCTTCGCCGGGGATACCGAGGGGGCGGTCGCCGCCTATCGCGACGTCCTTGCGCGCGACCCCGAGCGGGGCGAAGCGTGGTGGGCGCTCGCCGACATCAAGGCGCGGGTGCTGACCGACGAGGATGTCGCGGCGATGAAAGCGGCGCTCGAACGCGCGATCGATATTCGCAACATCGTCCCGCTGCACATGGCGCTCGGCCGCGCCTATCACGACCGCGGCGAGCATGAGACCGCGTTCGGCCATTATTCGACCGGCAATCGCCTGCGCGCCGAGGAGCTGGCCTACGATCCCGCGACGCTGACCCGCGACATCGACCGGCTGATCGCGCTCGCCGATTCCGAGCGGCTGGCGCCGGCGGTCGAGCGCGAGGGTCCAACGCCGATCTTCCTCGTCAGCCAGCCGCGTTCGGGCTCGACCCTGCTCGAACAGATATTGGGACGCCATCCGGCGATCGAGGCGGTCGGCGAGCTGCCCTACACGCTCGCGCTGCTTCGCTCGGCGCTGGAGATGAGGATGACCCGCGGGCCGATCGATTCGCCGCGGCTGGTCGAGGCGATGAACGCGGGCGAGCGCAGCGCGCTGGGCGAGGAATATCTGCGCCGCGCGGGCGCGCACCGGCGAACCGACAAGCCCTTTTTCATCGACAAGATGCCGACCAACTGGCCCGACCTGTTGTTCATCCGGGCGATCCTGCCGCAGGCCCGCTTCATCGAGATTCGCCGCGGCGCGATGGACTGCTGTTTTTCCAACTACACCCACCATTTCGCCTCGACCCACCCGGCCTCGTTCGACCTCGTCCACCAGGCGATGAATTATCGCGACTATGCGCGGTTCACCGACCATGTCGCGGCCACCTCGCCCCGCTTCATGACGCGCGTGCGTTACGAGGCGCTCGTCGACAGCCCCGAACCCGTGGTCCGGCGCGTGCTCGAGGAGCTGGGCCTCGATTGGGCCGATGGCCTACTCGACCCGCGCCGCTCCGATCGGTCGGTGCGGACGCCGAGCGCCGAGCAGGTGCGCCGGCCGATCAACCGGTCGGGGATCGGCGCGTGGCGGCCCTACGCGAAGTGGCTGGGGCCACTCCGCGATGCGCTGGGACCGCTCGCCGACGCCTGATCAGTAGCGGTAGTGGTCGGGCTTGAACGGGCCTTCGGTCGGCACGCCGATATAGTCGGCCTGCTTCTTCGACAGCTTGGTCAGGTGGACGCCGAGCTTTTCGAGGTGGAGCGCCGCGACCTTTTCGTCGAGGTGCTTGGGAAGGACGTAGACCTCGTTCTTATATTGGTCCGACTTGGTCCACAGCTCGATCTGCGCAAGCGTCTGGTTGGTGAAGCTCGAGCTCATCACGAAGCTCGGGTGGCCGGTGGCGCAGCCGAGGTTCACGAGGCGGCCCTTGGCGAGGATCAGGATCTGCTTGCCGTCGGGGAATTCGACGAGGTCGGTGCCTTCCTTGATCTCGGTCCACTTGTAATTGTCGAGCGCGGCGATCTGGATCTCGCTGTCGAAGTGGCCGATGTTGCAGACGATGCTCATCGGCTTCATCGCCTTCATGTGCTCGGCGGTGATGACGTCCTCGTTGCCGGTCGCGGTGACGAAGATGTCGCAGCGTTTGACCGCCTCTTCCATCGTCACGACCTCATAGCCTTCCATCGCCGCCTGGAGCGCGCAGATCGGGTCGATTTCGGTGACCATCACGCGCGCGCCGCCCTGGCGGAGCGAGGCGGCGCTGCCCTTGCCGACATCGCCGAAGCCCGCGACGCAGGCGATCTTGCCGGCGAGCATCACGTCGGTCGCGCGGCGGATCGCGTCGACCAGCGATTCCTTGCAGCCGTAGAGATTGTCGAACTTCGACTTGGTGACGCTGTCGTTGACGTTGATCGCCGGGAACGGGAGCTTCCCGTCCTTGGCGATCTGGTAGAGCCGGTGGACGCCGGTAGTGGTTTCCTCGCTGACGCCCTTGATGTTGGCGACGCTCCTGGTGAGATAACCGGGCTTGGCCTTGACGAACGCCTTGAGCGCGCGCTGGAACTCGATTTCCTCGGCATTGGCGGCCTCGGGCATGGTTTCGCCCGCCTCGATCCGCGCGCCCCACAGCGCGAACATGGTCGCGTCGCCGCCGTCGTCGAGGATCAGGTTGGCGGTGGTGCCGTCCCCGTCCTTTTCCCAGTCGAAGATGCGGCCGACATAATCCCAGTAATCGGCGAGGCTCTCGCCCTTCACCGCGAACACCGGGGTGCCGGTCGCGGCGATCGCGGCGGCGGCATGGTCCTGGGTGGAAAAGATGTTGCAGGTCGCCCAGCGGACGTCGGCGCCGAGCGCGGTCAGCGTCTCGATCAGCACCGCGGTCTGGATCGTCATGTGCAGCGAGCCGGTGATCCGCGCGCCCTTGAGCGGCTGTGACGCGCCATATTCCTCGCGCAGCGCCATCAGGCCGGGCATCTCGGTCTCGGCGATATTGATTTCCTTGCGGCCGAAATCGGCGAGCGAGATGTCCTTGACGACATAGTCGTCGGCATTGGCGCGGGTCAGGGTATCGGCGGTGGTGGCCACGGCGAATTATCTCCGGTCTAAAATGGGTTGGCGCGCCCGTAGCCGAGCGGCCCCGCAATTACAAATTCAGGCGAGAGACGAACTTAGGCGGCGCCGGTCTGCCCGACAAGGAGGCGCGGATCGATCCCGATCGCCTTGAAACTGGCGTTCCAGCGGCCGTCGGCGGGCTCGCCGAACAGGATCGCCTGGTCGGCGGGCGCGGCGAACCAGCCGTGGCGGGTCATTTCCTCGTCGAGCTGCCCTGCCCCCCAGCCGGCGTAGCCGAGCGCGACAAGAAAGCGGGTCGGTCCCTTTCCCGCCGCGATCGCCTTCAAGACGTCGACCGTGCCGGTCAGCGTACCGATTCCCGGCACGACGATCGAGTCCTGCCCCGCCCAGTCGTCGCTGTGGATCACGAAGCCGCGCCCGGGTTCGACCGGGCCGCCGTGGAACACCGGCGAATCGGGCACGTCGCCCGGCTCGAGCCCGAGCTGCTTGACCAATCCGCGAAGCGAAATCCCCTGCCGCTGGTGGCCGATGCCGATGCCGAGCGCGCCCTTTTCGTCGTGCGCGCAGATCGCGATCACCGCGTGGTCGAAGCGCGGGTCGCCCATGCCGGGCATGGCGAGCAGCAGCTGGCCGGTAAGGTAGCGCGGGTCGTCCATCGCCATTCCCAACGCATGAGCCGCGTTGGCGTCGCGGCGCAAGCCTTGGAAGCGTCACCGACCGCGCCTATCTGCGGCTCACCCCTTACAAGGAGCATGAACGATGACGATCAAGGTCGGCGACACGATCCCCGATGTGCCGGTAACCCTCGCGACCCCCGAAGGCCCGATCCCGGTTCGCACCGGCGACTATTTCAAGGGCAAGAAGGTGGCGCTGTTCGCGGTGCCGGGGGCCTATACCCCGACCTGTTCGGCCAGGCACCTGCCGAGCTATGTCGAAAAGGCCTCCGAGCTGAAGGGCAAGGGCGTCGACGAAATCGTCGCGACCAGCGTCAACGACGCCTTCGTGCTCGGCGCTTGGAACAAGGACCAGGGCAGCGAGGACATCACCATGCTGGCCGACGGCAACGGCGATTTCGCCGAGGCGCTCGGGCTGGGCATGGACGCGTCGAAGTTCGGCATGGGCCAGCGCAGCCAGCGCTATTCGATGATCGTCGACGACGGCAAGGTCGCGTCGATCAACGTCGAGCAGCCGGGCGAATATGCGGTGTCGGGCGCCGACACGATGCTGGGCCAGCTGTAAGGCGCAAAACCGCTCACTCGGCAAAAAGCCGTAATTTTGCGACGACGGCGGGGAGCGTGGCGCCCCGCCGTTCGTTCACTCCTCACATCCAACCATCAGCGTGAGGAGTTTTTCGATGGCTACCACCCGTACCCGCAAGTCCGCGCCGAAAAAGGCGAACGCGAGCCTGCCGGCGCGCACCGTCCGCACCGTTCGGACACGCCCCTACGTCAGCGCGGGGATCGCCACCGGCGCGATCACCGCCGTCGCGGCGATCGCCGCGGGCGCCTATTTCTTCCGTAAGAGCGGCAAGAGTGCCGGCGAGATCGGCGAGCAGATTTCGACCCGCGTGAAGGACGGCCTCGCCGAGGCGGGAAGCCGCGCGCGCGTGCTGGGCGACAAGCTCGGGCTCGAGACGGCGACTCCGACCGACAAGCTGGCCGACGCCGGGCGTTCGCTGAAGGACGCCGGGACAAAGGCCAAGAACATCGTCGACGACACGATCGACGAACAGACCAAGGCGGGCGCGGTCGCCTACTAAAGCGGCTCGTCCAGATAGTCGGCGATGGCCCGGCCGAATTCCGGCCGGGTCACGCTCGACATGTGCGTACCGGGGATGGCGATGTAGCGCGCGCGCACAAGCGCCCCGGCCAGCCTTTCCGCCGACCCATTGTCATGATCCTCGGTCCCGCAGATCACCGCGGTCGGCATGGTGAAGGCGTCGAGCCATTCGGGCCGCGCATTTTCGAACGCCGCGAGCAGGTGACTTGCCGCGATCCGGTCGATCTTCATCGTCTTCATGAACTGGACCGTGAACCAGCGCTCGTCGCCACGCTCGATCGTGTCGAAATCGCGGATCGTGTCGACGAAGAAGTCCTTGCGCCGGATCCAGCCGAGCAACCCTTCCAGCCCCGCCCCGCCGAGAATGGCGCGACGCGGCCGTAGCCCTTCGCCGACTGACTGAACCACCGTCCGCGCGCCGAGCGAGAAGCCGCCGAGGTCGTAGGTACCCTCGACCAGATGGAGCTGCGCGATCAGCTCTCTAAGGTCGGCGGAAAGGCGGCCGGGGGGATAGTCGCTGGCCGAATGCGGGGCCGACGAGGCGCCGTGCGCGCGGAGGTCGGGCATGACGACGCGGAAATTTCGCGCGGCGAGCGCCTGAGCGGTGCCGAACTTGATCCAGTTGACCACCGAGTCGGAGAAAAGCCCGTGGACGAGCACCACCGGGCGACCGCTGCCGACCTCGCGATAGGCGAGCTCGACCCCGTCCGACGCGGTCCAGCGCTGAACGGGCGGAAGCGCCTCGCTCATGGCGTCGGCAATCCCGCCGACGCCCAGCGGCTGGTGACGCTGTCAATCTCGCCAACCGGTTTTTCGGGCAAGCGCGACGCGTCGAGGAAGGCACGGTTGATGCTGTCGCTGCAGTAATTGGCGATCGGCCGAAAGCGCGCCGGCTCGTCGAACGCGGCGACCGTGAGGTCCATCTGGTCGCTGTCGTTGAACGCGAAGCCGAGGCTGGTGCCGCAGCTCGCGCAGAACGGCCGGCGGGCGATCGGCGAGGAGGCATACCAGTCGGGCTCCCGCCCCCACCTCACGGCGTCGCGGGCGATGCCGATCATCGCGAGGCTGACGCTGCCGCTGGCGCGCTGGCACATGCGGCAATGGCAGAGATAGGCCTCGTCGCTGTCGACCTCGGCCTCGAACCTGACCCGGCCGCAGGCGCAGCCGCCGGTCATTGACGTCATTGCGGCGCGCCCGTCGGGGTCGGCGGCATCGACACATGCTCTGCGACGATCTTCCACTGCTTGTCGTTGCCGCGGTGGAAGACGTCGGTGAAGCGCGCGCTGACCCGCGGCCGCGCATTACCCGCCTGGACGGTGAAGCTCTCGATCCCCGACGAGACGAACGCGTCGGGGCCGACGATGTTGATCTGGCGATTGGTGACCCGGTAGTCGGCGGGCTTCATCGACGCGAAGGTCTTCGCCCAGCCGGTCTGGACCTTGCGGTCGGTGGTCGGGGTCGGGTCGGACCCGTCGATCATCGTCGCGCCGTCGGCATAATGGCTCATGATCGCATCGACGTTGCCTCCGGTGAAGCTCGCCTCGGCCTGCTCGGCGACCTGCCGCGCCTCGGCATCGGTCACCGGCGAAGCGCCCGACGGGCCGGCGTTCTGGCAGGCGCCCGCCAGCAGCATGATCGCCAGTGCGGCCTGGATTCGCATGGTTCGCTCCTCTCGCTGCCCGCGTCGACGCGGGTTCCGTGTCGACACAAAGCGCGTCGCCGACGCCGGGTTCCCGCCGGCCTCCGGCCCTCGCGAGGCTTAGTCCGCCTTTTGCAGGTGCCGCCGGCCGAGCAGTTCGGCGATCTGCACGGCGTTCAGCGCCGCGCCCTTGCGCAGATTGTCGCTGACGCACCACAGCGACAGGCCGTTGTCGACGGTCGGGTCCTCGCGCACCCGGCTGACGAAGGTGGCATAGTCGCCGACGCATTCGACCGGGGTGACGTAGCCGCCATCCTCGCGCTTATCGACCAGCATCACGCCCGGGGCCTCGCGAAGGATCGCCTGCGCGTCGGCGGCGCTGAGCTCGTTCTCGAACTCGATGTTGATCGATTCGCTGTGGCCAACGAACACCGGCACGCGGACGCAGGTCGCGGTGACCTTGATCTTCGGGTCGAGGATCTTCTTGGTCTCGACCACCATCTTCCATTCTTCCTTGGTCGAGCCGTCGTCGAGGAAGACGTCGATGTGCGGGATGACGTTGAAGGCGATCTGCTTGGTGAACTTCTTGGGCTCGTTCGAATCGCCGACGAAGATGTTGCGCGACTGCTCGAACAGCTCGTCCATCCCCGCCTTGCCCGCGCCCGACACCGACTGGTAGGTCGAGACGACCACCCGCTTGATCGTCGCCGCGTCGTGCAGCGGCTTTAGCGCCACCACCATCTGCGCGGTCGAGCAGTTGGGATTGGCGATGATGTTGCGGGCGCGGTAGCCGTCGATCGCTTCCGGGTTCGCTTCGGGCACGATCAGCGGAACGTCGGGGTCCATGCGGTAGGCCGAGCTGTTGTCGATCACCGTGCAGCCCGCCGCCGCCGCGATCGGCGCATATTTCTTGCTGATGTCGCCGCCGGCGCTGAACAGCGCCATGTCCCAGCCCGAAAAGTCGAAATGCTCGAGGTTCTTGACCTTCAGTTCCTCGCCGCTGTCGCCGAAGTCGATGATGTCGCCGGTCGAGCGCGGGCTGGCGACCGCGGCGACTTCGGCGAGTGGAAAGTGCCGTTCGGCGAGGATATTCAGCAGTTCACGACCGACATTGCCGGTCGCCCCGACGACCGCGACCCGATAGCCCGACATGGCGTTTCATCCTTCTTGTGCGTTGCAGCACGCCGTGACGGCTGCTCCGCCCAAAGTCAACGCGGGCCGGGGCCGACGCCGTTGCGCTTGAGGAAGTTCAGGATGCCCTGCCAGACCGAGACGCTGACCTTCGGGCCGGCGACGCGGTGGGTGTAGCCCGGGTAGACCGCCATTTCGAACGGCACCGCCGCCCCCTGCATCTTGGCGAACAGCGCGCTCGAATTGGGGAAGACGACGTTGTCGTCGCTGAGCCCGTGGATGACGAACAGCGGGTCGCGGATGCCGAGCGACTGTTCGACCGCGTCGGACGCGGCATAGGCCTGCGGCACCTGGCGCGGGTCGCCCATGTAGCGCTCGGTGTAGGCAGTGTCGTACAGTTCCCAGCGCGTGACCGGCGCCCCGGCGATACCCGCCGCATAGGTGCCGGGATTGGTCTCGAGCATCTTGAGAGTCATGTAACCGCCATACGACCAGCCGTAGATCGCGACCCGGCTGGGATCGACGAACGGCAGCGTCTTGACGAAGTCCGCCCCCGCCTTCTGGTCGGCGACCTCGACCGAGCCCATCGCGTGGTAGATCGGCTTTTCGAACGCCACCCCGCGATTGGCCGAACCGCGATTGTCGATCTCGAAATAGACGTAGCCCTGCTGGACCAGATATTCGGTCAGCGGGTTTTCGAACCCCTTGGTCACCGTCTGGCTGTGCGGACCGCCGTAATGTTCGAAGAACACCGGGTAGCGCTGGCCCGGCTTCATGTTCGGTGGGGTGATGAGCTTGTAATAGAGCGTGTCGCCGCCCGGCCCCTTGATCGAGCCGTTGCGCGCGAGCTGGTGCGCGGCGAGATAGGGGGCGTAGGGGTGGCTGGCGTCGAGCCGGTTCTCGGCGATCCACGCGATCCGCTTGCCGTCGCCGTCAGCGAGGTAGGATTGCGCCGGCTGGGTCGCCGAGCTTCGCCCGACGATGAGCCGCGTCCCCTTCTTGTCCATCGACGCGCCATTGACGAACGCCGGGTCGGTCAGGCGGACCGGCGGCGACGCGGTGCGATAGCTGGTGCGATAGACCTGCTGCGCGAGCGGATCCTCGGCATTGCTTTCGAAATAGACGCTGCCCGTCGCCTGGTTGACCCCGGCGATTCCCGCGACCGGGCCGGCGAGACTGGTGAGCTTGGTCCACTGCCCGCGGTCGAAGCGATAGAGCTGCGCGAGCCCGGTGCGTTCGGACACCCAGATCAGGCTGCCGTCGTCGAGCCATTTGTAATCGGCGAGGTTGATCCAGTGGCCGGGGGCGGCACGTTCGGAAAAGAGCACGCGGCTCTTGCCGGTTACCGGGTCGATCGCACGCATGTCGAGCCGGTCCTGCACGCGGTTGAGGATCTGGGCGTAGAGGGTCTTGCCGTCCTTCGCCCAGTCGACCCGCGCGAGGTAGATGTCCTTGTCGGGCCCGAGGTCGGCGGCCACCTTGCGGCCACCGTCGGGGCTGATGATCTCGAGATGGGGGACGATGTTGGGCGTCCCCGCCGCCGGGTAGCGCTGTTCGAAGGTGGTCGTCTCCTCGGCTCCGATCGAGGTACGGGTGACGACCTTGACGTTCGATTCGTCGTACCATTCGACCGCGATCCGCGTGTCGTCGGGGTTCCACCAATAGCCGGTGAAGCGGTCGAGTTCTTCCTGCGCGACGAATTCGGCCTCGCCATAGTGGATCGTCCCGCCGCCCGGCGTGATCGCCTTGGGTTTTGCGCCGACCTTGCCGACCCACAGCTTCTGCCCGCTGACGAAGCTGACGTAATTGCCCTTTTCGCTGATCGCGGGGTTGAGCTCGCCGTCCTTGCTGTTGGTCAGCCGGGTGACCTTGCCGTCGAGCGAAGCGAGGTAGAGGTCGCCGTCGAGCGGGACGAGGATCGCCTTTGAATCGGGTGTCCAGCCATAGTCGAGGATGCCCTTGAGCCCGCCCAGACGCTTGCGCTCGAGCTGCATCTTCTCGGCCTCGCTGAGCGCGGCGCCGGTGCCGACCTTCTGGCTGTCGACCAGCATCCGCGCCTGTCCGGTCGAGGTATCGACCGCCCACAGGTCGTAGCGTTCGCGGTCGTCGGCGCGATTGCGAAGCTCGGTCAGGATCCGGCCGTTGGGGGACAGCTTGACCCCGCGCGGGGCCTGGCCGGTCAGCGAGGGCGAGGCGAACACCCGGTCGAGCGTCAGCGGCTGCTCGCTCACGCCGGGCGGGACGGGCAGGCCGGCGAGCGCCGAGGTGGCCGACAGCAGGGCGCCAAGCGCGAGCGAAGTGCGGGTAAGAGTCATCGGCAAACTCCGGGCAAGGAAAAGGGCGCCCGGAAAAGCCCCCGGACGCCCCTATCTCTAGCGGTGACGAAAGGGCTGTGAAGCCCCGTTCGTCGAAAGCTTATTCGCCCTTCTTGGCGGCTTCCTCGCGCTTCGGGTCGCGACGCTCGGCGATGCGCGCCGACTTGCCGCGGCGACCGCGCAGATAATAGAGCTTGGCGCGGCGAACGGCGCCCTTGCGCACCACCTCGATCGAATCGACGTTGGGCGAATAGAGCGGGAAGACGCGCTCGACGCCCTCGCCGAACGAAATCTTGCGGACGGTGAAGTTCGAATTCACGCCCTTGTTGGCGCGGGCGATGCACACGCCTTCGTACATCTGGACGCGGCTGCGCTCGCCTTCGACCACCTTGACGCCGACGCGAAGCGTGTCGCCCGGGCGGAACTCGGGGATCGCGCGATCGGCGGTGAGGGCCTCGACGGCTTCGGCCTCGAGGGTCTGGATCAGGTTCATTGCTCTTCTCGTTTCCTAATCGTCACGCCGCGCGCCAGAGGGCGACGACCCCTGCCCGCCCCCATGGCGTGCAATCAGGTCCGGTCGCCGTGACCGTGTATCCTCGATTGCCCTGGCGTGGCGCCATGCGGCAATCTTCGCATGATCCCCCGATCGCAGCACTTCGGGGATCGTGCGTCCTTCCCATTCCACGGGTCGGGTGTAGTGCGGATATTCGAGAAGCCCCGTTTCGAAGCTCTCCTCCTCACCGCTGGAGGCCGCGCCCATTACCCCGGGGAGCAGCCGAACGCAAGCGTCGAGCAGGACCAGCGCGCCGAGCTCGCCGCCCGACAGCACATAGTCGCCGATCGAGACCGGCTCGATGGGGCGCGCCTCGAAGATCCGCTCGTCGAACCCCTCGAACCGGCCGCACAGGATGATCGCCCCCTCGCCGCTCGCCAGCTCGCGCACCCGCGCCTGGGTCAGCGGCGCGCCGCGGGGAGTCATCGCAAGGATAGGGCGTCCATCGGCCACCGCGTCGATCGCCGCCGCGAGCACGTCGCAGCGAAGCACCATGCCCGCGCCGCCCCCGGCCGGCGTGTCGTCGACCGTGCGGTGCTTGTCGATCGCATGATCGCGAATGTTGCGCGCCTCCAGCGACCACGTACCCTCGCCCAGCGCCCGGCCCGCCAGCGACACGCCGAGAGGCCCCGGGAACATCTCGGGATAGAGGGTGAGGACGGTGGCGCGGAAGGTCATTCGGCAGGCGTGTAGCGCAGCCACCCGGCGATCGGGCGATAGTTCGCCCCGGCGTCATTGGGGTGGACTCGGCCTTCGTTGACGACGATGTCGGGAAAATCGAACGGCGACAGGCCCTCGAGGCAGGCGACGTTGACCCCATATTCGTCGGGGTTCGAGCGGCGCTTGTGGTGGGTGTAGATGCCGCAGGCCCGGCAGAAATGATGCTCGGCGACCCCGCTGTTGAAGCGATAGGTGGCGAGCTGGTCGGCGCCCTCGGTTACCTTGAAGTTCCCGATCCGCGAGGTCACCGCGACCGCCCCGCGCATTCGGCAAATCGAGCAGTTGCACCGCCGCGCCGAGGCGAGGCCTTCGGGCAGGAAGGCGGTGAAACGGACCGCGCCGCAGTGGCAGGCGCCGTCGAGCGTCAGCGGCGCGGACGATGGCGGGTCGATCACGCCCCGCCCGTGGCGAGCGCGTCGCGCACCGCTTGCAGCGCCGCGTCGGCCTTCGCCCCGTCGGGACCGCCGCCCTGCGCCATGTCGGGGCGTCCGCCGCCTCCCTGCCCGCCGAGCGCGGCGACCGCCGCCTTGACGAGGTCGACTGCCGAGGGCTTGCCCGCCTTGTCGGCGGAGACCCCGACCGCGACCGAGGCGCGGCCGTCGTTGATCGCGACCAGCGCGGCTACGCCCGAGCCGACCTCGCTCTTCATCGCGTCGACGGTCGAGCGAAGTTCCTTGGGATCGAGGCCTTCGACCACCCGCCCGAGGAAGGCGGTGCCGCCGACATCCTCCGGCCCGGTCGCGTCGGCCATGCTGCCCCCGCCCATCGCCAGCGCCTTTTTCGCCTCGGCAAGCTCGCGTTCGAGCTTGCGGTTGGCGTCGGCCAGCGCGGCGATCCGCGCGGGGACCTCGTCGGGCGAGGCCTTGAGGCTCGCCGCGGCCTCGCGCAGCTTCTGGTCGCGGCCGTTGAGCCAGGCGAGCGCGCCTGCCCCGGTCAGCGCCTCGATCCGGCGGACGCCCGAGCTTACCGCGCTTTCGGCGACGATCTTGAACAGCGCGATGTCGCCGGTGGCATCGACGTGGGTGCCGCCGCACAGCTCGACCGAATAGCGCCGGTCGGCGCCCTCGCGGCCCATCGACAGGACGCGCACCTCGTCGCCATATTTCTCACCGAACAGCGCGAGCGCGCCCGCCGCGACCGCGTCGTCGGGGGTCATCAGCCGGGTCGAGACCGGCTCGTTGGCGCGAATCTCGGCATTCACCTCGGCCTCGACGCGGGCGATTTCGTCGAGGCTGAGCGCCTTGGGGTGCGAAAAGTCGAAGCGCAGCCGGTCGGGCGCGACGAGGCTGCCCTTCTGGGTCACATGGCCGCCGAGCACGTCGCGGAGCGCGGCGTGGAGCAAATGGGTGGCGCTGTGGTTGGCGCGGGTCGCGGCGCGGCGCTCGGCATCGACCGACTGGGCGAGCGTGTCGCCGACCGCGACGCTGCCGCTGGCGACGCGGGTGCGGAGCGCGTGGAGCTTGCCGAGCGGCTTCGACGTGTCCTCGACGACGCCTTCGAAGCCCTTGAGCGAGCTCAGTTTTCCGGCGTCGCCGACCTGTCCGCCGCTCTCGCCGTAAAAGGGCGTCTGGTTGAGCACGAGGGTGACCGTCTCGCCTTCTCCCGCCGTTTCGACGCGCGCGCCGTCCTTGACGATCGCCTGCACCACGCCCTCGCCGTCATGCCCGACGTAGCCGGTGAACTCGGTCGCGCCGACTTCCTCTGCGAGGTCGTACCACAGCTCGTCCGAGGCCTTTTCGCCGCTGCCCTTCCACGCCGCGCGGGCGCGTGCCTTCTGCTCGGCCATCGCCGTGTCGAAGCCGGCGCGGTCGACCGCGATGCCCTTGGGGCGAAGCGCGTCCTCGGTCAGGTCGTAGGGGAAGCCGTAGGTGTCATAGAGCCGGAACGCGGTCTCGCCGGGGAGCGTGCCGCCGGCGGCCATCCTGCCGGTCGCCTCGTCGAGCAGCCGAAGCCCGTTGGCGAGCGTCTGGCGGAAGCGGGTCTCCTCCTGCAGCAGCGTCGCCTCGATCAGCGGCTGGGCGCGCTGGAGCTCGGTGAACGCCTGCCCCATCTCGGCGACCAGCTGCGGCACCAGCCGCCACATCAGCGGGTCCTTGGCGCCGAGCAAATGCGCGTGGCGCATCGCTCGGCGCATGATCCGCCGAAGCACGTAGCCGCGCCCCTCGTTCGACGGAAGCACCCCGTCGGCGATCAGGAAGCCCGAGGCGCGCAGGTGGTCGGCGATCACCCGGTGGCTCGCCATCCGCTCGCCCTCGGCCTTCGTATGGGTCAGCTCCTCGCTCGCCGCGATCAGCGCCTTGAACGTGTCGGTGTCGTAATTGTCGGTGACGCCCTGGAGCACCGCCGCGACGCGCTCGAGCCCCATGCCGGTGTCGATCTGCGGCTTGGGCAGGTCGCTGACGATGACGTCGTTTTCCTGCAGGTGCTGCATGAACACGAGGTTCCATATCTCGACGAAGCGGTCGCCGTCCTCGTCGGGACTGCCCGGCGGGCCGCCGGGGATATGGTCGCCATGGTCGAAGAAGATCTCCGAACAGGGCCCGCTCGGCCCGTCGGGGCCCATCGCCCAGAAATTATCCTTGGTCGGGATGCGGATGATCCGACTGTCGGGCAGCCCGGCGATCCGCTTCCACAGGTCGAATGCCTCGTCGTCGGTGTGATAGACGGTCGCGATCAGCCGGTCGGGCGAGAGTCCCCATTCCTTGGTCAGCAGGCCCCACGCCAGTTCGATCGCGCGTTCCTTGAAATAGTCGCCGAACGAGAAATTGCCGAGCATTTCGAAAAAAGTGTGGTGACGCGCGGTATAGCCGACGTTGTCGAGGTCGTTGTGCTTGCCGCCCGCGCGGACGCACTTCTGCGAGCTGGTCGCGGTGGTGTAGGGCCGCGTTTCGAGCCCGGTGAACACATTCTTGAACGGCACCATCCCCGCGTTGACGAACATCAGCGTCGGGTCGTTGTGCGGGACGAGCGGGGCCGAGGGCACGACCTGGTGGCCGTTGGCCTTGAAATAGTCGAGGAAGCCGCGGCGGATATCGTTGGTCGACGTCATGGCCCGGCAGATATGCGGTAAGCCCCGACGCGGCAAGGGAGCGGCCGCTCGCGCGACCGCTCCCTCGTTTCACCTACAGGCCGGCGTCAGGCGTAAGCCGGGATCGCCTGCTGGATCAGGCCGGTGCCGGGGTCGACCTGGTAGATGTAGCCGTCCGCGTAGCGATAATAGTCGTTCGACGTGTCGTAATAGCGATCGCGATACGCCAACGGCACATTGTAGGTGCTGTAGGCGACCGGCATCGGCTGGCCGACATTGAACCGCTGCCCGCTCAGCAGCGCGACCAGCGCCTGGATGACCTGCGTCTGCGGGTCGACCTGGTAGATCGCGCCGTTGGCGTAGCGATACTGCCACTGCGGCGTGTCGGCATAGACCGACTGGTAGGCGAGCGGCACGTTGTAGGCCGGGTAGGCCGCGGGCCACGGGCTGCCGACGTCATACTGGTCGCCGTAGATCGGGTAGCGCGCCGCAATCCGCCGCGTGCCCGGGTCGACCTGGTAGATGTAGCCGTCGCCGTAGCGATACCAGCGGTCGGGCGTGTCGTAATAGCTCGACCGATAGGCCATCGGAACGTTGTAGACGCCGTAACTGGCGGGCATCAGCGAGCCGACGCCGAGGCCGAGCCCGTTGCCGCTGAGCAGCGCGACGAGCGCGGTGATCAACTGGGTGCGGGCGTCGATCTGGTAGATGCCCGACCCGTCGTAGCGGTAATAATAGTCGGGCGTGTCGTAATAATAGTCACGGTAGCCGAGCGGCACGTAGCTGCTGGCGTAATTGACCGGCCACGGGTCACCGATGCCATAGCCGCCGAACAGCGGGATCAGCCCGCTCACCGCATTGTCGTAGCGATTGATGCGGTAGAGATAGCCGAGATTATCGTCGTAGCGGTAATAATAGCTCGGCGTGTCGGCATATTGCGCCTGATAGTAGACCGGCACCGGCGCATAGTTCTGGATCGCCTGCGGCGCGAACCGCTGGCCGATCCGGACGATCTGCTGGTTGCCATAGTCGACCGCCATCGGCCGCATCTGGCGCGAGGCGAACAGGTCGACGCCCGGCCGGGTACGCGCGGCGAAATTGGCGATCTGCTGGCGCTGGTCGCCCTGCGGGACGAACGCCATCCGCGGCTGGGCCTGGTCGAGCGGGCGCGAGGCGAGCATCGCCGAGCGCATCGCCTCGCGGCGCTGAAACGCCTGGCCGCGGTCGAACGAGGGCTGGGGCTGCTGGCGCGCGGCGATCATCTGCTGCTGGCGCTGGGCGATCATCGCCTGGCGGTCGAACCCGCCGCGACGATCGACCTGCTGCGGGCGAGCCAGCGCCTGACGCTCGAATCGCTGCTGGAACTGCGGACGTTCCATGCGCTGCGCCTGACCCTGCTGGAACTGCGGACGCTCCATGCGCTGAGCCTGACGCTGCTCGAACTGCGGACGCTCCATGCGCTGAGCCTGACGCTGCTGGAACTGCGGACGTTCGAAACGCTGCGCCTGCCGCTGCTGGAACTGCGGGCGCTCGAAACGCTGCGCCTGCCGCTGCTGGAACTGCGGGCGCTCCATACGCTGCGCCTGCCGCTGCTGGAACTGCGGACGTTCGGCCCGCTGCTGAAACTGCGGGCGCTCGAAGCGCTGCGCCTGCATCTGCGGGCGTTCCTGCCGCATCTGCATCTGCGGACGCTGCATCTGAATCTGCGGGCGCTCGGCGCGCTGCTGCATCTGCGGCCGCGCCTGCTGCGGCTGAGGCGCCTGCCGCTGCTGCTGCGGGCCGCCGTCGCCGCCGTTGCCGCGACCATGACCCGGCCCGGCGATCGCCGGCGAGATCATCGCGATACCGGCGACGCCGGCGATAAGAACTTGTTTGCGGGTCATGCATGACCTCCTTGTCGTTATGCAAAATCGTTTCAAATCAACGCCCCAGCATAGGCTTCGGGGCTTGGCGCAGCATGAACCGGGCGCTCCGTCGGCTCGACTGGTCGCGAATCGCGCGCGCCTTGTCCCCGATTCGGGGCCGCAAATTCTTTTGCGCGAGCGCATTTGGCCCTTGCGAGTCGCCGCGAAAGATGCTCTAACAATCGGGTGGTAGCGAACTTCGGTTCGAAACCATGGAGCCCCGGGAACTTCGGTTCTCGGGGCTTTCGCGTTTTTGGGCTTTCTCGCCGCTTCGCCCTTTGAAGGCGGGGCTTTCTTTTTGGCGGTGCCTCGCTAGCAAGCCGCGATGGCCAAGCGTCCCGCCTCCGCCGTTCCCCGCTTCCAGCGTCCGCGCCGCCCGGGCTCGTCCCGCGGCTTCCGACCGTTCCGCTTCCTCGTGAAGCTCCTCTTCGGGCTGCTGCTGTTCTCGGTCCTGTGGGTGCTGGCCTATCGCTTCGTCAATCCGCCGATCACCGCGACGATGCTGGGCGACATCGCCGCCGGGCGCGGCGCGACCCGCCAGTGGATGAGCCTCGACGTGATGGACCGCGACATGGTCCGCGCCGCGATCGCCGCCGAGGACAGCAAGTTCTGCAGCCATCACGGCTTCGACGTCGACGCGATCGAGGACGCGATGAAGCGCAACGCCTCGGGCGGGCGGATCCGTGGCGGATCGACGATCAGCCAGCAGACCGCGAAGAACGCTTTTTTGTGGCAGGGCGGCGGCTATGCGCGAAAGGGCGTAGAAGCGTGGTTCACCTTCCTGATCGAGCATCTGTGGACCAAGCGGCGGATCATGGAAGTCTATCTCAACATCGACGAGACCGGGCTCGGCACCTACGGCGCCAACGCCGGGTCGCTGCGCTATTTCGGCCATGACGCGAGCGCGATGACCGCGGTCGAGGCGGCGCGGCTGGCGGCGGTGTTCCCGTTACCCAAGGCGCGCGAGGCGGTCGCCCCGACCGGCTTCACCCGCCGCTACGGCAACATCATCGCCGCGCGCATTCCCGCCGTCGCGGCCCAGGGGCTCGACGCCTGCGTCTATCGGGGCGCGGCGCCGCCGAAACCCGCGGCGAAACCGAAAATCAGCGTCAAGCCGGTGGCAACGCCAGGGGCCGATTACGAAACCGATCGTCCGCCGCCGCCGCCGGCGACCGGAAGCGTCGACGACGCGGTCGAGCCGCGCGAGCCGGAGACATCGGCAACGCCCGCCTCGGTTCCGGAAGCCGAGCCTTCGCCGACCGCTGCGCCGCCGACCGACCAAACGACGCCCGACCGTAATCAGGCCGGCTCGGTCCCCTGACCGGTCGGGTCGCGTCGGCGAAGCACGAGCGCCACGATGGTGATCACCGCCGCCGCCAGCGCATAGTTCACCGTCCAGTCGGTCCGCGCGAGCGCAGCGCCGAGCAGCGCGCCTGCCATCAGTGCGCACCACATGCCGAGATAGGGAAGGCAATCGCGCCACGGCCGGGCGCCGGCGATGGCGTCGGCGAGCCGCTGGCCGAAGCGAACCAGCGTGCCGGTCACATAGCCGATCGCGATCGAGGCTTCGCCGCCGCGTCGGAACGTCAGGTTGATCGCGCCCATCGCTACCGCCGCCAGCGCCGCCGCGACACCGGACGCCCCGGCGACATGCGCCGCGCCCGCAGCGATCAACAGGGTCGCGACGAGCAACAGGGCGGTCCCGGCTCGACGCGCGACCCGCTCGACCAGGGTCGCGACGATCACGCCAAAGAGGAAGCAGCTGATCAGCAAGGCGGCGAACAGGGCGACGGTGGGGGCACTCCCGAGCAGGACCGCGAGCTTGGTCGAATTGCCGGTCATGAATGAAACGAACAGCCCGTGACTTTCGAGGTAGCCGGTCGCGTCGACGAGGCCCGCGACCCCCGCCAGGAGATAGGCGATTCGCCGGTCCTCGCGCGCGTGACGCTCCAAGCCCTAGCCGACCAGCGCCAGTCGCGGCGGCTCCTGCGCGCTCAGTCGCACCGCGCCCTCGCCAAGCAGGCGAACGAGCCGGGCGGCGAGTTCGGCATCGAGCAGGTAATCGCGGCCGAGCGTAACGCCAGCAACTCGCCCGTCCGGCAAGCCGACGCTCGCCCGCACCACCCCGTTCCCGCCGCGCGATTTCGAAAGCTCGTCGGCGACGGCCGCGACGCGCGAAGGATCGTCGATCGTCAGCTCGAGCTGGAGCCGGGTGCGACGCGCGAGGCTGTCGAGCCGCTGAAAGCTCTTGACCGTGACGCGCGGGATGTCGTCGCCGGGCCGGCGGTCGAGCTCGACGGTCATCAGCCCGCAATCGCCGCTTTTTGCCGCGGCTTCGAGATCGGCGGCGGGCTCGTCGTCGAACGCGGTCGCCTCATATTGTCCGCTGGCGTCGGACAGGGTCGCCGTCAGGAAGCGCCGCCCCTTCTGCGACACGCGCCAGCGCGCGCCCTCGACCAGCGCGGCGAGCGTCGCGCCCGAGCGGCCCTCCATCGTCACCGGCGCGGCGGCGAGTTCGGCGAAGCTCTTCACCCGGTGCGCGGCGAGCAGGTGGCGCTGCGCATCGACCGGGTGCGCCGAGAAGAAGAAGCCGAACGCCTCGCGCTCGGCGGCCATCCGCTCGGCGAGCGACCAGGTCGCGGCGGGCAGCCGGATCGCGGCGTGGCTCGCCTCGCTCGGCCCGCCGAACAGCCCGTGCTGCCCGCTGGTCCGCTGGTCGTGGGCGGAGGCGGCATGGGCGAGGATCGTCTCGGCCCCGGCGAACACCGCGGCGCGATCGGGGTGGAGCGAGTCGAACGCCCCGGCGGCCGCGAGGCTTTCGAGCTGGCGGCGGTTGAGCAGCCGCGGGTCGATCCGCGCGGCGAAATCGTCGAGCGAGGTGAACGGGCCGTTGGCCGCCCGCTCCTCGACCAGCGACTCCATCGCTTTCTCGCCGACCCCCTTGAGCGCGCCGAGCGCGTAGCGGACGCTGAGCCCGTCCTGCCCCTCCTCGACCGAGAAAGCGGCCTCGGCGGCGTTGATGTCGGGCGGCAGGCAGCCGACCCCGCTGCGGCGCATGTCCTCGACGAACATCGCCAGCTTGTCGGTCTGGTGGATATCGTAGCTCATCGACGCGGCGAAGAACTCGGCCGGGTGATGCGCCTTCAGCCAGGCGGTGTGATAGGCGACCAGCGCGTAGGCGGCGGCGTGGCTCTTGTTGAAGCCGTAGCCGGCAAACTTGTCGATCAAGTCGAATAGCTCGTTGGCCTTGGCTGGCCCGATGTCGTTCGCCGCCGCGCCCGAAACGAAGCGCGCGCGCTGCGCGTCCATCTCGCTCTTGATCTTCTTGCCCATCGCGCGGCGCAGCAGGTCGGCATCGCCGAGGCTGTAGCCGGCAAGCACCTGCGCGGCCTGCATCACCTGTTCCTGGTAGACGATGACCCCGTAGGTCTCGGCGAGGATCTCCTCGAGTAGCGGGTGCGGATAGGCGATCGCCTGCCGCCCGTTCTTGCGGTCGCCGAACAGCGGGATGTTGTCCATCGGACCCGGGCGATAGAGCGCGACGAGCGCGATGATGTCGCCGAACGCGGTCGGGCGGACCTGCGCCAGCGTCCGCCGCATGCCTTCGGATTCGAGCTGGAACACGCCGACCGTGTCGCCGCGCTGGAGCAATTCGTACACCGCCGGGTCGTCCCACGGCAGCGCGGCATAATCGACCTCGATCCCGCGCAGCGCGAGGAGGCGCTGGCCCTCCTTCAGCACCGACAGCGTCTTGAGGCCGAGGAAGTCGAACTTCACCAGTCCCGCCGCCTCGACATATTTCATGTCGAACTGGGTCACCGGCATGTCCGAGCGCGGGTCGCGGTAGAGCGGGACGAGCTGGTCGAGCGGGCGGTCGCCGATCACCACCCCGGCGGCGTGGGTCGAGCTGTGGCGCGGCAAGCCTTCGAGCTTCATCGCGAGGTCGAACAGCCGCTTGACGTCGGCATCGCCGCGCACCTCGGCGGCGAGTTCGCTGACCCCGTTGAGCGCGCGCTCGAGCGTCCACGGGTCGGTCGGGTGGTTGGGGACCAGCTTGGCGAGCCGGTCGACCTGGCCGTAGCTCATCTGGAGCACGCGCCCGGTGTCCTTGAGCACGGCGCGCGCCTTCAGCCGCCCGAAGGTGATGATCTGGGCGACCCGGTTGCGGCCGTACTTGCCCTGGACGTAGGCGATCACCTTGTCGCGGTGGGTTTCGCAGAAGTCGATGTCGAAGTCGGGCATCGACACGCGCTCGGGGTTGAGGAAGCGTTCGAACAGCAGCCCGAGCGCGAGCGGATCGAGGTCGGTGATCCGAAGCGCCCACGCGACCATGCTGCCCGCGCCCGACCCGCGCCCCGGGCCGACCGGGATGTCGTTGTTCTTCGCCCACTGGATGAAGTCCGCGACGATCAGGAAGTAACCCGAAAAGCCCATCCGCTGGATGACGTCGAGCTCGTAGGCGAGCCGCTCGCGATAGGGGCCGCGCGCTTCCTCGGCGACGCCGGCGAGCCGCGCGTCGAGCCCCTCCCCGGCCTCGCGCACGAGCATCTCGTCCTCGTCGTCGCTGAGCCGCGGCAGGATCGGCCTGCGCGCAGGCGCGGCCACCGCGCAGCGGCGGGCGATGACGGCGGTATTGGCGAGCGCCTCGGGCAGGTCGGCGAACAGCGTCTCCATCGCCGAAGCGGGCTTGAGCCACGCCTCGGCCGAGCTCGTCTTGCGGTCGTTGCTTTCGACATAGGCCGAGGCGGCGATGCACAGCATCGCGTCGTGCGCGGGGTGGAACGAGGGCTCGGCATATTGCGCGGGGTTGGTCGCGACCAGCGGGAGGTCCATCACATAGGCGAGGTCGACCAGCCGGGCCTCGGCGGCCTCCTCGACCGCATCGCCGCGGCGGCTCAGCTCGACGTAGAGCCGGTCGGGAAACTGGGCCGCGAGCCGCGTGGCATAGGCCTTCGCCTTGCCGTCCTGACCGTCAGCGAACAGGCGGGCGACGGCCCCCTCCCCGCCCGCGGTCAGCGCGATCAGCCCGCCGGTCATGCCGTCGAGCGCGGCGAAGGGGACGTGCGGCTCCTCGCTCAGCGGCCGGTCAAGGTGCGCACGGCTGACCAAACGAGTGAGATTGTCGTAGCCGGCCTCGTCCTGCGCAAGCAGCACGAGCCAGTCGATGACGCCCGGCGGCCCGATGTCGTCGGGGCGCGCCACCGCCAGCGTCGCGCCGATGATCGGCTGCACCCCTTCGGCGAAGCAGGCGTCGCCGAACGCCATCGCCGCGTAGAGACCGTTGCGGTCGGTCACCGCGATCGCCGGGAATCCGAGCTTGGCCGCGTGCTTGGCGATCGCCTTGGGCTCGATCGCGCCGTCGAGCATGGTGAAGGACGAAAAGACTCGAAGCGGGACGAACGGCGCGGCGGACATGGTCCCGGTTATGGGCGCTCGGGCGGCGCGCCGCAAATCGCCGGCACCGCCTTTTCCACAGCTTTCTGGCCTAGACGAGGCGCCCGTCGCGAAGCCGGACGACCCGGTCCATCTTCGCCGCCAGCCGCTCGTTGTGGGTCGCCACCAGCGCCGCGCTGCCCTCGCCCCGGACGAGGTTGAGGAATTCGCCGAGCACCCGCTCGCTGGTCGCCTCGTCGAGGTTGCCGGTGGGCTCGTCGGCGAGGATCAGTGGGGGCTGGTTGGCGAGAGCGCGCGCCACCGCGACGCGCTGCTGCTCGCCGCCCGATAGCTTGGCCGGGCGATGGTCGAGCCGCGCCTCGAGCCCGAGTTTTGTCAGCAGCGCCCGCGCCCGGTCGCGCGCCGCAACGCCGTCAGTGCCTTTCACGAGTTGCGGCAGAACGACGTTCTCTATCGCGTCGAATTCGGGCAGCAGGTGGTGGAACTGGTAGACGAAGCCGAGCGCGTCGCGGCGGAGCCGGGTGCGCGCGTCGTCGTCAAGGCTCGCCGCCTCCTCGCCAATGATCCGGATCGAGCCGTCGAACCCGCCTTCGAGCAGCCCGACCGCCTGGAGCAGCGTCGACTTGCCCGACCCCGAGGGCCCTAGCAGCGCGACGATCTCGCCCGGCATGACGGTGAGGTCGACGCCGCGAAGCACCTGGATCGTCACCTCGCCCTGGATGAAGCTGCGGCGCACGCCGCTCAATGCGAGGACCGGCTCACTCATAGCGAAGCACCTGCACCGGGTCGGTCGCTGCCGCGCGACGCGCCGGGAAGAGGGTGGCGAGGAAGGTCAGCACCAGCGTCACCGCGATGATCGCCCCGACTTCGACCGGGTCGGTCTTCGACGGCAACGTGGTGAGCACGCGGATCTTGGGATCCCACAGGTCCTGCCCGGTCAATCGCTGGATGCCGTCGACCACGTCCTGGCGGAAGAACAGGAAGATCGCGCCGATGATCGCGCCGCTGACGATCCCGACCATGCCGATGGTCAGGCCGACGGTCATGAACACCTTGGTCATCGACCGGCGGCTCGCGCCCATCGTGCGCAGGATGGCGATGTCGCGGGTCTTGGCGCGAACCAGCATGATCAGCGAGCTGGCGATGTTGAACGCGGCGACGAGGATGATGATGCACAGCACCACGAACATCGCTACCCGTTCGACCTCGAGCGCCTCGAACAGCGCGGCGTTCATCTGCTTCCAGTCGATGATCACGCCGCGGTCGTGAACCACGGGCTGGAGCGGCGCCAGGATCTCGCCGACCTTGTCGGGATTGGTCGTCTGGATCTCGATCTGGCCGACCCCGTCGCCAAGCATCAGCAACGACTGCGCGTCCTGCATCGGCATGACGACATAGGCCTGGTCATATTGGTAGACCCCGACCTCGAAGATCGCGCCGACGGTATAGGTAACCATCCGCGGGACGGTGCCGACCGGGGTCGACTTTCCGTCGGGGCTGATCAGCGTGATGTCGCTGCCGACGCTCGCGCCGAGCTGCTGCGCGAGCGCCGAGCCGATCGCGACCCGCCCGCTGCCCGGGGTGATCGACTTGAGGTCGCCCTGGACGACATGATTGCTGAGCGTCGGGTTGTGGAGGATGTCGTCCATCGTCTGCCCGCGCACCAGCACGCCCGCGACCCGGCCGTTGCCGCTCGCCATCAGCGGTTGCTCGATCAGCGGGGTCGCCTTGGTCACTCCAGGGGTCTTGAGCGCCGCGGCCTCGATCGGCTGCCAGTCGCCCAGCACCCCGTCATAGCCCTGGATGATCGCGTGGCCGTTGAGCCCGGTGATCTTGTCGAATAGCTCGGCGCGAAAGCCGTTCATCACGCTCATCACGATGATCAGCGCCGCGACCCCGAGCGCGACCGCGCCGACCGAGAAGCCGGCGACGACGAAAATGAACCCCTCGCCCTTGTTGGGCAGCAGGTAGCGCTTGGCGATCATCCGCTCATAGGGCGAAAGGATCACGCGGTGAACCTCGCCAGCGCGCTTTCGAGGCTCAGTTCCTGCTTCTCGCCGGTGCGGCGGTTCTTGAGCTCGGCGGTCCCCGCGGCGACCCCGCGCGGGCCGAGCACGAGCTGCCACGGAAGGCCGATCAGGTCCATCGAGCCGAGCTTGACCCCGCCGCGCTCGTCGCGGTCGTCGTAGAGCGTCTCGACGTTCGCCGCCGAGAGCTTCGCGTAGAGGTCGTCGGCCGCGGCGACCGTCGCCGGATCGTCGCCGCGCATCGTCACCATCCCGACCTTCCACGGCGCGACCGCCTCGGGCCAGACGATCCCGGCATCGTCGTGGCTCGCCTCGATGATCGCCCCGACGAGGCGCGAGACGCCGATGCCGTAGCTGCCCATCTCGGGGGTCACCATCGACCCGTCGGGGCCGCTGACCTTGAGCCCCATCGACGCGCTGTACTTGGTGCCGAAGTAGAAGATGTGCCCGACCTCGATCCCGCGCCCGGTGCGCTGGCGGTCGGCGGCGACGCCGGCCCAGCGCGCCTCGTCATGGGTCTCGTCGGTGGCCGAATAGGTCGAGCTTACCTGGTCGAACAGCGCTTTGAGCCCATCGGCATCGTCGTAGCGAAGGTCGGCCTGGCTCCAGTCGAATTCCTCGAACGCGGCGTCGTAGAATACCTCGCTCTCGCCGGTCGGGGCGAGGACGATGAACTCGTGGCTAAGGTCTCCGCCGATCGGGCCCGAGGCGGCCTTCATCGGCACCGCCTTGATCCCGAGCCGCTGGAAGGTGCGCAGATAGGCGAGCAGCTGGGTGTAATAGCTGTTGCGCGCGCCCCCTTCGTCGAGGTCGAAGCTATAGGCGTCCTTCATCAGGAACTCGCGCCCGCGCATCACGCCGAAGCGCGGGCGGACCTCGTCGCGGAATTTCCACTGGATATGGTAGAGCGTGCGCGGCAGCTCGCGGTAGCTGCGCACCTCGTCGCGGAACAGCGCGGTGATCATTTCCTCGTTGGTCGGGCCGTAGAGGATCTCACGCTCGTGCCGGTCCTTGATCCGCAGCATCTCGGGACCGTAGGCGTCGTAGCGTCCCGACTGGCGCCACAGGTCGGCCGACTGAAGCGTCGGCATCAGCAGCTCGACCGAGCCCGCCTTGTCCTGCTCCTCGCGGACGATCTGCTCGATCTTCTGGAGAACCCGCCAGCCGACCGGCAGCCAGGCGTAGATCCCCGCCGCGGTCTGGCGGACCAGGCCGGCACGGAGCATCAGCTTGTGGCTGACGATCTGCGCGTCGGCCGGGCTTTCCTTCATCACGGGCAGGAAACAGCGGGAAACGCGCAAGCTCATGTCCTCCGGTCGGCGGGTCGCCGCCCTGCTAGCCGCCGCCTCGGGCGAAGGCAATCGAGTCCTCCTGTGCCCGGAAAAACACAGTTTGATTCAAACTGTTGTATCGACGCGCTTTCCATATTGCGCTTGGCCCGCGCCGGCGGCATCCATCGCTCACGGATCACGGAGCGATCAAACGCTTCGATCCATCAGGAGAGGATGCCGGTTTCAGGGAGCACGGCTTCCGTCCGGTTAGGGGGCTGACGAGCAATCGTCACGCAAGGGCGCCCGGATCGTCACGGTCCGGGCGCTTTGCTTTTTCCACGACAATATATCGAGAAGCAGGCTCGATCGGCCGAGCCGCGTTTCGCGTCTGCCCAGTGAGCGGATCGAAGGGAAACCGAACGGCGACCTCACGGACCGAGCGGGATGATCGACATGCCATGACCGTCCCCCGGACGGTCATGGCATTTCGATGGTAGCGGAGGAGGGACTTGAACCCCCGACACGCGGATTATGATTCCGCTGCTCTAACCAGCTGAGCTACTCCGCCCCAGGGCGCGGCCGGACCCCGTGGCTCCGACGACGGCGCCTATAGGGTCGAGCGCCGGGCGCGTCAATTTGAAAGCCGGGAACCGGATTCCCCTGCCCTCGTTCACCGTCCACAGCCCTGGAAGAGAGACGATGGACCCGGTCACCCCCCTCGACACGCTTTGCCGAATCATCCTCCGCGCCCGCGAATACGAAGCGCAGGTGCCCGGCAATTACGACGACGACGAAGACGCCGACGAGGTCGATGGCGAGGACGGCGAGGCGCTTTCCGCACTCCAGGACTCGATCAACACCAGCGTCGAGGACGAGCTCAGGACCTCGCTCGACGACCTCGCCGAGGACCAGCAGGCCGAAGTGCTCGCCTTCTGCTGGGTCGGGCAGGGAACCTACGAGGCCGCCGACTGGGACGAAGCGATCGAGGAAGCGACCGACGAAGTGTCGAGCGGCGGCGCGGTCGACGAACTGCTCGAAATGCCGATGCTCGCCTCGGTGCTCGAAGCCGGGATGGCGGCGTTCGACCTCAGCTGCGACGGGATCGGCGACCTCAGCTAGCCGCGAAACGGCCAGCTGCCGAGCGGCTCCCAAGGCCCGCCGAGATAGCGATGAAGCGCAATACCCTCGATCCTCAGAGAGCGCGGGCGAAACGACGCCGACAGCTCCGCGAGCAGGGCGCGCGACCGTGACGGATCGACCTTGTTTTGCACGGTGACGTGTGGCCGCCATCGGTTGGCGTCCTGCGCGGTCAGCAGGCCGCGGAAATGCTCGGCGATCCGCCGGCGGATGTCCTCCAGCCGCGGCGAGCGGACGGCGTAGGCGACTCCGCGGCCGAGATTGATCAGCCCCGATATTTCCGCCGCCGGAGCAGGCGCGACCGCGAGGCGCGCGAACAGCGACCTCGCCTCGTCTTCCGCCGAGGGCGGCAGAGCGTGAAACATGGTGAGGTGCGCCGACAGCAGGTTGCGCTCGGGCGGGAAGTAGCGCCGCCGCTGCGCGTCGAGCCGGGCGAAATCGCTCGCGCCGAGCCCGGCGGTGACGATCAGCGCGCCGGTCAGATTTCGACCTGGCTGCCGAGTTCGACCACCCGGTTGGTCGGCAGCTTAAAGAATTCCATCGCGCTTTCGGCGTTGCGCAGCATCCACGCGAACAGGTGCTCGCGCCAGATCGCCATGCCGGGCCGGTCGCTGACCAGCAGCGTCTGGCGCGACAGGAAATAGCTGGTCTTCATCGGCTCGAACCGGCCGCCGCACGTCTCGAGCCGGCCGAGCGCGGCTGGGACCTCGATCTCGTCCATGAAGCCATAGTTGAGGATGATCCGGTAAAAGCCCTCGCCGAGCGGCTGGACCTCGGAGCGATGCTCCTCGCGCACGCGCGGCACGTCGGCGATGCGGACGGTGAGCAGGACAATGCGCTCGTGGAGCACCATGTTATGCTTGAGGTTGTGGAGCAGCGCCGGGGGCACGCCATCGCGCGCGCTGGTCATGAACACCGCGGTCAGCGGGATTCGACGCGCGCTGGCGGCGGCGGACTTGATGAACACCCCGATCGGCATCGACGCCTCGTTGAGCCGCTGGATCATCAGCTTGCGACCCGCTGCCCAAGTGGTGAGGAAGGTGAAGGCGATCGCCCCGATGAGCAGCGGAAACCAGCCCCCGTCGAAGAATTTGGTGAGGTTCGACGCGAAGAAGATCCCGTCGATCAGCATGAAGCCGCCGACCAGCCCCGCGACCGCCGGCACCGGCCAGTTCCACACCCGAACCGCCAGCACGCCGAGCATCAGCGCGGTGATGAACATCGTGCCGGTCACCGCGATCCCGTAAGCGGCGGCGAGGTTGCTCGACGAGCGGAAGCCGATGACGAGGATGATCACCAGCACCATCAGCGCATAGTTGGTCAGCTTGACGTAAATCTGGCCCGCGGCCTTTTCGCTGGTGTGGTCGATCCGAAGCCGCGGGATGAGCCCGAGCTGGATCGCCTGCTGGGTGACCGAGAAGGCCCCGGTGATCACCGCCTGGCTGGCGATGACGGTGGCGACGGTGGCGAGGATCACCAGCGGCAGGCGCCACGCCTCCCCTGCCATCAGGTAGAACGGATTCTCGGCCGCCGCCGGGTGGGCGAGCATCAGCGCCGACTGGCCGAAATAGTTGAGCAGCAGCGCGGGGAAGACGAGGAACAGCCACGCCAGCCGGATCGGCCGGCGCCCGAAATGCCCCATGTCGGCATAGAGCGCCTCGGCCCCGGTCACCGCCAGCACCACCGAGCCGAGCGCGAGGAAGGCGAGCTTCAGGTCGTGCGCGATGAACTTGAACGCCCACATCGGGTTCAACGCCCACAGGATCGCCGGGTTGGCCGAGATCTGGATCACGCCGAGCACCGCGATCACCACGAAGTAGAAGGTCATCACCGGGCCGAACAGCCGGCCGACCGTCTCGGTCCCGCGCGACTGGATCGCGAACAGGCCGACGAGGATGACGATCGAGATCGGGATGACGAATTCGTCGAACCCCTTGCCGACCGTCTCGAGCCCCTCGACCGCCGACAGCACCGACACCGCCGGGGTGATCATCGCGTCGCCGAAAAAAAGCGCGGTGGCGGCGATGCCGAGCATCGTCAGCCCCTTGGTCCATTTTTTCTGACCGCTCGACCGCTGGATCAGCGCGAGCAGCGCGAGGCTGCCCCCTTCCCCCTTATTGTCGGCGCGCAGGATGAAGGTCACATATTTGATCGTCACCACGATCATCAGCGACCAGAAGATCAGGCTCATCGCCCCGTAGATGTGGAGCCGGTCGACCGCGAGCGGGTGGTGTCCGACGAAGATTTCCTTGACCGCGTAGAGCGGGCTGGTGCCGATGTCGCCGAACACGACGCCGCTCGCCCCGATCGCCAGCGCCGCGGTCGAGCCGTGCGGGCCGTGATTCCCCGGCGCCTCGCCGGAGCTCTCGTTCCCCTGTTCATCCGACATCGGCGACTCAGCTCCCTCGCAGTGGCGGCGCGGGTAGGCGTTACGCGCGCGAAGCGAAAGGCTAAATCTCCACCTGGCTGCCCAGTTCCACCACCCGGTTGGTCGGCAGCTTGAAGAACAGCATCGCGCTTTCGGCGTTGCGCAGCATCCACGCGAACAGCTTCTCGCGCCAGATCGCCATCCCCGGCCGCGACGAGGCGATCAGCGTCTGGCGGGCGAGGAAGAAACTCGTGTCCATCATCCGGCACGGCTCGCCGACTTCCTTCAGCGCGGCGAGCGCCTCGGGCACGTGAATGTCCTCCATGAACCCGTAGTGGAGCACGACGCGGTAGAAGCCCTGCCCGTAATCCTCCTGCTCGGCGCGCCGCTCGGGCTTCACATAGGGGACGTCGGCGACGCGCACGGTCAGCAGGAAGACGCGTTCGTGGAGCACCTTGTTATGCTTCAGATTGTGGAGCAGCGCGTGCGGCACGCCGTGGGTCGAGCTGGTGAGGAACACCGCGGTGCCCGGGACCCGGGTGGCGCTCGCGGCCGCGGACTTGATGAACAGTTCGATCGGCAGGCTCGCCTCGGCCATGCGCACGATCATCAGCGCTCGGCCGCGCGCCCAGGTGGTCAGCATGGTGAAGGCGATCAGCCCGATCAGCAGCGGGAACCAGCCGCCCACCGGCACCTTGAGCAGGTTTGCGCCGAAGTAGAGGAAATCGACCGTCGCGAAGACGCCGACCAGTGCGCCCGCCAGCAGCTTGTTCCACTTCCACAGGCTGAACAGCACCACCGCGATCAGCAACGTGTCGATCGCCATCGCCCCGGTCACCGCGATGCCGTAGGCGGCGGCGAGGTTCGACGAACTCTGGAAATTGAGCACCAGCAGCAGGACCATCACCAGCAGCGCCCAGTTCACCGCGGGAATATAGATCTGCCCCGCGGCGGTCTCGCTGGTATGGGTGATGTGCAGACGCGGAATGAAGCCGAGCTGGATCGCCTGCTGGGTGACCGAAAAGGCGCCGCTGATTACCGCCTGGCTGGCGATGATCGTCGCCAGCGTGGCGAGGATTACCAGCGGCAGCCGGAAGGCGTCGCTGGCGAGGTAGAAGAAGGGGTTCTGGACCGTCGCCAACGCCTGCGCGGGGGTCTGGGCAAGCAGCATCGAGCCCTGCCCCATATAGTTGATTACCAGCGCGGGCATGACGAAGAACATCCAGCTCACCCGGATCGGGTTGCGCCCGAAATGCCCCATGTCCGAATAGAGCGCCTCGGCCCCGGTCACCGCGAGCACGACCGAGCCCATCGCGACGAACGCCCCCCACGGGCTCGCCGCGAAAAAGGCCGCGGCGCGAAGCGGGTTGAGCGTATTCCAGATGGTCGCCGGATGGTCGGCGATATGGATCGCGCCGAGCACCGCGAGCACGACGAAATAGACGATCATCACCGGCCCGAACAGCAGCCCGACCTTGGCGGTGCCGTGCGACTGGATCATGAACAGCCCGATCAGGATTACGATCGCGCCGGGGATGACGAACGGCTGGAACGAGGCGTTGACCGTGGTCAGCCCCTCGACCGCCGACAGCACCGAGATCGCCGGGGTGATCATCGAATCGCCGTAGAACAGCGAGGTCGCGAACACCCCGAGCAGGACGATGCCGGTGGTCCACTTGCGCTTGTCGCTGCCGCTCGACCGGTTGATCAGCGCGAGCAGTGCGAAGCTTCCGCCCTCCCCCTTGTTGTCGGCCTTCATGATGATCGACACATATTTGAGCGTGACGATGATCATCATCGACCAGAAGATCAGGCTCAGGACGCCGTAGACGTGGAACGCGTCGGGGGTCAGTCGGTGGTGCCCGGCAAACGTCTCGCGGAACGCGTAGATCGGCGAGGTGCCGATGTCGCCGAACACGATCCCGACCGCGCCGACCGACAGTTTCCACAGCGGCCCATGGGCATGGCCGCCAGGCGCAGCCGACTCGCCCTCACTCATCGATCGATCCTCATCTCGGGCGCGACGCTAGCAGCGCAAAAAGTCGCTGCAAATGGCCGGGACGGGGGCTATAGGCGCGCCATCCCATTCAGGAGCAAGACAAAAATGCGCGTCGGTGTGCCGAAGGAAATCAAGAACCACGAATATCGCGTCGGGCTAACCCCGGCCTCGGTGGCCGAGCTGATCGCCGCCGGACACGAGGTGTTCGTCGAAAAGAGCGCCGGGACCGGCATCGACTTTTCGGACAAGGCCTATGAAAAGGTCGGCGCGACCATCCTGCCGAGCGCCGCGGAGGTGTTTGCCACCGCCGACATGATCGTCAAGGTCAAGGAGCCGCAGCGGCAGGAAATCGCGATGCTCCGCCCCGGCCAGCTGCTCTTCACCTACCTCCACCTCGCGCCCGATCCCGAGCAGGCGAAGGGGCTGATCGAGAGCGGCGCGACCTGCATCGCCTACGAGACGGTGACCAGTCGCTCGGGGGCGCTGCCGCTCTTGAAGCCGATGAGCGAGGTGGCGGGCCGGATGAGCGTCCAGGTCGGCGCCCACTACCTCGAAAAGGAACAGGGCGGCCGCGGCGTGCTGCTCGGCGGCGTTCCCGGCGTGGCGCCGGCCAAGGTCGCCATCCTCGGCGGCGGGGTCGCGGGCATCAACGCCGCGCAGATTGCCACCGGGCAGCGCGCCGACGTCACCATCTACGACATCAACAACGACCGGCTGGCCGAGCTCGACATGCATTTCGGCACGACGATCAAGACCGCCTTCGCCAGCAAGACCGCGATCGCCGACGCGATCCGCGAGGCCGAGGTGGTGATCGGCGCGGTGCTGGTCCCCGGCGCCGCCGCGCCCAAGCTGGTCACCCGGGACCAGCTCAAGACGATGAAGCGCGGCAGTGTGCTGGTCGACATCGCGATCGACCAGGGCGGCTGTTTCGAGACCAGCCACGCCACCACCCACGACGACCCGGTCTACGAGATCGACGGGGTCATCCATTATTGCGTGGCCAACATGCCCGGCGCGGTGGCGCGGACCAGCACCTTCGCGCTCAACAACGCGACGCTGCCGTTCGCGCTCAAGCTCGCCAATCTCGGCCCCGACCGGGCGATGGCCGAGGACCCGCACCTCGCCAACGGGCTCAACGTCAGCGACGGCAAGATCCGTCACGAGGCGGTCGCCGAGGCGCTCGGGCTGGCGTTCGAGCCTATTTAAGGCTGAGTCGGGGCGGGGTTCGTCGCGGGCGGCGGCGCGGCCGGAAGTGGCCCGCCGCCGCTGACCATCGAGATCGCATTCTCGATGAACGGACGCCAGCTGGCGTTGGCGGGCGCATGCGCGAGCAGGTCGCGCCACACCGCGACGCCCTCGTCAACCTGGCCCGATCGCGCCATCGCCAGCCCGCGGAAAAAGGGCGCGGCGGGCGCGGCGGGGCCGATCGCCTGCGCCCGGTCGAACGCCTGCTGCGCCGCCGGGGTGAGACCGTGGCCATGATCGACCAGCGCGTTGCCGAGCCCGACCCACAGGTCGTAGTCGTCGGGATGACGCTTTATCTGTGCGGCGATGAGGTTGACCGCGTCCTGCGTCTCGC
The DNA here is from genome assembly GCF_040203355.1 of Sphingomonas sp. ASV193. Lineage (NCBI taxonomy): Bacteria > Pseudomonadati > Pseudomonadota > Alphaproteobacteria > Sphingomonadales > Sphingomonadaceae > Sphingomonas > Sphingomonas sp. ASV193. Next base: position 466,596 of record NZ_JBEHBW010000001.1, read on the forward strand.
CCTCGGATTCAAGCGCGTCGGCCATCACCAGCCAGTGCGCGCCATAGCTGAACTGGTCCATCAACGCGGCACGCGCGCCCGCGAGCGGGAGCGGCGGCGGCGGCGCGACGCCTTCGCGCGGCGCTCCGTCGAGCCCCGGATGGCCCTGCAGGACATAGCCCGCGCTGCCGACCAGCAGCGCGGCGAGCCCGAACACCAGCATCGGCCCGCGCAGCCTGAGCAGCCACATCAGCCCCGCCGCGATTGCGACGATCAGCGCCAGCAGGACGAAGCTCATGCGCGCCTCCGGAAGCGGCGCGCGGCGATCCATCCGCCGACCAGCAGCAGCGCGAGCGGAACCGCCCACAGCGGCCAGGTCAGCGGCTCGACCGGGGGACGAAGGCTGATCCACGGACCGTAGCGACCGATCAGCCAGTCGCGCACCTCGCCCGGCTGCTGCCCCGCCCCGATCCGCTGACGAATCATCGAGCGCATGTCGCCGGCAAGCTCGGCATTGCTGTCGGCGATCGACTGACCCTGGCAGACGAGGCAGCGCACCTCTTCCATCAGCGACTGCGCCGCCGCTTCCTGCCGCGCGTCCGGAAGCTGGCGGTTGGCCCACGCCGCGGGGGGCAGCTTGCTGTCGGCGAGCAGCGGCGCCGAGACGAGCGCGAGGAGCAGCAGCCCGCGCTTCATTGGGCGGCCTTCCATGCCGCGCGCACGCGGTCGAGGTCGCTGTCGTCGATCGCGCCGATCTGCTGGAGGCGGATCACGCCTTTGCCGTCGACGATGAAGCTTTCGGGCACCCCCGACGAGCCGAACGCCAGCTGCGCCCCGCTGTCGAGATCGGCGCCGATCGGACCGTAGGGGTCGCCATTCTGGCGGAGGAAGGCGGCGAGGTCGTCGGGCTTGTCGCGCACCGCGATGCCGATCACGTCGACGCCTTCCTTGCGCAACTGGCCGAGCAGCGGCACCTCGCCGATGCACGGGACGCACCAGCTGGCGAAGAAGTTGACGAGGTGGGGCTTGCCGTCACGCAGGCTCGCGGGGGTCAGCCCCGGGCGTCCGGGGATCGCCGACGGCAGTGCGAGGGCGGGCGCGGGCTTGCCGACCAGCTTCGAGCTCACTTCCTTGTCCTCGGGCCGGGTCAGCCGCCAGCCGACCGCGACCACGAAGGCGAGGATCACCAGCAGCGGGATGAAGCGCAGCCCGCCCTTCACCGCGACAGCTCCCAGTCCTCGCCGCGCAGCCGCTTGCGCCGTCCCGCCCAGGCGCGGCCGAGCAGCGCGAGCACCCCGCCGACGGCGATGAGCGCGCCGCCAAGCCAGATTAGCGTCACGAACGGCTTCCACCACAGCCGGAACTGCCAGCGCCCGCCGTCGGCCTGGTCGCCGATCACCGTGTAGAGCTGCCCGTCCCAGCGCGTCGCGATCGAGGTCTCGCTGGTGGTCTGCTGCGGGTTGCTGAAAAAGCGCGTCTGGGGGTCGAGCAGCACCCGCCCGTCGCCGCGCGAGGCGGCGAGGTCTGCCTGCAGCGCGGTGTAATTCTTGCCCGCCGCCGGGGTGATGTTGCGCAGCTGGACCTGCCACGGCCCGACGCTGGCGATGTCGCCCGGCTTCATCGCGACCAGCGTTTCGCTGGTGAAGGCGCCGTTGCACGCCATGCCGATGATCGCCACCCCGACCCCGAGGTGGGCGAGCGCCATGCCCCATGTCGGAAGCGGGATCCGCTTGACCGAGCGGCCGACCAGCGGAAGCACCGAGGCGGGGACGAGGCCGACGCCGAGCGCGAGGCCCGCGCGTTCGAGGATCGTCATTGACGGGGCAAGGATGAGGCTGGCGACCAGCGCGACGAGCGCGACCAGAACGCCGGGGGCGAGCCGCGGCCCGATCACGCCGCGGTCGACCTTCCAGCTAAGCTGCGGCGCGAACATCAGCAGCGCGACGAGGATCAGCCCGACCGGTCCCGCGACCGCATTGAAATAGGGCGGTCCGACCGACAGCTTCTCGCCGGTCGCCGCCTCGGCGAGCAGCGGATAGAGCGTGCCGACGAAGACGATGCCGAGGATCACGGTGAGCAGCAGGTTGTTGGCGACCAGCCCGCCCTCGCGGCTCTTGAGGTTGAACGGCGCGCCCTCGCTGACCGTCGCGATCCGCACCGCGAACAGCGCCATCGCCCCGCCGACGTAAAGCGCGAGCAGCCCGAGGATGAAGGTTCCGCGCCGCGGATCGACCGCGAAGGCGTGGACAGAGGTGAGGATTCCCGAGCGCACGAGGAAGGTGCCGACCATCGACATCGAAAAGGCGACCAGCGCCAGCATCAGCGTCCACGCCTTGAGCGAATTGCGCGCGGCGAGCACGTTGAGGCTGTGGAGCAGCGCGGTCGCCGCCAGCCACGGCATCAGCGAGGCATTCTCGACCGGGTCCCAGAACCACCAGCCGCCCCAGCCAAGCTCGTAATAGGCCCAGTAGCTGCCCGCGGTGATCCCGATCGTCAGGAAGATCCACGCGCCCAGCACCCACGGCCGCATCGCCCGGGCGAGCGCGGGCCCGACTTCGCGCGACAGCAGCGCGCCGACGCCGAGGCTGAACGCGACCGACAACCCGACATAGCCGAGGTAGAGCGTCGGCGGGTGGAAGGCGAGGCCGGGGTCCTGGAGCAGCGGATTGAGCCCTTGCCCGTCGACCGGCGCCGGATCGAGCCGGGTGAACGGGTTCGACGCGATCAGCAGAAAGGCGAAGAAGCCGAGCGCGAGCGCGGCCTGCGCGCCGATGGTGAAGCTGAGCGTGCGCGCGTCGAGCCGCCGTTCGAACAGCGCGACCGCGAGCCCGGCGATCGACAGGATCGTCACCCACATCAGCATCGAGCCTTCGTGGTTCCCCCACGTGCCCGCGAAGCGATAGAGCAAGGGCTTGGCGCTGTTGCTGTTCTCGGCAACCAGCAGCACGCTCATGTCCGATCGCACGAACACCGCGATCAGCGCGGCGAAGGCGGCGAGCGTCAGCAGCGCCTGCGGCAGCGCGACCGCGCGCATCGCGGTGCGCCCGCGCCCGTCGGGCCCGGTCAGCCCGCACGCCATCGCCAGTTGCAGCGCCGACAGCGCGGCGGCGACCCACAGCGCGGCAAGACCGAGTTCGGCGATCACTTCCTGGCCATCGCCTTCGCGATCGGGGGCGGCATGTAGCGCTCGTCATGCTTGGCGAGCAGGTTGTCGGCGACGAACAGCCCCCCGCCCTCGAGCTTGCCTTCGGCGACGACCCCGCTGCCTTCGCGGAACAGCGAGGGGGCAATGCCGCGGAACACCACCGGGGTGGTCTTCTTGAGGTCGCTAACGATGAAGCGGATGGTGACCCCGTCGGGCAGATGCTGGAGCGAGCCGGCGACGACCATCCCGCCGAGCCGCGCCGACTCGCCGGGCTTGAGCTCGCCCGCGGCGATGTCGCTCGGGGTCGCGAAATAGGCGGCGCGGTCCTTCAGCCCCCACATCGCCAGCAACGCCGCGCCGAGCAGCGCGACCGCCGCGACCGCGACGAGGGTGAGGCGCTGGTGCTTGGGCTTCATCGCCGGTCTCCGCGCGCCGCGTCGGCGTCGGCCTCGGCCTTGCGCATCGCCAGCGCCGAGCGGACGAGCAGCAGCGCGGTCCCGCCGAGCACCAGCGCGTAGGCGGCGATCACAAAGGGCCAGGGATTCATGCCGCCGCCCGCCGCATCCGCGCCTCGACCCGCGCCCGCGACAGCTCGGCGCGCATCCGCATCAGCACCGCCGCGGCGAACAGCAGGGTGAACCCGCCGAGCGTCATCGGCAGCGGCCAGATCATCGACGAGGCGATCTCCGACCCCCCGCTCAGGCTGATCGACTGGCCCTGGTGAAGCGTTCGCCACCACAGCACCGAATAATGGATGATCGGCAGGTTGACCGCGCCGACGAGTCCGAAAATCGCCGCCATCCGCCCGTCGCCGCCGCGCTCGCGCTCGGCGGCGGCGAGCCCGATATAGGCGAGGTAGAGGAAGAAGAGGATCAGCATCGAGGTCAGCCGCCCGTCCCACTCCCACCACGTCCCCCAGGTCGGACGCCCCCAGATCGACCCGGTGGCGAGGCACAGGCCGGCAAACAGCGCGCCCGGCGCGGCGACCGCGCGGCCGGCGACCGCGGCGAGCGGGTGGCGCCAGACGATCTGGCTCAGCGAGGCCGCCGCGATCCCGCCCCACCCGGCCATGCCGAGCCAGGCGGTCGGGACGTGGATGTAGAGGATCCGCGCGGCATCGCCCTGCAGATAGTCGGGCGGGGTCACGAACAGCCCGCCATAGCTTCCGGCGAGCACCAGCAGCAGCCCCGGCCAGAGCAGCCAGGGGGTCAGCGGGCGCGCGATCTTGAGGAAGCGGGCGGGGTTGGCGTAGCCGTGCACGGACCAAGGCCTAGCCGACCGCATCGCCCCCTTCAATCGGGCTTCGATCAGCGACCGATCAGCGCTTGGGCCATCGAATCGGCGACCGCCGCCGGGTCGCGGCCCGAGGCGGCGCTCTCCGACCAGATCTGCTCGAGCCGCCCGGGGATCGCCTCGATCCGCTGGCGGACCAGCTCGGGCCCGCCGTCCTTCACATATTCGGTCGACACGTTGATGATCCCGCCCGCGTTGATGACATAGTCGGGGGCGTAGAGGATTCCGCGTTCCATCAGCCGGGTGCCGTCCTCGGGAGTCGCGAGCTGGTTGTTGGCGCCGCCGGCGACGATCGGCGTGTCGAGCGCGGCGATGCTTTCTTCGGTCAGGATCGCGCCGAGCGCGCACGGGCTGACCACGTCGGCCGGGGTCGACAGCAGCGCGTCGACCGGGACGATCGTCGCGCCGGTTTCGGCCGCGAGCCGTTCGACCCGCGCCGCGTCGACATCGGCGATCGACAGGCGCGCGCCCTCGGCCGCGGCGAGCCTAGCGACTCCGCCGGCGACGCTTCCAGCGCCCTGGATCGCGAGGTGAAGCCCGGCGAGGCTGTCCTTGCCGAGCGCGCGGCGCACCGCCGCCTTGATCCCAAGGAAGACGCCGAGCGAGGTGTGCGGCCCCGGATCGCCGCCGACCGCGCCGCCCTCGACCGGGAGGCCCGCGACGAAGCGGGTCTGGCCGGCGATGGTCATCATGTCGGCGACGCTCATCCCGACATCCTCGGCGGTGACATATTGGCCGCCAAGCGAGTCGACGGCGCGACCGAACGCTGCGACCAGCGCCTCGTCCTTGCTGCGATCGGCGTTGGCGAGGATCACTGCCTTGCCGCCGCCTAGCGGCAGGCCCGCCATCGCGTTCTTGTAGCTCATCCCCCGCGACAGCCGCAGCGCGTCGGTCAGCGCGTCGGCATCGTCGGCGTAATGCCAGAAGCGGGTGCCGCCGCCGGCGGGCCCGAGATGGGTCGAGTGGACGGCGATGATCGCGCGCAGCCCGGTCGCCCGGTCGGTGACGAAATGAAGCGCTTCGTGCGCGTCGAAGTCGGGAAAACCCCAGGGGGTCAGCATCGCGGATCCTCATCCATGAACGCGGCGCAGCGTCTCTCGATGGATGCTGTCGCCAGGTGATTTCGCGACCCTGCCGCGAAGGAAGAATGGGGCGATCGACGGGACTTGAACCCGCGACCCTCGGTACCACAAACCGATGCTCTAACCAACTGAGCTACGATCGCCACAATGCGCCGTCCGACGCGGGCGCTCCCTTAGGATTGGACGCGACGAATGGCAAGCAAGCCATGACAGGCCATGAATAGCTATTCGTCGATTGCCTCTCGCCACGAATTGTTGCAGCGAGGAAAATATCGGGCCCGTGCCGTATCAATGTCCGATCTGTTGATCTATATTAATGTCGTTTCTGTAGAACACGACGGCCGACACGACCGTAAGGAGTCGGCGCGTAGGAAATTTTTCGACGATGAATCGTGAAACCAGGTTGATGAAAAATGGCGCAGGTCTCGGGGAAACCCTGCTCCGCGCGGGGCTCGAGCCGCGGCTGACCAAGCTGCTCGAGGACATGCCGCACAAGATCGTGACCGTCGAGCCGCGCCGCCCGTTTCGCGAGCGCGGCGTGAAGCGCGACGAAGTGATGTTCGTCCGCTCGGGCCTTTTGTCGAAATATAAGACCGACGGCGCGGGTCGCCGCCAGATCGTCGCCTTGCGCTTTCCCGGCGACGGCATCCTCCCGCGCGAGGGCGATGCCGACTATGGCGTGCAGGCGATCGTCAAGAGCGAGGTGATGGTCGGGCGCGCCGAGGATTTCGACCCGATCGTCGCCGCCAATCCCGAGCTCAGCCGCTTCTTCTGGAAGCTGATCGAACGCCACACGTCGATCGGCTACGAATGGCTGGTCAATTGCGGACGCCGCGATTCGACTGCGCGGGTCGCGCACCTGCTGTGCGAGACGGCGCAGCGCGCAGGGGTCGACGCGACCCACGAGCCGCTGGTCAATCCTTTTACCCAGCAGCAGATCGCCGACATCACCGGGCAGACCTCGGTCAACGTCAACCGGGTGTTCGCGGATCTGGAGCGGCAGGGGTTGATCCGCCGCCAGGGCCGCGAGATTCACTTCATGGACTGGGCGGAAATCCAGCGGGTCGCCAGCTTCCAGCCCAACTATCTCAACTGACGATCGACGGCCCCGGGGATGGTGGGCGCGACAGGGATTGAACCTGTGACCCCACCCGTGTGAAGGGTGTGCTCTACCGCTGAGCTACGCGCCCGAATGGGCATCCCCGGTGAGCGCCGCCCTTAGGCGAGCGCGGCGCACTCTGTCCAGCCTGCCCGGCCAAACTTTCCTTGCCCGATTACTGGACCGCGTCCTTCAGGATCTTGCCCGGGCGGAACTTGGGCTGCGAGCTCGCCTTGATCTGCATCGGCTCACCGGTGCGCGGGTTGCGCCCGGTCGACGCCTTGCGCCGGGTGACCGAGAAATTGCCGAAGCCGACCAGCCGGACCTCGTCGCCGCGCTTCAAGGCGCCGGTGATAAGTTCGAGCATCGTCTCGACCGCCCGGCTCGAGTCGTTGCGCGACAGTCCCGCCCGATCCGCGATCTGGCTGATCAGTTCCTGCTTGTTCATGAGCCAGGTCTCCGCTTGCGTCGCGACAGACTCGCGACCGTAGTCAGGCGCCTTAAGACGCCTCTTTCTGCGTAAGTCAAAGTCCTTAATGACGAACTGCCGCCTCTTCGCCACCAATGGTTGACGGCGGCGGCTCGACCGCATGTTCGTCGGCTTCGGACCACTCGATCGGCTGGATCGGGCGAGCGAGCGCCGCGCCGAGCACTTCGTCGACGTGGCTGACCGGGACGATCGCCAGTTTCTCGCGGATCGAGGCCGGGATGTCGGCGAGGTCCTTTTCATTCTCCGCCGGGATGAACACCGTCCCGATCCCGCCGCGGAGCGCCGCGAGCAGCTTTTCCTTGAGTCCGCCGATGGGCAGCACGCGCCCGCGAAGCGTGACCTCGCCGGTCATTGCGACGTCGCGCCGGACCGGGATTCCGGTCAGCGTCGAGACCATCGCGGTGACCATGCCGATGCCCGCCGAGGGGCCATCCTTGGGCACCGCGCCCTCGGGCAGGTGGACGTGAATGTCCTTCTTCGCGAAGATCGACGGCTTGACCCCGTAGGCGGGCGCACGCGCCTTCACGAAGCTCATCGCCGCCTGGATCGATTCCTGCATCACCTCGCCGAGCTTGCCGGTGGTGCGGATTTGGCCCTTGCCGGGCACCGTCACCGCCTCGATCGTTAGCAGCTCGCCGCCGACCTCGGTCCACGCCAGCCCGGTCACCGCGCCGATCTGGTCCTCCTCCTCGCCGACCCCGTAGCGATAGCGGCGCACGCCGAGGAATTCGTGGACGTTGCCGGGAACCAGCTCGATTGTCTCGGCCTTGCCTTCGAGAATCCTGCGGAGCGACTTGCGCGCGACCTTGGCGAGCTCGCGCTCGAGCGTCCGGACGCCGGCCTCGCGCGTGTAGTGACGAATCGCGTCGCGCAGCCCCTCGTCGGTGAACAGCAGTTCGCCGTCCTTGAGGCCGTGCGCCTCCATCTGCTTGGGGATCAGATGGCGCTTGGCGATCTCGACCTTTTCGTCCTCGGTGTAACCTTCGAGCCGGATGATCTCCATCCGATCGAGCAGCGGCTGCGGCATGTCGAGGCTGTTCGCGGTGGTCACGAACATGATGTCCGACAGGTCGTAGTCGATCTCGAGATAATGGTCCTGGAACTTGCTGTTCTGCTCGGGGTCGAGCACCTCGAGCAGCGCCGAGGCCGGGTCGCCGCGGAAGTCCTGGCCGAGCTTGTCGATCTCGTCGAGCAGGAACAGCGGGTTCGACGTGCCGACCTTCTTGAGGTTGGCCATGATCTTGCCCGGCAGCGAGCCGATGTAGGTCCGGCGATGGCCGCGGATTTCGGCCTCGTCGCGCACCCCGCCGAGCGACTGGCGCGCGAACTCGCGCCCCGTCGCGCGCGCGATCGAGCGGCCGAGCGAGGTCTTGCCGACGCCCGGCGGCCCGACGAGGCACAGGATCGGCCCCTTGAGCCGATTGGTCCGCGCCTGCACCGCCAGATATTCGACGATCCGGTCCTTGACCTTCTCCAAGCCGTAATGGTCCTCGTCGAGCACCGCCTGCGCCTCGGCGATGTCGCGCTTCAGCTTCGACTTCTTACCCCACGGCAGACCGAGCAACACGTCGAGATAGTTGCGCGCGACCGTCGCCTCGGCCGACATTGGTGCCATCGCCCGAAGTTTCTTGAGCTCGGCATTGGCGCGGCTGCGCGCCTCCTTGCTGAGCTTGGTCTTGCGGATTCGGGCGGCAAGTTCGTTGAGCTCGTCCCCGCCTTCCTCACCCTCGTTGCCGAGCTCGCGCTGGATCGCCTTCAACTGCTCGTTGAGATAATATTCGCGCTGGGTCTTCTCCATCTGCCGCTTAACCCGGCTACGGATCTTCTTCTCGACCTGGAGCACGCCGAGCTCGCCCTCCATGAAAGCGAACACCATCTCCAGCCGGCGCGCGGGGTTGAGTTCGCCGAGCAGCGCCTGCTTGTCCGCCACCTTGACCGACAGGTTGGAGGCGACCGCGTCGGCGAGGATCGAGGGGTCGTCGATCTCGCTCAGCTGCATCGAGGTCTCGGCGGGGAGCCGCTTGTTGAGCTTGGCGTAATTCTCGAACTGGTCGAGCACCGAGCGCATCAGCGCCTGCGCCTCGGTCCCGTCGGCGGGCTCCTCGTCGACCAGCTCGACCGTCGCCTCGACATGGTTGTCGACGTCGACCAGCTCGACCAGGCGGGCACGCTGCGCGCCCTCGACGAGGACGCGGACGGTCCCGTCGGGCAGCTTGAGCAGCTGCATCGCGGTCGCGATCACCCCGAGGTCGTAGAGCTGGTCGCGGTCGGGATCGTCCTCACTCGGATCGAGCTGCGCGACGAGGAACACCTCGCGATTGTCGGCGGTCGCCTTTTCGAGCGCGGCGACCGATTTTTCGCGGCCGACGAACAGCGGCACGATGCGGTGTGGGAAGACGACGATGTCGCGAAGGGGAAGGACGGGAAGCGTTCGAGTCATGCCGACTATATGGGCGCGCCCTCGCCGCGGTGCAACGAACGCGCCGATGCGCCGGAAATTCATCGCGCCACGGGGTGAATCCGGCGCAACGCCTGTTGGCGGCGGCTCGACGCCCCGCCAGACGAGGTTAGGGCGAGGTTCAGCTTAGCGGGAATAGGTGGGGCTTATGCGACAATTGAAGACCAAGATGCTGCTTGCGGCCACCATGCTCGCCGTTCCCGCCACGCTCGGCGCCGCGCGTCCGCAGCCGATCGAGCCCGTCCCCGTCCCTGCCCAGATCGAGCAGGGCGTAAGCATGATCTATGTCGATCCCGAGCTTCGGCCGACCGACAAGGCGATCGAGATGCTGGGGATGAGCCGGGTCGAGACCCCCGAACAACAGGCCGCGCAGCCGATGGACCTGTTCGTGCCGATGAACCCGATGGTGACCCAGCTTCGCCGCGGGCTGATCAAATATCACCAGCAGTGGGGCCGCCTCCCCGCGGTGTTCATTCCCGCCGGACCGGTGATGAAGAAGGGCTCGACCGATCCGCGCGTCGCCCAATTGCGCTATCGCCTCGGCCTCGCGCCGGGCAACGGCTTCGACGCCACGGTCGATAAGAAGGTCCGCGATTTCCAGCGGGTCCACGGGCTCAAGGTCGACGGGCTGGTCGCAGGCAAGACGCTCAACGCGCTCAGCCTGCCGCCGCGCGACTATGAGCTTCGCCTCGCCGCGAATATCGAGCGCGCCAAGCGGCTGCCCGATCCCGAGCGCTTCCCGAAATATGTGATGATCGACGCGGGCGACAGCGAGCTCTCGATGGTCGATCGCGGCAAGACGGTCGGCAAGATGAAGGTCATCGTCGGGACCAAGGAAACCCCGACGCCGATGATGGCGGCGATGATCCGCTACGTGAACCTCAACCCCTACTGGAACGTCCCGCCCGACCTCGTCCAGACGATCATGGCGAAGCACGTGCTCGAGGAAGGGCCGGGCTACCTCACCTACCGCCACTACGAGATCATGGCCGACTGGTCGGAGAATGCGCCGCTGCTCGACCCCGCGAAGGTCGACTGGCAGGCGGTCGCCGATCGGCGGCTGCTAGTGCGGATGCGGCGCGGGCCGAGCCCGGGCAATTCAATGGGCGACATGAAGTTCATGCTGCCCAACGACTTCGGCATCTACCTCCACGACTATCCTGAAAAGGCGAAGTTCGCCGATTCGAACCTGTGGATCTCAAACGGCTGCGTGCGCCTGTCGCAGGCCAAGCAGCTCGCCAAGTTCCTGTTCGGCTACGTCCCGACGCCCAAGACCGGAAAGCCCGAGGAACGGGTCGACCTGCCGACCCCGATCCCGGTCTACATGACCTATTTCACCGCGGTGCCGTCGGCGACCGACGGGGTCACCTTCCGCGGCGATCCCTACGATCGCGACCAGAAGGTGCTGGCGAGCTATTACAACGCGCAGGTTCCGATCGGGACCTTCTAGCCCGGCAGCCCGAGCGCGACGAAGGTCCCCGGGACGAGGTTCTGTAATGCATGGGTCAGCGCGGCGATTCCCATCGCCGCACCGATCCCGCGTTCACGCCACGCGACGAACAGCGTCGAGAGGATCAGGAACGGCCACCAGATGATGAGGCCCCAGGCGGGCGCCGCGGTCGAATGGGCGATTCCCCAGCCGACCGCGCTGACGACGATTGCCGCGCCCGGGGGCAGGAACCGCAGGAGCAACAGCAGCGCCCCGCCCATGATCAGCGTCTCGACCAGCGGCGAGAAGATCACCAGAAGGAAAAAGGCATAGGCGCCGCTGACCGGGAAGCGCGGGGTGCCGAGCGAGGGAAAGAGCCGGCTGACCAGCGCGGACAGGATCAGGCTCCCGCCGAACGCGAGCGCCCAGCCTAGCCCCGCCGATTTCCACCAGCTCGTGGGCTCGCGCAGCGGCGCGGGAAGCCAGCCCGGAAGCGTGCCTTCACTCAAGCGCGACTAGGCCGCGTCGCCGCCGCCCGCCGCCTTGTCCTTTTTCGCGTAAACCCGCACCGGCTCCTTCGACCCGGTGACGACTTCCTTGTCGACATGGACCTCGTCGACCCCGTCCATCGCCGGCAGGTCGAACATGGTGTCGAGCAAAATGCCCTCGAGGATCGAGCGGAGCCCGCGCGCGCCGGTCTTGCGATCGATCGCCTTGCGCGCGATCGAATGGAGCGCGTCGTCGCTGAACTGGAGCTCGACCTCCTCCATGTCGAACAGCTTCTGGTACTGCTTGACCAGCGCGTTCTTCGGCTCGACCAGGATCTTGACCAGCGCCGTTTCGTCGAGGTCCTCGAGCGTGGCAATCACCGGCATACGGCCGATGAACTCGGGGATCAGTCCGAACTTCATCAGGTCCTCGGGCTCGGTATTCTTGAGCACCTGCCCGGTCTTCTTCTCCTCGGGCGCGGCGACGTGCGCGCCGAAACCGATCGACTTGCCCTCGAGCCGGTCGCCGATGATCCGTTCGAGCCCGGCGAAGGCGCCGCCGCAGATGAACAGGATGTTGGTGGTGTCGACCTGCAGGAATTCCTGCTGCGGATGCTTGCGCCCGCCCTGCGGCGGAACGCTCGCGGTGGTGCCTTCCATCAGCTTCAGCAGCGCCTGCTGGACGCCCTCGCCCGACACGTCGCGCGTGATCGAGGGGTTGTCCGACTTGCGGCTGATCTTGTCGATTTCGTCGATGTAGACGATGCCGCGCTGCGCCTTTTCGACGTTGTAGTCGGATGCCTGCAGCAGCTTCAGGATGATGTTCTCGACGTCTTCGCCGACATAGCCCGCCTCGGTCAGCGTGGTCGCGTCGGCCATGGTGAACGGCACGTCGAGGATCCTCGCCAGCGTCTGGGCGAGCAGCGTCTTGCCGCAGCCGGTCGGCCCGATCAGCAGGATGTTCGACTTGGCGAGCTCGACCTCGTTGGCGTTCTTGCTGCCGTGGGCGAGCCGCTTGTAATGGTTGTGCACCGCAACCGACAGCACCCGCTTGGCGCGCGCCTGGCCGATGACGTAATCGTCGAGCACCTGGCAGATCTCGGCCGGGGTCGGCACCCCGTCGCGGCTCTTGACCAGCGACGACTTGGTCTCCTCGCGGATGATGTCGTTGCACAGCTCGACGCATTCGTCGCAGATGAACACAGTCGGCCCGGCGATCAGCTTGCGCACTTCATGCTGCGATTTGCCGCAGAAGCTGCAGTAGAGCGTGCTCTTGCTGTCGCTGCCGGTGAGCTTGGTCATAAATTCCTTGTCCTTGCTGCCCCCGCGGGGGCCGACGCGGTCATGCTAGACCGCTTTTTCGCACAATCAAACTGTTAGAGGCGTTAATGGCTACCCCGTCCCGGCGCGACTGTCCCGATATGGGCGGCGCCCCACAGGGTTGCAAGCGGATCAGAAGAAGCGCGTCAGCCAGTAGAAAAAGGCCGCGACGGCAGCCGAGCAGGGAATGGTGACGATCCAAGCGATGACGATGTTGCGGGCGACGCCCCAGCGGACCGCCGATGCGCGCCGGGCGACCCCTGCCCCGATGATCGACCCGGTGATCGTGTGGGTGGTCGATACGGGAATGCCGAGCGCGCTCGCCCCGAACAGCATCACCGAGCCGCCGGTCGACGCGGCGAAGCCCTGCTGCTGGCTGAGCTTGGTGATCCGGCTGCCCATCGTCTCGATGATCCGCCAGCCGCCCGCCATCGTCCCCAGGCCCATCGCGATGTAGCAGCCGATCGCCACCCAATGGGGGACCGCGAATTTCCCGTGGAGATAGCCGGTCGAATAAAGCAGCACCGTGATGATCCCCATCGTCTTCTGGGCATCGTTCAAGCCGTGACCGAGCGAATAGGCCGCCGACGACACCAGGTGCAGCGCCTTGAAGCTGCGGTCGGCGGCATGCGCCTTCGCCTTCGCCGCGAACCAGCTGGTAACCAGCATCACGATCATCGCCAGCACCATCCCGAGGAAAGGCGAGGCGACGATGGCGATGAGGGTCTTGTTGAGGCCGCTCCACTGAATCCCGCCGATCCCCGCGTGCGCGACCCCCGCCCCGACGATCCCGCCGACCAGCGCATGGCTCGACGACGATGGGATTCCCATCAGCCAGGTGATCACGTTCCACGTCATCGCGCCGACCAGCGCGCCGAACACGACCGCTGGAGTCACCAGGTCCTTGTCGATCAGCCCCTTGCCGATGGTCTCGGCGACGGCGTGCAGCTGCGGATAGGCGAGCGTCAGGAAATAGGCCGCGAAGTTGAAAAAGGCGGCGAACAGCACCGCCTGCACCGGGCTCAGCAATTTCGTGGCCACGACCGTCGCGATCGAGTTGGCCGCATCATGGAGACCGTTGAGGAAGTCGAACGCGAACGCCAGCGCGACGAGGCTGGCGAGCAACGGCAGGGCGAGCTGGTGCATTGCCCGCTCAGCCGTGGTCGATGACGATGGCGTCGATCTGGTTGGCGACGTCCTCGAACGCGTCGCAGATCCGCTCGAGATGCTTGAAGATCTCGCGGCGGACAGTGAACTCTATCGCCTCGCCCTTGCGATACTTCTCGAACGCGCGCTTCAGTCCCGCGGCGTGGATTTCGTCGGCATGGCCCTCCATCCGCACCAGCCGCTCGGTCAGCTCGTGGAGCCGCGACCCGTTCCTGCCGACGTCGCGGAGCAGCGGGATCGCCTCGGCCACGAGCCGCGCCGAATCTACGACGATCGAGGCCATGTCCTTCATCTCGGGCGAGAAATCGCGCAGGCTGTAGAGGTCGACCGCGCTCGCCGCGGCCTGCATTTCGTCGATCGCATCGTCCATCGATCCGATCAACGAGGTGATCGCGCTCCGGTCGAACGGGGTCAGAAAGGTCTCGCGAACCGTTTTCAGCGTCGCGCGGATGACCTCGTCGGCGTCATGCTCGCGCTCATGGATCTCGCGGATATGCTCGGCGGCCTTGTCGCCGCCCTGGAACAGGCGGCCGGTGGCATCGGCGGCGGCGACCAGCGCGGTCGCGTGCGCCTCGAACATCTCGAAAAAGCCGCCGCTCTTGGGCAGCAGGCGTTGGAACCAGGCGAACATCGGACCTACCTTCGATTTCTTCGCGACCGCCTCGATCAGGCCGGTGCGGGTGGTGGCGCGGTTGAACTCGGTCGAGCCGAACGAGCGGATGAGGTTGCGAAGGTCGTGCTCCTCGACCGCGTCGGCTGCTTCGTTGAGCGAAAACCAGGCGCGTTCACGCTCGGCCCGCTCCTTCCAGTCGTCGAGCACCTCGCTGACAGCCAGCGGGAACACTTCGACATCGGCCATCAGCGACGCCCCGCTGCCGCGCCGCTTGCGATAGCGGTACGTGCCGAGCGGGGTCGGGCAGACGCTGCCGCGCACCCCGGCCTCTTCGAGCGCCTCGATCGCGGCGGCATGATGCGGGTCGGTCTCGGCACCGATATTGCCCTTCGGGATCACCCAGCGCTTCGACTCGCGGCTGGTGACCAGGAGGATCGACACCGGCGAATCGATCGACCGGCCGAGCGTTCGATAAGGCAAGGCGGCAATCTGGCGGATAAACGAACCCCGGACCGGCGGAGTCGAAAAGGCCCGCCTCAAGCGAGGCGGGCCTAGTCGTGACCCTGTCGGGCCGCAAGAAAAATGACGCTTTTGTGACGACTCAGGCGGGCGTGACGTCGCCCGCGCCGGTGCCGGCATCGTCGCCCGCGTCGGGGCGCTTGTCGAATACCTCGTCGATCAGCCCGAACGCCTTGGCCTCGTCGGCCTCGAGGAACTTGTCGCGGTCCATCGCCTTTTCGATCTCCTCGATCGATTGGCCGGTGTACTTCGAATAGAGCGCGTTGAGGCGGCTGCGCATCCGCAGGATTTCGCGCGCCTGGATCTCGATGTCGGCGGCCATGCCCTGCGCCCCGCCCGACGGCTGGTGGACCATGATCCGGCTGTTCGACAGCGCGACGCGCATCCCCGGCTCGCCCGCGGCGAGCAGGAAGCTGCCCATCGACGCGGCCTGGCCGATGCACACCGTCCCGACCTTGGGCCGGATGTATTGCATCGTGTCGTGGATCGCGAGACCCGCCGTGACGACACCGCCCGGCGAGTTGATGTACATGAAGATGTCCTTCTTTGGGTTCTCGCTCTCGAGGAACAGCAGCTGGGCCGTAATCAGCGAGGCCATGTGGTCCTCGACCGCGCCGGTGACGAAGATGATCCGCTCGCGAAGCAGCCGCGAGTAAATGTCGAACGACCGTTCGCCCCGGTTCGACTGCTCGATGACGATCGGCACGAGGCCGGAAACGATGTCCTGATGATCCATGAGAAAACTTGGTCCCTTTGCGTGTTGCCGCCCTTACATCGGCGGGCGCGGGGAAAGGTTCAACCCCGTCGGCGTCAGGGACGCACCTGCCCCTGCCCCCGGACGACATATTTGAAACTGGTGAGCTGTTCGGGCCCGACCGGCCCGCGCGCATGGAGCCGCCCCGTGGCGATGCCGATCTCCGCACCGAAGCCGAACTCACCCCCGTCGGCGAACTGGGTCGACGCGTTCCACATCACGATCGCGCTATCGACCCGGTCGAGAAAGCGGGCGGCGACGAACGCGTCCTCGGTGACGATCGCCTCGGTATGGCCGGTGCCGTAGCGGGCGATATGGTCGATCGCCTCGTCGACCCCGCCGACCGTGCGGACGGCGAGGATCGGGGCGAGATATTCGGTGCGCCAGTCGTCCTCGCTCGCCGACTCCATCGGCACGATCGCCCGCGCCGCCTCGTCGCCGCGAAGCTCGCAGTCGCCGAGCGCCGCGACGATGCCGGGGAGCAGCGCGGGCGCGGCGTCGCGGTCGATCAGCAGCGTCTCGGTCGATCCGCACACCGACACGCGGCGAAGCTTGGCGTTGCGGACGATCCGCGGCGCCATCGCCGGGTCGGCAGCGGCGTGGACATAGGTGTGGCAGACCCCTTCGAGGTGGCCGAGCACAGGCACCCGTGCCTCGGCCTGAACCCGCTCGACCAGCGCCCGCCCGCCGCGCGGGATCATCAGGTCGATCGTCCCGTCGAGCCCGCCGAGCATCTGCCCGACCGCCGCCCGGTCGGTCGTCGGCACCAGCTGGACCGCCGCCGCGGGCACTGCGCTCGCCTCGAGCCCGGCGACGATCGCCGCGTGGATCGCCCTCGCGCTGCGAAACGCGTCCGAGCCCGCGCGAAGGATCACCGCATTGCCCGACCGCAGGCAGATGGCGGCAGCGTCGGCGGCGACGTTGGGCCGCGCTTCGAATACCATGCCGATCACCCCGATCGGGGTCCGCACGCGGGCGATGTCGAGCCCGTTGGGCCGCTTCCACCGCGCCATCTCGGCGCCGACCGGGTCGGGCAGCCCGGCGATCGCCTCGACCGCGTCGGCAATTCCCGCGAGCCGCTCCGGATCGAGCCGCAACCGGTCGAGATGCTGGGTCGCCTCGCCCATGTCCTCGGCATTGGCGGCGAGGATCGCCTCTTCGTGCGCGCGGATCGCATCGGCGACCGATCGGATCGCCGCGCTCCGCTCGTCGGCGGCACAGTCGCGCAGCGCCGCCGCCGCTTCGCGCGCGCGGCGGCCCATCGCCAGCATCTCGTCTTGCAGGCTCATGTCAGCACCAGATCGTCGCGATGGATGAGTTCGTCGCCCCGGCTGTAGCCGAGGCGCCCGGCGATGTCGGTGGCGCGCAGCCCGGCGATGACGCTCGCCTCGCGCGCGCCGTAGCGGGCAAGCCCGCGTCCGAGCTCGCGCCCGTCGCACAGGATCCGCACGCAGTCGCCGGGGACGAACTCGCCCTCGATCGAGCGCACCCCCGACGGCAGCAGGCTGCTCCCCCGCCCCAGCGCGTCGGCCGCGCCCCGGTCGATCCCGAGCTGGCCGAGCGGGGCGAGCGTCCCCGCGATCCACTGCTTGTAGGCGCTAGCCGGCGACCCGCGCGCCGGGACGAGCGTCGCGCGCGCACCGTCCGCGCGAAGCCGGGCGAGCGGGTGGTCGTGAACGCCCGACGCAATCAGCGTGGCGCAGCCGAACCCCTGCGCGATCCTCGCCGCCTCGAGCTTGGTCCGCATTCCCCCGGTCCCGACCGCGGTTCCCGCGCCGCCCGCCGCCGCCAACTCGTCCGTGCCAATCGCCTCGAGCCGGTCGATCAGGGCCGCCGACGGATCGGCGACCGGGTCGCGCTCGTAAAAACCGTCGACGTCGGACAGAAGGACGAGCACGTCGGCCCCGGCCAGCTGCGCGACCCGCGCCGACAACCGGTCGTTGTCGCCGTAGCGCAGCTCCTCGGTCGCGACGCTGTCATTCTCGTTGACCACCGGCACTACGCCGAGCCCGAGCAGGGTCTCGATCGTCGCGCGCGCGTTGAGCCAGCGCCGCCGGGCTTCGGTATCGCCGATCGTCAGCAGCAGTTGCGCGGCGGTCAGCCCGTGCGCCGCGAACGCCGCGTTCCACGCCGCCATCAGCAGCGGCTGACCGGTCGCCGCCGCGGCCTGCTTGGCGGCGAGCCGGGGCGATCCGCGCAGGCCGAGCCGCTGCCGACCGAGCGCCACCGCGCCCGACGACACGAGCAAGACGGTCTTGCCCTCGGCACGAAGCGCGGCGATGTCCGCCGCGAGCGAGCCCATCCACGCCGTCCGGTCGCCGGTGAGCAGCGACGAGCCGACCTTTATCGCAATGCACTGCGCGTTCGAAACGAGCTGGGACGGAGTCATCGCGCCAGACTACCGCGACCGCCTTCGCTAGTGCAACAACTCCGCGCCCGGCGCCGGCTGGGCGAGGTAGGCGAGCCGCCGGACTTCGCGGCGACCGCGGGTCACCGTGTCGAGGATCAGCCCGGCGAGCAGGCTGAGTGTCGCGACGATCACCATGCCGGTGACCAGGATTGCGGTCGGCATCCGCGGTACGAGCCCGGTATCAAGATAAGTAACCAGCAAGGGGAAGGCGAGCACCACCGCGGCGAGCAGCAGCAGCCAGGCGATCATGCCGTAGAACAGCGCCGGGCGCTCGACCCGGTAGAGGGTGCCAATCGTTTTGAGGATCCGCCAGCCGTCGCGATAGGTGCTCAGCTTCGAGGCCGAGCCCTCGGGCCGCGCGCCATAGGCGGTGACCATTTCGCCGACGGGCATCCGCAGCTCGAGCGCGTGGACGCTGATCTCGGTCTCGATTTCGAACCCCGCGCTGAGCACCGGGAAACTCTTCACGAAGCGCCGCGAGAACACCCTGTAACCCGAGAAGATATCGGTGAAGCTGCGCCCGAACAAGCCCGAGAGGAGCCCGGTGAACAGCTTGTTGCCGAGCACGTGGCCGCCGCGATAGGCCTCCGCCGCCTCGTGCTGGCGCGTGCCGACGACCATGTCGAGCTGCTCTTCGGCAAGCATCGCGACCATCGCCGGCGCCGCCTTCGGATCGTAGGTCAGGTCGCCGTCGGCCATGATGTAGATGTCGGCATCGACGTCGGCGAACATCCGGCGGACGACATGGCCCTTGCCCTGCATCCGCTCGACGCGGACGATCGCCCCGGCGGCGCGGGCAATCTCGCCGGTCCGGTCCTTGCTGTTGTTGTCGTAGACGTAGATCGCCGCCTCGGGCAGCGCGGCGCGGAAGCCGGCGATCGTCTCGGCGATCGCGGCTTCCTCGTTGTAACAGGGCAGGATCACTGCCACGCGCGCCGACTGTTTCACCCCGTCCCCCCGTTTCGCCATCCCGGTCGTCACCGGGATGGCAGAAAAAGATTATTTTTTCGTGGGCTTCTTGGCGGGGGCCTTCTTGGCAGCAGGCTTGGCTTCGCTCGTCGCCTCGGCCTTCGGGGCCGGCTTGGCCTTGGCGGGCTTGTCCCCGCCCTTGGCCGGCTTGGCGTCGGCAGCCTTTTCCGCGGCCTTCGGCTTGTCGTCGGCCTTGGCCTTGCCCTTGGCCGCCTTCTTCGGCTTGGCCTCGCCATGGTCGTGGCCGCAGCCGGGGCCGTGGACATGGCCTTCCTCGCTCTCGAGATCGGCCTCGATCTCGGCGCGGGTCGCGCTGCGCTCGGTCACGTCGGCCTTGTCGAACAGGAAGTCGACCACCTTGTCCTCGAACAGCGGTGCGCGAAGCTGCGCCGCCGCCATCGGGTTTTCCTGGACGAAGCGGATGAACTGGTCGCGGTCCTCGGGGCGATACTGCGCCGCCGCCTGGCCGATCAGCCGGTTCATCTCCTGCTGGGTGATGTCGATCCCGTTGGCGGTGCCGATCTCGCTCAGCAGCAACCCGAGGCGAACGCGGCGCTCGGCGATCTTGCGATACTCGGCCGAATCGCCCTCGATTTCCTTGAGCGCGGCCTCGGCGTCCTCCTCATGGCTCGCCTCGTGACGAAGCTGGGACATGATCTGCTCGAACTCGGCATCGACCATCGACGGCGGAACGTCGAAGTCATGCTCGCTCGCCAGCTGGTCGAGCAGGCGGCGCTTCATGTGGGTCCGGGTGAGCCCGTTGAGCTCCTGCTGCTGCTGGTCCTTGAGCATCGAGCGGAGCTGGTCGAGCCCGGTCAGGCCGAGCGACTTGGCGAAGTCGTCGTCGACCTTCGCCTCAACCGGGACCTTCACTTCCCTGACCACACAGTCGAAGGTCGCCGCCTTGCCCTTCAATTCCTTGGCCTGGTAGTCCTTCGGGAAGGTGACGTTGACCGTGACCTCGTCGCCCTCGGCCGCGCCGATCAGCTGCTCCTCGAACCCGGGAATGAGGGTGCCCGAGCCGATCGTCACCGGCATCGCCTCGAGCGTGCCGCCATCGAACGCCTTGCCGCCGACCTTGCCGACGGTGTCGATCACGACCTGGTCGCCGCTCTTGGCCTTGTGGCCCTTCTTGGCGGCTTCGAACCGCTGCTGGCCCGAGGCGAGCTGCTTAAGCTGCTCGTCGACCGCGGCGTCGTCGGCCTCGAGAGTCAGCCGCTCGAGCTTGATCTGGTCGATCTTCGGGCTCGGCACCTCGGGAAGCGTTTCGAGCGTGACCTTGATCTCGGCGTCCTTGCCCGCCTCATAGTCGTCGCCGAGCTCGACCTCGGGCTGCATCGCCGGGCGGAGCGCCTTGTCGCTGATCAGTTGCTGGACGCTGTCCTGCACTGCGCTCTGCAGCGCGTCGCGCATCAGCGCCTCGCCGTGCATCTTGCGGATGAGGTTCGGCGGCACCTTGCCGGGACGGAAGCCGGGCATGCGGACCTGCGGCGCCATCTTCTTGATCTCGCCGTCGACCCGCGCGTCGATGTCCTTGGCGGGGATGGTCACCGTATAGGCCCGCTTGAGGCCCTTGTTTTCCGTCTCGACCGTCTTGATGCTCACGTTTCTCGTCCTGCTCAATAATGCGTCTACGCGGGTCGCCTCGGCGATCGCAGTGCTCGCCAGTCCCCCGGACTGGCTGCGCCCGAATCCTGCCTCCGCCAGTCCCCCGGACTGGCTTCGGGGCGGATTGGTGCGGGCGAAGGGACTCGAACCCCCACATCTTGCGATACTGGAACCTAAATCCAGCGCGTCTACCAATTCCGCCACGCCCGCGCGGACGCCTGATGAAGTGGCGCGCCTATAGCAAGGCTGGCCAGCGGGGCAAGGGCGGCGGCGCAAGCGGCGGGGCGAGCAACCAGTCAGGGGCGACGAATGTTTTGAAAGGCAGAGCATTTGTCGAAAGGACCGTCCCATGGCGACCCAGCCCCCCGAACCGCCAGTCACCCCCGAGCCCCCGGCCAGCCCGACCCCGCCCCCGGCCGAGGCGCCCGCGCCCGGTGGCGACGTCGACATTCCCGCTCCCGGCGCGCCGTCGCCCGGGACGGTGTGATGGCGAGCCGCCCGCCGGGCCCCGACGAATTGCCGCCGGGTGAGGCGCCGCCGCTTCCCGGCGAGCCCGAGCCGCCGCCGCCCGCCGACCCGGTCGCCGCCTAGCGCCGCTCGGCCGAGGCGACGAGCGCCTCGAAATCGGGCAGGTCGGCGTCGAAATAATGCGCGCGCGCGGCATCGAGCATGACGAGGTAGAGCCGCCCGTCGATCGTTGCCCCAACCACGCGCCCCCGACGCCACAGCTCATCCCCGTCGAGATGCTCGTAATCGAGCTGCCAGCCGTTAACGCCGAGGAAGCGCCGGGGCACCAGGGCGATCGTCCGGAACTCGGCCGCCCCGCCCGTCACCCGGTAGAGGCTTTCGAGCATCGCCACGACCTCGGGCGGGGTCATGTCGGCGCGGAATCGCGGCACCTGCCGATATTCGCTGCGGTCCTGCCGAACGATGAACTGCTTGTCCTTCAACCCGGTAACGAACGTCATGTCGTCGAGGGTGAAGCCGTTCTGCGTCCAGTCCTCGACCTCGCCGATGTCGAGGAACAGCCGCGGGCGGATCCGATTCCACTCGCGCGGCGGCGTCACCCACATCGAGCGATTCCCGACCGCGGTCGGCCGCGCGCGGACGAGCGCGAAGGCGCCGCTGTTGACCACATTTCCCGCCCCGTCGAGCGCCTCGCAGCCGCCGAGGAGGAGGCCGAGCGCCACCGGGAGCAGCCCTAAATAATACCGCATCCCCATCCCTTCAGTCGGCGATCATCTGGCGAACGAACGGCGCGTCGGGCGCGGCGGGTGCCAGCGCGAGGTAGCGTTCGAACGCGACCCGCGCCTCGGCCTTGCGCCCGGCCTTCGACAGCATCAGCCCGTGCCAGCGCCACGCGTCGGCGGGGGCATCGGCGTAGGTGACCGCGGCGGCATAGCCCTGCGCCGCGCGCAGGGTGTCGCCATCACGGTTGCGCAGCCGCCAGATCTCGGCCTCGGCGAAGCGCAGCGGGCCGTCCCACCCATCCTGCGCCAGCGTCTCGACGATATATTGGCTGCCCCCGGGGTCGTTGAGCTTGACCTGGTCGTCGAGCAGCATCGGCCGGATGCCGGCGATCGCGGCGCGAAACTCGGCGCGCCGCGCGCTGTAGACCTTTCCCGGCTCGCGCACTTCGGCGGCCGAAACGCTCAGGTCGGCCAGCCGCTGTTCGGGGATCGGGTGCGTCGCGAACAGCGAGACGTCGCGTTCGTAGCGCTGCCCGCGATAATAGTTGGAATAGCGGAGCTCGCCGATCAGCTGGCGCCACGTCTGCGGCATCGCCATCGGGTCGTAGCCGGCGGCGGCGATGTTGCGGATGCCGAGCGCGTCGGCCTCGGACTCCATGTCGCGGCTGTACTTGAGCAGCGACATCACCGCGCCGAGCTGCGCGAGCTGCTGGAGATTGCCGAGGTTCGCCCCCGCCGCGCCCCCCGCAATCCCGCCGAGCATCGACAGGGCTGCGTAGACGTCGGTCTTCTTCTTCGTGTCGCGCCACGCGCGGATCTGGTGCTTCCTCAGGAAATGCGCTGCCTCGTGCCCGACCACGCCGGCCAGCTGCGCCTCGTCGCGCATCCTCAGCAGAAGCCCCGAGTAGACCAGTGCGAAGCCGGTCGGGAACATCATCGCGTTGAAGTCGGGGACGCGGGCGAGGTAGATCCGGAAATCGGCCGCCGCCGGTCCGCCGACGCGACCAATCAGCTCTTTCAGATAGGCGGTCACCTGCCGGTCCTCGACGAGGAGGTTCGACCCGGCGATCTCCTCCTCGACGCGGTCCATCTGCGCCCACATGCCCTTCTCGTCGGCATCGACCGGGCGGTAACCCGCGCCAACCAGCGGCACCATCTGGGCGGGGAGCACCCGCGCGTTCGCGGTCCCGGTGAGCATCGCCGCGCCGAGCGCCCCGCCTCCCGCCAGCAGCGCGCGGCGACCGACCCGCGGCGCGGTCATCTGGCGCGCATCGCCCGGCCCGGCTTCATCCGCCCGATCAGCCGTTCGACCATCTGCGCCGCGCCCTCGGGGGTGCGGATATCGCCGAGCTTCACCCCCGCGACCTGCCCGTCGGTCTGGAGGATGTTGAACCAGGCGACCTTGCCGGTGCGCAGGTCGACCAGGCTGGCATAGGCGAACTCGCCGCCGCCGCCGATCGTCGGCGCGCAGAAGCCGATCGCGCAGCCGGCGATGCCGAGGATCTGGAGCCCGACCCGCCCGCGAGTCGCGAAACTATCCTCGGCATAGAGGAAAAGCGCATAGTCGTAGCCGGTCCTGCGCCCGAGCGCGGTGGCGGTATCGCCGAGCGTCCAGTCGAGCCCCTTCCCGCGCTTGGTCGGAAGCGAATAGCCCATGTACTTGTGGATCGCGATCGCGTTGCCGACCGCGCCGTTGAGCCGTTCGAACTCGGCGACCTCGTCGGCCCCGACCCCGGGCAGGCCGTCGCGTCGGTCGAGCACGAGGACGTCGCCGCCGCGCCCCGCCTGCTGCGCCCTCAGCGCAGCGATGAGGTTCCTGCGCGCCGCCTCGGTCCAGTCGGCGCGCGGTTCGGTGAGGCCGCCGGCGGTCACTGACCCGACCTCTACGTCGGGGCGCATCACCAGCAGGCGGTAAGAACCCTGCGGCGGGGCGAAGTTCACATCGGCATATTGGCGAGTCGCGACGCATCCGCCGAGGCTCGACGCGGCCAGCACCAGCGCGGCGGTTCGACGCATCGCACCCTCCCCTACACGCCGGATAGCCGCGCTCCTGCGCGCCTAGCGGCCGGGGCAGACTGCGCCAGCCGCGCCCGCGACGCAATGGCCGTCGATCGCGCCTTCGACCGGAAGCCCGAGCCACGCCGCGAGCGTGGGCATGATGTCGACGGTCATGATGTCGTCACGCCGCTCGGCCGCGCGGGCGCGCGGGCGATAGAAGAGAATGGGCACCCGCCGGTCGTTGTCCCACGCGCTGCCGTGGGTCGCGACATAGCCGACCGCCGGCTTGGGAATCGGCACGACGTGGCGCTTCAGGAGGACGGTGAGGTCGCCCGATACCTTCGCGTCGAACGAGGCGCGCGCGCGGTCCTCGAGCCTCCAGTTGACCGGGTCGCCGGTCGGGATCGGGTAAGCGGCGAGCTCGGCCCTGGTAAAGACGGCGGCGACGTTGGGGTCGGCGCGGTAGGCGGCGAGCGCGAGCGCGACGACCCTGTCGCGGGTCGCGGGGTCGAGCGCGGGGTCGAGATAGACGTCGCCCCCGCCGACCAGCGGGTTGGCCTTCAGCCCGAGCTGCGCCTTGATCGCCTCGCCGATCGCGCCGCTCGGGAAGCCGTAGCGCTTGCCGTCGCTCAGTCGTTCGGGAATGTCGGTGCCGCCATGATCGGCGGTCAGCACCAGCGCATAATCGATCCCGCGCCGGTCGAGCCCGTCGAGGAAGGCGCCGAGGATCGCGTCGAGCCGGTGGAGCTGGATGCACATTTCCTGCCCCTCGGTGCCGAAGGCATGGCCGACATAGTCGGTCGCGCTGAGGCTGATCGCGAGAAGGTCGGGCGAGGCATGGCGTCCGAGCTGGTCGCGGTCGATCTCGTCGCCGGCGAGGTTTAGCACCGCCTCGTCGAGCGCTGGCGAGGCGCGGAACAGTTGTTCGCTCGGGTCATGCTCGAACCGGCCGGCCCCGACCGTGGGGCCCTTCGGCGCGGTCGCCACCCCCTTCGCGCGGGCGAGGCAGTCGGCCGGGACGAGCAGCGGTGGCGCATGGCTGGCGACGAGCGCCTTCAGCTTCGCGTTCGCCGCCATGACGTCATCGTCGGGCTTGGCATCGAGGTCGGTCTGGAAGCGGCCGTCGCGATAATACCAGCGAATGTCGGGGGTGTGTCCGCCCATCATCACCGCCGCGCGGTCCTTGCCGGCGATCGCCACCGAGCGGCTCTCGGGCCACAAGCGCTTCATCCGCTCGCCGAGCACCGGCACTTTGAGGTGGCGCGGGGAGACGACATAGTTGGCGGCGGTGCCGCGGTCCTCGTCCTCGGCGCAATAGACCGCCGCCGGCCAGCGCTTGCCCGCGGGGTCGTAGAAATTATTGGCGACGATCCCGGTGTGCGCGGGGTGGTCGCCGGTCAGGATGGTCGAGTGGCCGGGGCACGTCTCGGTCGCGGCGTGCGCCTGGTAGCCGTTGTGGAACAGCGTCCCGCGCCGCGCCAGCCGGGCGAGCCCGCCGGTGAAGCGCGGCTGATATTCGTCGAACAGGTCGGCGCTGAACTGGTCGACCGCGATCGCGACCACCAGCTTGGGCGGACGCGACACGGCGGTACGCTGGCCGACCGTGGCGCATCCGGAGAGCGTGACCATCGTGGCAGCAAGCGCTGCAAACCCGAACCACGCTCCCCGCACGCTCACCTCCGCTATTTCTTGATCCTGGCCCTGCTTACCAAGGTCTCGTTCGCGATTTCTACCCCGGTTCGGGCATCGACCACGACATCGCGATGATAGGCGAGGACACCCGGAATGGGGGCCAGCCGCGTGACGGTCGCCCCGTAATAGTTGTTCATCTTGCCGCTCGCCTGGAACGCCGGCCGTACCGACGGCCACGCCGCCAGGCTGTCGGGCAGGCCGTAATGCACTTCCCCGCTCGACGGCGCCTTGAGCGGCTCCTTGCCCGCCGCCACGCGCTTCGCATTGGTCTGGTCGAGCTGCAGGCGAGCGACGTCCTTGTCGTCCTGCCAGCGCGGTAGGTCGACAAGCGAGGTGCCGAGGTCGGTCACCACGCCCGGCTTCACCTCGAACCGCACCGAACCCATGCAGTTGCACGAGCCGGTCCCGGGGCCGCCCGCGACCATGATCGGGCCGTACCAGATATAGGTTCCGGGCTTGACCGACTGGAGGTAGTGCAGCCTCGTGTCTTTCGAATAGGCGAACATCGGGCCGAACGACTCGGCGTCGCGCAATTCGATCGGATCGATGGTGAAGCTGTCGAGCTTGGGTTCCTCGAGGTCCGTCCCCTCCGCGACGGGCGTCGCCGACGATGCCTGGATGGCCTGCACATATTTCTGATGGGCCTTGGCGAATGCCTTGAGACGGTCGGCTTCGTAAGTCTTTCGAGTCTCGGCATCGGGAACCCGCAGGAAGACTCCGGACTGCCGGTTGTCGCCGCTGATCAGGATGTAACCGAGCGTCTGGTCGAGCCTGACCTTGCCGGATATGACGTCCTTGTCGCTGATCGGCTTGGCCCCGGCCATCGCCGGAACCGAAAGGAGCGCGGCGGCAACCGCCATGCGAAGCGCGCTCACAGCCCGAGCGCCTTGGTCGTCGGCGCCGGCCCGGACGCCACCAGCGCCTGGGTCGCCAGCGCCTTGAGCCGCACCGGTTCGCGCTTGCGGCCGAGGCCTTCCTCGAAATTGAACGCGGTCCACAATTCGCGCGGGAGGCCGAAGCGCTGGTAGCCCTTGAATCCCATGCAATTGCGCAGGTTGATCCGCCGCGCCTGCCGCCGGGCGGCCGATCCGAAGATCGCGTCGCCGACAAGGCTGCCGATCATCCCGCCGGCAGCCCCCGCCAGGACGCCGTAGGTCGCCATCGCCCCCGCGACCGCACCGTCGCTCGCGCCCAGATAGATGCTGCTGCCGCTGGCGAGCGCATCGCACTCGCGGATGTCGGCATAGGCCTGTTCGAAGCTGGTATCGTCGCGATGGAAATAGAAATATTTGTCGAAATCCTGCTCGGCTTGCGGTGACGGCGCGAAGTCGAGCTTCGGCATCGACACCGACTCTTTGGCCGGGATTTGGTCGGTCGGCGCAGGATCGGCGGCCTGTGCCAGCGCCGGCGCAGACACGCAGAACGTCGCGGCGGAGGCCGCGAACAGCAGTCTTTTCATGATTCCCCCAGTAACGAACTCGTCGATTCGGCGGGCGCGATGCTGGCCGCCCGCCAAGTTTCGTGCAAGGCCTACCCCAGTTTCGCGCGCAGCCGTTCGTTGACCACGCCCGGGTTGGCCTTGCCCGCCATCGCCTTCATCGTCTGGCCGACGAAGAAGCCGAACAGCTGCTGCTTGCCCGCCTTGTAGTCGGCGACCTTGTCGGCATTCTGTGACAGGATCTTGTCGATCTCGGCGTCGATCGCGCCGGTGTCGCTGGTCTGCTTCAGCCCCTCGCGCTCGACGATCGTGCCCGCCGGCTCGCCGCTCTCGAGCATTTTTTCGAACACCGTCTTGGCGATCGATCCCGAGATGGTGCCATCGGCGACCAGCTTGAGCAGTTCGGCGGCATGAGCGGGCGAGACCGGGCAGGTCGCCATCGTCGCGCCGGTGCGATTGAGCGCGCCGAACAGCTCGGCGACCGTCCAGTTGGACGCCTGCTTGGGGTCGACGTCGGTCGCCAGCAGGGCATCGAACCAGCCGGCGGTCTCCACCTCGGCGGTCAGGACGCCGGCATTGTAGGCGCTGATCCCGAGCATTTCGTAGCGCTTGCGCTTGGCGTCGGGCAGCTCGGGGATCGACTTGCGGCATTCCTCGAGGAAAGCGTCGTCGAGTTCGAGCGGCAGCAGGTCCGGGTCGGGGAAGTAGCGATAGTCGTGCGCGTCTTCCTTCGATCGGAGCGTGCGGGTGACGTTCCGGTCGGGGTCGTACAGCCGGGTTTCCTGCGCGACCGTGCCGCCGCTCTCGATCAGCTCGACCTGCCGCCGCGCCTCATGCTCGATCACGTTCATCACGAAGCGGACCGAGTTGACGTTCTTGGTTTCGGTGCGGGTGCCGAATTCATCGCCCGGCTTCCTCACGCTGACGTTGACGTCGGCGCGCATCGAGCCTTCTTCCATGTTGCCGTCGCACGACCCGACATAGCGGAGAATCGCCCTGAGCTTGCGGAGATAAGCCCCTGCTTCAGCGGGCGAACGCATGTCGGGCTTGCTGACGATTTCCATCAGCGCGACACCCGAGCGGTTGAGGTCGACGTAGCTCATCGTCGGGTGCTGGTCGTGCATCAGCTTGCCCGCGTCCTGCTCGACGTGGATCCGCTCGACCCCGATGGTGCGCGGGCTGCCGCCCTCAGGCTCGACCTCGACCGATCCCTCGCCCACCAGCGGGTGGTAGAGCTGCGAAATCTGGTAGCCCTGCGGAAGGTCGGCGTAGAAGTAATTCTTCCGGTCGAACCGCGACCATTTGTTGATCTTGGCGTCGATCGCCATGCCGGTGCGCACCGCCTGGCGGATGCACTCGCGGTTGGGCACCGGGAGCATCCCCGGCATCGCCGCGTCGACCAGGCTGACCTGCGTGTTCGGCTCGGCCCCGAAGGCGGTCGCCGCGCCCGAGAACAGCTTGGCGTTGCTAACGACCTGCGCATGGACTTCGAGGCCGATCACGACCTCCCACTCGCCGGTCTCGCCGTGGATCCGATAGTCGCTCACCACCACTTCTCCGCCCGTGCTTTGAAGCCGCTGCGTTCCTCGATCGCGAGGCCCGCGTTCAGCACGCTCTGTTCGTCGAGTTCCTTGCCGATAAGGTGAAGCCCGAGCGGCAGCCCCTGTCCGTCGACCCCGCCCGGAACACTCATCGCCGGCAGCCCGGCGAGGCTCGCCGGGACCGCGAAGACGTCGTTCAGATACATCGCCAGCGGGTCGCTCATTTTTTCGCCGAGCCCGAACGCCGCCGAGGGCGCGGTCGGGGTGAGGATGAGGTCGCACTTGGCGAATGCCTCGCGAAAGTCGCGCTTGATCAGCGTGCGCACCTTCTGCGCCTTGGTGAAATAAGCGTCGTAGAAGCCCGCCGACAGCACATAGGTGCCGATCATGATCCGCCGCTTGACCTCGGCGCCGAAGCCGTCGTCGCGGGTCGTCGCGTACATCGCGTCAAGGTTGCCGCCCTCGGGCACGTCGCGCAGCCCGTAGCGCACCCCGTCGTAGCGGGCGAGGTTCGACGACGCCTCGGCGGGCGCGATGATGTAATAAGTCGGCAGCGCGTATCTGGTGTGCGGCAGCGAGATGTCGACAACCTCGGCGCCCGCGTCCTTGAGCCACTCGATCCCGCGGTCCCAGATCGCGTTGATCTCGTCGGGCACTCCGTCGATCCGATATTCCCTGGGAATTCCGACGCGCTTGCCCTTTAGATCGCTCGACAATCCGGCTTCCCAGTTGGGCACCGGCAGGTCGAGGCTGGTCGCGTCCTTCGGATCGAACCCGGCCATGCTTTCGAGCATGATCGCGCAGTCCTTGACGGTCCGCGCCATCGGCCCGGCCTGGTCGAGCGAGCTGGCGAAGGCGACGATTCCCCAGCGCGAACAACGGCCGTAGGTCGGCTTGATCCCGCAGATGCCGGTGAAAGCGGCGGGCTGGCGGATCGAGCCGCCGGTGTCGGTGCCGGTCACTCCCGGCGCCATCCCCGCCGCGACCGCCGCCGCCGACCCGCCCGAACTTCCGCCCGGGGTCAGCGCGGCATTGCCGCCGTCTTTGCGCTTCCACGGCGAGATGACCGGGCCGTAGGCGCTGGTCTCGTTCGACGAGCCCATCGCGAACTCGTCCATGTTGAGCTTGCCAAGCATCCCCGCGCCGTCGGCCTTGAGCTTGCCGCTGACCGTGCTCTCGTAGGGCGGCTTGAATCCCTTGAGGATGTTCGAACCGGTCGTGCTGTCGACCCCCTCGGTGCAGAACAGGTCCTTGATGCCGAGCGGGACGCCCGACAGCGGCTTGAGCTCGCCCCTGGCGCGCGCGGCGTCGGCCGCGTCGGCCGCCTCGAGCGCGAGCTCGGGCGTCGTCACCGTCCAGGCGTTGAGCTGGCCGCCGGCCTCGACTGCTGCATTGAACGCCTCGGCGACCTCGCGCGCGGAAAAGTCGCCGCCGCGAACCCCGTCGCGAAGCTCGGCAATGGTCTTGTCGGTCAGGCCGCTCACTATTCGATCACCTTGGGGACGGCGAAGAAGCCATGCTGTGCGTCAGGCGCGTTCGCGAGCACCTTGTCGCGCACGCCCCCGCCGGTAAGCGGGTCGGCGTCGATCACGTCGTCGCGAAGCCGCAGCTTGTTGTCGATTACCGCGGTCAGCGGCTCGACCCCGTCGGTGTCGACCTCGCCGAGCTGTTCGACCCAGCCGAGGATGTTGTTGAGCTCGGGCACCATCTTCGCGATCTCGGCCTCGCTGAGCGCGAGGCGAGCGAGTTTCGCGACGTGGCGCACCTCTTTTTCGGAAACGGACATGGGGGGCGCGATAGCCGCACCTCCCCGCCCCTTCAAGCGAGTTGCCGAGGCCAAGGCGCGCGGCTAGCAGGCGGCGATGGTCCGTCGCTTCCTCGGTTGCCTTACGATCCTGATCCTGCTCGCGGTCGTCGGCGCTTTCCTGTTCTTCGAATATGGCAGCAAGGCGCTTGTCGCGGGCGCGACCCCGACCGGCCATTTCCAGCCGCCGCCCAAGGACGATGCCGGCCCCGATTATGCCAGTGCCGATGCGTGGCTCGCGCAGCCGGCGATCACCGACGGGCTGGTCCAGTGGCTGCCGCAGGGGTTCAAGGCCGAGGACCAGGTCGCGACCGCCGCGACCTTCTACGTCCACCCGACCACCTACCTTCATACCGACCGGTGGAACGCGCCGCTCCACGCCGACGCGGCGACCGAGAATCAGCTCAAGCTTGTCGCCAAGACGCAGGCGAGCGTGTTCAACGGCGTGTCGACGGTGTGGGCGCCGCGCTACCGCCAGGCAGCATTCGGCGCGTTCCTCCTGCGCACCCCCGATGCCGACGCGGCGCTCGACCTGGCCTACAAGGACGTGCTCAAGGCGTTCGACGCCTTCCTCGCCGCCAATCCGGGCAAGCCGATCATCCTCGCCGGGCACAGCCAGGGCTCGCTCCACCTTTCGCGGCTGATGGTCGATCGCAAGGACGCGCTGCGCGGGAGGCTGGTCGCCGCCTACCTGATCGGCTGGCCGCTGTCGGTAAAATCCGACCTGCCCGCGATGGGGGTTCTGCCCTGCACCCGGCCCGAGCAGTCG
Organism: Sphingomonas sp. ASV193; assembly: GCF_040203355.1. Lineage (NCBI taxonomy): Bacteria > Pseudomonadati > Pseudomonadota > Alphaproteobacteria > Sphingomonadales > Sphingomonadaceae > Sphingomonas > Sphingomonas sp. ASV193. The sequence goes on from NZ_JBEHBW010000001.1 coordinate 497,851, forward strand.
GGCTGCGTTGTCTCCTACCAGAGCTTCGGCTCGCCCGCGAACCCGTCGCTGATCCTCAACGACTGGCAGGCTTCGAAGGGCTTCACCGGCGGCCCGCGCGCCCGTGCCGACATGGCCTGCGTCAACCCGCTCGACCCGGTCCCCGGCGGCCAGGGCGCGCCCGAGGCGAACCTCGGCGCGCTCGTCCCCAATGCTTCGATGACCGACGCCAGCCTCCAGCGCGGACTGGTCGGCGCGGCCTGCTCGGACGGGCTGCTGCTGGTCGACGGCTCGACCGCCGCGATGGGGCCCTACGTCCTGCCGGGCAACAACTACCATGTGTTCGACTATGCGCTGTTCTGGGCGAACCTCAGGCAGGACGTCGCCCGGCGGCTGGCGCAGTTCGAGCAGAAGACGTGATCGCGACCACCCCCGCGGAATTCGTGGCGCTCGGAGTCGACGGGGGTCGGCTCGGCGGGCTCGACGTCGGGACGAAGACGATCGGGCTCGCGACCTGCGATTCGGAATGGCGATTCGCGACCGCGCAGGCGACGCTTCGCCGGACCAAGTTCACCGCCGACCTCGAACAGCTCCGCATTTTCGCCGCGTCGCTTGCCGGGCTGGTGGTCGGCCTGCCGCTCAACATGGACGGCAGCGATTCGCCGCGCACCCAGTCGGTCCGCGCCTTCGCGCGCAACCTCGCCCCGCTCGCCAAGCCGATCCTGCTGTGGGACGAGCGCTGGTCGACGCTCGCGGTCGAACGGGCGATGATCGACCAGGACATGAGCCGCGCCAAGCGCGCGGAAAAGGTCGACGCCCACGCTGCCGCGCATATCCTGCAAGGCGCGATCGACGCGCTGGCCAACCTGCCTTCGCACGATTAAGAGCCCCGCTTCGATGCATCTTACATCGATCGACAGCCTCAGCGACGACCAGATCGAACGCGTCCTTTCCGAAGGGCTGCGCTGGTTCGACTATAACCGCCAGCGGCGGCGCAATGACCACCGGCTCGACGGGCTGACGGTGATCAATGCCTTTTTCGAGAATTCGACGCGCACCCTGCTTAGCTTCGAGATCGCCGCGAACCGGCTCGGGGCGCAGGTGGTGACGATGCAGGTCGAACATAGCTCGATCAAGAAGGGCGAGACGCTCGACGACACCGCGCGGACGCTCAACGCGATGCGCCCCGACGCGTTGGTCATCCGCCACGGCACCGGCGGGACGCCGTCGGAGGTCGCGGCGCTGATGGACTGCCCGGTGATCAACGCCGGCGACGGGACGGGCGAGCACCCGACCCAGGCACTCCTCGACGCGGCGACGCTGCGCCGGCATTTCGGGCGGATCGAGGGGCTGAAGGTGGCGATCTGCGGCGACATCCGGCACAGCCGGGTCGCGCGGTCGAACCGCAAGCTGCTTGAGCGGCTGGGGGCCGAGGTGCGCCTCGCCGGGCCGCCGTCGCTGCTGCCCGAAGACGCCGACGCGACCGATATCGATTCGGCGGTCGCGGGCGCCGACGCGGTGATGATGCTGCGGATCCAGCGCGAACGGCTGGCCGACGACCTCGGCGACCTGCCGGGCGAATTCCTCGAGAATTACGGGCTGACCGCCGCGCGGTTCGCCAGCGCGGCGCCGCAAGCGGTGATCATGCACCCGGGACCGATCAATCGCGGGGTCGAGATCGAAGGCGCGCTCGCCGACGATCCGGAGCGCTCGCTGATTACCCGCCAGGTCGAAATGGGGGTGGCGGTGCGGATGGCCGTGCTCGACCTCCTGACCGCCGACCGCCGCGACTGACGAAGATTAGCGCGAGACGACCGCGACCGGCGCGTCGTTCCACGCCGCCCGGACGAAGCAGGTCCCGCCCGACCGCTTGATCGCGCCGCACAGGCTGCTCGCCGCGCCGTTCGAGGCGAAGCCGCGAACCGAGAGGCGATAGACCATGCCGACCGGCGAGGCGTAGCTGGCGGTCACCGGCTGGTAAGCCTTGAGCTGGCTGAAGCGGCCGCTCGCCTTGCTCCACGCGGCGGCGACCCGCTCGCGCGACGAATAGGCACCGAGCTGAACCACCGACCCGCCCTTGCCGTTGAGGCGAAGCGCGGCCTTGTGAAGCTCGGGCACGCTCTGGTTGAAGCGGGCGGCGCCGGCGGTGAGGCCGGGGCGTGCCTGCGCGAGCCGGACCGGCTTGGGCGCCGGGGCGGGCTTGGCGTGCGGAATGACGACCGCGGGCGCCTCGATCGGCGCGGCGGCCTCGGCGACGACCGGCGCGGGGAGTGCGGGCGGCGGCGGGGGAGGCGGGACGACGGCGGCGGTGGCGACCTCGACCGGGGCTGGCGCGGGAGCCGCAGCCACGACCGGCGCGGCGACCGGGGCCGGCGCGACCGGCGTGGCGGCCGCGAGGCGGGTTTCGCCGGCGGCCTTCGGATCGAGCGCGAGGCGGACCGGTTGTCCGGCGTCCGAGGCGGCCGGGGTCACGCCGATGAAGCTGGCGACCTTGGCCGCCGCGTTGCTGGGCTTCGAATAGGCGAGCCACTGCTGGACCCGCGCTTCGACCTGGTCGGCGGGGAGGTCCTGCGCGGCGATCGCGCGGGCATCGTCCCAGTGACCGCCGAGCGCCTCGGCGAAGGCGAGGTTCTGGCGAATCCGCCCGTCCGCGCCCGGCGCGCGCGCCGCCTCCTCGAGCAGGCGGACCGCGGCATCGCTGTTGCCGGCCAACGCCAGCGCCAGCCCGACGTCGGACGGATCGAGAAAGGATTGCGCATCCTGGAGCAGCGCGACCGCGTCGGCGCTGCGCCCGGTGGCGATGCGGGTCAGCGCGAGCTTGAGCACGACCTGCGGCTGGGTGCCGACGAGCGCGAGCGAGTCGCTATAGGCCTGGTCGGCCGAGGTGAACCGCCCGGCGGCGAGGTAGCAATTGCCGAGCAGCGCGCGGAAACCGGCGTCGCGCGGGCTGTTCGCCACCGCCCGTTCGGCGAGCGCGATCGCGCCCGGCACGTCGTTCGACTTGAGCGCGAGCTGCGCCCGGGTGGCGAGGCCGATGTTCGACGTGTCGATCTTCGAGCCGAACGCCCCGGTCGAGGCCTGCTTCGAGCCCATGCTGCTGCACGCGCTGAGCGAACCGATCAGGCCGACCGCGGTCAGGGCCGCGCCCACCCCATGTACCTTCCTCATCGTCCCCACTCCCTTCGTCTTTCTTCCCAGGGTCAGGCCGTGCGCTTCTTCGGCGCCTTTTCAGCCATGGTATCGAGCTCCGGCATGTCGGCGAGGAGCTTGTCGAGTGCTTCGGTGACCAGCTGCTGGGCCGATCGCCCGCCGACCGCGCAGGCCAGCCGGAGCTTCAGGTGCCGGTCGGCGTCGAGGCGCAGCGTGAACGCCGCCTTGCCCTTGCTCCCCGGCGCGGCGCGCGGTCGGTGACGGCGAACCGGGGCGGCGACCGGTGCGGGCGCGGCGGGGGCGACCCGTGCCACCGTCGGGGTCAGTGAAGCGGCGGGCTCGCCATCGGCGTCGGGGTTCCACGGCTCGGCGGTCTCGTCGGGCGAATCCTCGCCGTCGTCGCTGTAGTCGCGGCCAAAGACTTCCTTGAGCTCGGCATGCTGGTCGTGGACCGGGGAGGCGACCGGGGTCAGGCCGGCCAGCGGGCTGCGCAGCGGCGCGGGCTGGATTTCCTCGCCGAACGCGTCGTGATGCTCATCGCGCACCGGCGCGATCGCCGGGCGGGGGGCTTCGAAGCCCATGTCGTTCCAGCCGAGGTCGTCGAGCCCCGCGCCGGTCTGCCCGCCGAAGCCCTGCGGCCGCATCGCCGGGCGCGCGGCGCCCTTGCGCGCCAGCAGACCCGAGGAGAGCGAGGCGAAGACTTTGGGTTCGGTGTTCATGGTTACGCTCCCGCTCAGCCGACCACGCGGCGGCCGAAGCCGCCGACCGGGCGCGGCGACGAGGCCGCCTGGCCGATCCCCGGTGCCTGGCCGGGGGCCGCGAACACGGTACGGCGGAAATTCTTTTCGAGCCGGTCGGAGATATAGTCCCACAGCTCGGTCACCTCGCGGGCGCTGCGGCCCTGCGGATCGACCTCCATCACCGTGCGGCCGTCGATCATCGAGGCGGCGAAGTCGGTGCGGTGGTGGATGGTGACGGGGGCGACGGTGCCGTGCTGCGAGAGCGCGACCGCCGCCTCGTAGGTGATCTTGGCCTTGGGCGTCGCCGCGTTGACGACGAAGATCAGCGGCTTTCCGGCGCGGTCGCATAGATCGACGGTGGCGCCGACCGCGCGAAGGTCATGCGGGCTCGGGCGAGTCGGGATGACGATCAGCTCGGCCACCGCGATGACGCTCTGGATCGCCATCGTGATCGCCGGCGGGGTGTCGATGACGGCAAGGCGGAAGCCCTGCTGGCGAAGCACCTCGAGATCGCTCGCGAGGCGCGCGACGGTGGTCTGGGCGAAGGCCGGCATGTCGTCCTGCCGCTCGTTCCACCAGTCGGCCAGCGAACCTTGCGGATCGATGTCGATCAGGCAGACGGGGCCGGCCCCGGCCAGCTGTGCCTGCACCGCCAGATGTCCGGACAGGGTGGTCTTACCCGACCCGCCCTTCTGCGATGCCAAAGCCAGAACGCGCATTCCATTCCCCTCGCCAAAAGCGCTTGCTCGGACTGCGATGTGCGCCGCGAGCCCCTAAAAACTGGTTAATGTCGTTCCGACCTTGTTGGCGGCGGGCGACAGCGGTTAGGCTCGGCCCACGACGGAGCGGGATGAGCGGGGAAAGAAGATGAAGCGTTTCAGCATGTTGCTGCTGGCGGCCGGGGCCGCGCTGGCCGGACCGGCGGGCGCGCAATCGGTCAAGGCGGGGATCAGCGCCTGGCAAAAGCAGGATTATGCGGGCGCGGTCACGGCGTGGAAGCCGCTCGCGGTGCGCGGCGATGCCGACGCGGCGTTCAACCTCGGCCAGGCCTACCGGCTAGGCAAGGGGGTGTCGCCCAACCTCGCCGAGGCGCAGAAATGGTTCGAGGTCGCCGCACGCAAGGGCCATGTCGATGCCGCGACCAGCCTCGGCATCCTGCTGTTCCAGAACGGCAACCAGGTCGGCGCGATGCGCTGGCTCAAGCTCGCGGCCGAGGCGGGCGAGCCGCGCGCGATGCTGCTCTACGGTACCGCGCTCTATAACGGCGACGGGGTCGCGGCCGACCCGACGCTCGCCTACGCCTACGTCAGCCGCGCCGCCGCCAGGGGGCTCGAACCCGCCAAGGCGACGCTTGCCGACATGGACTCGATGATGCCGCTCGAACGCCGCAAACAGGGCGTGGCGATGGCGCAGGCGATGGTGGCGAAAGGACGGCCCGAGCCCGCCGCCAAGCCGGTCGCGGCGCGCCCGGTCCCGCCGAAGCCGGTCGCGGTCCCCTCGGCAAAACCACAAGTCGCGAAGCCGGCGCCGCCCCCCCCGCCTCCCGCGACAGCCAGACCGCGGCCCACGCCCGTCGCCTCGGCAGCGGGTGGCGGATGGCGAATCCAGCTCGGCGCCTTTTCGAGCCGCCACGCGGCCGAGACGCTCTACGGCCATCTCGCGGGCAAACTCGGCGGGGCCGGCGCTTACTATATCCCGGTCGGCGCGGTGATCCGGCTGCAGGCCGGTCCGTTTTCGAAGCAGGAGGCCGCCGCGGCCTGCGCGCGGCTTCGCCCGCAGCCCTGCTTCCCGGTCAAGGCACCCTGACCCACGCGGCTTTCGGGATGCCGATCATCCACAGCAGCGCGGTCAACGGGTGGTGGCGGATCGCCGCGTCGGCGACGGCATCGAGCGCCGGCTTGGCACGGTAGGCGACCCCGAGCCCAGCGAGCGAGACCATCTTCGAATCGTTCGCCCCATCCCCCACCGCGATCAGCTGTGCCGCCGACGCGCCGGTCTCCTCGACCAGGTCGCGGGCGAATCGCTCCTTGGCCGACCCGTCGACGATCTCGCCGACCGTCGTCCCGGTCAGCCGGACGCCGTCGATCCCGAGCACGTTGGCGCGCGAGCGATCGAAGCCGAGCTCTTCGGCGATCGGCTCGACGAAGGCAGTGAACCCGCCCGACACCAGCGCGGTCTTCACCCCGTGTGCGCGCAGCGTCGCGACCAGCGTCGCCGCTCCCGGATTGGGGCGGATCCGCTCGTCGCGGCAGCGGTCGATCACCCCGCGATCGAGCCCACGAAGCAGCGCGACCCGCTCGGCCAGCGCCTCGCGAAAGTCGAGCTCGCCCTGCATCGCCCGCTCGGTGATCGCGGCGACCTGCGGCTTGACCCCGGCATAGTCGGCGAGCTCGTCGATGCATTCCTGCCCGATCATCGTCGAATCCATGTCGGCAACGAACAGCCGATAGGCCGGGCGCCGATCGGGCAGGATCGCGACGTCGAGCCCGGCGATCGCCGCCAGCGCGGCGCGGATCGCCGCCGGCTCGCCGTCGCAGGCGAGATCGGCCGCGTCGCCCTCGTCGATCCAGCGGTCGAAGCGCGCACCGGGCACGGCATCAAGCGCCGCGCCGAGCAGCCTGTCATCGAGCCGTCCGGCTGCTATCACCGTCGCAATGGCCAATTCGCGTCCTCCTCTCGTGCTCATCGCCGGTCCGACCGCGAGCGGCAAGAGCGCGCTTGGCACGGCGCTGGCCGAGCGGACCGGCGGGGTGATCGTCAACGCCGACGCCAGTCAGCTTTACGCCGACATCCCGATCCTGTCGGCCGCCCCCGAACCGTCCGAACGGCGGCGCGCCGACCACCGGCTGTTCGGCACGCGTGACGGCGCCCTCCCCTGCTCCGCCGCCGCCTATGCCGAGCTCGCGCGCGCCGAGATCGAGGCGATCCATCGCGACGGCCGCTTGCCGATCCTCGTCGGCGGCACCGGGCTCTACATTCGCACCCTGCTCGACGGAATCGCGCCGGTGCCCCCGATCGACCCGGCGATTCGCGACCAGGTGCGCGGCGCCTCGACCGCCGAGAACCATGCGCTGCTGGTCGGGCTCGATCCCGTCTCGGCGGCGCGGCTGGCCCCGGGCGACAGCGCGCGAATCGCTCGTGCGCTCGAAGTCGTCCGCTCGACCGGGCGGACGATCGGCCAGTGGCAGGCGAGGCGCGAGGGCGGCATCGCCGAGCGTGTCGCGCTGCGCCCGATCATCCTGCTTCCGCCGCGCGACTGGCTGGTCGAACGGATCGAGGCCCGGTTCGCGGCGATGATCGCCGCCGGCGCGCTCGACGAGGTGCGGGCGCTCGCGGCGCGCCACCTCGACCCCAGCCTGCCGGTGATGCGCGCGATCGGGGTCCGCGAGCTTCTCGCGCTCGATCGCGAAGGCGGGACGCGCGAGGCGGCGATCGCCGCGGCGGTCCAGGCGACCCGGCGCTATGCCAAGCGGCAATATACCTGGTTCGCGCACCAGCCCCCCGCCGACTGGCCGCGCTTCGACACGCCGCTCGATTCGCCCGGCGCGATGGGCCGCGCGCTGGCGCTGCTCGATCCCGCGGGCTAGTCCGACGCGATGGAGCGCATCCTCGATCCCGCCATCGACCCCGCCCCGCTCGCGGGCAAGCGGGTCGCGATCGTCGGCTACGGCAACCAGGGGCGCGCTCAGGCGCTGAACCTGCGCGACAGCGGGATCGACGTGGTCGTCGGCCTGCGCGAAGGCTCGCCCAGCTTCGCCCGCGCGGTCGACGACGGACTTGCCGCCGCCTCGCGCCGGGTCGCGGTCGACGGCGCCGACGCGGTGTTCCTGCTGCTCCCCGACGAGGCGATGAGCGCCGCCTACGGCGCGATCGAACCCTATCTTCGGCGCGGCGCGACGCTCGGTTTCGCCCACGGGCTGGCGATCCGCTTCGGGCTCGTCGCCCCGCGCGCCGACCTCGACGTCATCATGGTCGCGCCCAAGGGGCCCGGCACCGCGCTTCGCTCGCTCTACCTCGACGGAAAGGGTATGCTCGCGCTGTTCGCGGTCGCGCAGGACGCCAGCGGCGGCGCGCGCGACACGGCGCTCGCCTATGGCCGAGCGCTTGGCTGCGGGCGCGCAGGGATGGTCGAGACCAGTTTCGCCGAAGAGTGCGAAGCCGACCTGTTCAACGAGCAGGCGGTGGTGTGGGGCGCGGTCCCCGACCTGTTGATCGCCGGGTTCGACACGCTGGTCGAGGGCGGGGTCGCCCCCGAAATCGCCTACATGGAATGTGTCGGCGAGCTGAAGCTGCTCGCCGAGCTGGTCGAGGCACGGGGGATCGCCGGGATGCGGGAAGCGATCAGCAATACCGCCGAGCTGGGCGCGGTGCTCGGTGGGCCGAAAATCGTCGACGAATCGGTGCGGCAGCGGATGCGCGACATCCTCGCCGAGGTGCGCTCGGGCCGATTCGCGGCCGAACTGGAAGCCGAGAAAGCGGACGACTACCCGCTGCTTCGCCGCGCCCGTGCCCGCGCGCGTTCGCTTGGGGTCGAGGCGGCGCGCGTCTCGATCGGCGACTGACCCCCGCCTCAGCGGCGGCCGAACAGCTTTTCGATGTCGCCGTGGGCCAGCTTCACCCAGGTCGGCCGCCCGTGGTTGCACTGCCCCGAACGCGGGGTCGCCTCCATCTCGCGCAGCAGCGCGTTCATCTCGGCCACCGACAGGATTCGCCCGGCGCGAACCGAGCCGTGACAGGCGATCGTCCCCGCCACCGCGTCGAGCCGGTCGCGCAGCGCGAGCGGCCCGCCGAGTTCGGCGATCTCGGCAGCGAGGTCGGCGAGCAAGCCGGCGACGTCGGTCTTGCCGAGCGGCGCGGGGGTCGCGCGAACGAGCATCGCCGCCGGGCCGAACCGCTCGATCTCGAGCCCCAGCGCGGCGAGGTCGCGCGCCGCGCCTTCGAGCCGGTCGCATTCGGGTTCGTCGAGCTCGACCACCTCGGGCAGCAGCAGCGCCTGCCGCGCGACCTCGCCGCCGCCATTTTCAGCACCGGCCCTTGCCGCGCGCATCCGTTCGAGCACCAGCCGCTCGTGCGCCGCGTGCTGGTCGACGATCACCAGCCCGTCCTCCGCCTCGGCGACGATATAGGTCGCCGCGACCTGCCCGCGCGCGACCCCGAGCGGAAAGGCCTGAACCGGGGCGTAGGCGGGTTCGGCGCGCGCGGCGGGGGCGAAATCGCGCGCGAGGTCGGCGACCGCGGCCCCTCCCCCGGTCCAGCGGGCGGCGGGCGCCGCGAACAGCGCCGGTGCTGCCGGCTGGGCCGGCGCGGCGACCGGCTCGACCTGCCACGCCACGGGGGCGGCGAACTGGTCGCGCGCGGCGCTGCGGTGGCCCGCCTCGTCGAGCGCGGCGCGGAGCCCGCCGACGATCAGCCCGCGCACCGCGGCGGGGTCGCGGAAACGGACCTCGGTCTTGGCCGGGTGGACGTTGACGTCGACCTCGTCGGCGGGGACCTCGACGAACAAGGCGGCGACGGGATGGCGGTCGCGCGCCAGCAGGTCGCGGTAGGCGGCGCGCAGCGCGCCGACCAGCAGCCGGTCCTTCACCGGGCGGCGGTTGACGAACAGATATTGCTGGTCGGCCATTCCCCGGTTGAAGGTCGGCAGGCTGATCACCCCGGTCAGCGCCAGCCCGTCGCGGACCGTGTCGATGCCGATGCCGTGGCGGTCGAGCTCGTGGCTGAGCAGCGCGGCGACGCGGGTCGGGCCGTCGCTCGGCTGGACCGACAGGATCCGCCGCCCGTCATGGTCGAGCGAGAAGGCGACGTCAGGCCGCGCCATCGCCAGCCGCCGCACCGCGTCGAGGCAGGCGGAATATTCGGCACGCGGGCTGCGCAGGAACTTGCGCCGCGCAGGCACCTTGCCGAACAGGTTTTCGACCGTAACCCGCGTGCCGGGGGGAAGCGCCGCCGGCCCCGCCTCGACCCGTTCGCCATGGTCGACCACGATCCGCCAACCGTCGCTGCCGCGGACCCGGCTTTCGATGGTGAAGCGCGCGACGCTGCCGATCGAGGGCAGCGCCTCGCCGCGAAAGCCGAAACTGGCGATCCGCTCGATGCTGTCGTCGGGCAGCTTGCTGGTCGCGTGGCGCTCGAGCGCGAGCGCCATTTCGCCGGGGTCCATCCCCGACCCGTCGTCGGCGACCTCGATCCGGTCGAGCCCCCCCGCCGACAGCCGAATCGCGACGCTTCCCGCCCCCGCGTCGAGCGCGTTTTCGACCAATTCCTTCAAGGCGCTGGCGGGCCGTTCGACCACCTCGCCGGCGGCGATCTGGTCGATTAATCCGGAGGGTAGCCTTCTTATTGACATGTCAACTCTCGTAGCCCAATCCGGCCCGGCCCGCGAAGCACTGTTTTCCTCGGAAAATATAGTTTTGTTTCAATGGGTAGGGTTTAAATCTTAGTGAACCGGGGGCATAATCGGGGGCTCTCCGTTTCTTAACATCGAAGGCGGCACGCGAATGTTCTGGACTCGCTGGTTCAAGTGGATGTCGAACGACATGGCGATCGACCTGGGGACGGCCAACACGCTGGTCTACGTCCGCGGTCGCGGGATCGTCCTCAACGAACCGTCGGTCGTCGCGATCGAGACCATCAACGGGGTGAAAAAGGTCAAGGCGGTCGGCGACGACGCCAAGCTGATGATGGGCAAGACCCCCGACCAGATCGAGGCGATCCGCCCGCTTCGCGACGGGGTCATCGCTGACATCGACGTCGCCGAGCAGATGATCAAGCACTTCATCCACAAGGTCCACGGCGGCAAGATGCGCGCCTTCCGCTTCCCCGAGATCGTGATCTGCGTCCCGTCGGGGTCGACCAGCGTCGAGCGCCGCGCGATCCGCGACGCGGCCTCCAACGCCGGCGCCAGCGCGGTCTACCTGATCGAGGAGCCCATGGCCGCCGCGATCGGCGCCGACATGCCGGTGACCGAGCCGGTCGGCAGCATGGTGGTCGACATCGGCGGCGGCACCACCGAGGTCGCGGTGCTTTCGCTTCGCGGCCTCGCCTACACTACCTCGGTCCGCGTCGGCGGCGACAAGATGGACGAAGCGATCTCCTCCTACGTCCGCCGCAACCACAACCTGCTGATCGGCGAAGCCACCGCCGAGCGGATCAAGAAGGAAGTCGGAATCGCCAAGCCGCCGGTCGACGGCATCGGCTCGACCGTCCACATCAAGGGCCGCGACCTCGTCAACGGCGTTCCCAAGGAAATCAGCATCAACCAGGGCCAGATCGCCGAGGCGCTGTCCGAGCCGGTCGGGACGATCGTCGAGGGCGTCCGAATCGCGCTCGAGAATACCGCGCCCGAGCTGGCCGCCGACATTTGCGACCAGGGCATCGTGCTGACCGGGGGCGGCGCACTGCTGCAGGGCCTCGACGAGGTCCTCCGCGACGAGACCGGGCTGCCGGTGACGGTCGCCGAGGATCCGCTGACCTGTGTCGCGTTGGGCACTGGGCGGGCGCTCGAGGAAGAGCAGTTCCGCGGCGTCCTCCAGACCGCGTAAGGGTCGATTCGATGGCGCCGCCAGCGGGAGCCCGCCCCGGCTGGTCGAGGCGGGCGCAATATGGCCTGTTCTTCTCGTTCCTCGCAGCGCTGGGAATAGCGATCGTCGGCGCAATTATGCTCGCCCTGTCGATCGCCGCGCCGACGCGCTACGCGGCGATCCGCGGCGCCGCGCTCGACGCGACCGCGCCGGTCACCGACGCGCTGTCCGACGTCGCCACCACGGTCACCGGGTTGGTCAGCGGCGCGGGCAATTACTGGAACGCGGCGCGGCAGAACGGTGAGCTGAAGAAGCGCAACGCGGCGATGATGCAGCGGATGGTCGAGGCCAAGGCGATCCTTCTCGAAAATGCCGAGCTCAAGCAGGCGCTGATGCTGCGCGAGCACGAGCGGCGCGTGGTCGCCACCGGGCGGATCGTCGGCTCGTCGTTCGACAGCCCGCGCCGGTTCGCGATCCTGTCGGTCGGCGGCGGCGACGGAGTCACCCCAGGAATGCCGGTGCGGGCCGCCAGCGGGCTGATCGGGCGGGTGCTCGACGCGGGTCATTTCGCGAGCCGGGTGCTGCTGGTCAGCGACCGGTCGAGCATCGTCCCGGCCAAGATCCTCCGCGGCGGGCAGCCGGTGATCGCGACCGGGCGCGGCGACGGGACGATCGACGTCCGCCCGCTCGAAGTCGGCAAGAACCCGTTCAGGCGCGGCGACATCATCGTCACCTCGGGGACCGGCGGCCTTTACCCGCCGCTGGTACCGATCGGGAAGGTCGTCCGCCTCGACGACGACGGGGCGATCGTCCTCCCGCTCGCCGACCCCGCCCAGGTCAGCTTCGCCCTGGTCGAGCCGCCGTTCGAGCCCGACGCGCAGGCCGCGCCGGGAACGGTCGCCGCCGCCGCCGCCAACGACGGTCCCTGACCATGGCCCGCGCCGCCCTCGGCCGCCCCAGCGGCAGGATGACCCGCGGCAAGATGACCCGCGGCCCGATCCCGGCGTGGCGCTGGGTGCCCGCGATCAGCGTCGTGTTAGGAATCCTCTTTTCCACCCTGCCGATCGTCAGCGACCATGGCTGGTGGCCCGATTTCGGGCTGCTGATGCTCCTCGCGTGGCGGCTGATGCGCGCCGATCCGTGGCCGGCGTGGAGCGCGGGGGTCCTCGGCTTCGTCGACGATCTCGTGCGCGGCAGCCCGCTCGGGCTGGCGGTCGTGCTGTGGACGCTGTTCATGCTGGCGATGGACATCGTCGACCGGCGCACGATGTGGCGCGACTATTGGGTCGAATGGCTGGTCGCCTGCCTGTTCATCGCGCTGGCCGAGGCGGCCGAGTGGCAGGTCGCGGCGTGGGGCGGCGCGCCGGTTCGCTTCGACGCGGTGTGGCCCTCGGCGCTCGTCTCGGCGCTGTGCTTCCCGATCGCCGGGCTGGTCGTCGCCCGGCTCGACCGGATGAGGCTTGGGCGATGAGGACCAAGCTGGCAGGTGTCGGCGGCGGCAAGCGGCTGACCGGGGCGCACCAGTCGATCATGTTCTCGCGCCGGATGCTGTTCGTCGGCGGGGCGCAGGCGGCGGTCGGGGCGATGCTGATCGGGCGGATGGGTTTCCTGTCGGTCACGCAGAACCAGAAATATACGCTGATGAGCGAAAGCAACCGGGTCCAGCTGATCCCGGTGCCGCCGCGCCGCGGCTGGATCGTCGACCGCAACGACAAGCCGATCGCGATCAACCGCTCGAGCTTCCGCGTCGACCTCATCCCGCAGCAGCTCGAGCGGCCGCAGCAGGCGATCGCGCTGCTCACCCAGATCCTCCAGCTGTCGCCCGACGAGGTCGAACGGATTACCCGCGAGCTGGCGGCGGCGCACGGTTTCCGCCCGGTCTCGGTCGCCGACAACATCAGCTACGAACAATATGCCGCGCTGACCGTCCGGCTGCCCGAACTGCCGGGCGTCGCGCCGTCGCGCGGCTTCGCCCGCTTTTACCCGGCGGGCGAGGCGGTCGGGCAGCTGGTCGGCTATGTCGGCACCGCCAACGTCAAGGAATATGAGGCCGAGGACAAGAACCCGCTGCTCAACATCCCGGGCTTCAAGATCGGCAAGGAAGGGCTCGAAAAGACGCTCGAGCAGCAGCTTCGCGGCGAGCCCGGGGGCCAGCGGGTCGAGGTCACCGCGCGCGGCAAGCTGGTGCGCGAGCTCACCGCCAAGCCCGACAAGAGCGGCCAGACGGTCAAGCTGACGATCGACGCCGACCTCCACGAATATGTCGCCCGGCGGATCGGCGACCAGAGCTGTTCGACGGTGGTGATGGACGTGACCACCGGCGACATCCTGGCGATGCCGTCGATGCCCAGCTTCAATCCCAATAATTTCTCCGACGGGATCAGCCGCAACGAATATAAGATGCTGTCGGAAGACGACCATCTGCCGCTCGTCGACAAGGCGCTGGAGAGCCTCTACCCGTCGGGCTCGACGATCAAGCCGTCGATGGCGCTGGCGCTGCTCAACGCCGGGATCGACCGCAACGCCAACGTCTTCTGTTCGGGCAGCTATCCGCTCGGCAACCACGTGTTCCACTGCGACAAGCGGCACGGATCGGTGAACATGACCCGCGCGATCGAGCAGAGCTGCGACATTTATTTCTACGAGATGTGCCGCCGGGTGGGGGCCGAGAAGCTGTCGCCGCTGATCCGATCGATGGGCTTCGGCGAGAAGTTCGACCTGCCGTTCGACAGCCAGCGGTTCGGGACCGTCCCCGACCCCGACTGGATGATGCGCAAATACCATCGCCAGTGGCAGCAGTACGACACGATCAACATGTCGATCGGCCAGGGCATGGTGCTGATCAACCCGCTGCAGCTGGCGGTGATGGCAAGCCGGCTGGCGACCGGCAAGAAGGTCATCCCGCGACTGCTGGCGAGCACCCCGATCGCGCCGCAGGAACAGCTGGCGGTCGACCAGGACCATCTGACCTTCATCCGCCAGGCGATGGCCGGGGTGGTGCTTCAAGGGACCGCGACGGTCGCCAAGTTGCCGCTGCCCAACGTCCAGCTGGCGGGCAAGACCGGCACCGCCCAGACCCACAACCTCAGCGCCAGCGAGCGCGGCAACTATACCGCCGCGATCTGGAAGCAGCGAGACCATTCCCTGTTCATGGGTTTCGCGCCGTTCGACAACCCGCGCTACGCCGCCGCCGCGATCGTCGAGCATGGCGGGTTCGGCGCCGCGGTCGCCGCGCCGCTGATCCGCGACACCATGCTGTTCCTCTACGACCGGCCAAAGGCGATGGCCGCGCTCGCCGCGTTCGAGCAGAGCCTCGGCGGGACGCTCGAGCAGCGCACCGCGGCCAAGGTTGCCAAGTGGCGCTCGGCGAACGGCCTGCCCCCCCTCGCCCCCGACCGGACCGCATGATCAGCTCGGCGATCCTGCCGCAGCCGCTCGCGCGGCTGCCGTGGCGGCTGATCTTCCTGATAAGCGCGATCACCGGCTTCGGCCTGCTGGTGCTCTATTCGGCCGCTGGCGGCCATGCCTCCCCGTGGGCGAACAAGCAGGCGATCGTCTTCCTGCTGTTCCTCGCCATCGCGATCGGCATGTCGTGGATCAAGGAATCGACGATCAAGTCGCTGACCTTCCCCGTCTACGGCGTGATCGTGGTCATGCTGATCGGGGTCGAGGGGCTCGGGCTGGTCAAGAAGGGCGCGCAGCGCTGGCTCGACATCGGCCCGATTCGGCTTCAGCCGTCCGAGTTCATGAAGCCCGCGATCGTGCTGACCCTCGCCCGCTTTTACGAATTGCTTCCCGCTGGCGAGCTGACGCGCTGGCGCGCGGTATGGCCGGCGCTGCTGCTCCTCGGCGTTCCCGCGCTGTTGATTCTCGTCCAGCCCGACCTCGGCACCTGCATCATGGTCTCGCTGTGCGGGGTGACGGTGATGTTCCTCGCCGGGCTGCCTCTATGGTATTTCCTCGGCACCGGGGCGATCGGCGCGGCGGCGCTGCCGATCGCGCTCCACTTCATGCACGGTTACCAGAAGAAGCGGGTGACCATCTTCCTCGATCCCGAGAGCGATCCGCTCGGCGCCGGCTACCACATCAGCCAGTCGAAGATCGCGATCGGGTCGGGCGGTATCTTCGGCAAGGGCTTCCTCAAGGGCAGCCAGAGCCACCTCCAATATCTCCCCGAGGGCCATACCGACTTCGTCTTCGCGACGATGGCCGAGGAATGGGGGATGGTCGGCGGCGTGTTCATCATCCTCGCCTTCGCGATGGTCATCCGCTGGGGGATGCGCGTCGGCCAGCGCTCGCCGACCCGCTTCGGCCAGCTCACCGCCGCGGGGCTGAGCGCGACAATCTTCTTCTACGTGTCGATCAACCTGATGATGGTCATGGGGCTCGCGCCGGTGGTCGGCGTCCCCCTCCCCCTCGTCAGTTTCGGCGGGTCGGCGGTGATGACGGTGATGATCTGCATCGGCATCCTGATGAGTCTCGAGCGCCAGCAGCGGTCGCCCTCGCGGCTCGGCTGATTTTTTGTCGGGCAAGGCGGTTGCGCCCCCGGTGGATCGCTGTTAGAGGCCGCGCCGCGCCCCCCGCTCCGGCGGGTTCGCGCACTGCCGATAAGGCACCCAGATAATTGGGGACGCATAGCTCAGTTGGTAGAGCAGCTGACTCTTAATCAGCGGGTCCTAGGTTCGAGCCCTAGTGCGTCCACCATCCCATCTCCTTCATTCCTACCGACGCAACGTTCAAGAACCTCGAGCTTTGCGAGAGAAGGATTGCGAAAGGCCCTTGAAAGGGTTCGTTTTTTTCGACGGATCGATCAGCGACTTATGGCGCCGAACTCAAAAATTTCTGCGCACAGGATGCTGGAGTTCGATGCAGTTCGTGGATCGCGCTATCCAGCAGGGACGCCCTAGGGACACGTTAGGGACGAGCGTCAGCCGATTAGACTTCTCACTTTTTCGTCCCAAAGTTTCAGCGCCTCTCTTTTTTCGGCGCTATACGAATAACGCTGATAAACTCCGACGATTCCCTCTCGACTGCCGCTGACATGGTTGAGAACAGCCTCAGTCACAGGAAGAGCTACTCCGAGTTGCTGCAGACGTGTAGCTCCCGTTCGGCGAAGATCATGAATCGTGAAGGATGGGACCGCGCGCCCGAGTAACCCCTCTGTGCGTTCACACAGTCTCCGCCAGGCTTTGGAAAATCCACTCACTGTCCGCTCACCGTTTCCACGCGAAGGAAAAATGCGTTCCGAAACGGAGATCTCAAGCTGCTGCGCGAACAAAGTCTGTGCCGTGCTCGCGAGCGGAACTTCATGAACCCGTTTGTTTTTAGTCCGTTCGCTTGGCAGCGTCCATGTTGCCTCAGACAAATTGAGCTCGGACCGAAGAGCGCCAAAAACCTCACCTCGTCGTTGCAAAGTGAGGATAAGCAGGCGGACGCCAAGCGCTATCGTTCCTTGGTCAAGTTCTGAAGCCCTCCATAGGCAGACGAGTTCCTCGTCACTTAGTACCCGGTCTCGCGGCTTCGGGACGGGAGGCTTTCCCGCCCCGATACATGGATTAGCGGCTAGCTCGTCAAAGCGCGGTAGCAACCAGCTGTAGAAGGCGCTGAGTTGGGCAATGACTGCACGCGACACTCTAACGGATTCGATACCGTCTGAAAGCGCCGTAATCTCGCTGCGCCTGACTTCCCAAGGCACGCGTTGACCGAAGACGGGCAAAATATGGTGGAAAAACAATCGTTCTATTTCTGCTATTGAGCGTAGCGACTGTTTGGCGTTCAAGTAGCGTGGCAGCAGAGAATTGAAGGTTTCGTTGTTAATTCCTGTTTTGGCAGAACTGACTGACATTCTCCGTCGATCGACTATTGAACGCGCGCACGCCCGCGCTTTGGATAAAGGGAATTCATTTACGTCGTACTCGCCAACGACGACGGAATATGCTCTTCGATCTTCTCTTAAACGGATGGAGAATGTTTTTATTCCAGTGGATTTCACGCGCAGGCGCAACCCCGGCACATTGCAGTCACTGAATTCGACGTATCCTTCTTCCGGGATCGGTATTCCGGCGATGGTCTCGTCGGTTAGCGGCTCACGATGTTGACGCTTCTGTAATTCCACACGCTTTCCTTCCCAATGATTGTCCTTTCACCGAGAAGGCCCGCAACATTGCGGGCGGTATCTTCGAAAAAAGCAGAGACCGCGAAAAAAACTAACGCAGTCTCAGTCCAAGCAAAAAATCCATGGCTGGTGACCTTCTTGTCGCGAGAGAGCGCAATAGCCAGCTATATTGCATCTTCCCCTCGAAATTTGTTTGTAAATCGGGCTTCAGACCACTGCCACGCTATGATAAAATCCCAGAAAATTGGGAAAACCGCTGATGCTTTCGACAAAAAAGGTCATCGAGAACAGGGAACGCAGTTCCCGGTAACAGGGAACGCAGTTTTGCGGAGCAGCGATAGCAGTTCCCCGGATCTGCCCACAGGTTTCCGGATATATTTGAGCCCCCCTTCCAAAATCTAAGTCGTGACAAAATGATTCGCCTTGGAAGCCGCTTGGGTTGGGCGGCCGAGGAGAAGTTCAGTGGCCAAGCGAGTCAGGGTCAGTGAGGACGACATCCCGGGATGGGCGATCAAGGATCGGCCAATCGCAACGTCATGCTTTGCGTCGCTCGATGCTCCCCGCTTCCCGCAAAGTGACGGAAGAAATTTTACGGCCGTCGACCTGATGGTCCTCAAACAATTCAAGGCCATGACCGAAGGGGTTTACGCAGCTCTCGAGTGGCTCTTAATCTTGATTGCCGATGAGAATATTGCTGCGCTGAAGGAAGCCCCTCGTCGCCGCAGTGCCACGGTGGACGCAAGCGAAGTTCTGACCCCTCTTGCCCCGGCGCTCAGTGCGCTGGGCCTAATCAAGCTCGGCTCGAACGAGCAGGGTGTAACCACCATCTGCTTCGATGACTGGTTTCTCGACAAGATCGAAAAGCGTTCCAAGCCGGGTTCGTTCGAGCCGGTGCGTTGCTGGCTGTCTGAGGGCGGGCTCCAGAAGCCCCCGCTCCCTGAATCTTGGGATTGATGTGATGGTCGGTTACAAAGACCCGCCGATTTGGAGCCGCTTCCCGTCGGGATTTAGCGGCAATCCCAAGGGTCGTCCGAAGAAGACAACGGATCCAGCCCAGTCATCGGTTCTCGACGATGAGGTCGGGACATTCAACGGCAAACCGGTAACGCGCCGTCAATTCGTCATTAACTACGCCCTGCGTGAGGCGAATAGAAGTGACACGAAACAGCAGAAGAGGAAGGGGGAGGACCTTCAGCGCTTCATATTGAAGCAGAAGCGGCGAGTGGATGCGGCAGCGGACAAAATCGATTACGATTCTAAGCTCTACATGGTCCATTTTCCGCCCCGTGATCCTGATGCCGTGGATTGCCTCGAGGACGCAGCGCACGTCTGCGGATTTGGCACCAAGGTCCAGCTTGGCCACCCGACAGCGCGCGTGATGCTGGAAAGCTGGGTCCTGAACGAGGCCTTCGAACGCCTGGGCGAACGCCGCCTGTCCCGAGAGGAGCAGCGTCTGGTGCTTCTTGCGGCGCGCTTTCCGAAAGCCGTCAAATGGCCGTCCTGGTGGGACAAGGACCTGCGCGCACGGCCGAAGGGGTTTCGGTTCGAGCCCGCTCCCGGATCGATCAAGCCTGTCGAGGATGACCAAGAGGAGACCATTTCGTTCTGCGAGTTTTTGCGGCGTAGCGGAGCGGCTAAGAGGAAAAAGAAAGAGCGACTCGATCGCGAGAGGGAAAGGGAGCGCCGGGCCAAGGACCCGGTTTATCAGTACAAGCAAAAGATCGCGCTTAACCGCCAGCGGTCTTTTGATGCGCGTATGGACGCGCTGTTGGATTCAATACCTGAGGATCAGTCTGACGAGTGAGGTCGAAAGGCCGATGCGAGCAGATAAGATTCGCATAGGGCGCATTAGTATGTGCCACACCCGTCAATGAAGAACGGCACGCCTCGCACCAGCATTACCGACCCGCTCCAGATCGCCGAAGTCCGGGCCGGCCCAGGCATGGGCAAGGTCGGCCTGACCCTATGCCCGGGTAAGCATCAGGCTGCCGGCCTGACTGGCTGTTGGGCGCGCGATCTCAAACTCGATCTCGACGCCATCGTCGACTGGAACGCCGCGGTGGTAGTGACCCTGGTCGAGGCGGACGAACTCGAGCGGCTAAAAGTCGCCGGGCTCGGAGCAGCGGTCGAGGCGCGGAGCATCGACTGGTTGCACCTGCCGATCCGCGATCGCTCAGTTCCCGACGCCGCGTTCGAGGCGGCGTGGACCGAGGCGGGCGAGCAGCTGCGGGCCCGGCTGCGCTCGGGGTTCAACGTTCTGGTCCACTGCATGGGCGGCCTTGGCCGGGCGGGGACCATCGCCTCGCGCCTGCTGGTCGAGCTTGGCTGGAGCCCGAGCGAAGCGATCCTCGCCGTGCGCAAGGTTCGCCCCGGCGCGCTTGAGACCGACGATCAGGAGGATTTTGTTCACGGCTGCATCGTCGTGCCGGAGCGGAAGCCCGAAACCTCCGTCAAGGCGATCAGGCAGCGGGCAATCGGCGCACTGCTGGGGCTGGCAGTTGGCGATGCGCTGGGGACCACGCTCGAGTTTGCGACGCGCGATACGCGCGATCGGGTGACCGAACTGGTCGGGGGCGGCCCGTTCCGGCTCGAGCCGGGCCAGTGGACCGACGACACCAGCATGGCGCTGGCGCTGGCCGACAGCCTGCTAGCCTGTGATGGTCTCGACGAATGGGATTTGATGAGCCGGTTCATCAGCTGGATGGATGAAGGCGCCTATTCCTCCAACGGTCGCTGCTTCGATATCGGCATCACCGTTCGCGGTGCACTCAATCGGTTCAAGGCCACCGACAACCCATTTGCCGGCTCGACCGATCCGATGAGCGCGGGCAACGGCAGCCTGATGCGACTTGCCCCGATTGCCATCCGCTACTGGGATGACGAACAGGCGCGCCGCGACGCGGCGGCCCGCCAGAGCAAAACGACCCATGGCGCAGCCGAGGCGGTCGACGCCTGTGTGGCGTTCGCCGATGTGCTGACCGACGCCATCGCCGGCAAGCCGCGCGATGAGGTGCTGCGGTCGCGGACCGACACGCTCTACGCCGGGGCCATCGCCGGGATCATGGCGGGCAGTTGGCGGGGCAAGGCGCGGACCGAGATCAAGTCATCGGGTTATGTCGCTCACTCGCTCGAGGCAGCGATGTGGTGTGTCGGACGGACCGGCACCTTTAAGGAAGCGGTTCGGCTTGCCGCCAACCTGGGCGATGACGCTGACACCGTCGCTGCGATCACCGGACAACTGGCCGGGGCGCTGTACGGCTATCCGGCCATTCCCGATCGCTGGTTGGGTAAGTTGACCAACCAGGGAATGATCTTCGGGCTTGCCCGGCAGCTCATTGGCTGGGCGCATGCGTCGCCCGAATTGAACTAACAGAAACTATAGATAAATTTGCCAATGCTTTCCATAGAATTCTCTGAAGAATCTTAGATCTACAGTAGAATTATGATATATGCCAATCGCAACTGTAAATTTGAATGAAATACTCTCCGGCACTAAAATTTAGGCGCCTGTCGCTCCAGATCACGTCGTTGCAGCCATTGAAGTATTAAGTCCTACAGATGACCTTCAAAATGTCCCGTCTTATACCGAAAATCTATGATGCAAAATATCGGATAATCACACGCGAATTTACACAAATACTAAAAGACATTCTTAGCTTTTAAAATTTCTTTCGACGCTATTTGAATTTTACCTTCCGTCCGAAGAATTCGAAAACCTTATTTTTTAGCGATCAATCCTCAAATTCAAAATCAATTATTGAGCGTGAAACCGAGCCAGACGGTGCGAGGAGTTGAACGTTCGATGATGCTATTAGACGATCGCGCGACTTCGACAGTTGCATTCGTTAGATTTTCTCCACGCATTTGAATCGTCAACCCTCGCCTAGCCGGTAAGCTCACGAGCGAGTCGAAGGTTAGGCCCGCGCGGAGCACGCGCTGGTTGAGATCGTCGTCATACTGGCGCGAGGTCGCCCGCGCGGTCAGCGCCGCGCGCCATCCGCGCGGGGCCGACCAGCCGATCGTCGCCGAAAGGCTGTGCATCGGGGTCTGCGCCGGGCGTAACCCGTCCAAGGGCGAGGCCGCACGCGGCCGAACCCGCGCGTCGACCAGCGCATAGTCGGCGTCGAGGTCGAACGCGCCCATCTGCCCACTTACCCCGAGTTCGAGTCCCCGAGTCGCGAGGTGATCGAGATTGGCACGGCGGCGGTAACTTCCCCCGGCGGGAACGAAGCCTTCGGGAAAGCTGCCGGGCCCGGCGGCGACGGTCAAATTGGCGATGGTGTCGTCGAGCCGCGCGGAGAAAAGCGTCGCGCGCGTCCGCCAGCCGCGACCGAGCGCAAAGTCGCCCCCGACTTCCGCGCCGACGCTCGATTCGGGTTTCAGCGCGGGGTTGGCGGCGGTGATGTCCGCGCCGAGCCGGAACGGCCGGTAAAGCTCGTTGAGCGTCGGCGGACGCCACCCTCGATGAACCGCGCCGCGAAAGGTCAGCGTCGGCGATACGGCATAGGCCAGCCCGACGCGCCCGCTGATCTGGGTACCGTGCCGGTCGGGATATGCCAGGTCGGTCAGCACCGCGCCTCCGATTAGCCGCTGGAACAGCCGTCCGCGCCCGATCGACCAGCGATCGACCCGTCCCGACAGCGTCGCGGTCAGCCGCCCCGCCACCCGCGTCGCGTCGGCGAACAGCCCGGCGGTGAGGATCCGCCCGCCCGAGTCGCGGAAGCGGGTCGGCGCGCCCGCGACATATTGGTAATTCTCGTCGCTCTCGCCGATCGAGCGGCGGACGTCGGCGCCGAGCCGAAGCTCGCTGGTCCCGTGCAGCGGGATGACTTCCGCGCGCGCGCCGAGCGCGGTCGAGGGGATGGCGAACTGGTCGTTGCTGAGCGTGCTGGTCGAGCGCGCGGCATCGACCGCCGGCGACTGGTTCGCGAAGCGGCGCTTCTGCGCGTAGGCGAGCAGCGACCAGCCGGTCGGGCCGTTCCCCACCAGCCGCACCGACATGTCGCGCCCGCGCCCGCGATTGGTCGAATAGGCGAGCCCGCGGTCCCGCCGGTCGTCGAACCAGGCCAGCGCCCCCTGCAGTTCGGTCGAGGGTCCGACCTTCTTCGCGCCGCGCAGGCTCAACGACCATTGCCGATAGGGCGCCGCGCGGTCGACCGGCCCGCGATCCTCGGCGACGATCGGGACGAAGCCGTCGCCACGTTGGTAGCTGGCCCCGAGCGACACGAAACCGTCGCGATTGCCGATGATCAGTTGGCTTCGCGCGTCGATCGCCGCGCGGCTGCCGCCGAGCAGGCTTGCGCTGAAGCTTGGCGCGTCTCCCGGCCCGGCGCTTTCGAGTTCGACCGTCCCGGCGAGCGCCCCCGGCCCCCACAGCGAGCTGCCGCCGCCGCGGGTCACCCGGATGCTCGACAGCTGGTCGGTCGCGAAGGCGGGAAAGCTGATCCAGCCGCCGAACGGGTCGGTTTGCGGCACCCCGTCGAGCACAAGCAGGCCGCGCGAGCTGGCGTTGCCGCCGAGCCCGCGGAAACTGATCGACTGGTTGGTGGCGTTGCTCGATCTCGAGTCTGAGCGGCGGAAACTCTGCTCGCCCGCCACGCCGCGCAGCACGTCCTCGAGCCGCCCGCTCGCCGAATCGCCGATCCGCCGGCGGTCGATGATCGTGACGTCGAACGCCTTGTCGCCGCGCGATCCACGCAGGCCGTGGCCAGTGACGACGATCGGCGCGACGGCCTCGACCGGCGGTGCAGCCTGCATCGCTCAGTCGGCCGAAGACAGGTCGCCGAGCGCCTCGACGATCGTCGCGTTCGCGATTCCGCCGCCCTCGCACATCGTCTGCAGCCCGAAGCGCTTGCCGCGGGCGTTGAGCGCATGGACCAGCGTCGCCATCAGCTTCGCGCCGGTCGCGCCGAGCGGGTGGCCGAGCGCAATCGCTCCGCCGTTGACGTTGAGCCGGGCAAGATCGGCGCCGGTTTCCTTCAGCCACGCCAGCGGCACCGGCGCGAACGCCTCGTTGACCTCAAACAGGTCGATCTCGTCGATCCGCCGCCCCGACCGTTCGAGCGCGCGCGCGGTCGCGGGCACCGGCTCCATCAGCATGATCACCGGGTCCCCGGCGGTGACCGCGAGCGTGTCGATCCGCGCCAGCGGGGTAAGCCCGTGCGTCCTGAGCGCCCGCTCGCTGACCACCAGCACCCCCGCCGAGCCGTCGCAGATCTGGCTGGCATTCCCTGCGGTGACCACTCCGCCGGGAGTCAGGGTCTTGAGGGCCCCGAGCCCTTCGAGCGAAGCATCTGAGCGGATGCCCTCGTCTCTCTTGTGCCAATGTTCGCCGCCCTCGTCGTTCACCAGGAGGGGGACGATCTCGCGCTCGAAGGCGCCGGCCTCGGTCGCCGCCGCCGCCTTGCGGTGGCTGTCGAGCGCGAAGCGGTCGAGCTGTTCGCGGGTGAACCCGTAGCGCTCGGCGATCATCTCGGCGCCGGTGAACTGGCTGAACTGGTCGACGCCGAAGCGGCGCTTGATCGTCTCGCTCCACGGGCCGACCCCAACCCCCGCCTGCATCGCGAGAATCGTCGGCATGCCCATCGGCACCCGGGTCATGCTCTCGACCCCGGCGGCGATGACCACGTCCTGCGTCCCGCTCATCACCGCCTGCGCCGCGAAGTGGATCGACTGCTGCGAGCTTCCGCACTGGCGATCGATGCTGACCGCCGGGACACTCTCGGGAAGTCGCGACGCGAGCACGAGGTTGCGGCCGATGTGGAAGCTCTGCTCGCCGACCTGGCTGACGCAGCCGACGATGACGTCCTCGACCGCTGCCGGGTCGATCCCGCTGCGCTCGACGAGCGCGTTCAGGACCCGCGCCCCTACGTCGGCCGGATGCCAGTCGCGAAGCGCCCCGCCCCTGCGACCGCCCGCGGTCCGCAGCGCCTCGACGATGTATGCCTGTGCCATTGGGCGAGACTAGCGGCTGGGACCGTCCCTGCAAACGGCGTGATACGTGCGGGGACACGCGCAAATGCCGGCTTGACGAGCGCCTCGGCGAGGCAGATTATTAACGCAGATTTAAGAGAGCGGGCATTTTTCACGCGGGGGAAACGGCGTGACGTGGGGCAAATCGATCGAAGGACGCCGCGTGCGTCAGCGCGTGCTGGGGCTGACTCTGATCGTCGCAGGCGCCTCGGTGGCGGCCGCGATGGTGGCGCGCGCGCCGGTCGTCCCGGCGGCAAGCGCTTCGGCGGCCAAAGCCAAGCCGACGGCCGCGATGCTCGTCCCGAGCCGTCTTGTCGCATCGGCGAACACCGCGCCGAATATCGACGAGGCAGGGATCGTCCGCTTCTCCGGCAAGGTCGGCGACGACCTCAGCGCCGCGCTCGACCGCGCCGGGGTGCCGACCGGTCTCGCGCGCCAATATGTCCGCCTGCTCGCCGGGCGGATCGACATGCAATTGACGGTCGACGACCGCTTCGACCTCGTCGTCGACGAGGAGAGCGGCGAGCTGCTGTTCGCCGGGCTTGACCGGGTCGCGCGCTCGGACGTGATGCTGATGAAATGGACTGACGGCCGGCACAGCCAGTGGCTCGACGGCGACGGCGAGGGGCAGGACGCCGCCGGTCTCAAGCTCCCGATCGCGGGCCGGATCACCTCGGCCTTCGGCGGGCGGATGCACCCGATCCTCGGCACCGTCCGGTTTCACAAGGGGGTCGACATCGCCGCCGCCTATGGCTCACCGATCGCCGCGGCGCTCGACGGTCGGGTGGTCAGCGCGGGCTGGCACGGCGGCTATGGCAACCAGGTGGTGATCGCCCACGCCAACGGGACCGAGACGCGCTACGGGCATATGAGCCGGATCGCCGCGCGCGTCGGCGAGCAGGTGCGCCGAGGGGCAACGATCGGCTTCGTCGGCTCGACCGGGCTTTCGACCGGGCCACATCTCCATTTCGAGGTGCTTCGCGCGGGTCGCCCGGTGAACCCGATGGGCGTTCGGCTGGAGCAGCAGACCGCGCTGGCCGGCGACGGGCTGCATCGCTTCCACGACCGGCTTCGCGAACTGCTTCGACTGCCGGGCTGAGCCAGAACGATTGCGCGCGCGCAAACTTCGGAACCATTAAATCTCGACAGGCTTTACCCGGTGGTAAGATACGCCGGGCTATGTCGCGGCTGACCTTAGCCAGATGAGCCCGCCTTATGATCGCCGCCGTCAGCCAGAAGCTCAGCCGCCGCTCCGCCGCGGTCGCGGTCGCGCTTGAGACGCGGTTCGATACGATCCTCAAGGGCTGGATGCTGGTTGCGGGACTGATCGCCACCGCGCGGTGCACGATGGGCCCGGCGGCGCATGAGCGGATCGAGTTCGTCAGCGTCGTCCCCTATTTCCTGGTCGTCCTCGCGCCGGTGGCCTCGGCGCTGCTCGCCCTGTCATGGTTTCCCGTTGGCCATCGTCTCGCCCAGCCGACGACCCGGCTGGCGATCGTCGGGCGTTGGCGCTCGGTCGACCGGGCCGAGGCGACCGCGCATCCGTTGTACGGGCCGCAGGGGATGATCGTCTCGCTGCTGGTCGGGATGCTACTCAACGTGCCCGTCCGCGCGGCCGAATATTTCGCGGCGATGCCGCCGATTCCGGTCGATGCGCCGCACTGGCTGGTGACGCTCAAGACGATGATGACGCTCGACGTCGTGATCTTCTCGAGCCTCTACACGGTCGCCTTCATCGCCGCGCTTCGCCGCGTGCCGCTGTTCCCGCGCCTTCTCGCGGCGATCTGGCTCGCCGATCTCGCCATGCAGCTCGGCATTGCCGAAATGGTGTCGCGCCAGCCCGGCCTGCCCGGCAACGTCGCGACCGCACTTACCGGGCTGCTGGCGGGAAACGTCAAGAAAGTCCTGATCGGCATGGCGATCTGGACGCCCTACCTGCTTCTGTCCGAGCGGGTTAACGTCACCTATCGCTCGCGCGTCTCCGCCTAGGCGATCATTCGCAGCCGACTCGCGCCGCCTCTTCTCAATTCGCCCGACAAATCATCGGCTTAGGCCGTCGTCCGGACGCTCGGGAGCGTATCAATTCGGAACAGTTGACGCCCGTCGCCAGTCCAACCCGGGCGACGGGAACGCCTGTTTTCTCAGCTTTCCTGCCATCGAGCGTCGTAAACCATCGGGGAATATTGATGCGGATTAATAGGAATTGGTTGACATTACGTTAAGGATTTAACAGCTTGTAAACAGTCGAGGGGTTTGGGGCAGGAAACCTCCGGGGTCGGCTGGTAGCTTTTTCGCTGAACAATCCGGATTCTCGCCTCGCTCAACGGCAGAGCAGTCGTACCGCTGTTGGTGCGATCTCCTTTTGAGGGATGGGGCAATGAAAAAGCATCTTCGTATCATCAAGAACGACAAGGGCGCCTCGGCGGCCGAATATGCGCTGATCCTTGCGATCGTCGGCAGCGCCGTCGCCATCGCCGCGCTCAACCTGGGCAGCGCGATCGGCGGGCGGATGAACAACACCGCCAGCTGCCTGAACGCCAGCGGCGCGACCGCGATCACCCAAGCCTGCAAGTAAGGCGAGAGCGACATTCTGAAAGGATGGGGCAATGAAGAAATTCGTCAAACTGGTCGGCAACGACAAGGGCGCCTCGGCGGCCGAATATGCGCTGATCCTGGCGATCGTCGGCAGCGCCGTCGCGATCGCCGCGCTCAACCTGGGCAGTGCGATTGGCGGGCGGATGAACAACACCGCGAGTTGCCTGAATAACACGCAGGCTTGCTCGTGACGAATTAGGTCGGGGTCGCCCAGTCGGGCGGCCCCACCTTTCGGGGTTGAATTAGCGCTGGGGGGCGCGAACCATGGGACGACAGACAATTATCGGGCTGGCCGCGGCGGTCGTCCTTGGGCTGCTCGCAGTCTTTCTCGCGAACACCTATTTGGTCGGAGCCGAGAAAAAAGCCGAACTGTCGGGTACGACCCGCGTCGCGGTCGCCGCGGTCCCGCTCGCCTACGGCGTCGACATCACCCCGGCGAACATCCGCTTCGTCGACTATCCCGCCGCGGCGATCCCGCCGGGCAGTTTTCACCAGATCAACGATCTTCTCCCCGAGGGGAAGAAGCGGGTTGCGCTGATGCCGATCCAGGCCAACGAGCCGATCCTCGACAGCAAGATCAGCGGTGCCGGCCAGAATGCGTCGATCGCCGCGCTGCTTCCCGACGGGATGCGCGCTACCGCGGTAAGAGTCAGCGACGTCTCGGCGGTGGGCGGGTTCGTCCGGCCCAACGATTCGGTCGACGTATTAATCACCCGCAGCGCCGAGGGTTCTGGCCAGCAGATCACCGACGTCCTGCTCCAGAACGTCCGGGTCATCGCCATCGACCAGGACAATAAGGGCGAGGACGGCAAGCCGGTGGTCGGCCGGACGGCGACGCTCGAGGTCGACCAGATCGACGCGCAGAAGCTCGCGCTCGCCTCGCAGATCGGCTCGCTCAGCCTCGTGCTTCGCAAGCCCGGCACCGGGCAGGACAACCCGGTGGTCGAGACGGTGTCGCTCAACGACCTTCGCTACTCGCTTTACGGCGGCGCGCGTTATCCGGCGCCGGCGCGGGTCGGCGCCTACCAGAACCCGGCGCCCGCGCCGGTTCGCAGAGTCGTCTCGTCGATCAATCGCCGACCGGCGCCGCGGCCGTCGGCGCCGCGCGCGCCGAGCGACAGCGTCGAAATTGTCCGCGGGACGCAGGGCAGCAGCTATCAAGTGGGGTCCAAATGACCAGCAAATCACGCAAGATCGCGGCGCTCGCGTTCGCCGGGCTGGTGCTCGCCGCGCTGCCCGCCACCGCCAGCGCGCAGATGACTGGGGTCAGCATCGCCGAAGGCCTCGGCGCTGGCGAACTGCAGGTGCCGGTGAACAAGAGCCAGGTGCTGCGCAGCGACCGGCCCTACGCCAAGGCGGTGATCGCCAATCCCGAGATCGCCGACGTGCTGCCGCTGTCGAACACCGCGCTTCACGTGCTCGGCAAGAAGGCCGGCACCACCAGCCTGACGCTGTACGATCGCGCCGGGCGGCTGATCGCGGTGGTCGACGTCGCGGTCGGTCCCGACGTCGTCGGGCTCAAGCGTCAGCTGTCCGAGCTGATGCCCGGCACCCCGATCGCGGCGCGCATGGCGAACGATTCGGTCGTTCTTGAAGGCATCGTCAGCAACGCGGTCGCCGCCGATCGCGCGGTGCAGATCGCCAACACCTATGCCCCGGGCAAGGTCGTCAACATGCTGTCGCTCGGCTCGTCGCAGCAGGTGATGCTCGAGGTGCGCTTCTCCGAGGTCAACCGGCAGGCGCTCAAGCAGATCGGCGCGGGCTTCTTCGTCAGCAACGGCAGCGGCAGCTTCCAGGGCGCGATCGGCAGCGGCGCGTCGCTGACCGGCGCGGGCTCGGCCGCCGGCGGAAAGCTCGGGCTCGGCGCGATCGTCGACAGTTTCGGCGTGCTGACCAAGACGTTCGGGGCGTTCGGGCTGAACTTCGAAGGCGCGCTCGACGCGCTCGAAAAGAAGGGCGCGATCACCACGCTTGCCCAGCCGACGCTGGTCGCGCTGTCGGGCCAGACCGCCAGCTTCCTCGCCGGCGGCGAATTCCCGGTGCCGGTCTCGCAGGGCGCGGGCACCAGCGGCGGCAACGCGACGATCACCGTCGAATGGAAGCCGTTCGGGGTCAGCCTCGCCTTCACGCCGACGGTGCTTGCCGACGGGGTGATCAACATCGTCGTCGAGCCCGAGGTCAGCTCGATCGATTCGAGCGCCTCGGTGTCGATCGGCAACCTCGTCATCCCCGGCCTCCAGACGCGGCGCGCGAAGACGGTGGTCGAGCTTCGCGACGGGGAAAGCTTCGCGCTCGCCGGGCTGCTCCGCAACGACTTCCAGAACACGATCCGGCAGTTCCCGGTGCTGGGGTCGATCCCGATCATCGGCACGCTGTTCCGCAGCCACAATTTCCAGCGCCAGGAAACCGAGCTGGTGATCACGGTGACGCCGCGCCTGGTGCGGCCGGTGCCGGCCAACGCGATGAAATATCCGACCGACCGGGTGAAGCCGCCGAACGAGGCGGACAACATCTTCCTGGGCCAGACGGACACCGGGGTTCGCCCCAGTGCGCTGGCTCCGGAGCCATCGCCGGCGCCGGTGGCGCCGCCTCCCCCACCCCCGGCGATGCCGGGGTCGGCGATGGCAGTCCCGCCCCCCGGAGCCGCGTATCCGGCGCCCGGGGGCACCGAAAAGGATTACGGCCATGTCCTCTAAGCTTCTGCTTGTGATCGCCGCCGGCACGGTCCTTCTCGGCGCGTGCGACACGATCGACCCGGTCAGCGGCTCGACCGACCCCGCGTTTGGCGAGGCGCTCGCCTTCGACAAGGCGTTGCAGACGGTGAACCCCGATCCCGGCCCGCCCGCGCCCGGCGCCGCGCTGCCAGGCGACCATGGTGAAAAGGGCGTCGGCGCGGTCGAACGCTACCGCAAGGACGCGGTCAAGGAGCCGCAGGCGATGAGCACCCAGACAAGCTCGAGCGGCAGCGGCGGCGGGTCAAAATAGGAATGCGCGATGACGGGAGCACGCCGCCTCTGTCCTGATCCGACCGGCTCGGTCGCGCCGCTGGTCGCACTGTCGATCATCGCGCTGACAGCCGTGGGCGGAATCGCGTTCGACTATGCGCGCATGGCGGGAATGCACACCGAATTGCTCGACGCCGCCGACCAGGCCGCGCTCGCCGCGGCGAGCCAGCTGGATGGGAAGGGGCCGAGCGGAACGGATCCTGGTGCATGCGCCCGTGCGGTTGCCGCTGCTTCGGGCTTGCTAAGCAACAACGCGCTATTCGCCAATAACAGCGGCGGACCCGCCATCTCGGTCGACAACACCGCGCCGGGAAGCGCGTGCAGCGGTAATCCGAACGTCAAATTCTATCAAAGCTGGGATTATAGCTCGGGCAAAGATCAGCCCGGACCCGCTGCTACGTCCGACTCTAATGCCAAAGTGGTTGTCGTAACGGTCAATACTAAGAGTGCCTCGTTTACGCTGACCCCTGTGGTGAAAGTTTTTCCCGCGTATCTTAAGGCGACCGCCGTCGCGAGCATGGGGTCGGCGATCTGCAAGACCCCGCCGGTAATGGTCTGCAACCCGAACGAGCCGGTCGGGAACAGCAACGAGAATCTCGCCTACAACGTCGTCCCGGGGGTCGGGCTCAATCTCGTTACCGGCAGCGCGACCGTGCCGGGCAATTTCGGCTGGCTCCAATCGAACAACGGGCCGGGCGCGAACAACCTTGCCGAACAACTCGGCTACAATACGCCGATCGGCGATTGCCAGCCGTCCGACGGGGTCACGACCCAGACCGGGATGGACGCCTCGGTGCTCAATGCGCTCAACACCCGGTTCGACGTCTACGCGAACGGCAACACCACCTGCCCGGCGCAGGACGGCGGCACCTGTTCGCCCGCGCTCAATACTCGCAAGGACCTCGTCTGCAGTTCGCCGGGCAACGCCACCGGTTGCGCGGCCAATTCGAACTGGTCGCTGGCGAGCAAGCCTTACGACCTGCCCGCGAGCAATTGCACGACGCAGGGCAACAAGACGACCTGCTCGACCTACACGGCAGGGCCCCTACCGGCGTCGCAGGACCCGACGATCATGGGCTATCCGCCCGACTATTGTCACATGTCGCCGACCAGCAACGCTTGCGGCATCGCGGGCGACGGCAGCTGGGATCGCGACGCCTATTTCCGGGTCAATTACGGCTGGGATTCGTCGACCTGGCAATCGACCACCGGCCTGTCGCCGAGCGTCGCACCGACCGCGTCCAACTACGCCAGCCGCTACGCCGTCTACAAATGGGAACTGGCGCATCCGAGCGGGACCGGGACCAAGGGCATCAACATCAAGCAGGCCGATACCGGCAACGATTACGCGTTCGGCGTGCCCTCGACCGGCAATGCCGGAGTCGGCCAGTCGGGCTCGCAGGCCGACCGCCGGGTGATCGCGATCGCCGTGCTCAACTGCTACGCGCTGACGCTTCACGGCAAGAGCACCGGCGTCCCGGTGGCGACGTGGATGGACGTCTTCCTCGTCCAGCCGTCGATGACCCGCAAGCGCGACAACAACGTGCTGTTTTCCGACAAGAACGTCTATGTCGAACAGATCGGCAAGACCACCGCCTCGTCGGCCGACGTCAACCCGACCGTCATCCGCCGCGACAAGCCGTACTTGATCCAGTGACCGCGTCGCGCGCCTCGATCCGCCGCGACGGCGGAAATGCGGCGGCGGAAATGGCGCTGCTCGTCCCGCTGCTGGTCATCCTCGGCATGGGCTCGATCGAGGTCGGCAATTATTTCCTGTCCGAGCACAAGCTGGTGCAGTCGGTGCGCGACGCCACGCGCTACATCGCGCGGCAGGACTTCAGCAACTTCAACACCTGCACCGCGAGCTGGTCCGCCGTGCCCAACAACACGCTGGCTGACGGCACGAAGATCGTCGACAACACCAAGGCCATCGTCAAGCAGCCGGCGCTAAACTGGACCGGGACGGGGATGACCATTGACGTCGAGATGATGTGCGATTCCGCGACGGGCAGCCTGGGCGGCATCTACAACAACACCGGCGGGGTCGCCCGCCTCGTCCGCGTCACCGCGCATGTGCCATACGCATCGTCGGCCGCCTACGGTCTCGGCGTCAACTTCAATGGCTACTTCATGAATGCCTCCGAGCAGGCGGCGGTGACGGGCGTATGACGGTCCTCGCGCGCCTCGGCAGGAACGCGCGCGGCGGGTCGGCCGCCGAATTCGCGCTCGTCCTCCCGCTGCTCATGATCCTGATGTTCCTCGCCATCGATGGCGGGCGGCTGCTCTACAACATCAACCGGATGGAAAAGGCGACCCAGTGGGCCGCGCGCTATGCCGTCGTCACCGATCCGATCCCGGGCGGCCTCGCCAGCGCCGACTATGTCGGCAAGACGATCGGCGGCGTGACGCTCACGCAGGGGGACCGGATCCCGGCGGGGGCGCTCGGGCAGATCGACTGCACCAATTCGACCGGCACGGTCGCCTGCGCGTGCACCACCTCGCCCTGCCCAGCGCTTGGCACGATCAGCACCACCGCCTTTCCCAACGTCCTTGCCCGCGTCCGCACGATGGTGCCCGAGGCGAAGGCGGCGAACCTTACGGTCAGCTACAAGGGCTCGGGGCTCGGTTATGCGGGCGACCCCAACGGGATGCAGATCTCTCCGCTAATCCAGGTCACGCTGACCGGGATCACCTGGCAGCCGCTGTCGGGATTCCTTTTCAAAACCCTCACCTACCCCACGATCAGCAGCTCGCTGAGCGCGGAGGACGTGAGGGGTACCGTGTCGAATTGAGGCGTAAGCGATGTCCGTCATGAACCCCAGTGAAGCGCCAATTGGCTGGACCCACCGCGGTCCGCTGCCGGCCGTGCGGCTGTTCCTTGGCCAGCCGGGTGGCGAGGCGGCCGCGCTGGTCGGCCGCGACATCGGCGGGTTCGAGGTCGAGCTTGTCCCGGTCAACCCGTCGGACGCGATCGACGCGAGCCGGCTCGTGGGGGCCGGGGCTGCGCTGGTCGAGGTCGATGTCGCCGACCCGGCGTCGTTCGCGCGGTTCGAGGCGCTGGCCAAGGCGAAAGGCGTCGCGCTGGTCGCCGCCGCCTACGATCCGCCGCTGGCGTTGGTCCGCGCTCTGGTCCGCGCGGGCGCGCACGACGTCATCCCGCTGCCGCTCGATGCGCACGAGCTCGAGACCGCGCTCCGCCCGATCGCGCAACAGATCGCCGCCAGCCGGACCGACACCCACCTTCGCCGCGGCAAGCTGGTCAGCGTGATCAAGGCGGTCGGCGGGGTCGGCGCGACCGCGATCGCGGGTCAGCTCGCGCTGCGCTTCGCCGCACGCGAACGCGCGCACGGTCGCGGCGCCTGCCTGATCGATTTCGACGTCCAGTTCGGCGACGCCGCCTTCCAGCTCGGGCTCAGTCCGGCGCTGTCGCTAGGCGACCTCGTCAAGGCGGGCAAGCGGCTCGACGGCGAGCTGCTCCGCTCGACCGTCACCCAGCATCCGAGCGGGCTCAAGATGATCGCCGCGCCAAAGTCGATGCTGCCGCTCGAATCGCTGTCGAGCGACCAGGTGCTTGAAATCGTCGAGCTCGCCGGCCGCGACTTCGGGACGGTGTTCGTCGATCTTCCGACCAACTGGACCAACTGGTCGCTGTCGCTCCTCGCGCGGTCGGACGTCGTGCTGCTGATCACCGAGCTGTCGGTCGCCTCGCTCCATCGCGCGCGCCGCCAGCTCGACCTGCTCGGCGAACAGCAGCTCGGCGACCTCGAGGTGCGGGTGATCGTCAACCGGTACGAGCGCGGGCTGCTGAAGGGCGCGAAGTCTAGCGCGGTCCGCGACGCGCTCGGCCGCGAGCCGGCGTTCGAAATCGCCAACGACTTCGCGCTGATGCGCGCGGCGATCGATCGCGGGGTCCCGCTCGACGAGATCAAGCGCAAGAGCGGCATTGCCCGCGACCTCGACGCGGTCGACCTCGGAGTCGCCGCCCTGCTTGGACTGGAGCGTTGACCATGTGGCAGTTTCGCCGACCCGATGAACCGCCCGCCGCGCCCGAGCCGCCGATCGCGGTCGACGCCCCGGCACAGCCGGAGCAGGACCCGCGGCTGCTGACCGTCGGCGACGCCGGCGCCTTCGCCGACCGTGACGAGCGGACCGAGCTGAAGGTCCAGCTTCACCAGCGGCTGCTCGACGTGATCAACCTCAACGCGCTCGACCAGATGACTCGCGAGCAGATCCACGGCGAGATCTGCGACATCGTCGCGCAGGAGCTGACCGCGCTCAAGCAGCCGCTCAACCATGCCGAGCGCAACCAGCTGACCGAGGACGTGCTCGACGAACTGCTCGGGCTCGGCCCGCTCGAGCCGCTGCTCAAGGATCCGACGATCACCGACATCCTCGTCAACGGCCCCGACCAGGTGTTCGTCGAGCGCTACGGCATCCTCGAGCTCACCCCGGTCCATTTCCAGGACGAGCGCCACCTGCTGCGGATCATCCAGAAGATCGTCTCGAACGTAGGTCGCCGGATCGACGAGAGCTCGCCGATGGTCGACGCGCGGCTGGCCGACGGAAGCCGCGTCAACGCGGTCGTCCCGCCGCTCGCGCTCGACGGGTCGCTGCTGTCGATCCGCAAGTTCGCTCGCGTGCCGATCAGCATGGAGCGGCTGGTCGAGATCGGCAGCATCGCCGCGCCGATCGCAGACGTGCTTCGCGCGATCGTCAAGGGACGGCGCAACGTCATCATCTCGGGCGGCACCGGTTCGGGCAAGACGACCTTGCTCAACGCCATGTCGGCGAGCATCGACCCGCGCGAGCGGATCGTGACAATCGAGGATTCGGCCGAACTCCAGCTCCAGCAGACGCATGTCGCGCGGCTCGAGACCCGCCCCGCGAACATCGAGGGGCGCGGCGAGATCACCCAGCGCGAACTGGTCAAGAACGCGCTCCGCATGCGGCCCGACCGGATCATCCTCGGCGAAGTCCGCGCCGGCGAGGCGTTCGACATGCTGCAGGCGATGAACACCGGCCACGAAGGATCGATGACCACGATCCACGCCAACACCGCGCGCGATTCGCTGTCGCGGCTCGAACAGATGATCGGGATGAGCGGGATCGACATTCCGCCGCGCTCCGCCCGCGGGCAGGTCGCCTCGGCGCTCAACGTCGTCGTCCAGATCAGCCGCCTGTCGGACGGGCGGCGCAAGCTGATGAGCCTGTCGGAAATCACCGGCATGGAAGGCGACGTCATCTCGATGCAGGAAATTTTCCGCTACCGGCAGAGCGGCCTCAGCGCCGACGGCCAGGTTCAGGGCAAGTTCGAGGCGACCGGGATCCGCCCGCGCTTCCTCGACGCGCTGCTCGCGCACGGGATCGACATCGATGCCGAGCTGTTCCGCCCCGACGTGAGGATCGACGCATGACCCCCGCGCTCGTCCACGCCACCGTGCTGGTGCTGGTGTTCGGCGGCACCATCCTGCTGGTCGAAACGCTGGTGCGCTACGTCGGCCGGACGATGGCCGCCAGCAGCGCCATCAACCAGCGGCTCCAACTGATCGGCAGCGGCAAGAGCCGCGAGGAAACGCTGCGGCTGCTTCGCGACGCCCCGGCGGACCTTAGTATGCGCCTGCCCGAGCGGTTGAAGCCGCTCGGCCTCAAGCTCGAAAGCCTGATCGTCCGCGCGCAGCTGCCGATCGCGCCGCAGCGGCTGTTCGCCATCATCCTGCTCGCGCCGATCGGGCTGTTCCTGGCGACGGTCGCGCTGGTCGTCCTGTTCGGCGGCACGGTCGGCTTCGGCCGGCTGGTGATCATCCTCGCCTTTTCGGGCGCGCTCGGGCTCGCGCTGCCGGTGATGGCGATCCGCTTCGTCGCCAACCGCACCCGCCGCAAGATGGAGGAGCAGTTCCCGGTCGCGCTCGACGTGTTCGTCCGCGGGCTTCGCGCCGGTCACCCGATCGCCGGGGCGCTGGACATGCTGACCAATGAGATGCCCGACCCGATCGGCTCGCAGTTCGGAATCGTCGTCGACGAGGTCACCTACGGCGCCGACCTGCGCGACGCGCTGATGGACATGGCGAACCGCTGGGACATGGAGGACATCCGGATGTTCGTCGTGTCGCTGTCGGTGCAGAGCGAGACCGGCGGCAATCTCGCCGAGGTGCTCGAAAACCTGTCTCGCGTGATCCGCGATCGCGCGTCGATGATGATGAAGGTTCGCGCACTGTCGAGCGAGGGGCGGATGACCGCCGCGATCCTTACCATCCTGCCGGTGCTGACGTTCGTCGTGCTGTTCGTGTTCAA
Organism: Sphingomonas sp. ASV193; assembly: GCF_040203355.1. Lineage (NCBI taxonomy): Bacteria > Pseudomonadati > Pseudomonadota > Alphaproteobacteria > Sphingomonadales > Sphingomonadaceae > Sphingomonas > Sphingomonas sp. ASV193. The sequence goes on from NZ_JBEHBW010000001.1 coordinate 534,218, forward strand.
CCCCGAATTCTTCCTCGACGTCGCCGACGACGGGATGTTCATCCCCGGCTTCGCGATGCTCATCACCCTCTACTTCATCGGCTTCTTCTGGATCCGAAAACTGATCGATTTGAAGGTGTGACCCGATGACCGAACTGCTGCTGCAAAATCCCTGGCTTCGCTACTCGATCCTGGCCGCGCTGTTCATCGTGGTCGCGGTGGTCGCCTATCTGCTGGTTTCCTCGCTCGACACGCAGCGCGTGTTCCGCGAGCGGCTGGCCGACGGACAGCGCCCGAGCCCGCTCGTCCGCGGCGATCCGGCGACGCTGCGGATGGAGGATCGCGAGGGGCCGTGGCTTCGGCTGATCCGCGCGATCGAACGTTCGGGCCTGTCGCTCGCCGACACCAGGGACGACAAGGTGCGCAAGCTGCTCGTCGCCGCGGGCTACACCCAGGCCTATGCCCCGCGCGCCTACGTGCTGCTGCGCATGACGCTGGTCATCGTCCTGCCGATCGCGATCCTGCTGATGATCTGGCTGGGCGGCAGCAACCCGTCGGTGACCAAGATGTATTTCCAGCTGGTCGGCGCGGCGCTGTTCGGGCTCTACGTGCCGACGCTGTACGTTCGCGCCAAGGCCGACCGGCGCAAGCTCGAGCTGATCAACGGCTTTCCCGACGCGCTCGACCTGCTGCTGGTGTGCGTCGAGGCCGGGCTCGGGCTCGAGTCGGCGATGAACCGGGTCGGCATGGAGATGGTGCGCAGCCACCCGATGATCGCCGAGCATTTTGCGAACGTCGTGCTTGAGCTGCGCGCCGGACGAAGCCGCGAGGAAGCGCTCCGGCGAATGGCCGACCGCGCCGACGCCGACGAGATCCGCGCCTTTGCGACGCTGCTGATCCAGTCGTCGAAGCTCGGCACCTCGATCGGCCAGACGCTGCGCGTCTATGCCGCCGAAATGCGCGAGAAGCGGCGGATGAAGGCCGAGGAAAAGGCGCATCGCCTGCCGGTGCTGATCTCGATCCCGCTGGTCGCCTGCATGCTGCCGACGATGATCGGGGTGCTGATGCTGCCGGCGGTGATCCGGATCGTCCGGACCATGGCCGGCCATTGAGGAGCTGGGGGATGAAACAGGTCGTCGTCGTCGCGCTCGCCGCCGGGCTCACCGCCTGCGCCACCGCCGGCCCGCACAAGCTTGAAATCCGCTCGGTCGGCAAGCCCGCCGCGGCGTCGGTGGCGATGCCGCTCGAATCGCGACTGGCCGAGGGCAGCGCCGAGCTCGCGCTCGGCAATGTCGGCCTCGCGCTCGAGCGGTTCCGGGTCGCTGCGCGCGACAATCCGACCGACCCGCGCCCGTTGCAGGGCCTTGCCGCGAGTTATGAGCGGATGGGGCGGATCGACCTGTCGCGCCGCTATCTGGAACAGGCGCTCGCGCTCGCCCCGCGAAGTAGGACGCTAATGGCCGCCGAGCAGCGCGCGCAGACGATCGAGGCGCGACAGGAGATGGTCGCCGCCCCGCCGCGCGCCGACGCTGCCGCGGCGGACCGCGCACCCGGCCCGCGGCTGGTGCGCATGTCGCTCGGCGAGGTCGCGCTGGTGACCGGGGCGAGCAGCCCGTTCGCGCAGCGCCCCGAGCGGCTGGTCGCGATCCGCGTCGAGCCGCGTGCGAAGCCCGCGCGCGCCGTCGCGGAGACGCGGCGCGTCGACCCCGCCGCGCTTCCCATCCGCCTGCTCAACGCCGCGCGGGCCGATCGGCTGGCATCGCGGACGCGCGAGCGCCTCGGCACCTACGGCTGGCGGCGACTGACGGTCGGCGACGCGCCCGGGACGCTCGCCCACACCGTCATCCGCTATCCCGCGCAGCAGCGGACGAAGGCGGTGATGCTCGCGCTCGCCTTCCGCAAGGCGCGGCTCGAGCCGACGAACGACGGGGCGATCACCGTGCTGCTCGGGCGCGATACGGCGCGGCTCGGCCTGGCCCGCGAATGATCGCGCTGGCGCTCGCGCTCGCGCTGGCCGGGGCGAGCCCGGCGACTCCGGGCGTGGCCGACATCGAATCGGCGATCGACGGCAAGCGGTTCGACCAGGCGCGGATCATGATCGGCAGGCTGGTCGCGACCGGCGACAGCGGCGACGCGCTCCAGAAGTGCCTCGCCGACCTCGCCTTCGCCGAAGGGCGCAACGCCGATGCATCGGCGCGCTACGCCGCACTGCTGCCGCGGCTCCGGGCCGACGTGCCGATGGTCGAGCGTGCCGCAGTTGCCGCTTACCTGGCGGGTGACAAGGGGCGCGCCGCCGCCACCGCCTCGATCGCGCAGGCCTCGCCTCGCGCCGGCTGGCGGACGTGGAACCTCCTCGGGGTCCTCGCCGACGATGGTCAACGCTTCGACGATGCCGACGCCGCTTATGCGCGCGCGCTCGACCTCGCGGGCGACCGCGCGGTGGTGCTCAACAATATCGGCTGGTCGCACCTGCTCCGCGGCGAATGGGCAAGCGCCGGCAAGGCGCTCGACGAGGCCGCCGCGCTCGACCCGCGATCGGCGCGGATCGCCGCCAACCGCGACTGGGTACGGACCGCGCTCGCCGCCGACCTGCCGGTCCGCGCGGCGGGCGAGAGCGACGATTCGTTCGCGCGTCGGCTCAACGATTTCGGGGTCGCGGCCGAGCTTCGCGGCGACACCGCCCGCGCCCGCGCCGCCTATGCGCAGGCGATCGAGGCCAACGGCACCTGGTTCGCGCGCGCTGCGTCCAATCTCGCCAGGGTGGAAGCACGTCGTTAACCGATTGCGCCGATAATCCTCCGTCCGATAAGTTCGACGGAGATGGACATGCGCTTCACTTCCTTCCTGCTCGTCGCCGGTCTCAGCGCCTGCGCGGGCACCAGCGTCGCCGCCGACAGCGGCGGGCTGGGGTATCGCGACGCCTCGTTGCAGAGCGCGGTGCTGTCGATCCACAATGAAGAGCGCGCCCGCCTCGGGGTCGCCGGGCTCGCCTGGGATCCGGCACTGGCCGACGGCGCGGCGGTCTGGGCCGACGAGCTGGCGCGGACCGAGACCTTCCATCACAGCGACCGCCACGCGCGGCGCGGGATCGGCGAAAATCTCGCGATGGGCGCGCGCGGCTATTTCTCGCCCGCGGTGCTGGTCAACCTCTGGCTTGCCGAGCGGCGCGACTTCCGCCCCGGTGTCTTTCCTAACGTCAGCATCAGCGGTGACTGGGAAGCGATCGGCCATTACTCGCAGATGGTGTGGCGCTCGACCACGCGGGTCGGCTGCGCGGTGCGCTCGTCGGCCCGCAACGACTATCTCGTCTGCCGCTATTCGCCCGCCGGCAACATGGACAACCGCCCGGTCTACTAATCACTTTGGCGGAAAGCGGGCATGAATAGCCGCATATCCCGGCGTGGACGGTATGACTTGCTGGATTTCTGCTGCGGAGAGCGAAGGCGGGCTAAGAGTTGTTGTATCGACCCAGCGTCATTTCTTAGACAGGAAGATTCCGAATTCCTAAGCATCGATTCAAAGACAGACGCCACTTACTTTACCATTGCGCATTCACGGGACCCTTGCGGGCGCCATCAAAATCCGCATCTTGTTTCGCATAGGACGTTCGACAAAGCGCTCCAGAGCAACGGCAAAAGCGATAATACCCAATCCGGCGAGTAGCCAAGGTAATAGTTGCTTTATGAGACCGAGGCGTTCGATCAGCACGATAAGTGGATAGTGCACAGCATAAAGTGGGTACGAGGCGGCGCCCAAGAGAGCGAAAAGGTAGTTTTTCTCGGCGTTTGAAAGGCATCCAACGACTAGGCATGCTGGGAAGACTACGAATAACGTAGCAGCAACTTGAGGTGCAGTGAGGCCCAAATTGGGGCTGAAAAGCACAAGAGCCACGGCAGTCACACAAACCGCAGGCTTGGAATGGAAGTCGGGAAGGAAGGCTCGGAACCGAAAAACTGCCAAGCCCACTCCATATCCCCAACAAATTCGAGCGAAACCAGCTAAAAACGTTGATCTACCCCAGCCTAAGCCAGGGCCACGATAGTATAACGCCGCGGCGATATATGCGACGCCAGCGACTGCGAGAAAGATCAACAATATCCGAGTTGAAAGGCGCTTTGCGACTGCGCCGTGAATGGCGTTGATAAGCAACTCAAAGAATAAGGACCAGAGCACCGGGTTGATAGGGAAAAGGACGTTCGTCCCAAATTGCGGGATTAGAGCAAAGGCTCTCAGAGCGTCGCCAATATTTGCCATGGGGTTAATCACCCAGGCGATTAGGCACCCGAGGAACAGACCCGGAAAAAGGCGTGCGATGCGGATCAGCATGAAGCGTCGCCAAGTCAACTCCCCGCTCAAGATTTTGCATTCGTAAGCGTTGCCGACGACGAACCCACTCAACATAAAAAACAGATCGACTGCGAGATACCCGAAGGGAGCTAGCTGAGCGATACCTATTGTCGCGCCGATATGGAAAAAAACGACTGCAATAGCCGCGACACCGCGCATGCCATCAAATGCTGCGAACGCTCGCTTGGAGGGAAGGCTCTTCCACTTTGTCATTTACCGCCGATTGACCTGCGTTTGAATTGGGCGCGTTCGAAAGCGCGCGCTTGTCGTCCGACAATTGGGCAGGGCGGCGGATCATTGCAAATCTTAAGGTCGACAAACTTGTCGATTTTCTGCATCTGTAACGTTTTGCGAATATTTCAGCGTTTGCGCCAGTCCAACGATCAAGCCATCTCCGGCACTGATTTTCGCGGCTAATAGCACACTTCCTTTCCGTTGTCAGAGCTCGCCGTTCACCTGTGAAGTGATTCAAAAATGTAGAAATATCGAGATCGCGGTGGCACTGACCGATCGTGCAATCAGCCGCTTTCAAACTTTTCGACCCCGATCGATCCCTCACTCGGGTTGCGCAATGAAGCTTTCGATCGTCACGTCCTGCCACAATCGCGCAAAACTCCTCGAACGGGTCTGGCAGGGGCTGGTTAGCCAGTCCTCCCGCGACTTCGAGTGGGTCATCGGTAATGATGGTTCGACAGATAACGTTGAAGATGTTGCGACGAGTCTCGCTTTGCGATCCGATTTTCCGATTACATTTGTTGATGCCAGGAAGCATGTCGGCAAAAGCCGTATCGACAATGCGATGATTAAAGCTGCAAAGGGCGATTTGGTCCTCTTCTGTGACAGCGACGATTATTTGACCCGCGACGCAGTGGAAGCCGTTATAGCCGCTTGGCGCCCGGGACTATCCGGAGTTACTGGCTTGGCCACCGAAGATGGCGGCACGGCACTTTTCGATCCATTCTATCAGGACGAAATTGAAGCCAGTTGGCGCGACTTGGCAGATCGTCCCGACGAAGGAACGAGCGACATGACGCTGGCGATCCGTACCGACCTTTTGCGCGAAACGCCGTTTCCCGAAGTCGACTTGCTGTATCCTGAAGGCGCAATGGTACGCAATCTGAATTGCGCCGGCGGCGGTCCTACGAAAGACAATTCTTGTTAAGAACTACAATTCGCCGCACTCAATCTCGCACAGTCCCAAAATGAGATATTGTCGGGGGAGAGCGATGGCATCAGCTTCGATGCCTGAAAAACTGCGTGGGCGTTGCGTCAATTTCCAGCGTTGGGCGATACACGGTGATCTCGGTATCTTGGAGGCGAAGCGACTCTGGGGCGGCGGTGCTGCATACTGGTCGAGTTGGCCGATAGCCGCGGCACTTGCGTTAAAAGATCGTCTTGAACGAAAGGTTGTGAAGACTCGCCTCGTCTTCGAAGCAAATAAGAATGAACCAATTTCTGTAAGGATCTTGCCCAAAGAGCTTGATCGGGTCATTTGAAGACAAAGGCTCAGTTGCGAATGTGGTGGCAGGCGGCGGGCCGACGTTTCTTGCAATTTCCGGATTTAATGAGGATTTTGGTTGGTCAGCAACAGCTAAGCTTGATGACGAGTATTTTTTTGGTCGGAGGCAATATCCGCTCCGGCCGATGAATCGCGATTGCCCGTGTCTACGCTCTTCGTAATGGCGCATTCTCCGGTAGCGTAGAGAAATTTGAAGCTATCAACTCAGGGAGCCGACGCTCACGCGAACTTCCAAGGGTTGAACGCTGAAAACGGCCGACGCGCCCTTACCCGTCATTATCTGCCGAAGCGAAGCACACTCGCAAAATGGGTGAGGTACCAAGGCATGGCCTCAACAATGCCCTGTTCTATGTCGTGCGACGGACTAAATCCCAGCATCCGCTCGGCCTTGCCGATGTCGGCCTGAGTATGGCGCACGTCGCCCAAGCGGAAGTCGGCGTGGACCGGTTCGCGATGATAGGCGACTTGATGCTGCTGGAGCGTGTCGCGAAGCAGCGCGAACAGCTGGTTCAGGCTGGTCCGCCCCCCCGCCGCGACATTGTACACTTGGTCCTGCGCCGCGTCGGATGCCAGCGCCGCCAGCACGTTGGCCTGCACCGCGTTGGCGACGTAGCAGAAGTCGCGGCTGGTCTCGCCGTCGCCGTTGATCGTCACCGTGCTGTCGGTCAGCATCGCCTTAATGAACGCCGGGATCACCGGCGCATAGGCCCCGTCGGGGTCTTGGCGCGGGCCGAACACGTTGAAATAGCGAAGCCCGATCGTCTTGAACCCGTAGGAGCGGGCGTAGACCCCGGCATAAAGCTCGTTGACTAGCTTCGTCACCGCATAGGGGCTTAGCGGATTGCCGATAACCTCCTCGACCTTGGGCAGGCTGGTGTCGTCGCCATAGGTCGAACTCGACGCCGCGTAAACGAACCGCCCCACCCCCGCCTGCCGCGCCGCGTCGAGCATGTTGAGGAAGCCGTCGACATTGGCCTCGTGGCTGGTCAGCGGGTCGGCCATCGAGCGCGGGACCGATCCCAGCGCGGCCTGGTGAAGCACGACGTCGACCCCCTCGACCGCCGCGCGGCACGCGTCGCGGTCGCGAATGTCGGCCTCGACGAAGCGGAACCGCTCGCGTCCCTCCGCGCCGGTCGCGGCCTCGACCTCCTCGAGATTGCGCTGGTGCCCGGTCGCGAAATTGTCGAGCCCGACGACCTCCTGCCCGGCCTCGAGCAACGCCTCGACGAGGTTCGAGCCGATAAATCCGGCGGCGCCGGTCACCAGCCAGCGGCGCGGGCTCGAGCGGAGACGGTCGGCGAGAATACGAGGAAGGAGATTGCTCACTGGGTATCCGGGCGATTGGAACGTGCGCGGCCTCTTAACGTGCTGCCCCCCAAGCGCAACGCCTCTCGCGTCGGCCGCTTGGCTTCGCTAGCAGGGTCGCGAACCGATTGAGGGAGTTTCGATGAGCCTGCCGCCGATCTTCGACCGCCTTCGCCTTCCGGTGATCGGCGCCCCCCTGTTCATCGTGTCGAACCCGGCGTTGGTCATCGCCCAGTGCCAGGCGGGGATCGTCGGCAGCTTCCCCGCGCTCAACGCCCGCCCGCAAAGTCAGCTCGACGAATGGCTCCACGAAATCAGCGAGGCGCTCGCCGCGTGGGACCGCGATCATCCCGACACCCCCGCCGCCCCATTCGCGGTCAACCAGATCGTCTACCGCAGCAACGACCGGTTCGAGGCCGACGTCGCGACCTGCGAAAAGTGGAAGGTGCCGCTCGTCATCACCTCGCTCGGCGCGCGCGAGGAGCTTAACACCGCGGTCCACGGCTGGGGCGGGATCACGCTCCACGACGTGATCGACGACCGCTTCGCGCGCAAGGCGGTCGAAAAGGGGGCCGACGGGCTGATCGCGGTCGCGTGGGGGGCCGGGGGGCACGCGGGGCGGCTCAGCCCGTTCGCGCTGGTGCAGGAAATCCGCGCCTGGTTCGACGGGCCGCTCGCCCTATCGGGGGCGATCGCGACCGGCGGCGCGGTGCTCGCCGCGCAGGCGATGGGTGCCGATTTTGGCTATATCGGCTCGCCGTTCATCGCCACCGCCGAAGCGCGCGCGGCAGACGCCTACAAGCAGGGCATCGTCGAGGGCCGTGCCGCCGACATCGTCTATTCGAACCTGTTCACCGGGATCCACGGCAACTATCTGCGCGCCAGCATCGTCGCGTCGGGGATGGACCCGGACAACCTCCCCGAGGCGGAGCCCGAAGCGATGAATTTCCAGTCGTCGACCGGGGCCAAGGCGTGGCGCGACATCTGGGGGTCGGGCCAGGGGATCGGCGCGATCGACCGGGTCCAGCCCGCGGGCGAGCTGGTCGCGCGGATGATCGACGAATATCGCGCCGCGCGCGCGCGCCTCGCGCTCTAGGCGAGGCTCGCCAACCGCGCGCGCCAGTCGTCGGGACCTCGACCGGCCTTCGTCTCGCCCGGTCGACCAGCACGTGGACGAAATGCCCCTCGGCGGCGGGCTCGACCAACCCGTCGCCAAAGACTCCGACCCGGTACCGGATGCTGCTCGACCCGATCCGCTCGAGCGCGATGCCGACCTCGACATGCCCGGGGTAGGCGAGCGAGGCGAAGTAGCGGCAGCCGGTTTCGACCACCAGCCCGATCGGGTCGCCGAGCGCGACGTCGAGCAGCCCCTGTTCGACCAGCCACGCATTCACCGCGCTGTCGATCCACTGGTAGTGGATCGCGTTGTTGACGTGGCCGTAGGCGTCGTTGTCGCCCCAGCGCAGGCTGACCCGGTGCCACCAGCGATAGGCGTCGCGCCCGCGCGGCGCGGGTCGCTCGCTCACCACGCCGCCTCGTAGAGCCGCCGCGCGTCGGCCTCGTCGATCGGCGCCGGGTTGTTCACCAGCAGCCGCTGCTGCTTCATCGCTTCGCGCGCGAGCCGGGGAATGTCGTCGGCGGGAACGCCATGGTCGCGTAGACGGAGCGCCAGCCCGCTCTCGCGCGCAAGCTCGCCGAGCCGCTCGATCAACCGGGCGCAGCGCGCCTGGCTACCCTGCCCCGCGCAATCGGGCGCGAGGATTTCCGCCAGCTCGGCATAATGCTCGCGCGCCGCCCCGGCATTGTGCTGGAGCACATGGCGCAACATCAGCGCGTTGGTAAGCCCGTGCGGCAGATGGTGAATTCCGCCGAGCGGATAGGCGAGCGCATGGACCCCACCGACCGGGGCGTTGGCAAAGGCGAGCCCGGCGAGGTGCGACCCGAGGAGCATCGCCGAGCGCGCATCGAGGTCGTCGGGCGCCTCGCACGCGCGAACGAGATTCGCCGACAACAGCCGCAGCGCCTCGCGCGCGTAAAGGTCGCTCATCGGGTTCTTGAGCCGCGCCGATGTATAGGCCTCGACCGCGTGAACCATCGCGTCGATCCCGGTCGCGGCGGTCAGCGCGCGCGGCTTACCGAAAGTGAGGCCGGCGTCGAGCGCGGCCCAGTCGGCAATCAGCGCGGGCGAATTGACCCCGCGCTTCTCGTCGCCCTCGCAGGTGATGATCGCGACCGGGGTCGCCTCGCTTCCGGTCCCGGCGGTGGTCGGCACCAGCGCGAGTGGCAGCCGCCGCCCCCGCGCCAGCCCGACCCCCCAGATCGAATCGAGCTCGTCGCCCGACCCGATCAAATAGGCGGCGAGCTTGGCGACATCCATCGGGCTTCCGCCGCCGAAGCCGACGACCTGCCCGACCCCCGCCGCCCGCCCCGCCGCGACCGCCGCCATCAGCGTCGCGCGCGAAGGATCGGCCTCGACCGTGTCGAACAGCGTGACCGCCCGCCCGCCGGCTTCGAGCGCGACGCGGCTATCGTCGACCAGCCCCATCCGGACCATGTCGCGATCGGTGACGAGGAGAATCGGAACGGGCGGCAGCTGCTCGGCCAGCGCCGCCGCGCTTCCGGGGCCGCTCAGCAGCCGCGGGCCGGGATGAAAGGAAAACGACGTCATGACGCCGTCGTAGCGCGCTACGCCCCGCCCTTCCACAATAGGTCGCGCTCTAGCCGCCCCATCAGCGCCCGCGCCGGGCTCTGCGCCGGTTCGGCGGCGAGCTGCCCCTCGTCGAGCCGCTTGACCCGCCCGTAGAGGTCGACGCTCGCGCCGATCAGCCGCCTTGCGCTCGGCGGCATCTGGTCGACCACCGCCGGGTCGCTGTCGGCGGCGTTGCCGAGCCGCCGTTCGGGCCGTCCGCCCCCGGCCGTCTTGATCTCGCCCGTCTCGACCGCTTTCTGGGTCAGCAGCCAGGCGACGATGTGCATGATCCGGGTGGTGACCTTGAGCGATTCGCAGGCGAAGCCGACCCGCGCGAACGGTTCGAGCGTCTGCCGCTCGTCGCGACCTTCCTCGTCGAAATAGGCGCGCGCCTCGTCGGCGAGCAGCATCGCCTCGGTGTAAAGCGAGTCGATCAGCCGCGGGGTGATCCGGGCGCTGTCGGCCGAGTCGTCGATCATATGGTCAACGTGCCACGTCATCGCGGGGGAAGGAACGCCCGACGCACCCACCCGCTTCGTTCGCCCTATGCCCTGTCCCGCCGCGGGACGAAACAGGCTCAGGCGATGATGTCGGGAGTAATCCGATCGCTAAGCAGCCCGATCTCGTCCTTCAGCCGCAGCTTGCGCTTCTTCATCCGCGCCAGCTCGAGCTGGTCGCAATCGGCGGCGCGCCGCATCAGCTCGATATCCATGTCCAGTCGGCGATGTTCGGCCCGCAACAGCGCGAGCACTTCGGCCGGGTCGTCGTCGTTCATCGCCCTGCCCTAGCCGATTCACGGCTCGCCGTCAGCGCGTCTTTCGTCATCGGCGGGGCGAACCGGGCGCCCGCCGAACCGAGCGGATTGTCCGCGACACCGCCGGCAAATCGTGATTTATTCCCCTCACCGTCACGTGTCAGCCAACGAAAGGAAATTGACCGATGGACAAAGCCTATGTCGAGGCCCTCGCATCAAAGCACGCCGCTCTTCACGACCGCATCGAAAGCGAAGAGCATCGCGTAAACCCCGACGAAGACGCACTCCACCGGCTCAAGAAGGAAAAACTGCGGCTGAAGGACCTGATCGTCGGCCACTAGGCAGCCAGCATTTGAAAAAGGGCCGGTCTCTCTCACGAGATGCCGGCCCTTTTCATGTCCGCTAGGCTTTCGCCCACTCAGTCGTCGCGGCTGACCCGCTCGACCCGCTCATGCTTTTCCTGCGCCTCGAGCGTCATCGTCGCGATCGGCCGCGCCTCGAGCCGGCCGAGCGAAATCGGGTCGCCGGTCACTTCGCAATAGCCATATTCGCCGTCATAGAGCCGGCGGATCGCCGCATCGATCTTGGCGATCAGCTTGCGCTGCCGGTCGCGGGTGCGAAGCTCGATCGACCAGTCGGTTTCGCTCGACGCGCGGTCGGCAAGGTCGGGCTCGCGGAGCGAATCGACCTGGAGCTGGGCCATCGTCGCCCGGCTTTCCTCGATGATCGATTCCTTCCAGTCACGAAGCTTCTTCAGGAAATAGGCGCGATGAACATCGCCCATGAATTCTTCATCGTCACTTGGCCGATAATCGTCGGCGAGCAATATTTTATCGAATTGGTCACGGCCCGACCCGTGCAGATCGCTAAGCGCGGTAGCCATCACGTCCCTCCCCGTACTGGCGCGCCCACGGCGAGGACCGGCGAGCCGGCTTCGTCGGGGCGAGAATCACAAGGCTTTCAAAGCACTTAGCCATGGAAGCCGGACTCTCAATCGGGGGAATAATTAAACCTATGTCACTTAACAAGGACTGACTGTAGCCATCGCGGATTAGCCCCAAGCTGTTGCATCAAAAGCGCATTTGCTTGTGCGCGGGTCCCGGCTCGGCCATGTCGCCGCGAATGCGAATCCTCCTGACCAACGACGACGGGATCCATGCCCCCGGCTTCGCGCTGCTCGAACGGGTCGCGGCGCGAATTTCGGACGATATCTGGTCGGTCGCGCCGAGCGAGGAGCGGTCGGGCGCGGGCCACTCGCTGACGCTTACCCGGCCGATCCGGCTACGTCCGTTGGGCGAACGGCGCTTCGCGGTCAACGGAACGCCGACCGATTCGGTGATGATGGCGCTCGCCCACCTGATGAAGGACAGCCCGCCCGACCTCATCCTGTCTGGGATCAACCGCGGCGCCAATCTCGCCGAGGACGCGACCTATTCGGGCACCATCTCGGCGGCGATGGAGGGGGCGCTCGCCGGGGTGCCGTCGATCGCGCTCAGCCAGGCCTATGCGCGGCAGGGAATGGGCGACAGCGTCCCGTTCGCCGCCGCCGAGACCTGGGCCGAGCCGGTGATCCGCGCGATCATCGCCGGGCCGATGGCCAGAGGCACGCTGGTCAACGTCAACTTCCCCGCGCTCGCGCCCGACGCGGTCAGGGGGGTGCGGGTCTGCCGGCAGGGTCGCCGCGACTATGGCCGGCTCAACGTCGACCAGCGGACCGACCCCCGCGGTTTCCCCTATTTCTGGTTCGGGCTCGGGCGGACGGTCGAGACCCCCGGGCACCGCACCGACCTCGAAGTGATCGCCGACGGCTTCGTCTCGGTCACCCCGCTCCACCTCGACATGACCCACGACGAGTCGATCGACGCCCTCGCCGCGCGTTTTCGCGACCCGTCATGACCCGTCGCCTGCTGTTCGTGGCACCCGTTTCGGGCGCAGTCGGCGGTCGCGAGCAGCTAAGCGCGCTCCACGAAGCGGCGCTGCGCGACCTGGTCGGCGACGGGCTTCGGGTCGAGCGGCTCGAACGACGGCCCCCGTCGGGAGTGCGCGCGACCCTCGACGCGCTGCGCGGGCGAATCGACGGGATCGATGCCGCCAGCGAGACGCGGATCGCCGCGCTGGCGCGCGAGGTCGATACGGTCTGGCTCGACGGGACCAACCTCGGGCGGCTGGCGGCGGCGATCAAGCGCGTGTCGCCATCGACCCGGGTCGTCAGCTTCGCGCATAATGTCGAGCGGCGCTTCTTCACCGACGCGCTTCGCCGCGCCCCGGGCGCGCGCGCACTCGCCGTGCTCGCCGCCAACATCGCCGCCGAGCGCACCGCGGTCCGCCACAGCGACACGCTGGTCGCGATCAACCGCCGCGATTCGGGCAAGTTCGAGCGGCTCTACGGGCGCGCCGCGGAGGCGGTTTTGCCGATGGCGATCGCCGACGGTTACGCGCCCGATGCAAAGCCTGCGGGACACGACTATCTGCTGTTCGTCGGGGGCGGCTTCTACGCCAATCGCGCCGGGATCGCGTGGTTCGCGGACAAGGTCGCGCCGCGCGCCGCGCTTCGCACGATGGTCGTCGGGCGCGGGCTCGGCGACCTCAGCGCGCTCGACAGCGAGCGGCTGACCATCGTCGGCGCGGTCGACGATCTGTCGGGCTGGTACGCCGGGGCGACCGCGGTGGTCGCGCCGATCTTCGACGGGTCGGGGATGAAGACCAAGGTCGCCGAGGCGCTGATGCACGGCAAGCGGGTGATCGGCACCGCCGAGGCGTTCACCGGCTACGAATCGCTCGGCGAACCATGTTGCGAGACGGCGGACGATTTTGTCGCCGCGATCGCCGCGGTCGCCGCCGCGCCCCCGCCGCCGTTCGATCCAGCCTTGCGTGCGCGGTGGGAGAGCGACTATTCGCCCGCCGCCCTTCGGCAGCGTTTGAGGATCATCCTCCAGTCATGAGCAAGCCGCTCGACATTCTCGTCGTGACCCCGCGTCTCAACATCGCCGGCGTCTCGCTCGCGCAGCAGCGTTTCGCCCGCGCGCTGGCGCGTGCCGGGCACCGCGTGACACTGATGATCGGCAACGTCGACGAAGGGCTCGCGCTTCCAGATTTCAAGGGCGTGCGGACAGTGGTCGTCGGTCGCCGCCGCGCGGTGGGGATGTTCGGCCCCATCGCCCGCTACCTGCGCAAGGAACGGCCCGACGTCGTCTTCTCGGCCGAGGACCATCTCAACACGCTCGTCCTGCTCGCCGCGCTGGTGACGCGCTCGACGGCGAAGATCAGCGGCTCGTCGCGGGTCACGCCGTTCGATACCTATTCGAATAAGCCGCTGACCAAGCGGTGGGTGTTGAAGCATCTCGCCCGCTCGGTGGCGTGGCGCGCCGACGCGCTGACCTGTGTCAGCAAGGACATGGTCGAGCAATATCGCCGCGTGTTCCGCGATCCTAAACACCAGGCGGTCTACAACATCGTCGACGACGCCGCGTCGCGCGCGCGCATCGCCGAGCCGGTCGACGATCCCTGGTTGAACGACAAAACGCACCCGGTGCTCGTCGCGGTCGGCAGTCTCCAGCCGTGGAAGGGATTCGCGACGCTGATCGACGCGATCGCGATACTCCGGACGCGCGGCCGCGAGGTGCGCTTGATCATCCTCGGCGAAGGCCCGCAGCGCGCCGAGCTCGAGGAAAGGGTCGCCGCGCTCGGGCTAGGCGGCCGAATCCGCCTCCCCGGCCACCGCGCGAACCCGCTCGCCTATTTCGCCAGGGCCGACGCCTCGGTGCTGTCCTCGACCGTCGAAGGGATGCCGAACGTGCTGGTCGAGGCGATGCTCGCCGGTTGCACGCCGGTGGCGACCGATTGCCCGACCGGCCCGCGCGAGCTGCTCGGCGACGGCCGCTACGGCTATCTCGCCACGGTCGGCGATTCCGCCTCGATCGCCGACGCGATCGAAAGGGCGCTCGACACCCCGATCGCGAAGGAGATGCTCGCCGAAGCGGTTCGCCCGTTCGAGGAATCGACCGTGATCGCGCGCCATTTCGAGCTGCTCGGGCTGTGAGCGCCCCTCGGCGCATCGGGCTCAACGCCACCTGCTTCAACGATCGCCCGTCGGGCGCCCGGCAGCGGTTCATCGGCCTGTATTCGGCGCTGATGGCGCGGCGGCCCGACGATCGCTTCATCGTCTACGAGCCCGCCGACTGCCGCGTCGCCCGCTGGTTCGAACGGCCGAATGTCGAGGCGCGGCCCACCCCCCTCCCGTCCGACCGGCGCTGGCCGCGCTTCCTCGGCGGGCTCGCCTATTGGCAGGGCGCGCTCGCGACGGACCGGCTCGATTTGTTCGAACAGTTTAACCTGCCCGGCGCGTTCGGGGCGCGCTGCCCGACCGTGATGACGGTGCACGATTTCGACAGCGACCGCAGCGGCCCGCTCCAGCGCAGGGTCGAGCGACTGGTGTTCGCACCGCTTGTCCGCCGCGCCGACGTCGCGCTCGCCGTGTCCGACCAGGTCGCCGACGCCCTTCGCCGGCGCGTACCCGGCCAGCGGGTCGAGCGCATCCACAACGGGATCGACCTCACGGCATGGCCGCTCGCCCCCGCCGCCGCCCGTCGCCCCTTCCTACTAGCGGTCGGCCATCTCGAGGCGCGCAAGAATTACGCGCGCCTGATCGCCGCCTTCGCGCGATTGCGTGCGCGTCATCCCGATCTCGCGCTTCGGATCGTCGGCCGCGACAGCGGCGAGCGCGCGACGCTCGACGCGCTGATCGAGCGGCTGTCGCTCGGCAACTCGGTCGTCATCGAAAGCGGCCTCGACGACGCCGAGGTCCGCGCACTCTACGCCACCTGCCTCGGCTTCATCTTCCCGTCGCTGTTCGAGGGGTTCGGCATTCCCCTCCTCGAAGCGATGGCGAGCGGCGCGCCGATGGCGATCAGCGACCTGCCGGTGTTCCGCGAGATCGTCGGCGAGGCGGCGCTGATGTTCGACCCCACCGATGAGGAGACGATCGCCGCGAGCCTCGAACGCCTGGTCGGCGACGCTCCGGTCCGCGTGACGCTCGCCGGCGACGGCCGCGCCCGCGCCGAGCAATTCGATTACGATAGGCTTGCGCTCGAACTCGCGGCTCTTCACGATCGGCTTTTAGAGCCCAGGGCAATGCGCGTAGGTGACGAACGATGATGTTGATCGTTTCGCAATGCCGGCGCCTGCTCGCCGCCGCGACGCCGATCCGCCGCGTCCAGGTGGCGGTGGTGTTCGTCCTGACCATTTTCGGCGCGATCGCCGAATTGGTGACGATCGGCGCGGTGTTGCCGCTGCTCGCGCTCGCCGCCGACCCGTCGCGCGCGACCCGGCTCGGAATGGCGAGCGATATTCTCGGCGTGATCGAAACGGTCAGTGGGCTTGGGCCGGTCGGGGCCGCCGCGCTGCTGCTGGCGATCGCGGCGGTGGCGGCGACGGTCGTTCGTTTCGCGCTCAACTGGGCCAGCTTCAAGTTCGTCTACGGGCTCGAGCAGGATCTCGCGCTGACCATTTTCGGCCGAACGCTTCGCCAGCCCTACGGCTGGTATCTGAAACAGAACAGCAGCGCGCTGATCTCGGGCCAGGACCAGATCCGGATGGTCGTTTCGACCGTGCTCAACCCGCTGATGCTCAGCGCGACGTCAGCGCTGATGGCGGCGGCGATGGGAATCTTCCTCTTCCTGCTCAATCCAGGCGCCGCGCTGATCGCGATTGTCACGATCGGCGGGACTTACGCGCTCATCTCGTTTGCTGCGCGTCGAAAGGTCGCGGCCATCTCCGGCGCGATCGGCGGCTCCTACGAAGCACGCGTGCGGATCTTGCAAGAGTCGGTCGGCGGCATTCGTGACATCATCCTCGACCGTTCAGAGGCGGTGTTCGAGCGTCGCCTTCTCGAGGTCGAGGACAATTTCCGGCGCATGACCATCGTCGGCAACATGATCCAGATCGGTCCCCGACTGCTCGTCGAGGGTGTCGCGATCGTCCTCGTCGCCGCGCTCGCGCTATGGTTCAGCCTTCAGCCGAACGGCCTCGTTGGGGCGCTCCCGGTCCTCGGCGCGATGGCCCTCGGAGCGCAGCGGATGTTGCCGATGGTCCAGCAGATCTACGTCGGCATTTCGAACTTCGGGCTCTACGGCGGTAGCGTTGACAACGTCCTTCGGCTGCTAGACACACCGGTCGACCAAGCCAACCAGCTTGCTGCCGCCGTCAACCCCGTGCCGTTTCGCCGCTCGATCCGCTTCGACGAGCTGAGCTTCTCCTATGCGACTGGTCGCCCCGCGCTTCAGAGCATCAATCTCGATATCGCCCGCGGTGAGCGGATGGGCCTAGTCGGCAAGACCGGCAGCGGCAAGAGCACGCTGGTCGACATACTGATGGGCCTGCTATCGCCGACCGAAGGCCGCCTGTTGATCGACGGCCAGCCGCTCGATCTTGCCGGTCTGGTCAACTGGCGCGCGCAGATCGCGCATGTGCCGCAGACGATCTTCCTCGCCGACGACAGCGTCGCCGCGAACATCGCTTTCGGCCAGCCGGCCGCCGAAATCGACCGTGACGAGGTGCGCCGTGCGGCCGCCGACGCCGGCCTCGACGATTTCCTTCACGCGCTGGCCGAAGGGCTCGACACCCGCGTCGGCGAGCGCGGGATGCGCCTGTCCGGCGGGCAACGCCAGCGCATCGGTATCGCCCGGGCGCTGTACAAGAGGGCGACCGTGCTGGTGCTCGACGAGGCGACCAGCGCGCTCGACGACGATACCGAGCGCGCGGTAATGGCCTCGGTCGAGCGCCTCGGTCGCGACCTGACCATCGTGATGATCGCGCACCGGTTGACGACGCTGAGCGGGTGCGACCGGGTCGTCCGCCTCGCCAACGGCCGGATCGAGGCGATCGGCAGCTATGCCGAGATGAACCCTCCCCGCCGGTCATGACCGCCGCGCCGTTCCGGGTGGCCGTCGTCATGCCCCTTTTCGACAAGGCCGAGTATGCCGCCGAGGCGATCGACAGCGTCCTCGCGCAGACGCTTGCCCCGCTCGACGTGGTGATCGTCGACGACGGCTCGACCGACGGCGGCCCCGAGGCGGTAGAGCGTCGCTTCGGCGAACAGGTCCGCCTCCTTCGCCAACCCAATGCCGGCCCCGGCCCGGCCCGGAACCGCGGCGTGGCGGCAACTGATGCCGACTGGATCGCCTTCATCGACGCCGACGACAAATGGTCGCGCGATCACCTCGCCACTCTCGCCGAGGTCGCGTACGCTTTCCCTGACGCCGACCTCATCGCGACAGGCCACCGACGCTTTTGCGGCGGCCAGACGCTCACCACGGATCGCTCCCCCGTTGCGGCACGAAAGATCAACTATTTTCAGGAAGCGCGCGTCGGCGAGCCGGTGTGGACTTCGGCTTGCGCCGTGCGGCGGTCAGCTTTCGAAGCGATCGGGGGCTTCGGCGCCTTCTGCCCCGGCGAGGACGTCGACCTATGGGTCAGCCTGGCGCTGAAGGGCGATGTTGCGCGATCCGACCGGGTCACCGCTCACTATCGACAAGATACCGGCGGCGAGATGGACCAGCTCGGCTGCCGTCCCGTCGACAAACAGGAGCAACCGGTGTTCGATCGCTTTGCCACTGCGCTCGCCGATCCGGGTCTCGCCGACCGGCATGCGGCGATCCGCGCACTTCGCGATCAGTGGCGGCGAAACGCGATCCGGCAGCGGCTTGTCGCGGGCGATCGAGAGGGTGCCCGACGACTCATCGCACTGGCGGCCCGGCGTGGCACGGCGACGGGGCGCTCGGAGCAAGTCTTGGCTCTCCTACCGGGGCGCATGACCGGAGCGATCCTGGCGTTGCGCGGCGCGCTCAGGCGCGGGCCGCACTAAGCCTGTTGGCTTCCCGTCGGCCTTGATCCTTCTCGTTTTCGAGGAACCAGCGATAGGTCGCCGCGATGCCTTCGCGCAAGCCGATCTGGGGCGCCCAGCCAAGACTTCGCAACAGCCCGCTGTCGAGGAGCTTGCGCGGCGTCCCGTCGGGCTGGGACGGATCGGTGACGATACTTCCGTCGAACCCAACGACCTGCGCGACCATGCGGGCAAGCTCGAGGATCGGCACGTCGTCACCGAAGCCGACATTGACGTGCCCCGCCTCCGAATAGCGAAGCAGTAGTGTCACGCAGGCGTCAGCACAGTCGTCGACGTGAAGGAATTCGCGTCGTGGGCGTCCAGTGCCCCAGATTGTAAGATCCTCGTCGCCGCGTAACTTTGCTTCGTGCGCCTTGCGGATCAGCGCCGGCATCACATGGCTGCTCGCCAGGTCGAAGTTGTCCCCGGGTCCATAAAGATTGGTCGGCATAGCCGAAATGAAGTCGCGACCATGCTGCCGCCGGTATGCCTCCGCGAGCTTGATGCCCGCAATCTTGGCGATTGCGTACCATTCGTTCGTCGGCTCGAGCGGGCCGGTCAGCAGCGCCTGTTCGACAATCGGTTGCGGCGCAAGCTTGGGGTAAATGCAGCTCGACCCGAGGAACAGCAGCTTGGCAACATCCCCCCGGTGCGCCGCCTCGATGATGTTCGTTTCGATCAACAGGTTATCGAACAGGAAGTCGGCAGGATAGCTATCGTTGGCAAGGATGCCGCCGACCTTCGCGGCGGCGAGGATTACAACGTCGGGTCGCTGCTCACTGAAAAAGGCTCTAACGTCGGCTTGATTTCGAAGATCAAGTTCCTGCCGTGTCGCCGTCACGATTTTTACGTTCTCGCGCGCCAATCGCCGGACGAGCGCGCTCCCGACCATTCCACGATGCCCGGCGACGTAGACCCGTCTTCCTTCGAGCGAGAACATCAGTTCGAAAGCCCGAGCGGCGCGTCGCGCATCAGCACGAGGTCGGCCTCGACCATTTCGCGCGCCAGCGCACGCGCGTCGGTGGTCGGTCGCCAGCCGAGCACGCGCTGCGCCTTGGCCGGGTTTCCGTGGAGCGTATCGACCTCGGCCGGGCGAAAATAACGCGGATCGACCGCGACGACGGTCTTTCCCGTTTTCCGGCATCGTCCGATTTCGTCGACACCCGATCCTTCCCACGCGATCGCCATTCCAACGTCGGCGAAGCACCAGTCGACGAAGTCACGGACCGACGTCGTCACGCCCGTCGCCAAGACATAATCATCGGGGACGTCCTGTTGCAGGATCCGCCACATCCCCTCGACGTAGTCGCGGGCATGGCCCCAATCGCGAGTCGCGTGGAGGTTGCCGAGAAACAGACAGTCCTGCCGCCCGAGCGAAATCGCGGCGGCGGCACGGCTGATCTTGCGGGTCACGAACGTCTCGCCCCGCAGCGGCGATTCGTGATTGAACAGAATGCCGTTCGATGCGTGGAGACCATAGGCTTCGCGGTAATTGACCGCGATCCAGTAGGCGTAAAGCTTGGCGACCGCGTAAGGCGACCTCGGGTGGAACGGAGTCGTCTCCGACTGCGGAGTCTCGACGACCTTGCCATATAGTTCACTGGTCGACGCCTGGTAGAAACGGGTTTTTTCCTCGAGCTTGAGGATGCGGATCGCTTCGAGCAGTCGCAGGGTGCCGATCGCGTCCGAATTTGCCGTATATTCGGGCGTTTCGAAACTCACCGCGACATGGCTTTGCGCGCCGAGGTTGTAGATTTCGTCTGGCTGCACTTCCTGCACGATGCGGATCAGGTTGGTCGCGTCGGTCAGATCGCCATAGTGGAGGATGAAATCGCGATAGGCGAGGTGCGGATCCTGGTAGATGTCGTCGATCCGGGCCGTATTGAACGACGACGACCGCCGCTTGATGCCGTGGACAACATAGCCTTTTTCGAGGAGCAGCCGGGAAAGATAGGCGCCGTCCTGTCCGGTCACCCCGGTAATCAAGGCAGTCTTAGTCACGGAGGCTTTTCCCTCTTTCGGCACGATCGAATGTATAGATTCCGCAGGTATAGTCGGTATTCTTCGCGTCGCCGGGCGTAGTGTCGCGATGCAGGCGTCCCGAATCGTCGATGAAGTCGAACCGCGAAAGCATCACGTCGTCAGCGCTCCATTCGACAAGGTCCAGTGGATCGAGAACCCGATGAGCGTTGAACACGGTTCGTCGCCGACCGACCGGAAGACCTACATAAGCCCGTCCCCCCCGGCGCGACGAGCGCCAGGATCGCCTCGAAACCCTTTCGATGACCAGCCGGATCGATCGGGTCGATATACCGGCCAAGTCCGAAATGCTCGAGCGCGTGCAGGCACGAGACGGAATCGAATGAGCCGGCGAGCGATTGCCGTGGGTTCATCAGGTCCGCTTGGTGAAAGCGGATGTTGGGATGGTCGACATTCGGCGGGGGCCGAATATCGATCACGTCGATAGGTCTGAACGTGGCGACATGCGCGACGAACCCGTCGATCCGCGACCCGACATCGCAATGATTGGCCGGCGCCGCCTCGTGGATCATCGTCGCGACGAGCAAATCCTGATTAAAGTAATGAGCGTCGAGCGACCCGCTGTTCTCCCGGTAGTCGCCCAGTATCGGCCAAGATTCGTCGACCCTGCCCCCCTGCTCGATGAATCGTCGCCGTTCGCGCCAGAACCGAGGGAAATTTCTGACGTCCCGCTTTTTGAGCGGGTCGAGGCCAAAACGAAGCATCGATGGATAAGCGCAGTCGAACGCCGCTCGGAACATGGATTTCTGCATCGGTCACCGCCTCCCAGGCAATTACAGGCGAGGCTCTCTCGCGAATGGCTGGCTCCTAAAGGCAAGACCAGTGGGTAGCAACGACTCGCGTCATGTAGGAAGAATTGGACCTGAGGAAATCCGCTGGCTAGGCCAAGGCGATGCTTGAACCGTCGACGCAACGTTTCCGTAATCCTGCGAAACCTGAAGATGGCCCGCGGCAGTGATCGCGACTATGTTGATCGGCGGGCTGGGAAACCAGATGTTCCAGTACGCCGCCGGGCGCGCCCTTGCGCTTCGCCGGGGCACCGGCCTGCTCCTCGATCACTCGACCTTTGGCAGTGGCGGCGACGCGGCGGTTCAGCGCTTCTACGAGCTCGACCGGCTCCGAATCGTCGCTCGTCCCGCCGGTCCGGTCGAGCGGCTGCGGCTGATAGCTGCCCGCCGACCGCAGCCAATGCTCCGCCGGCTCGGCGGCTGGAGGCCGCTGCGCGAGGACAGCCTATCGTTCGATCCGCGGGTGATCGACGCCGACGATCAGGCCTACCTGATGGGCTATTGGCAAAGCTGGCGCTATTTCGACGACCGGGCCGCCGAGATCGCGGCGGAGCTCGCGCCGCGCGCGCCGCTGTCCGACCGCAACCAAGCGCTCCTCAGGGACATAAGGTCAGCCGAAAGCATTGCCGTTCATGTGCGCCGCGGCGACTATCTCTCGGCCCAGCACGCCGTCCACGGCGTCATCGGCTCGGCCTGGTATGACGAGGCACTCGGCAGGATTCCGACCGACCCGGAAACACGCATCTACGTCTTTTCGGACGATCCCGACTGGTGCCGGCAGGCATTCGCGGCGTGGGGGGATCGGCTGACCGTGGTCGACTGGAATCGGGGCGACGAGGCGTGGCAGGATCTTTTCCTGATGGCCGCCTGCCGCCACGCGATCATTGCGAACAGCAGCTTCAGCTGGTGGGCCGCCTGGCTGGGCGACCGACATCACCCGGGTGGGCGAACCGTTATCGCCCCGGCGACATGGTTCGTAGGCATGGCCTCCAACGCCGACGATCGTTGCCCGCAGACGTGGCAGCGCCTGTAAGTCCCCGTGTCGGAGCGTCCATCTTGGTGAAAATCGTGGATTGGTTGAGAGCGGATCGCGGCCCACCAACGCAGGACGGATCTCTCGCCGTTGTTGAGCGATCTTCAAACGGCCGGAAACCGGAACAGGCGGGTCCGGCGAAACACGGGCGTTTCGTCGCCCTCGATGGCCTCCGCGGAGTCGCCGCGATCATCGTGGCGACCACCCATTTTCGACCGGTGGGCAACGCGACCCTAGCAGTGGACTTCTTCTTCATGCTGTCCGGCTTCGTCCTCATGTATGCCTATAGCGAACGCCTGTTCGCTGGGTTCGGCATCGGTCGGTTCATGCTCGCCCGGTGCGTCCGCTTGCTGCCGCTCATCGTATTAGGCACGCTGATCGGCGCGATTAGCTTACGACCCTTGTGGCTTTGGGGCGCATTCATGATCCCCCGTGTCGGAACGAGGCTCTATCCGCTCAACAGTCCGCAGTGGTCACTGCTCTTCGAATTCATCGGCAGTGCGCTTCTGGCGGTAGGGCTGTGGCGACGATTCCGGATCGTCTCGATCGGGCTGCTCATCCTGACGCCGGTCGCGTTGGTCGTCGCCGCCATCCACAATGGGACCCTCGATTCGGGTTGGGCCCTCCCGGCATTTCATTACGGCCTGGTGCGCGTCCTTTTCGGCTTCTCGGTCGGGACTTATCTGTTTCGGCATCCGATCCGAATCGACTGCCCGGGGCCGGTACTCGCGCTGATCCTACTGGTCGAGTTGCTCCTGCCGATTCCTTCGCCATTCTTCCAGCTGGCCGTCATCGCCACCTTCCCATTCATCCTGTCGGCCGCGGCGCGCGCGAGGCCTTTCCCGCTGGCGGAGGTCAGCGGGAACCTGTCCTACCCGCTTTATATCCTGCACGTCCCGATCTACGGTCTGCTTGGCCTGTGGCTCGCGCCGGGTCCGGTCTACCTGCTGGTCGCGGTCACAGTCAGTGCGCTCGCCCTCAAAATCTATGACGAACCGCTCCGCCATTGGCTTTCCAGGCGACTCCGACGGCCGCTGCCGCGCGACGAGCGTCCGTTTGGCGGTAGTCCCTGAAAATTTTCGGCGACCAAACCAGTTCGTTCGTCACCCACCTGTCGAAAGCAGCATAGCGCTTTTTGATTTCGATTAAGCGAGGATTGTCTGGTGCAAGGTACCCTAGTGATTTCGCCGGACTAAGAAGGTTCCGTTTCCTTGCCCAAAGAAGCGATTCGGCCTGCCAAGGATATAAGTTGGCATCCTTCATCAAGGCTATGCCGGGATGTTCGATCAGTGCACGCTGGATCGGGCCGATTATGGAACGCATCAGCAAAAGTTCTTCAAAACAGTCCAGCCCTCGATCGTACTGGCAAAGCCGCAGTGCGTTGCGTGGACCTGTGGCGATTGCCACGGCGTAAAGATAGACGGAATGTCTGGCGGTGCTATGGCGTCAGCGCATGAGCAGGGATGCATTGTCTTTAGGTAGCGTCGTTCAAGACAACACAGTTGCCCCCGCCAAGTCGACTTACCGCGGCGACATCCAAGCGCTGCGCGGGTTAGCGGTGCTGGCGGTGCTGCTCTATCATTCGGGCCTCGGCATCGCCCGCGCCGGCTATCTCGGCGTCGACCTGTTCTTCGTCGTGTCGGGCTTCCTCATTACCGGGATAATCGCCCGGCAGGCTGACGCGGGACGCTTCTCCTTCGCCAGCTTCTACATCCGGCGCGCCCGCCGCATCCTGCCTGCCACTTTCGTGACCTTGCTGGTCGTCACCCTCGCCGCGATCGTCCTGCTCAGCTCGCGCCAATACGCCATCTTTCTCAAGACGCTGTTGGGCTCGCTCGGCTTCTCGGCCAACTATGTACTGTGGGGGCAGACCGGCTATTTCCATCCCGATTCGGAGTTCGAACCGCTCCTCCACATGTGGTCGCTGGGGATCGAGGAGCAATATTACCTGCTCTTCCCGCTCCTGCTGATCCTTAGCCCACGACGCTGGTGGCTGACCCTTCTTGGCCTTGCCGGCGTCGCCAGCCTGGGGGGCGCGGCGTGGCTATGGTTCACAAGGCCGTCGGTGGCCTTTTTCTGGCTCCCGTTCCGGGCCTGGGAACTGGCGATCGGCTCGATGGCAGCGCTCGTCGCCGGCCATGCCTGGACCGAGCGGATGCGCAGACTTGTCATCCCGTCCGTCTTACTTCTCGTGGCGGCGATGCTGGTGCCGACGCCCGGACCGCCGTCGGCACTCGGCTCGCTGCTAACCTGCCTGCTGACCGCCATCGTCATATTGGGCCGGCGACCGGTCGACCGGGCCGGCGTACTGGCCCCGGTGATCCGAGCCGGCGACATCTCTTTTTCGCTTTACCTCGTCCATTGGCCCCTGTTCGCTTTCGCGCGCGTCGCATTCTTGTCCCGCGATTTGCCTTTGAACTGGGCGCTCGGGCTGATTATCGCGTCGCTGGTCCTTGCGGAACTGAGCTACCGGCTCGTCGAGGAACCGGTGCGCGGGTCCAGCCTCGGCGGGTGGCGGCTTGCTGCGACCGTGTTCTGCGCGACGGCCGCGCTTGCCGGTTTGGGGGTCGCCGGGTCGTCGCTCTGGCCCTATCATAGTACCACAAGGGCGATAGCGCCGGTGGCGGGGTTGGGTGCTGACGACTGCTTCAACCAGCAATTTCGCTTCACCGCCACCTGCCGCACGCCTGGCACGCCGACCATGTTGTTGTGGGGCGACAGCTATTCGGCGCACGTCGCCCCAGGCCTTGCAAGCGTGACCCGCCGTCCGTTCATTGAGGCAAGCGCGGGACATTGCTCGCCGTTCACCGACTATGTCGGCCTCGACGGGCCGCAGGATCGCGATTTCGCTCGCCAGTGCTTAACCTTCAACCGCGCCGTGATGCGCTACCTTGAGGTGCATCCCGAGATCCAAGTCGTCGTCCTGTCGGCCCAATATTTCCGCACGGTTCCGCCGTTCAGCGCTTTTGCCCTTGCCGGCAATGGCGAGCAATTACGTCGCGCGCCGCTCGGCGTCGGCCCGACCTTGGCCGCTCAGAAACGGCTCGTCGACCGACTTCACAAGTTGCGCAAGCGGGTCGTCGTGATCGGGATGACCCCCCCCGCCGATGCCGACCTGGGGGAGTGCTGGATACGGGCACAGGAGCGTCGGCCGACGCTATCCTGGTCGCGCTGCCGCGCGTCGCTAAATTCGCAGGCCGCCACCATCCAGGCTTATCGCCCCTTGCTAGACGGCTTCGAAGTTGGTCTCGGTATTCCGGTGATCCGACTCGATCAAGGGCTCTGCGACCGGCAAGGCGAATGCCGGTTCGACGTCGACGGCCAGCCGGTCTATCGCGACGACACGCATCTGTCGGTGTTCGGCTCGACTTGGCTGGCCCACCGGATGCACTGGGGTGAGCGGATAGAGCAGCTGGCGCGTTAGGTCGATCGTTACGACTTTCCTCGAACGGCCGGTTCGGCCAAGGCGAAATCCATGTGTGGAATTGCGGGATTGGTCGGGCCGGGCAGTCGGTCACTCGAATTGCCCTCCAGGATGGCGGGGTCGCTCGCTCATCGCGGTCCCGACGGTGAGGGCCTATGGCAGGACACAGATGCTCCCGTCGCCTTCGTGCATCGCCGGCTCGCGATCGTCGACCTGTCGCCTGCCGGGGCGCAGCCGATGGCCTCGGCCGACGGGCGCTGGATGCTCTGCTACAATGGCGAGATCTACAATCACCTCGAGCTTCGCGCCGCGCTTGAGCGCGAGGGCGTGGGCGGCTGGCGCGGGCATAGCGATAGCGAGACGCTGGTCGAGGCGGTCGCCCGCTGGGGGATCGATCGCGCGACCGCGGCGTCGGTCGGCATGTTCGCGATCGCGCTCTACGACCGGCGCGAACGCCGCCTTCACCTGATCCGCGACCGCTTCGGCGAAAAGCCGCTCTATGTCGGCCGGGTTGGGCGCGACCTCGTGTTCGCCTCGGAGTTGAAGGCGATCCGGCAGCATCCAGACTTCGACCTGCCGATCGACCGCCGCGCGCTCGGCGACCTGCTGTCACGCGGGGCGATCGGCGCGCCATGGTCGATATGGCGCGGAATCCAGAAGATTCCCCCCGCCCACCATCTCGAGGTGAAGCTCGGGGAGACGCTGCCGACGTTCGAGGCTCCATTCCCGCTCGGCGAGTGGCGCGGCGCGGCGCGGATGACGGCCTATTGGGATTATGCCGAGGTCGTGAGGGCGGGCGTGCAGAATCCGTTTCGCGACCAGGCCGAAGCCGACGCCGAGCTCGAACGCGTGCTGCGCCAGTCGATCGCGCAGCAGGCGATGGCCGACGTGCCGGTCGGTGCCTTCCTGTCGGGGGGGATCGACAGTTCGCTCGTCACCGCGCTCTACAACGACGTTCGCCCGGGGGGCGTGAAAACCTTTACCATCGGCTTTGCCGAAAAGGCCTACGACGAATCGTCGCATGCCGCGGCCGTCGCGCACGCGCTCGGCACCGACCATCGCGTCGAGATTATCACCCCCGACGACGCGATGGCCGTCATTCCAAGCTTGTCGACGATCTACGACGAGCCATTCTCCGATTCCTCTCAGATCCCAACCTATCTCGTCAGCCGCATGGCGCGACGCAACGTGACGGTGGCGCTGTCGGGCGATGCCGGCGACGAATTGTTCGGCGGCTACAACCGCTACCGGATCGTGCCCAGGGTCTGGCGCGCGCTTCAACGCGTGCCCGCGCCGCTTCGCCAGCCGGCCGGAATGCTCTTGCAGTCGCTGCCCCCGACCCTGTGGAACCGCGTGCTCCGAATGCTGCCCGGACAGAGCGATCAACCGCATCTCGGCACGAAGGTCCACAAACTCGCGGGCTTGATGCGCAAGGCGCGGTCGCTCGACGATGTCGTCGTCGCCTTCCTCGATGAATGGCAGTCGGGCGAGCCTCCGCTCAGCGAAGGGGGCGGACTGGCATCGCCCATCGTCGAGCGCGAGCGTTTGGGGAATCTGCCGGACGAGACCCGGCTCATGCTGATGGACGCGACGACCTACCTGCCCAACGACATCCTCTGCAAGGTCGACCGGGCGTCGATGGCCTGCTCGCTCGAGACCCGCGCCCCGTTTCTCGATCATCGGGTCGCCGACGTGGCGGCGCGCATTCCCGTCCGCTTCAACATTGCCGGTGGCGAGGGCAAGCTCTCCCTGCGCCGACTGCTTTACCGGCACCTGCCGCGCGACCTTTTCGAGCGGCCAAAGGCCGGCTTTGCCCTTCCGCTCGGGAACTGGCTGCGCGGACCGTTGCGGCAATGGGCCTCGGACCTGCTCAGTCCCGATCGGCTTGCCGGCCAGGGGCTGGTCGACGAAGCCCGTGTTACCGCTCGCTGGAACGCGCATTTGTCCGGGCGAAGCGACTCGACCCAGGCGATTTGGGCCGTGCTGATGCTCGAATCCTGGCTCGACGATCAGGCGAACGGGGTGAAGCGGTAGGGCTGCCAGTAGACCGAATAGTCGCCGTAATTCAACCAGACGAACAGGACGAGGCCGTAGAGCGCGATGGTCAGCACCGCCGCTGTGCGCGCCGAGGATTCGCCATTCATGACGAAGCTGGCGAGGCGGGTCACGACCACGATCTGCAGCGGGAGCAGGTAGAGCGCGAGCCGATCGACCGCGGTCGAGGGAAAGCCCGCGGCGACGGCGACCAGCGCGACGAGCGAGGCGTAGGCGAGGTTTCGCCAGACCCGGCTCTGATCCTCATTCATTCGCATGTTTTTGCGGTACATCAGGAACAGGATTGCCGCGATCGCGCCAAGGCTTTCACGAATGACTGCCCCCGACGAATCCATTCTTACGGTAACATAGTTCCCGACCATTCGGTCCGACGAGGCGGAGACGAAGGCGTAATAGGCCGCCGCGGTCAGCATGAGGCCGAGGCCGTAGGTCAGGAAGCGGTTCGAGCTGACGGCGATCAGCGTCAGCGGGAGGATGATGATGGCGCTCTTGTGAAACATCACCGCCAGCAGGATCCAGAAACAAAAACGGCCGATCCGGTTTCGCTCGAAGGTCGCGAGCCCGCCCATCACCAGCCCGATCGCCGTCGCCTGACGTGTGTAGCCCATTCCCACCACGATCACGAGATAGGGAATCGCGACGAGCAGGCCGAGCCACGGATTGGGCTGGGTCCGCAACAACAGAAATAGACCGAGCGCGAAGATCAGCCCGCAGATCAAATTGACCAGCCAGATGCCGCCACCGATCAGCGCCGCAAAATAGTTCACGTAAGCGTAGCCCGGATCACCAAGATGAGCCCACGACCCTCCCTGTGCGTAGAAATCGAACATCATCGAATAGCTTCGCCAGTCGCCCCCGACCTGGTAGCGCAGTCCCACCATCACCGCGATCGCGACGAGCGCCACCGCCAGCCCCCGGTTGAGCGAGGGACGCGGCACGCCATGTTCAAATTGCGTCAGCGCACCGAGCGCGACGATGGCGAACAAAATCCAGTAGGGAATCACGCGGACGGGAATTTCATGACGGGGCCGCCCAACCTTGCAACGTTCGCCGCCATCCCACAAGGGTGCGCAGGATCAGTGGAGCAAGCACATGACGGCCTATCGACGCTCTGCATCATTGATGGAAGCCGATATCGGCGATGAACTCGTCGCCCTCGACGAGCAGCGCGGGCTGTGCTTCGGCTTTTCAAGCAGTGCTACCGCGATCTGGCGCGCCCTGGCCGAGCCGAGCACGCTCGATCAGCTCGTCGATCGGATGGTCGAGGATTACGACGTCGATCGCGCGTCCTGCCGCGCCGACGTTGCCGCGTGCATCGAGACGATGATCGCCGACGGGCTGGTCGCGCCGGCCTAGGAGGCGAGCGGCGCGATCTGGGTACGCGCCTGCGCGAGGATTTGCCTCACCTGGGACTGGAGCATGTCGTGCGACCGCGGCCGTGTCAGTCGAAAGATCGGGATCGATCGCGCGATCGCGGCGCAGGCCTGGAAATGCGCGCCGGTCGCCCCGCTGATGCTGGCATAGGCCCCGCGATAACTATGGTCGAACAGGGATTCGGTCGCGGCGACCCCCGACAATCGCTCGAAACCGAGCCGGTCGCCGTCGCCAAGGACGTAGATCGCCTCGAGCGGGGCGGGACCGGTTGCCGCCCGTTCGATGGGAACCGGCAGGTCATATTTCTCGTAAGCAGGATCCGACGGAAACGACCGCCGCAGCGCGTCGGCCTCTTCCCCCAACGCGTCCACCGCGTCGCGCCACAGACGGAGGCGCCGCGGGCCAGGGAGCACGTGGCAACGTCCGTCCTGATCGCGTTCGATCGCGCAGACATCATCGGATAACAGCGGGAGGCCTTCCCGGACGAAGCCCGCCGCGAGAGTCGACTTGCCCGCCCCGCTCGCCCCAGCGAAGGCGAAGGCGTGCCCGTCGACCACCACCGCATTGGCGTGCAGCGGCATCAGCCCGCGCTGGTAAAGCAACAACCCCATGGTCGAGCCGAGCAGGTAGAGCCGGACGTCCCCTTCGTCGGCACCAGGGTCGGGCGCGACCGCGATCCGCCGTCCGTCGGTTACGGTGAACCGTCCGACCCCGGCAATCTCTAGCGTCGTGCCGCCTGGCGTCGCCACCGTTTCGAACCGCTCGACCGGACGCGGGGCAGCCAGCGTCACCTCGACGTCGGCGGGCGTATCACCGTCCGCCTCGTGCAGGTCGGGCAGCGGGATCTCGCTGGTAAGGCGAAGCCCGAACAGGCGATAGCTGCGCCTCATCGGGCGGCCGGATAGCGCGCGACCTCACGCATCGCGCCCGCTTCCTCGCCGCCGATCAACACGGTCCCGCCAAGACTGATCCAGACATGCGCCTTGAGCGCCGGTTCGGCCATCGCGATCCCGTAATGAAGGGCGGCATCGTGCCCACGGCGACGAAGCATCCGCTGGACGGCGAGCCCGAGATCGAAGCAGACCGGTGTCCACGGCAGGTGCCGGGCCGCGGAAAGCACCGCCTCGACAATGTCGCCGCTGGCCGCCGCGTCCGCCATCTGCCCGAGCGGCCGAATCCCACCGGCAATGATGGTCCTGAACGACTGGAGGCGGAGCGACAGTCGCGCGCGCACCAGCTCGGCCGCCGCCTCGCGGATCAGGCGTCGCCGCGCCCGCGGGATCGCGCGCCACCGGCTGACGAGCGTCGGCGTCATCGGTTCGCACGGGTCGCAAAGCGTGGCATGAGGCCTTCCTAATGAAGGATCGGGACAGTGGCGAGCGGCGAATCCGCGATGGCGAGAGCGGATCGGCCGCGCTGGTCGTCGCCGCCTGCTGCGCCGCGTTCGATGCCGATGCCGATGCCGCCGAAACGGTGGGCCGCGACGAGGAAGTCGATATATCCGGGATCGTCGCCTACGCGCGTCGTCACCGGGTCGAAGGACTGGCGAGGCTGGGGTTCGAACGAATGGCCGCAACCCCGCTGGCCGCGGCGCTGCGCGACGACGCCGCGCGCATCGCTCGCGACAATCTGCTGATCGCGGTCGAGATGAAGCGGCTCGACCGGGCTTTCGCCGGCGCGGCGATCGACCGGCTGTTCCTCAAAGGGCTGACGCTCGCCGCGCTTTGCTACGACGCGCCGATGGCCAAGGCCGGGTGGGATATCGACATCCTGGTCGACGAGGCGTCGCTTGACCAGGCCGCGAACCTGCTCGAACATCTCGACTATCGCCTGGTCGAGCCGGACTCGCGTGCCGCGCTGGCCTCGTGGCACCGCCGCAAGATCGAATCGGTCTGGGCGCATCGCCGCAGCGGGTTGCACGTCGAACTGCACACCCGCCTCACCCCGAGCCGGTCGATGCTGCCATTGGTCGGCCTCGGCTCGCCCCGCCAGTCGGTCGACGTCGCCGGTCACCGGTTCGAGACGTTGGCCGACGCACCGCTGCTCGCCTACCTCGCCGCGCATGGCGCGAGCAGCCTGTGGTTCCGCTTGAAATGGCCGGTCGATTTTGCCGCCTTCGCGCACCACCTCGGACCACGGCTCGAAACGGTCGCGCGGGAGGCCGACAGACTTGGCGAAGGCCGGGCACTCCGGCTCGCCCTCGCGGTTTCGAACCGGCTGTTCGCGACCCCCGTCCCGCCCAGCCTGGGGTCTGCCGGCGACCGGATCGACCGATGGATGCTCGGGGCCGCGCTCGACCAGCTGACTGGCCGTCGATCGCTGGTAGAGCCCGGCGAAACCCGCTTCGGCACCGCGCCGATCCACCTCGCCGGGTGCGCGATGCCGGGAACCGCGCGCGGCGCCTGGGCCGAGGCGCTGCGCCGCACCGGCGACGCGCTGCTTCACCGTCGCAGCTAGCGGATCACCCGGTGGCGGGTCGAGCGTAGGTCGCCCTCGTTGGTCGCGCCGGTGATCTTGAGCGGGGCGACGACCATCGCCGCGCAGGCCGCGAACACGGCGGCGATCGCGGGGGTGCGAAGCGGATAGTCGACGATCGAGTGAAGCAGGATCGCGGTCCCGGCGATCGACGCGCCGCGCGCGAACGGCGAGCCCGCCCCCGCTGCCCACGCCCGCCGCACCTGCCGCCCCCACCACAGCAGGAACAGCGCCACGAGGACGAGCGTCGGAATCCCGCCCTCCATCGCGGCTTCGAGATAGTCGTTGTGCGCATGGTTAACGAAGGTCAGGTCGACCTTGGCCGGGTCTTCGTAGCGCGGGAAGGTCCGTTCGAACGAACCGAACCCGCTGCCGAGCGGGGCAAAATCGGCCGCGGCCCGGATCGTGCGCTGCCAGATGTCAGAGCGGATCGAGATGCTGGTTTCGCCCGCCGGGGAGTCGCGCCCGATCAGGACGACGCCCGCCGTTGCCCCGAGCAGAAGAAGGACGGCCATCGCGCCGAGGCCGACTTTCCGGAAACGCGGGTTCTTCCACTCTGGGATCAGGGCGCTGGCGATCACCACCGGCGGCAGCAACAGCAGCGCCGCGAACGACTGTTCGAGGGGGATCACCATGATCGCCACCAGCAGAACCGCCGCGATCGCCACCAGCGGGGGAAGCCGCCGCGACCGTCGCCGGTGCGCGCGCCAGCGGTCGCTCGCCAGCGCGGTCGCCAGCGGGATCGCGGCGATCAGCAGGATCCCCATATGGTTGGGATTGGCGAAGAAACCGGGGGCGGTCGACCAGTCGCTGATCGGGTAAAGATAGGCCTGCTGGCTGCCGCTGCGCCACTGGACGATGCCGTAGACCGCGCCCAAGAGCGCGACCGCGAGGATCGCGGCGACCGCCCGGACGGGCCGCGGCCCGTCGTTGAGGCTCATCGTCGTGAACACCGCGATCGGTACCAGGAGGGAGAGCATCGCCGCGACCGTGGCGTCGGGATCGAGCGACAGCGGCAGCGCGGGGACCGCCATCCCCATCAGCGCGTAATGATCGGCGTAGAAGCCGTGGCCGGGTAGGCTCGCCCACAGGCCCCCGGGCAGCGGGACCAGCTGGACCAGCGCGATCGCGCCGCACGCCAGCGCGAGGCGCATCGGCTGTCGGAACGACGCCTCGCGTTCGCCCGGCAGGGTGACGACGATGATCGCAACCGCCGCCAGCCGCAGCGCCGCGGTCGCCCAAGGCCATTGCACGCTCCCCCCGAGCAGCAGGCAGGCGGCGAGGAACAGCGGCGCGATCCAGCCGACGATCTTGCGCGCGATCATGGCAGCCGCACCAGCGACAGGTTGGAAATGGTCATCTCGCTCGTCGATTCGGTCATGCCCGCCATGCCGCGCAGGTCGAATCGCTGGGCGTTGCAGCCCGCCGGGACCGCGAACTCGATCGCCACCGGCCCCGCCCCTTCGCGATCGAGCGACAGCTGGGCGAGCTGTTGCCCCCCCGGCTGGCACTGGATCGACCAGGCCATCGCGCTGTGCGCGGTCGTCGCCGCGACGTCGAGCGACAGCCGATAGCGCCCCGGCGCCAGCAGCGTCGTCTGCGCCGCGAGCAGCGAATCGTGGCGCCCGTAATAGACGAGGTTGAGCTTGCCCGTGCCGTCGGGCTCGACCAGCCCGTCATCGCCCGAGGTCAACGTCCAGTTGAACGGCGCCGGCGCGGTCGAGGAAAGAAAGCGGGGATTGTACAGCCCGTCGCCGGCCGCGGCCGCGCCGACCATCTGGCGCCACGCCAGCCGCGCGGCGTCGGCCTGCCCGCGGTTGACGAAGCCCAGCAGCAGCGTCGAGCGCCAGTCGGGATCGGGCGGCGGCGCGGCAGGGTCGATTGGCCCTGCCAGTCGAAGCACGAGGCCGGCATTCGCCGGATCGCTGGCGAGCGCCGCAAGCATCGGCGCACGATGCTCGGGATGCTTGGCGAGGAATGCCTCGATCGCCGGGATATTGCCCGAGCTCTTCGCATATTCGGCGAACGCCGCGTCGTAATTCCCGCCGCCGACGCTCACCTTCTTGAGCATTGCGAGCTCGTCGAGCGCGGGTCCGACCTGCCCTTGGCCAAGCAGGACGGTCGCGAGGAAATAGCGCGCGGCGGCCGATCGCGGGTCAAGCGCCTTGGCCGCGGCGAATTGCCGTTCGGCGTCCTTGGGCTTGCCCGCCTGCAACGTCAGCGCGCCGTCGAACAGCAGCGGCTGCGGACTGAGCGGATCGAGCCGCGCCAGCCGCGCGAACGCTTCGCGCGTGGCGGGCGAGGTCGCCTGCCCGCTGGCCGCGCCCGCGCCGAGTCGGCGCATCGCCTGGTCGCCGACCAGCCGCGCGCTGGCGGGCCACGAGGCGATCCATTCGGCCGGGCGCGCGTCGGCTGGCAACGACAGCACCATCTCGCGCGCGATCAGCACGACCGCGACGATCGCCGCGATCACCGTCGCCAACCTTCTTGCGACGAGCGGCAGCCTAGACCTCCTCGGCCGCCGACGGTTCCGCCGGCTCGACCGACTGGGCCAACCGGATCTGGT
Organism: Sphingomonas sp. ASV193; assembly: GCF_040203355.1. NCBI lineage: Bacteria > Pseudomonadati > Pseudomonadota > Alphaproteobacteria > Sphingomonadales > Sphingomonadaceae > Sphingomonas > Sphingomonas sp. ASV193. Next base: position 568,445 of record NZ_JBEHBW010000001.1, read on the forward strand.
CGGGCCGGTCCTCGATTGCCTGGGTGTAATAGCCGTAGCCGTAGCCATACTGGCTGGCGTCGGCGAGCGACTTGGTGACGATCACCCCCGCCAGCCGGGCCCCGGTCACGGTCAGCCGCTCGATCGCTTCGCGCGCCGCGCGGGTGCGCGTCTTGCCCGATTCGACGATCAGGATAACGTTGCGCACCGCCGCCGCGAGAAGCGTCGCGTCGGCCAGCCCGAGCAACGGCGGCCCGTCGACCACGATCCGGTCATAATATTGGCTCGCCTCGGCCAGGATCTCACCCATCCGCGGGGTCGACAGCAGGTCGGCCGGGTTTGGCGCGCTTGCTCCGCCCGGCAGGAGCCACAGATTTTCGAAATTCGTCTTCGCGACGTGCGCCCGGATCGGCTCGTGACTCGTGAGCAGCTTGATCAGGCCGAGCGACTTGGACACGTTGGCGAACGCCGGGCGGCGAAGATCGGCATCGATCAACAGGACGCGCTCACCGCGACGCGCGTAATTGTGCGACAGCGCGAGCGCCGACGACGACTTGCCTTCGCCCGCCCGCGCGCTCGATACCATGATCAGTTTCGGCGCGCCGTCGGCCGAGCTAAAGCGCAGCGCGGCCGCCACGGCGGCGTAGGATTCAGACACCTGCGACGTCTGGTCGCCAAGCTCCTCCAGCATCGGTACCTTCGCGGTCGATTTGGGAATGACCCCAAGGCAAGCGACATGAAGCTTGGTCCGGACATCCTCCCGGGTCTTGATCGTGTCGCTCAGCATATCGAGCAAGACAGCGAGGATCAGGCCCGACGCCAGTCCGACCCCGAGCCCCATCAAGAGGTTGCGCATGAAGTCGGGCTTGTAGGGCGCACCAGGCGGATCTGCGCGATCGACGATGGTCACCGCCGAGCTGCCGATACCGCTGCCGACCCCGACATTCTTGTAGCGCTGGAGAAGCGCGTCGTAGAGGCTGCGGTTGGTGTCGACGTCGCGCTGGAGCGTGCCGTAACGGACCGTCCGCCCGCGCATGTCGAGCACCGAATCCTTCAACCCGGCGACTTTTCCGCGAAGGTCGTTCTCGGCGGCCAGCGCCGAACGGTAGGCGGCGGCGAGCGTGTTGGTCGTGCCGCTGGCGACCTGGCTGCGCTCCTGAGCGATCGCCTTGTCGATCGAATCGATCTGCGACTTGAGGCTGACCATATCGGGATGGTCGGGCTTCAGCAGCGTGCTTTTCTGCTGGTAGTCGGCGACGAGCAGCGCGCGCTGCTGGCGAAGCGCGGCGGTGCCGGTGACGGTTTCCGAGCCGCTCGCCGCGAGCGACGCGGCGCGATAGGCGCCCTCGGCGGCGATCCGCTTGGCGGTCGCTTCGCCGAGCGCGGTATTGAGTTCGACCAGAGACTGGCCCTGCAAGGTCCCGCCGCCAAGAAGGTCCTTGCTGCCGACATCGATGATCCCCGCCTGCTGGGCGTAGGCCGCCAGCGCGCGCTCTGAATTCTCGAGATCGTTGCGGGTCTTGCCGATCTGCTTTTCGAGGAACGAGCGCGCATAGTCCGACGCCTCGTAGCGCCGCTGCAGTCCGCTGGCGATGAAACCGTCAGCGATCCCGTTGGCGATCCGCGCCGCGTTCTCGGGCGACTTGGCGACATAGCTGAACTTGATCAGCTGTCCGTTCTCGGGGACGTCGACATGGATTCCGCCGGCCACCGTGTCGGCGGCCGCCTTCAGGCGGCTGGCGGGATTGCCGCCCTTGCCCGCAATCGACGGGTCGGACGCCAAGTTGAGATCCTGTGCGACCCGCTCGGCGAGGCTGTGGCTCGACAGCAGGCCGATCTGGGTCATCAGGAACGAGTAGGAATCGGTGTTAGAATTGGGCTGCGCCGACTTGTCGTCGAGCACTTCGACCGTCGGCGGATTGACCTCGAGCGTAACGAACGCGCGGTACAGCGGCGTGGTCAGGAGCGACGCGATGACGCCCAGCGCAAGTCCGGCAACGGTCGCTGCGAGAATCAGCCAGCGCCATTCGCGGACGATCCTGAGCAGGGCCGCGATATCCAGTCCCCCGGGAGCGGAACCTTGCGCCATGTGCGGACTCGCCGCTTGCGGCGGCGGATAAGGCGCGGGGACGGCGCTCGATCCCATCGGGGCGGGAAGGTTGCTGCTATAGTCGTTCAACCGAAAACTCCTTGGCCGGTCCCTCGATCGCGCCGCGTCAGAACGGCTTGAACACCGAGAGGAACGGCAAATTGGAAAGGATCTGCTTCTGCAGCGCCTTGATGCGCGACCCGTCGACGACGATGATGTCGCCCGGGTAGATCGGCGGGTCCTTGGCGGTCCCGTGGCGGATGTCGGCAAGGTCGAACGCCGCCGCCTGCCGCTTCCCGTCGATCGTCCGGAACACCGCGACCCGGTGCGGATTGGCGTCTTCGGTGGTGCCGCCGGCAAGCGCGACCGCCTGCATCAGCGTAAGGTCCGAGGCGACCGGGAACGACCCGGTCGACTTGACCGAGCCGTCGACCGTCACCGCGCGCCGGGTCGAGGCCTTGATGCCGACGCTGATGTCCGGGTTGTTGAGATATTTGGCGCCATATTTCGCCTTCAGCTGGTCGTCGAGCTGGTCGGCGGTCATCTCGGCGGCGGCGACTTCGCCGATCAGCGGCATCGAGATCTTGCCGGTGAGGTCGACCTGGTAGTCGCCGCTCAGCTCGGGCATCTTGAACACCTTGATCGCCAGCGTATCGAGCGGCGCAATCCGGTAATCGTCGCCGATCGTCGCGAGCTTGGGGGCGTCGGGCCGGCCGAAGGTCGCCGGATCGTAGGCGATCGGCCCGCCGCGCCCCTCCGAGCAGGCGGCAAGCGTGCCAGCGACACCGGCGAGAAGAAGGCTCTGGACGAAAACCGTCCGACGTGACCCGATACGCATGTCAATATCCCCGCGAATGATTGGCTACAGCAGCCGATAGCACCGATTCGGGCAAGCGCGTACCGACATTGGCGGCCATGCGCCCCGTGTCGATCAGCCGACGTTCGCGCCCCTCGAGCACGAGCGCGGTCAGCCGCCCGCTGGCATAGGCGCCGGTATCGATCCCGATCCGGTTGCCGCGCCACTCGACCGCCTCGGTCACCGTGTGCCCGTGGACGACGACCGCGCCATGATCGGTGTCCTGGTCGTCAAGGAACGGTGCGCGGATCCAGCGCAGGTCCGACTGCACCTGATCGCCGAGGTCGATGCCCGGCCGGATCCCGGCATGGACGAACAGGTAATCGCCGATACGCACCGTATCGATCAGCTCGTCGAGGAATCGCCGGTGGCCTTCGGGGATGGCCTCGCGGATCAGCGCGGCGCGGGTCTCGCGCCCCATCCCGCTCAGCGATTCGGGGGCGATGCCATAGCTTGCGAGGCATTCGCGACCGCCGAAGCGCATCCAGTCCTCGAACAGGCGCGGCTCGCCGGCGAGGATCCGCTGCACCACTTCCTCGTGGTTGCCCATCAGGAACACCGCCTGGCCCTTATGGTCGCGCGACAGGGCGACGAGACGCTCGATCACCCCGGCGCTGTCGGGGCCGCGATCGACATAGTCGCCAAGGAAGACGAGCGCGTGCCGACGCGGAGGCGCTTCGCGCAGGTCGTCGCGGATCCGGCTCAACAGCTGGTCGAGCAGGTCGGAACGACCGTGGATGTCGCCGATTGCATATACGCGCAAACCGGACGGCATAGCCGAAGGGCGTCCAGCGCCACGCAATACACCGAGCACTGACATGCGCCGTCCTCTAGGGCCAAAAAGCGCCATGATCAAACGGACTTAGTGCCGACCGCCGAGTCGAGCGCGGCCCTGTAGGCGGCGACCACCAGCCGCTGGTCATATTCGCGCTCGACCTTGGCGCGCCCGGCGCGGCCCATCGCCGCCCGCTCCTCCCCGCTCATCGCAAGGAAGCGTCGGACCGCGTCGGCGAGCGCCGCGCCCGAGCGCGGCGCGCAGAGCAGGCCCGTCGCCCCGTCCTCGACGATCGTCCGGCAACCGGGCACGTCGGTGGCGATCACCGGGCGCCCCATCGCCGACGCCTCGATCAGCGTGCGCGGCAGTCCTTCGCGATAGGAGGGGAGCAGGACGGCGTCGGCCCCGGCGATCGCGTCCCTGACATCGTCCATCGGCCCCGCATATTCGACGAGCCCGGCCGCGACCCAGGATTCGATCTCGTCGGCGGCGAGCGCGCTCCGATTGTCGGGGTCGATCGGGCCGACCAGCCGGAAGCGCGCCGCAAATCCCTCGCTTCGGAGCTGCTCCGACGCTTCGGCAATCTCACGAATGCCCTTGTCGCGAAGCATCCGCGCCACGCAAACGAAGGTCGGGACCGGTCCCGGCGCGAACGGTCGCGGCGCAAAGCGGTCTAGATCGACGCCCGAGCCGGGGACCAGCCGCGCCTGCGCCTGTTCGACGAGACGCCGCTCGACGAACAGGTCGCGGTCCTCGTCGTTCTGGAAGAAGACGGTGTGCGAACGCCGCAGTGCGACCCGGTACAGCGCGCTGACCAGCCGTTCGAGCCAGCCGTGCGAAAGGAAGGCGGTGCCGAGTCCGGAGATGTTGTTGATGACCGGGATCGACCGCGACCGCGCGGCGAGGCTGCCGTAGATGTTCGGCTTGGCGGTGAAGGCGAGCACCGCGTCGGGGCGCACCTTCGCGAACAGGCGACGATAGTCGAGAAAAAGCCGCGAATCGGCCCACGGCGACATTCCGCCACGATCGATCGGCACCGGATGGACGGCAATTCCCCGCGCCGCGAGCGCGGCGGACCAGGCGTCGTCGGGGCCAGCGACATGCACTTCATCGCCCTCGGCGAGGAAGGAATCAATCAACGGAGCGCGGAAATGCGCGATATTATAGACACTGTTGCCCAGGAAAATGATGCGGCGCGGCATATTCTTGCGTCTGCTAAACTTGACCGCGTGACATTGCGAGCGTCATATTGGATAAACAATCGTCCACTATGGAACCCACCAACGGGCCAAGCGTATTTCGATTGGTCTAAATCTTCGGGGGAAGGCATACCCCCACTCGCCGGTTGAGTTTGCCGGACCGCGTGCGTCAAGGGATCGTTAGCAATGGCCGTCATCAAGTTTTCGTACCGCGTTCTTGCCGCTTCGGCGGCAGCGTCGCTCCTCGCGACCCCGGTTCTCGCCGCCGTGCCGGCCCCGGCCAGCCCGGTAGCCCCGATGGTCGCGCTTAGCGCGCTGGCGTCCGACCAGTCGCGCAATGCGCTGTGCAGCGCCGCCGCCGCCGATGCGGCGGGTACGGCAGCGGCCGCCGCGGCAGCGAACGGTTCGGGCCAGGGCGTTGCCGCCGGCCCCTGCCTGTTCCCGGTTGCCGAAGCGCCTGCGCCGGTCGCGATGGCGCCCGCTGCGGTTGCGCCGGCCCCCGGCTTCCCGCTCGGCCTCGTCGCCCTCCTTGGGGTCGCGGGTGCGGCGGTCATCGCCGCGTTGACGCTGTTCAAGAACAACAACGACATCCGTACGCCGCTTTCGCCGGCCTGATTTCAGCGGACGAATCACTGCGAAGGTCGTCGGGATTTTCCCGGCGGCCTTTTCTTTGTCGTGATGCGATGGTCTCTCGCCGGCCCTCCCCGGCTGTCGTCGCATCCCTCGAGTCGCAAAAGAAAAGCCGCCGGGAAGTCCCGACGGCTTTCTTCGATGAAATGTAAGGCTGGTCGGCTTAGCCGCGCTCGCCCTTGATCTCGGGCGGCGGCGGCGGTGGCGGCGGCGTGTTGACCGCGCTCGCCAGCCAAGTGGTCGCCGAATTGCAGTTGCTCATCCACGTTACCGGCTGTCCGGCCTGGAGCGGCGCCTGCGGGGTCCAGCACTCGCTCGCCATCCCGGTGCGGACGCAAAGCTGTCCGCCGGCATTGGTCCAGCTCGCGGGGATTTCACGGCCGCCCGGGGTCACGACCCGCGCGGTGCCGTCGGCGTTGAGCGTCACCGTGTCGGCGATGCCATTGGCGGTCACCGTAACCGGCTGGCCGACGATTTCACTGCCCGGGACCCAGCTTTGCGCCGAGGCCACGGTGGGAAGGGCCAGCATCGCGCCGGCCAACATCACGATATGCACTTGCTTCGCCATGACCTGGCTCCTGCTACGCGGGCGAATGCGGCCACACCGGCCGCGTCCCTTCGAAACGCACGCTTCGGCCTTTCTCTCCATAACGAAGCTATTTTTCAACCTCTGCCGGCGGCCCGACCAGATCAAAGGCGGGAATTGCGGCATGAATGTCACGCCCCTCGCTGTCGAGCAGCCGGTAACTGCCGCTCATCGAACCATGCGAAGTCGCCAGCGGACAGCCCGAGACATAGTCGAAGCTCTCCCCCGGCATGATCAGCGGCATTTCGCCGACCACGCCTTCGCCACGCACGTCGTAGGCGCGGCCCTCGGCATCGACGATTCGCCATTCGCGCTCGACCAGCTGAAGCGGCTCGTCGCCGTCGTTCTCGACCCGGACATGGTAGGACCAGAACCAGCGCCCGCCGCCGGGATCGCTCTGTTCGGACAGGTAGCTGACCGCGACCCGCACGGTTACCGCGCCGGTCTTCGCGACGTTGGGGAACAGCAGCGCCATCGCGTCGATCATCGGCAGACCCTAGGCCCCGCCCGCCGCCCGGCGCAAGCGCTCGACGAGCCGCCCCCGCGCCTCGGCGACCGTCGCCGAGCGATCGGTGACGAGGTCGCGAAGCAGGAAATGGCCCGACAGCGACAGCCCGTCGATGATGTCGCCCCACCCCGCCGGGCCGCCCCCGGCAATGAAGCCGGGCAGCGGCAGCAGCCTGCCCGCATAGGGCGCGGCTTCGGCAGCGCTGACCGCGCGACCCGAACGCGGGCTGACCGCGACGAGGTCGTCGGTCGCCCCCGACGCGGCGCATTCGCTGAGGTCGAGCCCAAAGCCGAGCTCGGCCAGCAGCAGCAGCTCGTAGCGGACCAGCGCCGCCCCCCACCCGCTCGCCGCCGGCGCCGCCTCGATCGCCGCGAGCAGCCCGTCGAGCGCGTCGTACAACCGCGGATAGGGCTGGCCTTCGGGAAGCACCGTCGCCGTCAGCGCGCAGACCCAGTCGATCGCCGCCGCGGGCAGCGGCTCGGCCAGCAGCGGCGCGCGGCTATGGACCGGCTCGACGCTCGCCTGCGCCAGCTGCGCCTCGGTCCGTGCCGACAGCACCGCCGCGACCGCGTTGCCGGGGAGCAGCACCGGGCGGAGCCGCCGCCCGCGCGCGCCGCGGACGTAGCCCGCCTGGAGCCCGTGCGCGGGGGTCATCAGCCGGACGATCGCGCCATGTTCGCCGTGCGGGCGGACCGCGACGACCAGCCCGGGGGTCTCGATCCTCATCCGCGCGGGTGGAAATAGTCGTAGAGCTGGCGCGCCATCGCACTGCTGATCCCCGGCGCGCGCTCAAGGTCCTCGAGCGCCGCCGACTTGACCGCGCGCGCGGTGCCGAAATGCATCAGCAGCGCACGCTTGCGGCTCGGTCCGATCCCCGGCACCTCGTCGAGGCTCGAGGTGGTCAGGCTCTTCGCCCGCTTGGCGCGGTGGGTGCCGATGGCGAAGCGGTGCGCCTCGTCGCGCAGCCGCTGTAGGTAGAACAGCAGCGGCGAATTGACCGGCAGGGTCAGCTCGCGCCCGCCCGGCAGGTGGAACACTTCCCGGCCCTCGCGGCCATGATGCGGCCCCTTGGCGACCCCGACGATCGGCACGTCCTCGATCCCCTGCTCCTCGAGGATCTCGAGCGCGGCGTTGAGCTGCCCGCGCCCGCCGTCGATCAACACCAGTCCCGGCCAGTCGCCCTGGTCGCGGTCGGGATCTTCCTTCCCAAGCCGCGCGAACCGCCGGGTCAGCACCTCGCGCATCATGCCGAAGTCGTCGTCGGTCTGCGCCGACTTGATGTTGAACTTGCGATAGCTGTTCTTGCGGAACCCCTCTGGCCCGGCGACGATCATCGCCCCGGTCGCATTGGTCCCCATGATGTGGCTGTTGTCGTAAACCTCGATCCGCTGCGGGACCTCGGGCAGGTCGAAGGTCTCGGTTAGTTCCTTGAGCAATCGTCCCTGGGTGGTCGATTCGGCCATCTGCCGGTCGAGCGCTTCCTCGGCGTTGCGCTTGGCCTGCTCCATCAGCTTGCGCCGCGCGCCGCGCTGGGGGCGCTCGATCTCGACCTTGCGCCCCGCGCGCTCGGTCAGCGCCTCGGCGACCAGCGACGCCTCGGGCAGGTCGCGGTCGAGCAGCAGGCGGCGCGGCGGGGGCACCTCCTCGTAGAATTGCATCAGGAAGCCGGTCAGTACCTCGGCTTCGGGGACGTCGGCGGTGTGCGCGGGAAAGAAGCTGCGGTGCCCCCAATTCTGCCCGCCGCGGATGAAAAAGGCCTGGATGCAGATCTGCCCCGCCGTGCACGCCAGCGCGAAGATGTCGGCATCGCCAAGCCCCTCGGCATGGACGGTCTGCGACCCTTGGATGTAGGTCAGCGCGCGCAGCCGGTCGCGATAGACCGCCGCCAGCTCGAAATCCTGCTTCTCCGCCGCCGCCGCCATCTGCTGGCCGAGCTTGGCCTGCACCCCAGTCGACTTGCCGGCAAGGAACAGCTTCGCGTCGGCGACCAGCTCGGCATAATCCTCCTTGCCGATCCGATCGACGCACGGTGCCGAGCAGCGGCGGATCTGGTACAGCAGGCAAGGCCGCGTGCGGTTGGCGAAAAAGCTGTCGGTGCAGGATCTTAGCAGGAATAGCTTCTGCAGCGCATTAAGCGTGTTCGTCACTGACCCGGCACTTGCGAAAGGCCCGTAATATTGGCCCTTCGATCGCCGCGCGCCGCGATGCTTGCGCACCTGCGGAAAGGCATGGTCCTCGCGAAGCAGGATGAAGGGGAAGCTCTTGTCGTCGCGAAGCAGCACATTGTAGGCGGGGCGAAAGCGCTTGATCAGTTGCGCCTCGAGCAGCAGCGCCTCGGCCTCGGTGCGGGTGGTGACGATGGTCATTGACCGGGTCTGCGACACCATCCGCTGCAGCCGCTTGGGCAGCTTGGTGACCTGGGTGTAGCTGGTCACCCGGTTTTTGAGCACCTTGGCCTTGCCGACGTAAAGCACGTCGCCGCGCGCGTCCTGCATCCGGTAGACCCCGGGGCGTGCGGGCAATGTTTTCAACACATTACGGATCGCCGCTACGCCCGCGTCGAGGTCGGGCTTGTCGGCGCCGCGCACGGCAAAGGTCGCGCCTTCCTCGTTGAAGCGCTCTTTTGCCTTGGGATGATCGGGACGGTCGGCCGTGGTCACGACGAATAAATGGGGATCTCTTTGCCTTTTGTCGATTTATGAGTAAGGAACCGTTAAATTTCGGCCAAACAGCCACCTGCTCGGGAGTAGCGCATTGTCGAAGATGGAAAATGGCCAGCTCGGAAATAGCGGCCGCAAGCCCTGGGTCCGCCCGACTGTCCGCACCCTCCGTGCCGGTGCGGCCGAAGTCGCCAACGGCCTGAAGAACGACTCGGCCGGAAGCACGGGCAACCACCACAGCTAGGACGGCGACGCCGACGGCGCTCGCTGAAATCGGGAATAGCAGTTGACGGCAATCGCCGGCGTCTTGTCGCTCGACGGTTCGCCCAGCGATAGCCTTTGTGCGACGGCGATGCGCGGGCTTGCCCGCTACGGGACGTCGCTCGCCAGCCAGTCGATCGATCGGCTGACGCTGTCGCGCAATCTCTATCCGACGGTGCCCGAGGATCGGTTCGATCGTGGGCCGGTCGACAACGGCCCGCTCCTGCTCGTCGGCGATGTGCGGATCGACAATCGCGACGAGCTTTGCCGCGCGCTCGACATCTCCCCCGCCACGCAGTCGACGATGAGCGATTCGACGCTGGCGGCCCAGCTGGTGCGCGATCGCGGCGTGGGCGGCCTCAACCTGATCGCGGGCGAATATGCGCTGGCGTGGTGGGACCGCCGCGACGCGACGCTGACCTTGGCGCGCGGGCCGATCAGTTTCCGTCCGCTATTCTTCGTGCGCAAGCCGGACTTCCTCGCCTTCGCCTCGATGCCGTCTGGCCTGCTCGGCCTGCCCGGGGTCACGCAGCGGCCCGATCTCGAATGGCTGTCGCACTATCACGCTCAGCTGCCGACGCGCGGCCGGGCAACCCAGTTCGCCGAGATCGAACGGGTCGAGCCCGGCCATGCCGTCACCGTCGGCGACGGGACGATCGACGATCGCGCCTTTTACGACTGGCAGGTCGACATCGACCCCCGGCTGCGCGGACCCGTCGCGTCGGAAGCGCTGCGCGACGCGGTCGAGGTCGCCGTCCGCGCCCAGCTGCGCGGCGCGGCGGGCAAGGTCGCCAACCACCTGAGCGCGGGGCTCGACAGCGCGATCGTCACCACCACCACCGCGCGAATGATCGGCGACGGGCAGGTCACCGCCTTCACCGCCGGCCCGCGGGTCGGCGCGGTCCTCAACGAACCGCCCGGATGGTTCGGCGACGAGACCGCCCTCGCCGCCCGGGTCGCGGCGGGCGAGCCCAACATCGACCATGTCATCGTGCGCCCCGACCGCCAGTCGCCGCTGACGACGATGGCCGCCGACTTTCATTTCCAGCAGCAACCGACGATCAATCCGTGCAACGCGGTCTGGGGCCGGGCGATCGCCGGCGAGGCGAAGCGCCGCGGCCACAACGTGCTGCTAACCGGCGCCGGCGGCAATTTCACCCTGACATTCGGCGCGGTCGAGCAGCTTCCCGAATGGCTGGCGCGCGGCAACCTCGTCTCCGCGTGGCGTGGGATCGGTGCGCTTCGCGGCGAGGGGCGAAGCCTTGCCTCGGCGCTCGCGGCAGCGACCTTTCCACTGCTTCCCCCTTCCGCGTGGCGCCTCGCCAGCCGCCTTTTCCGGACTCGCCGCGACCTGTCGCGCTACGCCGCCGTGCCCGGCTCGGCGACGGGCCGGATCGAACACCGCGCGGCCGAGCTCGGTTTCGACACCAGCTATGCCCCCCGCCGCGACCCGATCGGTACGCGGATCGACGGGCTGACCCGGTCCGACGGCGGCAATTATTACAAGGGGATGCTGGCCGAATTCGGGATCAGCATACGCGATCCGCTGCTCGACCTTCGCCTCGTCCGGCTGTGCCTGTCGATCCCGCCTGGCGAGTTCCTCGTCGGTCCGCGCCCGCGCGACCTCGCGCGCCGGGCCTTTTCCGATCGACTGCCCGCCGCCACGCTCGCCGAGCGTCGCCGCGGCAACCAGGCGGCGGACTGGGCCGAAGGCATGGTGGCCGCGCTTCCCGATATTCGCGCCGAGCTCGACGTCGCCCGCCGCACGCCCGGTCTCGGCGAGGTCATCGACCTCGACCAGCTCGACGCCGACGCCGCGGCGCTCGCCACCGTCGACCCGCTCGATGCCGGTGCCGAGTTTCGCTTCCGCCTGCGCTTGCTCCGGGGCGTCGCCGCGACCGCCTTCGCGCGCCGCGTGGCTGGGACCAACTAGGCCGCCGCGGCGACCGAGCGCGAAGGCGCCTCGCCGAGCATCCATTCGGCCGCCGCGGCGGCGTGGATCGCGGTGGTGTCGTAGACCGGCAGCACGTTGGCGCGCACATCGACGATCATTGCCAGCTCGGTGCAGCCGAGCACGACCGCCTCGACCCGCTGCTTGCCCAGTTCGGTCAGCAGCGTCTTGAGCTTGCGCTGGCTCTCGCGAAGCACCTGGCCGCGCGCCAGCTCCTCGAAGATGATCCGGTCGACCTCGGCCACCGCGTCGGCGGGCAGCGGCTGGACCTCTAGCCCGAGGCTCTCGTAGGGCCGCCGCGCATAATCCTCGACCATCGTCGCGCGCGTGCCGAGCAGCGCGATCCGCTTGCGCCCGTCGCTCGCGACCCGCGTCGCCGAGGCCTCGCGAATGTCGACGATCGGAAGCTCGGTCGCCGCCGCGACCGCGCCGACCGCGCGGTGAAGCGTGTTCGACGCGATCAGCAGCCCCTCGGCGCCGCTCGCCTTCAGCCGTTCGGCCGCCTTGACCAGCAGCGCGGCGACATCGTCCCACCGGCCCGCCGCCATCAGCACCGCGACCTCGGCGAAATCGAGGCTCTCGATCGCCAGCGGGGCGCTATGAAGCCCGCCGAGCCGCTTCGCGATCGCCTGGTTCAGAAGCTCGTAATAGGTGACGGTCGAGTGCCAGCTCGTCCCCCCGATCAGCCCCAGCTTGCGCAACGCGTCTTCCCTCCCGATCGCCCGGAATCGCGGGCGAAGGCGGAAGTTGGCAGGATTTGGCTATTAACCCAAGGATTTAACGATGCCGCGCACGCAAAATCGTCGAAGGTGTGGCCGCCCGGCAAGACCGACCGGACGTCAGCCCAGGCTCTTGACGATCTCCTCGACCATCTTCTTGGCGTCGGCGAGCAGCATCATCGTGTTGTCGCGGTAGAACAGCTCGTTATCGACCCCGGCATAGCCGACGCCGCCCATGCTGCGTTTGATGAACAGCACGGTGCGCGCCTTTTCGACGTCGAGCACCGGCATGCCGTAGATCGGCGAGCTCTTGTCGGTCTTGGCCGCCGGGTTGGTGACGTCGTTCGCGCCGATCACGAAGGCGACGTCAGCCTGCGCGAACTCGCTGTTGATGTCCTCGAGCTCGAACACCTCGTCGTAGGGCACGTTCGCCTCGGCGAGCAGCACGTTCATGTGCCCCGGCATCCGCCCCGCGACCGGGTGGATCGCATATTTGACCTCGACCCCCTCCTTCTTGAGCAGGTCGCCCATCTCGCGCAGCGCGTGCTGCGCCTGCGCCACCGCCATGCCGTAGCCGGGGACGATGATCACCTTGTCGGCCTGGCTCATCAGGAAGGCCGCGTCCTCGGCCGAGCCACGCTTGTAGGGCCGGTCGATGACCTCGCCCCCGCCCGCGCTCGCGGTCGCGCCGAACCCCCCGGCGATGACGCTGAGGAAGCTGCGGTTCATCGCCCGGCACATGATGTAGCTGAGGATCGCGCCCGAACTGCCGACCAAGGCGCCGGTGATGATCATCGCCGTGTTGTGCAGCGTGAACCCCATCGCCGCCGCCGCCCAGCCGGAATAGCTGTTGAGCATCGACACGACCACCGGCATGTCCGCCCCGCCGATCGGGATGATCAGCAGGAAGCCGATCGCGAAGCTCAGCGCCATCACGGTGAAGAACACCCACGGCGCCTGGTCCTGCGTGAAATAGGCGATCAGCCCGAGGATCGCGACCAGCGTGCCGAGGTTGATGACGTGGCGCAGCGGCAGCAGGATCGGCGACCCGCTCATGTTGCCGTTGAGCTTCAGGAAGGCGATCACCGAGCCGCTGAACGTGATCGCGCCGATCGCGACGCCGAGCCCCATCTCGATCCGGCTCTGGAGGTGGATGCCCTCGTCGCCGAGAATACCGAACGCGCCCGGGTTGAGGAACGCCGCCGCCCCGACCAGCACCGCCGCCAGCCCGACCAGCGAGTGGAACGCCGCCACCAGCTGCGGCATCGCCGTCATCTGGATCCGCCGCGCGGTAACGAGACCGATTCCGCCCCCGACAAGCATCGCCGCGGCGATTTCGGGCAGGCTTGCGATGTGGTGGGTGAGAAGCGTCGTTGCGACCGCGATCCCCATGCCGATCATGCCGAGCCGGTTGCCCCGCTGGCTGCTTTCCGGGCTCGACAGGCCGCGCAGCGCGAGGATGAAGCAGACCCCGGCGATCAGATAGGCGACCGCGACCAGTTCGGGCGACATGACGCTGACGACCATGTCGGTGTGGGCCTCGCTCATCGGCTCAGCGGTCCTTTTTCTTGTACATCGCAAGCATCCGGTGCGTGACCGCGAAGCCGCCGAAGATGTTGACGCTCGCCAGCGCCACCGCGACCAGCCCGAGCCACTTGCTTGCCGCGCTTCCACTCGCGGCCGCGGCGATCAGCGCGCCGACGATGATCACGCTCGAAATCGCGTTGGTCACCGCCATCAGCGGGGTGTGGAGCGCCGGGGTCACGGACCAGACGACGTAATAGCCGACGAAGCAGGCCAGCACGAAAATCGACAGGATCGAGATGAAGTCCATTCCCCTCCCCCTTTGCGCCGCCCGTTGTGGCAAGCACGCACGCGGCTGTCGAGGGGCCTGTGGCGGCGGACCGCGACCGCGTTAATCGCGGCTAGGTTTCCGATTTGTAAACCTTTTCCAAGGATAGGCGAGGGTCGGGCAACAGAGAGGGCCGATGCGACGTCTGGCCGACAGGACGTGGACCAAACTCCACCCGCAGCGCGCGACGCTGTGGGCCGTGCTGCTGTTCGGCCTCATCTTCGGCCTGCTCGGCATCGGCACGATCGGCGACGACGTCATGCGCACCGCGCGCAACCGCCTGCACCCGGTTGCCGCGAGCCGCGACATCGTCGTCGTCGGGATCGATGACCGGAGCCAGAAGACATACGGCAGCTGGCCGTGGAAACGCGCGCTCCAGGCGCAGCTGATCGATCAGGTGAGCAAGGCGGGCGCACGCAAGATCGCGGTCGACCTCGAATATGACTTCCCGACCGATGAGGTCGACGACCGCGCCCTCGGCGACGTGCTGCGCCGGTCGCCCAACGTGTATCTCGCGATGCGCTCGCGCGAAGGCCGCGACACGCAGCTCGAGGCCAAGCTGCCGCTCGCCCGCTACCTCGCGGTCGCCAAGGCCGGCGACATCTCATTCTACTATAATTTCCAGTCGATCGTCTGGCGCGAGTGGCACGGCAACCAGATCGGCCAATCCTACTTCCCCTCCTTTTCATCGATCCTCGCCGGGCAGGAAAGCCGCCGGTCTACCGGCACGTTTCCGATCGACTATCGAACGACCATCCGCTCGATCCCCTATATTTCCGCGGCCGACGTGCTCGACGGCAAGGCCGCGGCGCAGCTGGCCGGCCGGACCGTCCTGATCGGGACCAACAGTCCGTCGATCGGCGACCAGTTTCTCATTCCCGGCGACGCGCGTCACGGCGGGATGTTCATCCATGCTCTCGCGGCGGAAACGCTCAAGCGCGGCACGCCGGTCGACATCGGCTGGATCGCGCCGTTTCTTTTCGTCGCACTTCTGGTTGCGCTCGCGCTCAACGCCGTCGCCGTGCGGTGGCGGGCGACCTACATCGGCGTCTCGGTCGGCGTTCTGCTGGGCGCGCCCTATGTCCTCGAGCAGCATTTGATCTTCGTCCAGGTCATGCCCGCGCTCGCGATCTTGGTCGTGACCATCGCGATCCTCGGCCGCCGCACCTACAAGGCTCGAGGTCTCATCAATGCGTCGACCGGCCTGCCCAACCTCAACGCGCTCAAGCTCGACAAGTCGAAGCGCGATCGCCCGCTGATTGTCGCTCGACTGATCAACTATCCGGCGCTCGCTGCGACCCTCAACGACAAGGATGAGGTGGCGCTCGTGAAGCAGGTGGTGTCGCGCCTCGCCGTCGGCAATCGGACGGTCGCGGTCCACCAGGGCGATGAAGGCGTCTTCGCCTGGTTCGCCGAGGAAGGCACCGCGATCGGTCATCACGTCGAGGCGCTCTACGCGCTTTTCCGCAGCCCGGCCCGCATCGGCAAGCAGAAATACGACCTCGCGCTGGCGTTCGGGGTCGAGATCGGCAGCCGCCGGTCGACCGCCAACCGGCTCGCCAGCGCGCTGGTCGCCGCCGACGAGGCGGCCGCCGAAGGGCTCAAGTGGAAGCTCCACGATCCGGAACGGTTTCGCGACGAGGAATGGCGGCTGTCGCTCCTCGCTCAGATCGACCAGGCGATCGACAATGGCGAGATCTGGGTTGCCTACCAGCCGCAGGTCGAGCTGGCGACCGGTCGCATCCACGGCGCCGAGGCGCTCGCGCGATGGACCCACCCGGAAAAGGGACCGATCAGCCCCTCGCTGTTCGTGGCGGCGGCCGAACAGCATGGGCGGATCGACCGGCTGACGCTGTTCATGATCGATCGTGCCGTCGCCGCGCTGGCGCGCTGTCATGCCGCCGGCCACGAAATCCGGATGGCGGTAAACCTTTCGGCCAAGACCCTCGCCCGTCAAACGCTCTCCGACGAAGTGCGGGCGATCCTCGCCGAGCACCAGGTCGACGCGCGTTTCCTGACGCTCGAATTGACCGAGACCGCCGCGCTGGCGGGCGACGGATCCGACCTCGCCCCGCTGATGGCGCTGCGCCGGCTCGGCGTGAAAATCTCGATCGACGATTACGGGACGGGTCTTTCGACGCTCGACTATCTGAAGAAGGTGCCGGCGTCGGAGATCAAGATCGACCAGAGCTTCATCAAGGCGATGAACGACAATCGAAGCGACTATATCATGGTCCAGTCGACCATCGCGCTGGCGCATTCGCTCGGCCGCCAGGTCGTCGCCGAAGGGATCGAGAACGCGGCCACGCTCGAAGCGGTCACTGCCATGTCGTGCGACTTCGGCCAGGGATTCCACGTAGGCCGCCCGACCAGTATCGACGGACTGATCCGCCGGCTGCCCTCTCTCCGGAAAGGGCGCGCGGCCTAGAATAGATGAATCGTTTGTAAACCATAACGATTAAGGTTAACATGCCCTGTTCGCCCGCGAGTCGCGTGGGCGGGAACAGGGAGTGTTGACCATGAAAAAGACCATCAAGCCCACCAAGCAGTGGGACTTCTGGCACTGGCTCATGGGCGGTGGGTATACCGGCGGCGGTTCGCAGGGTTAACCCAATTGGCCCGCCGGCGGCTCGGAGCCGGCACGAGTTAGCAAGTTCTGGCGGTCGGCGGAGGCGCGTCGGCCGCCAGATCTGTATCTGGCGTCCATGATTTCATTTCGAACCGGGCCCACATCGAACGCGCTCGCTTCGAACGCGCCTAGTGTCTCCGGGTCAAAGAGCGGCTAACCAAGCCGCGTGCAGATCGCCTCCACCCTCCTCACCGTCACCGCCCCGCGCCAGGGTCTTCACGACATCAGCCGCGCCGTGGCGCAATGGCTCGACGGCCAGTCGCCGAGGGACGGGCTGCTGACAATCTTCTGTCGCCACACCTCGGCGTCGCTGCTGATCCAGGAAAACGCCTCGCCCGACGCGCATCGCGATCTCGAGCGCTGGCTCGCGCGCCTCGCTCCTGAAGGCAGCGATTACGAGCATGACCTCGAAGGCCCCGACGACATGCCCGCGCACCTGCGCGCCGCGGTGACCGCGACCAGCCTGTCGATCCCGCTCGTCGGCGGGCGCCTCGCGCTCGGTACCTGGCAGGGCATCTTCCTCCTCGAACATCGCCGTCGCCCCTCCCCGCGCCAGATCGCGCTGCAGCTGATCGGGCAATGAGCGGCGAGTCGGTCCGCGCCTGGCTCACGGATCATGCGCCCGATCTTCGCAAGCTCGACGGCCATGGCAGCACCGCGACCGTCGCCGACGCCGCCGCGACGCTCGGGGTCGAGCCCGGGCGCATCGCCAAGACTCTGGCGATCCGCGCGGGCGAGACGGTGATCCTCCTCGTGACGCGCGGCGACGCGCGGCTCGACAATCGCAAGTTCAAGGACGAATTCGGATCCCGTCCGAGGATGCTGGATGCCGAGGAGACGCTCGCGCGCACCGGTCACCCTGTCGGCGGGGTCTGCCCGTTCGGGCTCGCCGAGCCGCTCGCGGTCTATTGCGACATCAGCCTGAAGGCCTATGCCACCGTCTTCCCCGCCGCGGGGACGCGCGACAGCTCGGTCGAAATCCCGGTCGATCGTCTCGCCGCGCTGGTATCGACCCGCTGGGTCGACGTGTGCAGGTCAGGAAGCGGCGACTAGCCGCTCACTAACGACGGCCCCGTCCCGCGTCAGCCGGATCGCCTTGACGAGCTCGTCGTCGTCGGGAAGCGCCAGCCCCGCCTCCTTGTCCCAGAAGGCGGCGAGGAAATTATAGAGGTTGCGCGCGAACAGCGCCGAGCTGTCCGCCGCCAGCGTGCGCGCGAGCTGCACCGGCCCGAGAATGGTGACTCCGTGCTTCGTCACCCGCTCGCCCGCGACCGTCCCTTCGACATTGCCCCCCGCCTCGGCGGCGAGGTCGACGATCACGCTGCCCGGCTTCATCGTCGCCAGTTGCGCGTCGCTGATCAGCCGCGGCGCGGGCTTGCCGGGGATCAGCGCGGTGGTGATGACGAGGTCTTGCTTGGCGAGGTGGCCGCTGACCAGCTCGGCCTGCGCCGCCTGGTACTCGGGGCTCATTTCCGAGGCGTAGCCGCCGGTCCCCTCGCCTTCGATGCCGGCGACATTCTCGACGAAGATCGGCTTGGCACCGAGCGACTGGATCTGCTCGCGGGTGGCGGCACGGACGTCGGTCGCGCTAACCTGCGCGCCCAGTCGCTTGGCGGTGGCGATCGCCTGCAGCCCGGCGACCCCGACCCCCATCACGAACAGCTTGGCCGGGCTGACCGTGCCCGCGGCGGTCATCATCATCGGAAAGGCGCGGCCGTAGGCCGAGGCCGCGTCGACCACCGCCTTGTAACCGGCGAGGTTCGACTGCGACGAGAGGATGTCCATCGACTGGGCGCGCGTGCTTCGCGGCATCCATTCCATCGCCAGCGCGTCGATGGTCGCCGCGGCATAGCCGTCGATCGCCGCGCGCCGCCGGAGCGGGTCGAGCGCGCCGAGCAGCAGCGCACCCGACTTCGCGCCGGCCAGTGCCGCCGGCTCGGGCCCCTGCACGCACAGGATGACGTCGGCGTCCTTCAGCGCCTCGGCGCGCGCGCCAGTCGCGGCGCCCGCGCCTTCGTAATCGGTGTCGGCGATCCCGGCCTGTTCGCCCGCCCCGCGCTCGATAGCGACCTCGGCTCCGAGCGCGGCGAATTTCTTCACCGTCTCGGGGATGGCGGCGACGCGGGTCTCGTCACCGGCTTCCTTGAGGATCGCGACCTTCAATCGCGGCTCAGTTGGCGATGATCATGACGACGACGACGGTCACGATCGCGACGACGACGATGCCGACCTTCAGCAGCTTGAGGAAGCCGGTGTAGTTCCGCTCGTGCGCCGGATAGTCCATTTCGGTCACCGGCTGGTTCGCCTCGTTGGCCGCCATTGTCAGTCTGTCCTTCGATCTTGGTGGGCTGTTTGCGGCGGGTCTTATCAAGCGCGCCGCCCCCGCCCAAGCCCTTTCTTGAAGGCTTAACCTGCTTTTCATTCCTGCGCGCTAGGCTCGCGGTTTCGTGAGGGGATCGGGAGGCCGCCGCGCGTGCGCGAGGAAGTGCTGAAATCGCTGCTGCTGGTCGATGCCGACGCCAACGAGCGGCGGCACCTGTCGGCGATCGCCGCGCGCGCGGGATGGAGCACGGTCGGTGCCGCCTGCGCGGAAAGCGCGGTCGGGCTGCTCCAGGGCCCGCACGGGCGCGAAGTGCTCGCCGCGATCCTGTCGAACTGGGACCCTGACGGCGGCCCCGCGGTCATCGCCGCGCTCAAGGGCGCCTCGCCCGGGATCAGCGTGATCGTGCTCGCCGACGGCGGCTCGATCGGGCTGGCGGTCGAGGCGATGCGCGCGGGCGCGTCGGATTACCTCGCCAAGCCGGTCGCCCCCGAACGGCTGCTCGACGCGCTCAAGGCGCAGACCGATCGCCGCCGCGCCGCGGGCGAACTGACCCCGCTCGCCGAGAAGCTGGTCCACCCGCTCCCGCTCGACGAGCTGGTCGGCGCCTCACCCGATTTCCGCGCCGCGCTCGCGGTCGCGGCGAAGGCGGCGCGCAACCGGATGCCGATCCTGATCGTCGGCGAGCCGGGGACCGGCAAGGAAACCTTCGCACAGGCGATCCACGCCGCCAGCCTTCGCGCGCGCGGCCCGCTGCTCGCGATCGACTGCAAGGCGGTGCCCGAGAATATCGTCGAGAGCGAGTTGTTCGGCCACGTGCCGGGGGCTTTCCCGGGCGCGTTCGCCGAAAAGGTCGGGCTGCTGGTCCGTGCCGACGGCGGGACGCTGGTGCTCGACGAGATCGGCGCGCTGCCGCCCGAAACGCAGCGCAAGCTCGATCGCGTGCTCGCCACCGGCGAAGTTCGCCCGGTCGGGTGCAACGGGTCGAACTCGGTCGACGTGCGGATCATCGCCACGTCGAGCCGGCCGCTGCCCGAGGAATTCGACACCGCGCTGGGCGAACGGATCGGGGCGACCACCGTCACCATCCCGCCGCTCCGCGACCGCAGCGGCGACATCCCCGCGCTGTCGCGCCACCTGCTCGCGCGCTTCGCCGAAACCAGCGCGATGCGCGAGATGGGGATCGGCAACGACGCGCTGGCGGTGCTGATGCGTTACGGCTGGCCGGGCAACGTCCGCCAGCTCGCCGGGGTGCTGTTCCGCGCCGCGCTGGGCAGCTCGACCGGCTCGCTCGGCGCCGAGGATTTTCCTCACATCGCGATCCAGTCGCGCTTCACCCAGCGTCGGAGCGACGTCGCCCCCGACATCGGCGCGATGCCGAGCCAGGCGGCGATGGGCGGGGCGCCGCAGGTCGAGCTGTACCGCAAGGACGGCCACCTGCGCAGCCTCGACGAGATCGAGGCCGACCTCATCCGCCTCGCCATCGGCCATTATCGCGGGCGGATGACCGAGGTCGCGCGGCGGCTGGGGATCGGGCGCTCGACGCTCTACCGCAAGCTCGGCGAACTGGGCATCGACACCGCGGCATAAGGTCGCAAAAGCCAGCGTCAGGCCGGACATTTTCGTGACCTTTAGCGAGGGCGGCGGCGGGCGGTTCGCCCGGTCGGGGGCGCGACGCGCGCTCGACTCGGCGGGGCTTCGCCGAGCAGCCGGAAGGTGACACGGCGAACCGCCTGTAGGACAGCGAAATCGGCATCGAACGAATCGGGAGCGTCATGAAAACCTATCTGGTCACCGGCGCGGCGAGCGGGATCGGGGCGGCGTGCGCGGCGCGGCTGGCGGCGGCGGGGCATCGGCTGGTGCTGGTCGACCGGGCCGCGATCGGCGGGCCGCACGCGGCGCACCGCGGCGACGTCGCCGACCCCGCCTTTTGGCAGGCGCTCCCCCTGCCCGCGCTCGACGGCGCGGTGCTGTGCGCGGGGGTGAGCGGCGCGGGGACGATCGCGGCGTTCGGCTTCGACGACTGGCGGCGGGTATTGTCGGTCAACCTCGACGGGATGTTCCTGTCGCTGAAGGCGGCGCTGGGCGCGGTTCGCGACGGCGGGTCGATCGTCGCGCTCGCCTCGGTCAGCGGGATCAAGGCCGAGGCCGGCACCGCCGCCTATGGCGCGTCCAAGGCAGGGGTGATCCAGCTGGTCAAGGTCGCGGCCAAGGAAGCGGCGGCGCGCGGGGTGCGGGTCAATGCGCTGGCCCCGGGCGGGGTCGACACGCCGATGTGGGACTCGATGCCCTTCTTCGCCGGACTGGTCGAGGAGGCGGGCGGGCGCGACGCGGCGATCGCGGCGATGGCCGGGGCAACCCCGCTCGGCCGCTACGCGAGCGCCGACGAGATCGCGGCGCAGGCCGAGTTCCTGCTGGGCGAGGCGGCGGCGACGATCACCGGGGCGGTGCTGGTCGGCGATGGCGGTTACTCGTTGTGACACTTCGGCGGCATGTCCGCTAACGACCCAAAGCGGACGTCCGGTTCCACCGATTTCAGGATCGTGATAGCCTCTCCAATCAAGGTCCTTGACCGGAGCTGGCTATGCTTTTCGTTTCTATGCTTTTTGCCCAACTCACTGCTGCGGATATTCAACGCAGTCTACCGATCTATCCAGGCGACAACGCTATTGTCGCGGATGCGAAAAAGCGATGGGGAGAAAACGTCAGCGACCGCGTCATTCTGGTAATCACGGGCCGCGATAGATGCGTGACATTCGCGTTGGTTCAACCCGCCGTAGGTAGCGAGCCCGTGTATTGCTACGGACGACACTCAAATCGTTTGGTTTACAGCTTCGATGGCGGAGAATGAGACGTCCGCTTTCCACCCAAAGCGGCCGTTCCTCCTCGCAGCTTCAGCGCCGAATTGGCATGCCGCGCCATCATGGGACGGCCTTGGCCGCCGCGTCACGCGTTTCCTTTCGCCGCACTTTTGGCCGCGTTGAGCGCACTCTCCGATCTCTCGTTGCACCTCTGCATCCGCGAGCGAACGCCGTTCGTAACTCTTGTTCGTTGAACATGGAGAGGAAACAACAATGAAGCGACGCACTATCTCGATCCGAATGAGCGCGGCGGTCGCGGCGATGGCGCTGGCGGTGGCGGGCTGTGCCACCAATTCGATGGCGCCGATGGCCGACGGGTCGGTCCCGATGGTCGGCGGCGCGCCGATGTACCCCACCCGGACGATCGTCCAGAACGCCTCGAGTGCCCCCAACCTCACCACGCTGGTGTCGGCGGTCAAGGAAGCCGGGCTGGTCGATACGTTGAGCGGGCCGGGCCCGTTCACCGTGTTCGCGCCGACCAACGACGCCTTCGCGATGGTGCCCTCGGCGACGCTCAATTCGCTGATGATGCCCGCAAACAAGGCGCAGCTGGTCAAAGTGCTGACCTATCACGTCATTCCCGGCCGACTGAGCGCCGCCGACCTGATGGCGCGGATCAACGCCGGGGGCGGAAGCACGACGATCACCACCGTCGAGGGCGAGCCGCTGACCTTCACCACCGCCAACGGGATGGTGATGATCCGCGGCATGGGCGGAAGCATGGCGACGGTGACGATGGCCGACGTCAACCAGTCGAACGGCGTCGTCCACGTGATCGACCACGTGCTGCTGCCGTCGATGTAGGTCGCGGGTCCGCGAAGGACTGGTCACGCGCGGGCGCCCGTCACCGGCCGGTGGCGGGCGCCCGTGTCGATTCAGTGGCCGCGACGCGATCCGGTGTCTTGCCGAATCAGCTCTTCGACGACGGCGGCGGCGGCGGCGACGCGGGGGGCGGCGGCGGCATTTGTTGAAGCCCGCGGATAATCGGGCGCTCGCAACCGTTTAGAATGGCGCGGCCGTCGCTCGACATCTTCGTGCATCCACCGTCGAAAGTGTTGGACGCGAGCGACCAGCTCACCGGGTTGCTGGTCCAGACGCTGCGCGTCGGCTGCCCGCGACGATCGGTGGCGGGCGTGAAGCGGGCGTGGTCGCGGAGCGCTTCGCAGGCACCGGCGTCGACGAGCGCGTCGCCGCTCGACATCGACACGTCGCACCCGTCGACCCGCCCGCGCGGATCGACCAGCAGCTGGAAACGCGCCGAGCTGAGCGGATGGCGGAGCGAACGGTCCCAGCGGTCGTCGACCTGGCCGACGAGCGAATTGACGTCGTTGACCGGGGCCGCGGGCCTGTTCAGCGCGGCGTCGCCACGCAGGTTCCACTGCTGCTGGAGCGCCTGGGTGCAATCGGCCAGCCCGGCGAGGAGCGGCGCCATGTCCGACAGCGCGAACTGGTAGGATTGCGAGCCGTCGGCGTCGATCACGACCGCGCTCGCCGTCCGCGCCTGCTCGATATCGGCGGCCGAGAGGCGATACTGGTAGACGCCGACGGGAACGGCCTTCGCCCCGAAGTAGAGGCCCGCGACGCGCGACTGACCCTTCCCCCAGTCGATCGTTCCCATCGCGCGCTGCGCATAGGCCGGGCCCCGGCGGGGCACGCTGATCAGCAGCCGGTAGCTGTCGCCGCTGGTCGTCGGCGCGAGGCCGAGCGTGACCGGGCCCGACGCGGCCTGGAACTGGCGGGTCGCGCTGCATTGCGTGTCGCCGTAATCGAGATGCCACGAATCGATCGGCCGAAGTGGCGGGGCAGGATTAGCGAGTAGAGCCGAAGAACAGCCGATTGCCGCCATTAATCCCGATAGCCTGAGCAACATGACAACCTCCACAGCAGCCGAGCCGGACGATTATATGCCTTCGTCGGTTTTCTTCAAAGTCCGTAAAATGTCCGGGCTGCGCGGGGAGGCGAGCCGGGCGAGCGATCAGATCCGCGGGGTGAGCGCCTGGTCGCGAAGGCCGCGCCAGAGCTTGAGCGCCTGGAGCGTGTCGGCGACGTCGTGGACGCGGATCAGCTGGACGCCCTGGTCGGCGGCCTTGACGGCGACGGCGAGGCTGCCGGGGAGGCGGCGGTCGGCCGGGGCTTCGTTGCTGAGCGCGCCGATGAAGCGCTTGCGGCTGGCGCCGAGGACGATTCCGCAGCCGAGGCCGTGGAACAGCGACAGGCCGTTCAGCAGCGCGAGGTTGTGCGCGACGCTCTTGCCGAAGCCGATGCCCGGATCGACGAGGATGCGCGCACGATCGATCCCTGCCGCCTCGCAGGCGGCGACGCGCGCTTCGAGCCAGTGGAAGACCTCGACAAGGACGTCCTTGTAGCTTGGCGCGTCCTGCATCGTCTGCGGGTCGCCCTGCGCATGCATCAGGACGACGGGGGCGGTGCTGGCGGCGGCGACGGCGAGCGCGCGGTCGTCCCACGTGAGGGCCGAGACGTCGTTGACCATCGTCGCACCCGCGGCGAGCGCGGCTTCCATGACGGCCGCCTTGCGGGTGTCGATGCTGACCGCGGTGCCGCCCGCCGCGAGCTGTTCGATCACCGGCTGGACGCGGGCGATCTCGTCCTGCTCCCACACCGGCTTGGCCTTGGGGCGCGTCGACTCGCCGCCGACGTCGACGATCGCCGCGCCTTGCTGCGCCATCGCGAAGCCGGCCTCGGCGGCGGCCTGCGGCGAGGCGTGGGCGCCGCCGTCGCTGAAGCTGTCGGGGGTGACATTGAGGATGCCCATCAGCTGCGGCTGATCGAGCCGGACGGTGCGGCTGCCGAGCACGAGCGGGGCGCGCGGGGCGGTAAGGCGCGCCCAGTCGGCGGCCATGCCCTCGTCGAAGCGAGATTCGAGGCCTTCGACGGGGACGAGCTCGCGGCGGCCGTCGGGGTGGATCAGCTCGACGCAGGCGAACCAGCACAGGCCGCCGGCGAGGCGCGCGACCTGGCCGTCGTGGCCGAACGGCGAATCGACGAAGCCGGTCGGGCGGATGAGGGTGCGCATCGCCCCTTACAGGCCGGCGAGATGCTGCTGGCGGAGCGCGTCGATCGCGACGAGCGCGCCCGACCGTTCGAGGTGCCAGAAGGTCCAGCCGTTGCAGCTCGGCGCGCCCTGGAGCTTCGCCCCGACCTTGTGGATCGAGCCCGCGTCGATGCCGGATGCTTCGATCGAGCCGTCGGCGCGGACGTGCGCGGTCCAGCGGCGCTTCGCGTCGGTCAGGATCGAGCCGGCGGGGACGAGCCCGCTTTCGACCAGCAGGCCGAAGGCGACGCGCGGGGCGCCGCGCTTGTCGGGGACGGTCTGCATCGCGCTTTCGTCGAGCGGGAGGGTCGATTCGATGCGCTGGGTGGCGACCTTGATGTAGGCGCGCTCGCGTTCGATCCCGATCCACTTGCGCCCGAGGCGGCGGGCGACCGCGCCGGTGGTGCCGGTGCCGAAGAAGGGGTCGAGCACGACGTCGCCCGGCTTGGTGCAGGCGAGGAGGATCCGGTAGAGCAGGCTTTCGGGCTTTTGCGTCGGGTGGGCCTTTTCGCCCGCTTGCGTCTTGCAGCGTTCGGCGCCGGCGCAGATCGGCAGCACCCAGTCGCTGCGCATCTGAAGGTCGTCGTTGAGCGCCTTCATCGCGCGATAGTTGAAGGTGTAGCGCGCCTTTTCGTCCTTGGCGCACCACAGCAGAGTCTCGTGCGCGTTGGTGAAGCGGGTGCCGCGGAAATTGGGCATCGGGTTGGCTTTCCGCCACACGATGTCGTTCAGGATCCAGAAGTCGGCGTCCTGAAGCAGCGCGCCGACGCGGTAGATGTTGTGGTAGCTGCCGATCACCCAGATGGTGCCGTCGTCCTTGAGGATGCGGCGCGCCTGTTCGAGCCATTCGCGGGTGAAGTCGTCGTAGGCGGCGAGGCTGTCGAACTTGTCCCAGTCGTCGTCGCAGGCATCGACCTTGCCGCCCTCGGGCCGGATGAGGTCGCCGCCGAGCTGGAGATTGTAGGGCGGGTCGGCGAAGATCATGTCGACCGACCTGTCGGGGAGCCGCGCCATTTCGGCGATGCAGTCGCCCTCGAGGATGGTGTCGAGCGGGAGCGGGCGCTTCGCCGGGAGGGCGCGCGTCCGGGCCGTCCGGCCGCTGTCGGTCACTGGTGCGATATAGTTCACGCTGACGTCCCCCTACCCTTCGGTTGCGGTGGTGAGTCAGCGCGGACTCGCGGTCAAGCGGCGCGCGCGGGCGGGCGCCTAGGGAGGGGCGAGAACAAAAGGAATCCGCGCGTGGCCCGACACAAGATGTTGAGTCCGGGCGGGGGCAGCGGACTCAATCGGTGGTGGTGTGGCGGCGAGGACTCAGCCGTCAGAAAAGCGCGAGCTGGGCCACCGGGGCGAAGCTTCGGCGGTGGAGCGGGGTCGGGCCGTGGGCGCGGAGCGCGGCGAGATGGTCGGGCGTGCCGTAGCCCTTGTGCCGGTCGAACCCGTAGGCGGGATGGCGCTCGGCCTCGGCGCGCATGATCGCGTCGCGATGCTCCTTGGCGACGATCGAGGCGGCCGAGATGCAGCGTTCCTTCGCGTCGCCACCGACGATCGCGCGCGCGGGCCAGCGCCATTCGGGGCGGCGTCCGGCGGGTGTGAGGTTGCCGTCGACGAGGATCTCGAGCGGGTCGCAGCCGATCCCCGCGCACAGCGCCTCGGCGGCGCGCGCCATCGCCAGCATCGTCGCCTGGAAGATGTTGAGCGCGTCGATCTCTTCGACCGAGGCAAGGCCGATGCCGACGTGGCAGCGCTCGGCGATGCGCGCGGCGAGCTTGGCGCGGGTCGCGGCGTTGAGCAGCTTGCTGTCGGCGAGGCCGCGGATTTCCTTGCCGCACAGGATGACGGCGGCGGCGACCACCGGCCCGGCGAGCGGCCCCCTGCCCGCCTCGTCGACCCCGGCGATCATGCCCCCGGTTCCGATGCCAGCCGCCACGGGGGATAGCGGCGCGCCTCGCCCGCCTTGTAGAGGAAGACGGTGTTGCCCGCGGGATCGCGCAGCCGCGCCTCGCGCCACATCCATGGCTGGTTGCGCGGGCCATGTTCGAACGGCACGCCGGCACGGGCGAGCGCCTCGACCCGCTGGTCGAGGTCGTCGCACTCGAAATAGAGCGCGGTGGTCTCGTCGGGCTTCAGATCGGGATCGATCTGGATCGACATGGTGGTGCCGCCGTCGGTTTCGAACCGGGCGTACTGGTTTTCCTGGCTGTCGACGATCTGGGTGAGCCCGAGACGGCGGTAGAAGGCGACCATCTTGGCATAGTCGTTGCCGGTGACGGTGACCTGGTTGAGGCGGAGCCCGAGCCCGCTGTCCTGCCGCACCGCCTGCTGGCCGAGCGGACCGTGCCCCTGCCCCAGCCCCGGCGCGGCATGGAGCGCCATGCGGACGAACAGCCGCGCGCGCTCGATCGCCGGGGCGAGGCCGAGCCCGGCGCCGAGGTAGAAGGCGATCGCGGAGGCCAGCGTGCAGCCGGTGCCGTGGGTCGAGGCGGTGTCGATCCGCTGCCCTTGCCAGCTGGTGATATTGTCGTCCTCGACCAGCGCGTCGGCGAGCGCATCGCCTTCCTCGTGCCCGCCCTTGATGAGGACCGCGCAGCGATGCGCGGCGACCAGCTTCAGGGCGCCGCCGACCTCGTCTTCCTCGCCGGTGAGGCGCTTCAATTCGGGCAGGTTGGGGGTGACCAGCGTGGCGACGTCCATCAGCTTGCCGAAGGCGGCGACGGTGGGATCGTCGGCGAGGCTCGACCCGCTGGTCGCGACCATCACCGGGTCGAACACGATCGGCACGTCGAGCGCTTCGAGCCGGGCGGCGATGTGGAGCGCGGCGAAGGCGCTTCCGACCATGCCGATCTTGACCGCGTCGACGCCGAGGTCGGAAACGATGCTGTCGATCTGCGCCATGACGATCTCGGTCGGGACAGCGTGGACCGCCTGAACCCCGAGCGTGTTCTGCGCGGTCACCGCGGTGATCGCGGTCGTCGCGTGGCCGCCGAGCATGGTGATCGTCTTGACGTCGGCCTGCAGCCCTGCGCCGCCGCCGCTGTCCGACCCGGCGATGACGAGGATCCGCGGGGTCTTCACGGCTTATGCCGCCGGACGGTCGAGGCGGGGTCGGCGATCTGCCGCGCCTTCGATCGGGTCGGGCGATCGGCGAGGTCGCCGCCGCAATTGGGGCAGCGGTCGTCGAGCGCGTCGGCGCACTCGGCGCAATAGGTGCATTCGTACGAGCAGATGAAGGCGCCGTGGGCGTGCGCGGGAAGGTCGGTCCCGCAGCGTTCGCAATCGGGCCGCATCTCGAGCATCAGGCGCTCGCCGCGACCGCGTCGCAGATGCGCGCGACGACCGCCTCGACCTGCGCGCCGTCGTCGCCCTCGGCCATCACGCGGATCAGCGGCTCGGTCCCCGACTTGCGGATGACGAGGCGGCCCTTGCCGTGAAGCGCGGCCTCGGCGTCGGCGATCACCGCCTTGACCGCCGGGTCGTCGAGCGGGGCGCCGCCCGAGTAGCGGACGTTCCGGAGGAGCTGCGGGACGGGGTCGAACTGGTGGAGCAGGTCGCTGGCGGGGCGGCCCGAGCGGACCAGCTCGGCGAGGATCTGGAGGCCCGCGACGAGCCCGTCGCCGGTGGTCGCGTGGTCGGCAAGGATGATGTGGCCCGACTGTTCGCCGCCGACGTTGATGCCCTTGTCGCGCATCATCTCGAGCACGTAGCGGTCGCCGACCGCGCTTCGGTGGAGCGCGAGGCCTTCGCCTTCGAGGCGGCGTTCGAGGCCGAGGTTGCTCATCACCGTGGCGACGAGGCCGCCGCCCCTGAGCATGCCCGACTTCGCCTGGCCGATCGCGATCAGCGCCATCAGCTGGTCGCCGTCGACGATCGCGCCGGTCTCGTCGACCACGATCAGCCGGTCGGCATCGCCATCGAGCGCGAGTCCGATGTGCGCGCCCGACGCGGCGACGGTTTCCTGGAGCAGGCCGGGCGCGGTCGAGCCGCAGCCGGCGTTGATGTTGGTGCCGTCGGGACGGGTGCCGAGCGGCACGATGTCGGCGCCGAGTTCCCACAGCGCCTCGGGCGCGACGCTGTAGCCCGCGCCGTTGGCGCAATCGATCACCACCTTGAGCCCGTCGAGCCTGAGGTCGTGGGGAAAGGTGTCCTTGACGAAGTGGATGTAGCGGCCGCGCGCGTCGTCGATCCGCTTGGCGCGGCCGATCTTGTCCGAGGCGACCAGCGTCGGGGTCGAATCGAGCAGCGCCTCGATCGCCAGTTCGTCGGCGTCGCTGAGCTTATAGCCGTCGGGGCCGAACAGCTTGATGCCATTGTCTTCGAACGCGTTGTGGCTGGCGCTGATCATCACGCCCAGATCGGCGCGCATTTCGCGGGTGAGCATCGCCACCGCCGGGGTCGGCATCGGGCCCAGCAGCACCACGTCCATGCCGACGCTGGTGAAGCCGGCGACCATCGCCGATTCCATCATGTAGCCCGACAAGCGGGTGTCCTTGCCGATCACCACGCGGTGGCGGTGGACCCCTCGCAGGAAGTGGGCGCCCGCCGCCTGCCCGACGCGAAGCGCGGTCTCCGCGGTCATCGGGGCGACGTTGGTGCGACCGCGAATCCCGTCGGTGCCGAAGAATTTCCTTGCCATGGGCAAGGCCTTAGCGCGGCGAGGTTAACCGAAAAAGTGGAAGATTCCGGCGCGCTGGTAGCCGAGCGCGCCATGCGCCCAGGTGATCGCGAGCCAGAGGATCGTGCCGACGACGAGCGCGAAGCCGTCGGGCAGCGCGAAGCCGCGCGCGAAGGGGACGAGGCTGGTCCGCGCTTCCCAGCCGGTCCACTTGTCGCCGAGCAGCGCTTCCTTCTTGCGGTCCTGGAGCAGCGAGCCGACCAGCGCGAGGGTGGCGATGGCGAGGCTGACGATCACCGCCGCCGGGGTGGCGACGACCAGCGCGTGGACGAACGCCCAGATCGCGAACGCCCAGTTCATCGGGTGGCGGGTGATTCGGAACACCCCGCGCGGGGGCGGAAACGTGTCGGGCGCCATGCCGGGCAGCGCGGGATTGCCGCGGAGCGACCCTGTGAACAGCACCGCGGCGAGCCACATCAGCGCGGTCGCGAGCCACCATCCCGCCCCCCCCGCGTCCCACATCGGCGCGGGGGCCGCGGCCTTGGCCGGGCCGTAGGCGTGGCTGGTCAGGCCGAGAGTCGCGAAGGCGACGAGCGCGTAGACCGCCATGAAGCCTTTCTCGCCGAGCCTCGCCACGAGCGGCGCGCGGAGCGGGTGGGACAGCGCGAAATGCGTTCCCACGAACGCCGCGGCGGCGAGCGCGAGGCCGGGAAACGGGCTCATTTGACCCCGTGCATCAGCTTCTTGAGCGGCCAGCTGAGCAGAAGCAGGAGCACGCCCGCGCCGATCGCCACCCACGCGATGGTGGTGAAGGTCGCGGTGTAGGTTTCAAGGCTGACCTTGAGGTTGGTCACCTGCCCGCCGACGGTCTCGACCGAGGCGAACTGCGCGACCACGCCGGCGAAATATTGCGCGACCGAGATCGACAGGAACCAGACGCCCATCATCATGCCGACGATCCGCGCGATTGACAGCTTGGTGATCATCGAAAGCCCGACCGGCGAGATCATCAGCTCGGCGACCGAGTGGATCACGTAGAGGCCGGCGAGCCACCACACCGCGACCTTGAAGTCGGGGCCGGCGAACTGGCTGCCGAAGACGAGGAACAGGAAGCCCGCGCCGACGCCCATCAGCGCAAGCCCGAACTTGACCGGGATCGAGGGTTCGAGATTCCGCTTCGCCAGCGCGCCCCACAGGATCGAGAGCAAGGGCGCGAGGACGACGATCGCCAGCGGGTTGAAATTCTGCGTCTGCGGCGCGGTCAGCGAGAAGTTGCCGATGACGTGAAGGTCGGTGTTGCGGTCGGCGAACAGGGTGAGCGAGCTGCCCGCCTGTTCGAACAGCGTCCAGAAGACGACGTTGAAGGTGATCAGCACCATCGCCGCGACCATCATCTGGAATTCCTGCTTCGACCCCTTG
Source organism: Sphingomonas sp. ASV193 (assembly GCF_040203355.1). NCBI lineage: Bacteria > Pseudomonadati > Pseudomonadota > Alphaproteobacteria > Sphingomonadales > Sphingomonadaceae > Sphingomonas > Sphingomonas sp. ASV193. Next base: position 599,400 of record NZ_JBEHBW010000001.1, read on the forward strand.
GCGTAGGACCAGACGAGGATCGCCGGGACGCCGAGAAGGAAGGTGCCGAACAGCAGCTTGCCCATCAGCGACAGGCTCATCAGGTACCCGACGAAGCCCGAGCCGGCGGGGGGCTCGGGGGCGTTCATCAGGTTGGTGAACAGGAAGTAGAACAGCGGGATGGCGAGGATCGCGCCGCCGTAGATGACCAGCGCCTTGTCGCCGCCTTCGCGTTCTGGTGTCTCGCCGTAGCCCGCGAGGCGGCCCCCGTCGAAGGTGATCAGCGCGTAGCTGACCAGCATGCCGAGCCCGGCGAGCGAGAAACCTGCCCACCAGCCGAGCCAGTCGGCGAGGATCGGGCAGAAGAACTGGCCCAGGATCGAGCCCAGGTTGATGCCCATGTAGAAGATGGTGAACCCCGCGTCGCGGCGGCGGTCGCCGTCGGCGTAGAGCGCGCCGACCATGGTCGAGATGTTGGGCTTGAAGAAGCCGTTGCCGACCGAGATGGTCGACAGCGCGATCAGCAGGATCGTGATCATCAGCGGGCTTTTTTCGCTGTCGTCGGTCATCCCGCCCTTGGCGATGTGCCGTTCGACCGACTTGTCGGCGCGGAGGAGATCGATGCTGCCGTCGTCGTTGCCGTGGATCGCGAGCCGCTCGCCCGAGGGCATGACGACGAAGCGCGCCTCGTTGGGCGAGCTGGTCGGGCTGTCGTTGAAATTGTCGACCTGCACCGCGTAGCGCTGCCCGTCGATCACCGCGACCGGCTTCGACGGCTGCCCGCCGAAGGCGAGGGTGAGATAGCCGATCGCCATCATGATCGCGCCGAAGCGGACGCTGCGTTTCGAGCCGAGATACTGGTCGGCGATCAGCCCGCCGACCAGCGGGGTGAGGTAGACCAGCGCGGTATAGCCGCCGTAGAGACCGGTCGAGGCGCGGTCGCCGAGCACGAAATGCTTGGTGAGGTAGAGCGTCAGCAGCGCGCGCATGCCGTAATAGCCGAACCGCTCCCACATCTCGGTGGTGAACAGCCGCGCGAGCTGGTTGGGATGGCCGAACCACTCCTTTTTCTGCGCCGGATTCTCGTGGCTGATGTCGGGCTCGCGCGGGTTGTCCGCGGTGGGCGTGTCGACCATGTGCTGTATTACTCCCCGGATATTCGGCGCGGCTCTGGCGGCGGCGCTCTCGATAGGGCGCGGACAGTAGCGCGAACGCGGGGCGTGTAAAGTTCGCGCGCGCCCCCTACATGGCGCGCACCATGCTCAACGACCGCTCCTCCGCCCTCGCCCTGCTCCAGACTCGCCGGTCGGGACGCCCGCGCGAGATGGTCGCGCCGGGGCCCGACGCGGACGAGCTGGCGACGATCCTGTCGGTGGCGGCGCGCACCCCCGACCATGGCAAGCTGACCCCGTGGCGGTTCGTCGTGGTCGGCGACGACCAGCGCGACGCGCTGTCGGCGCTGCTCGAGCGCGCGCTGCCCGAGAGCGTCGCCGACGCCAGCGACGCGCACTTCGCCAAGGCGCGCGAGTTCGCGCACCAGGCGCCGGCGCTGGTGGTGCTGGTCGCCGCGCCGACCCAAGGGCACAAAATCCCGGTGTGGGAGCAGGAGCTGAGCGTCGGGGCGGCGGCGATGAACCTGCTGCTGGCGGCGCACGCGCTCGGTTATGTCGGGGGATGGATCACCGGCTGGGCGGCGATGTCGACCCGGGTGCGCGCGGCGTTCTGCGCGCCGGGCGAGAGCATCGCCGGGTTCCTGTTCCTCGGCAGCCCGGGGGTGCCGCTCGAGGAGCGGCCGCGGCCTTCGCCCGACACGGTCGCGCGAGCGTGGAGCCCGCCAAGCGCCTGAATTTGCGGCTTGATCTGGCGGCGCGCTGCTGTATTACGACAGCATGACGCTTCGCACCGCCATTCGGGCTGGCCACGAAAAGCCCGTGTTCGTTCGCCTTCGCGACGTGATCGCCGACGGCATCCTGTCGGGGCGGTTCGGCGACGGCGATCCCCTCCCCTCGGTCCGGGCGATGGCCGCCGAGCAGGGCGCCAACCCGCTGACCGTGGCCAAGGCTTACCAGGGCTTCCAGGACGAGGGGCTGGTGGTGGTCCGGCGCGGGGTCGGGATGTTCGTCGCGGCGGGCGCGCGCGGTCGGCTGATGGAAAGCGAGCGCGACCTGTTCCTGCGCGAGGAATGGCCGGGGATCCGCGCGCGGATGGAGCGGCTGGGGATCGCGATCGACGAGCTGACCGAGCGGGCCTAGGCCAGCGCCTCGGCAGGGACCGCGTAGAGCGGGGCCGCGCCGAGCGCCGCCCCCGCGCCGAGCCCGAGCGCCTCGGTGACGATCGACGAGAGGAAATAATCGGCCGACGCCTTCGTGCGCGGGGTCGCGTCGGGATCGCGCGCGAGCCGTTCGACCAGCCAGCCGCCGACCATCACCGCGGTCATGGTGAGGAACGGAAAGCTGCCCGCCTGCCGGTCCTCGGGCCCGGCGTCGCGCAGGCTGGCGGCGGCGACTTCGACCGCATCGATCAGCGCGACCAGGCTCAAATGCCGCGCCTCGGCGCGGGCGTCGGCGACCAGCCCGTCGAACGCGAGCCCGCCGTCGAGCCCGAGCTTGCGCCCGACGAGGTCGGCGGCCTGGATGCCGTTGGTGCCCTCGTAGATCGGGGCGATGCGCGCGTCGCGCAGGTGCTGGGCGGCGCCGGTTTCCTCGATATAGCCCATCCCGCCATGGACCTGGATGCCGAGGCTGGCGACTTCGCAGCCGACGTCGGTGCCCCACGCCTTGGCGAGCGGGGTGAGCACTTCGGCGCGAAGCTCGGCGGCGAGGTCGCCGCGGCGGCCGCGGTCGAGCTGGGCGAAGGCGTAGTAGCACAGCGCGCGCGCGGCGGTGGTGAGGCTTCGCATCCTGAGCAGCATCCGGCGGACGTCGGGATGCTCGGCGATCGGCTTGCCCGACTGGCGGCGCTCGAGCGCATAGGCGACCGCGCGCTGGGTGGCGCGTTCGGCGATGCCGACACCCTGCAGGCCGACGTTGAGCCGGGCGTTGTTCATCATCGTGAACATCGCGCGCATCCCGCCGTTCTCCGGCCCGACCAGCCAGCCGGTCGCGCCGCCCCCATTCTCGTTGGCTTGTTCGCCGTAACTCATCACGCAGGTCGGCGAGGCGTGGATGCCGAGCTTATGCTCGATCGACACGCACGCGACGTCGTTGCGGCTGCCGTCGGGGAGGATCTTGGGAACGAGGAACAGCGAGATGCCGCGCGTCCCCGCGGGCGCACCGGGGGTGCGGGCGAGGACGAGGTGGACGATCTGGTCGGCAAGGTCGTGCTCGCCATAAGTGATGTAGATCTTGGTGCCCTTGATCTTCCACGTGCCGTCGGGGCCGGGGTCGGCGCGGGTGGTGAGCGCGCCGACGTCGCTGCCCGCCTGCGGCTCGGTGAGGTTCATCGTCGCGGGCCATTCGCCGCTGACGATCTTCGGCAGGTAGGCCCGCTGGAGCTCGGGCGCGCCGTGGTGGTGGAGCGCCTCGACCGCGCCGATCGAGAGCATCGGGCACAAAGCGAAGCCGACGTTGGCGGCGTTGAGGTCGTCCATCAGCGCCGCCGACAGGACCAGCGGAAGCCCCTGCCCGCCCCAGGCCTCGGGCGCGGCGAGCCCCATCCAGCCGCCCGCGACGAAGGCGTCATAGGCCGCCTTGAAACCGTCGGGCATGGTGACGACGCCGTCCCGCCACGTCGCGCCCACCGTGTCGCCGACGCGGTCGAGCGGGGCGAACTCGCCTTCGGCGAACCGGCCCGCGGCCTCGACTACCGCGTCGACGAGGTCGAGGTCGTCGGTCAGCTCGGCGATGTCGGCGACGGTGCGAAGGATGGCGCGCTGTTCGGCGACGGGGGCGGTGAAACTCATCGGCGGTCCTTGGCTGGTGGCGGACAATCGCTATAGCCGCCGCGTCATGACCGGGCCAGCCATCCTGCCGTTCGACGAGGACTCGATCGCCGAGGCGGCGCGGCTGGTGCTGGCCGGTCAGCCGGTCGCGGTGCCGACCGAGACGGTCTACGGGCTCGCCGCCGACGCGACCGACGCCGAGGCGGTGGCGCGGATCTACGCGGCCAAGGGGCGGCCGAGCTTCAACCCGCTGATCGTCCATGTCCCCGATCTCGCGGCGGCGGAGCGGATCGGGGTATTCGACGCAGCGGCGCGGGCGCTGGCCGAGGCGCATTGGCCGGGGCCGCTGACGCTGGTGGTGCCGCTGCGCGAGGACAGCGCGATCGCCGGGATCGTGACCGCGGGGCTGCCGAGCATCGCGCTTCGCGTCCCCGCGCACCCGGCGATGCAGGCGCTGCTGCGCGCGACCGGGCGACCGCTGGCGGCGCCGTCGGCCAATGCGAGCGGGAGCATTTCGCCGACGCGCGCACGCCATGTCGCCAAGAGCCTCGCCGGTAGGATCAAGCTGGTGATCGACGGCGGGGCGACCAGCGAGGGCATCGAATCGACGATCGTCGCGGCGACCGGGGGCCCGCTGCGGCTATTGCGGCGCGGGCCGGTCGAGGTCGACGCGGCCGAAGTCGCGGGCGGCGCGATCGAGGCGCCGGGGATGATGGCGAGCCATTATGCGCCGTCGAAGCCGCTCCGGCTCGATGCGCGCGAGGCGGCGGAGGGCGAGCTGCTGATCGGCTACGGGGCGGTGCGCGGGGAGCTGTTCCTCGGGAACACCCCGGTCGAGGCGGCGGCGCGGCTGTTCGACCTGCTCCACTGCGCCGACGAGGCCGACGCGGCGCGGATCGCGGTCGCGCCGGTGCCGGGCGACGGGCTGGCCGCGGCGATCCGCGACCGGCTCAGGCGGGCTGCTGCGCCCCGGTCTTGAGTGATCGACGATTAAAGGGGCTGAGGATCAGCCTCTCTAATCTTCGATGAGAAGCTCTTGCGAAGCTTCGCCAGCTTGGGCGGGATCACCGCCATGCAATAGGGATTGCGCTGGCCCTCGCCCGCCCAATAGTCCTGGTGATAATCCTCGGCCGGATACCATTCGGCCTTGGGCTCGATGGTCGTCACGATGTTGCCGCCCCAGTCGGCGTTGGCACGCTCGATCGCCGCGCGCGCCTCGGCCTCCTGGGCCTCGTCCTGCGGGAAGATCGCGCTTCGATACTGGGTGCCGATGTCGTTGCCCTGCCGGTTGAGCTGGGTCGGGTCGTGGGTGGCGAAGAAGATGTCGAGCAGGTCGGCGTAGCTGACCAACGCCGGGTCGAAGGTGACGCGGATCGCCTCGGCATGGCCGGTGTCGCCGCCGCACACCTGCTTGTAGGTCGGGTTGACGGTCTGGCCGCCGGTATAGCCGCTTTCGACCTTGTCGACCCCGGCGATGTCGAGGAACACCGCCTCGGTGCACCAGAAGCACCCGCCCGCCAGAACCGCCGTTTCGTGTCCCATCACCTTATCTCCGTCGTTTCGACGAAGATAGGAAGCGGGCGCGCGCTTCGGAAGAGGCGTCAGCCGCGGCGCTTGATGTGGTGCTTCAGCGCCGCCATCTCGAGCCGCTTGCCGACCCATTCGGCGAGCTCGTCGAACTGGAGCGGCTTGTCGAACACGATGCCCGCCTTGCGGTCGGAGAACCAGCGCACCTCGCCGCGGATCGGGCGGAGGCTTTCGACCACCACCACCACCTGCTTGCCGAGGCAATATTCCTCGATCGGCTCGACCTTGAGCCCGCCGAGCGAAATGTCATGGACGTCGACAGTGTAATAGGTCTTGCCGATGCGCAGGGACGCCTTGCAGTCGACGTCGAGCCGCGGCGGGCGCGCGCGGAAGCCGTGGCGCGGCTTCCTGCCCGCGAGCAGCTCGCCGAGGTCGAGGTCCTGGTCGAACTTGAACCCGGCGGTGCCTTCGCGCACCCACACCACGGTGGCGGGAATCCGCTGCGAGGACAGTTCGAGCGACACGCGCGTGCCGACGCTCATCGGGTGGCCGACCTCGGCCATCAGCCCGCCCGCCGACACGTTGCGCACCCGCACCAGCTGCTCGCGCCCGCTCTCCTCGGTCGCCTTGGCGACGCGCAGCAGCGGCATGACCCGCTCCGCCTCGCGCCGCTCGCTCGGCCGCGGGACCGCGGTCGAGAGGGTGAAGGTGGTCGAATCGAACGCCTCGGCATCGTTGACCAGCGCCCGGTCGTTGCGGCGGCGGATTAGGGCTGAGAACATCGCTCCCTGACTTTCCCTGGGCCGAAACGGCCGAAAAACGCGTCAATTCGGAACAGCTAACGCCTTTAGGTTAAAAAGCCGTTTCAGGCGTTTGACCTTTACCGATAGACTGCCCATCACCGTCGCCAGTGACGGAAGAGAATGTGACGACGAACGTGGCCCAGACGCCGACCCTGCTGCTGATCGACGACGAGCCCGCGCTGGCCGCCTATGTCGCCGAGGCGGCGCGAATGTCGGGCTACGATCCGGTGATCACCGGCAACGACGAGGCGTTTCGCGAACGGTTCGCCGCGCTGTCGCCGGCAATGGTCGCGCTCGACCTCGGCATGCCAGGAATGGACGGGGTCGAACTGCTCCGCTTCCTCGCCGCCGAGCGGTTTCGCGGACCGGTGATGATCGTGTCGGGGTTCGACCGGCGGGTGCTTGAAAGCGCGGTCCGGCTGGGCGGCGAGCTCGGGCTTGCCATGGTCGGGCCGATCGAGAAGCCGGCGCGGCTCGACGAGCTCGAGCGGGTGTTCGGGCAGACCCGCGAGAGGCTGGCGGGATGATCGCGCGGGCCGACGTCGCGATGCTCGATAAGTTCGAGCGGGCGCTGATCAACGGGCGGCTGCACATGCTCTACCAGCCCAAGGTCAGCCTGGCCGACGGCAGCCTCAAGCGGGTCGAGGCGCTGGTGCGCTGGACCGACCCCGACCTCGGTACCATCCCCCCGTCGCGGTTCGTGCCGCTGGCCGAGGAACATGGGCTGATCGACGAGCTGACCCAGTGGGGGCTTCGCACCACCCTTCGCCAGTGGATCGCGTGGCAGGCCGAGGGGCTCGATACCGACCTTGCGTTCAACATCAGCGCGCTGAGCCTCGACCACCTCGATTTCCCCGACCTGGTCGAGCGGATGTGCCGCGCGCTCGACGTGCCGACGGGGCGGCTCGTGCTCGAACTGACCGAGGGCGCGACCCAGCCGCTGATCAAGCTGATCGACACGCTGACGCGGATGCGGATCAAGGGGATCGGGCTGGCGATCGACGATTTCGGGGTCGGCTATTCGACGCTGATGCAGCTTCGCCAGCTGCCGTTCACCGAGCTGAAGATCGACCGCTTCTTCATCCGCGACGCGCCCGAGGCGGCCGACAGCGCGCTGATTTGCCGGTCGATCATCGACCTTGCTCACGGGCTCGGGCTGACGGTCACCGCCGAGGGGGTCGAGACGGTCGAGCAGATGCAATTGCTCAGCGATTACGGCTGCGACGTGGCGCAGGGCTATCTCGTCGCCGAGCCGCTTGCCGCCGACGCGGTCGCGGGCTGGTACGAGGGGTGGCAGGCACGCTGGCCGGGGCTGCTCAAGAAGCGGGTCGCCGACCGGGCGCGCCCGCGCGAGGTCACCCGCTAGCCGCGAGTGCCTTTGCCCGGGCGAGCGCGGCGACCCCGGCGTCGATCGTCTCGTCTCTTTTCGCGAAGCACAGCCGGACGAGGTGGCGCGGCGGATCGACTTCCGCGAACGGCGACATCGGCACCACCGCCACCCCTGCCCGCTCGACCGCGAGCGCGGCGAACGCCTCGTCGTCGAGCGCGATGCCCGAGGCGGCGAGGTCGACCACGAGGAGATAGGTCGCGGCGCTGGGCAGCACGGCGAAGCCCGCCTCGGTGAGCATCGCGCTCATCCGGTCGCGGGCCCGGGCGAAGCGGCTGCGCATCGGGGCGAGCCACGCATCGCCCTCGTCGAGGCCGTAGGCGACCGCGGCCTGCAGGTTGGGCGCGCTGGCGAAGGTCAGGAACTGGTGCGCGCGCGCGGCGAGGTCGGCGAGCGGCGGGGCGGCGGCGATCCAGCCGATCTTCCACCCGGTGAGCGAAAATATCTTGCCCGCCGAGCCGCATTTGATGGTGCGCGCCGCCATGCCGGGGAACGTGGCGATCGGCACGAACGACTGGCCGTCCATCAGCAGATGCTCCCACACCTCGTCGGCGACGACGACGAGGTCGTGCGCGATGGCGAGGTCGGCGACCGTCGCCAGCTCGTCTGCGTCGAACAGGCGGCCGGTCGGGTTGTGCGGGTTGTTGAGGACGATCGCACGGGTGCGCGGGGTGATCGCCGCCTCGATCGCGGCGCGCTCGATCCGCCAGTGGGGCGGCTGGAGCGCGACTTCGCGGACGGTGGCGCCGGCGCGGCGGATCAGCGGCGCGTAGGCGTCGTAAGCGGGGGTCATGACGATCGCCTCGTCGCCCGGCGAGAGGGTGGCGAGCAACGCGGCGGCGAGCGCCTCGGTCGCGCCCGAGGTGACGCAGATGCCGCTGGCGTCGAGGTCGAGTCCGTGGTGGCGCGCGTAATGGGCGGCGACCGCCTCGCGCAGCGCGGGGAGGCCGCGCGAGGGGGCGTATTGGTTCGAGCCGTCGGTGAGCGCGCGCGCAGCAGCGTCGAGGATCTCGGGCGGCCAGCCGAAGTCTGGGAAGCCCTGCCCGAGGTTGACCGCGCCGTGGCGCGCGGCGGCGAGGCTCATCCGCTCGAACACGCTGGTCGCCATCGTCTCGTAAAGCGGATTCACGCGGCGCTCTTGCGTTCCAAGGCCCGGCCGCTGGTCTCGACCCCGAGCGCCCAGACCAGCGCGGTCGACAGCGCGAGCGGGACGACTAGCAGCAGCGCGGTCGGGCCGAGCGAGGGCGACAGGCCGGCGATGGCGAACAGCTGGACCACCGCGCCGCCGACCTTGCTCGCGCCCGACACGAGCCCGGTGCCGCGCCCGCGCGAGGCGACCGGGAAGATCTCGGCGGTGTAGGGCAGCATCATCGCGATCGCGCCGTTGGTGCCGAGGACGAGCAGGCCGATGACGCTGCCGAGCAATAGCGGCGCGGCAAGCGTCGCGGCGGGGAGCGCGGCGCCCGCGGTGCCGATCACGAGCAGGCCGAGCATCGCCACCAGCGCGCCCTTGCTGCTCCATTTGGCATAGAGCCACGCGCCGATGCCGATCGTCGGCAGCGCGAGCAGCGAGGACTTGGCGATGATCCCGGTCGCGACCGCGTTCGAAAAGCCGCGTTCCTGGAGCGCGTTGGGGAGCCACAGCAGCAGCCCGAAATTGACGAAGCTCCACGCCAGCGCGGCGAGCACCAGCGCGACCGTCAGCCGGGTCTCGCGCCGCGCGCCGACGAGCCCGTGATCGTCGGTGGGCGCGGGCCGCTCGACGATCCCGAAGCGGCATTCCATGTCGGCGAGTTCGGCGTCGCGGCGTTGCAGGTAGAGGAAGCGCGGGCTTTCGGGGAGGAGACGCGCGAGCAGCAAAAGCAGCAGCCCGGTCGGAAAGCCCTGCAGCCACAGCGCGCGCCAGCCATACTCGTCCTCGAACAGATGCGCGGTGGTGCTTGCGGCAAGGTAGCCGCCGACCAGCCCGATCCCGCCGACGGTGACCAGCACCCAGCTCCGGTGGCGCGGCGGCATGATCTCGGCGAGCAGCGTGTAGACCACCGGCAGCATCCCGCCCGCCGACATGCCCATCACGAAGCACATCAGCAGGTTCAATCGGAAGTCGGGCATCGCGCCGCAGATCGAGGTCGAGATGAACAGCACGGTCGAGAGCAGGATCGACACGCGCCGCCCATAGCGGTCGGCCATCCAGCCCCACAGGTAGGAGCCGATGGTCGTTCCGATCAGCGCGACGAGCGGGAGCAGCGCGGCGACCGGCTTGGGAATCCCATATTCGCTCTTCACCCCCGGCAGCACGAAGCCGAGCGTGGCGGGCTTCATCACGTCGATCACGAGCCCGAGGACGAGGACGAGGATCACCGCCAAGTGCGAGGCACCGAGTGGGGTGTCGGCGCGCGCCTCGAAATGCTTGTCGGGAAGGCTCGCGGTCTCGATCCGCGGCGGGAGCGCGCCGTAGATGGCGAGCGGGGCGCCCAAAAAGATCAGCGCCATGCCGAGCCACATCGTCGCGTCGGTCGGCATCCCGACCAGCCGGTTGCCCATCCGGTGCGCCTCGGCGAGCATCGGCAGGTGGAGCAGCACGCCGAGCGCGATCGCGGCGGTGGCGAGCCAGAATAGCGGCGCGCGCCGCGAGCGCGCGATCATTCGCTCAACCCCGGAGCGCGGCGGCGCGGCGGGCGCGTTCGGCGACTTCGGCGAGGTCGGTGTCGCCCGCCTTCACGATCCAGCTTCCGCCGACGCAGGTCACGCTGTTGTGCGCGAGCCAGCCGGGCGCGCTGTCCTCGGTGATGCCGCCCGTCGGGCAGAAGCGGATCGCGCCGAACGGGCCGGCGAGCGCGGCGAGTGCCTTGAGCCCGCCATTGGCCTCGGCGGGGAAGAATTTGAACCGGTCGAGCCCCATGTCGAGCCCGCGCATGATGTCGCCCGAATTGGCGATGCCGGGAAGGAACGGCACGCCGCTGGCGATCGCGGCGCGGCCGAGCGGCTCGGTCAGGCCGGGAGAGACGATGAACGCGCTGCCCGCGTCGATCGCTTGCCCAAGCTGGCGCTCGTTAAGCACGGTGCCCGCGCCGACGATCGTGCCCGGCACCTTGGCCATGGCGCGGATCGCCTCGAGCGCTTGCGGGGTGCGCAGCGTGATCTCGAGCACCGGCAGCCCCGCCTCGACCAGCGTCTCGGCGAGCGCGACCGGGTCGAGGCTTCCGTCGAGCACCAGCACCGGGATCACCGGGGCGGCGGTCATCACGCGTTCGATCGTCATGCATGCTCCTGCGCGAAGGCGGCGGCGGCGCCGTAGAGCCCCGCCTGCGGGTGGGTGATGAGCTTGACCGGGATCGCTTCCATCCGGCGTTCGAACCGGCCCTTGGCGGCGAAGCGGTCGGCGAAGCCCGACAGGCGGAAGCGCTCGCGCAGCCGGTAGCCGAGCCCGCCCGCGACGACCACGCCGTTGGCGCCGTGGACCAGCGCGAGGTCGCCCGCGACCGCGCCGAGGATCAGGAAGAAGCGGTCGAGCGCGGCGACCGCGAGCGGGTCGGCACCGGCCAGCGCGGCGTCCCAGATGGTGCGGTCGTCGACCTGGCGCACCGGCTGGTCCTCGATCGCGGCGATCGCGTTGTAGAGGTTGGCGAGCCCGGGGCCGCACGCGACCCGCTCGATCGACACGCGGCGGAACGAGCGGCGGAGGAAATCGAGGATCTGATCCTCGAGGCTGTCGAGGGGCGCGAAATCGACATGGCCGCCCTCGGTCGGGATGACGTGGTAGCTGCCCTTCTCGCGAAGCACCTGCCCAACCCCGAGCCCGGTGCCGGGGCCGAGCACGGTCAGCACCCCGTCGGTGGTGAACGGCTGGTCGGGCCCGCACAGATGTTCGAACTGGTCGTAATCGAGCTGCGCAACGGCGTGCGCGACGGCGGCGAAATCGTTGACGATGACGAAGCGTTCGACGCCCAGCCGGTCCTTCATCAACGCCTTGCGGATGACCCACGGGTTGTTGGTGAGCTTGAGCACCTCGCCCTCGACCGGGCCGGCAAACGCGATCCCGGCGGCATCGGGGAGCGGCTCGCCGATCGTGCGGCCGAATTCCTGCCACGCGGTCTGCAGGCTGGCGTGATCGGCCGTCTTGAGGGTGACCGGCTCACCGAGTTCGACCACCTTGCCGCCTTCGACCGTGGCGAGCGCGAAGCGGGCATGGGTGCCGCCGATGTCGGCGACGGCGACGCGTTGGCTTCCGGTGGTACTGGTCATAGCGCGGACTCCATCGCGTGAAGCATGGCCGAGCCGCCATGTTCGGCATCGTCGGCGGTGGCGCGCATGAAGCCGAACAGCTCGCGCCCGGTGCCGAGCGCGGGCGGCGGCACGGCGGCGCGCGGGCGGGTCGCGAGGTCGGCCTTGACGTCGAGCTCGCCCGAATGGCCGCACAGGCGGACGATGTCGCCGTCGACGACGTGCGCCAGCGGGCCGTCGTTGAGCGCCTCGGGGCAGCAGTGTATCGCGGCGGGGACCTTGCCGCTCGCCCCGCTCATCCGCCCGTCGGTGACCAGCGCGACGTTGAAGCCCTTGTCCTGGAGCACGCCCAAGGGCGGGGTGAGCTTGTGTAGCTCGGGCATGCCGTTGGCGCGCGGGCCCTGGAAGCGGACCACGACGACGACGTCGCGGTCGAGCCGGCCTTCCTTGAACGCGGTGACCACCGAGTCCTGATCCTCGAACACCGCGGCGGGGGCCTCGATCGTCCAGCGTTCCTTCGCCACCGCGCTGAGCTTGAAGATCGCGCGGCCAAGGTTGCCCGACACCAGCTTCATTCCGCCGTCGGGAAGGAAAGGGTCGTGCGCGTGGCGAAGCAGCGCGAGGTCCTTCGACGCCTTGGTCTCGTCCCACACCAGCGCATCGCCGTCGAGGCGGGGGTTGGTGGCGAAGGCGGCGAAATCGTCGGCGCCGGGAGCGGCGAGATCGCCGTGGAGCAGCCCCGCCTCGAGCAGCGTATCGGTCACGAACGCCATGCCGCCCGCGGCGTGGAAGTCGTTCACGTCGCCGACCCCGTTGGGATAGACCCGTGCGATCAGCGGGACGGCGGCGCTGAGTTCGTCGATGTCGGTCCAGTCGATGCGAATTCCGGCGGCGCGGGCGATCGCGGGAATGTGGATCGCGTGATTGGTCGAGCCGCCGGTCGCGAGCAGGCCGACGGCGGCATTGACGATCGCGCGCTCGTCGACCGCCTCGGCCAGCGGGCGGCGCTTGTCGACGGCGAGCGCGGCGAGGCGGTGGACCGCGGCGCGAGTCAGCTGCTGGCGAAGCCCGGTGCCGGGCAGCGCGAAGGCGGCGCCGGGGACGTGGAGTCCCATCAGCTCCATCATCATCTGGTTCGAATTGGCGGTGCCGTAAAAGGTGCAGGTGCCCGCGCCATGGTAGCTCGCCGCCTCGGCCTCGAGCAGCTCGGCCTTGGTCGCCTCGCCCTTCGCGAACGCCTGGCGGACGCGCTGCTTTTCCTTGTTGGCGAGGCCCGAGGGCATCGGGCCGCCGGGGACCAGCAACGCCGGAAGATGGCCGAAGCGGAGCGCGCCGATCAGCAGCCCGGGGACGATCTTATCGCAGATGCCGAGCATCGCGATGCCGTCGAACATGCCGTGCGAGAGGCTGATCGCGGTCGACAGCGCGATGACGTCGCGGCTGAACAGCGACAGGTCCATCCCCGGCTGGCCCTGGGTCACCCCGTCGCACATCGCCGGGACCCCGCCCGCGACCTGCGCGGTGGCGCCGACCTCGCGCGCGAACAGCTTCATCTGCGCGGGGTAGCGCTCGTACGGCTGGTGCGCCGAGAGCATGTCGTTGAACGAGGTGACGATGCCGAGGTTCGGGCCGCGCAAATGGCGGATCGCGTCCTTGTCCTCGCCCGCGGCGGCGAAGCCGTGCGCGAAATTGCCGCACGACAGCCGCGGGCGGGTCATGCCGACCTCGGCCTGGTCGCGCATCAGGTCGAGATAGCGGCGGCGCGACGGCTTCGAGCGTTCGATGATCCGGTCGGTGATCGCGGCGATGCGGGAATCGAGCTTGGTCATGTAGCGCCGCCTTAGGGTTTAAGCCCGAGCGGTTGAACCCCTTTCGGACGAAGCAGGAAACGAAGCGGGATTTCGAGCCGCGACGCCCAGCTCTGCTCGTTGTGCGCCTCGCCCGGATAATCGACCGTCAGCCAGTTATCGCCCTGGATATAGCCCTTCGCGGCGACCGACCGGTCGACGAGCTGCTGGTAGCGGGCATATTCGGCGTCGAGCGTCTCGGTGCCATGGTCGAAATAGAGCCGGTGGCGGCGCGGGTCGGCGAGCCCGGTCGCGAGATAGGCGGTGAACGCGCCCGACACCGCCTTGAACTCGCCCTCGGTCAGCTTGTCGCCCTCGTGCTGCGGAAGGAACAAGGGCCAATGGGTCGAAAGCATCCCCGCGCCGCCGAACACCGCCGGATATTCGTCGATCGCGTAGAGCGAGATCAGCCCGCCCATCGACGAGCCCATGACGAACGTGTCGTCGCGGTCGGTCGCGACGTTAAAGCGCCGGGCGATCGCGGGGCGAAGCTCGTCGACGATGAACTTCAGATAGCCGTCGGACAGCGGGTCGCCGCCGTAGAGGCCGCGCACCCGGTCCATATAGGCCCTGGGGAGCCGGGCGAATGCCTTTGCGGGGACATAGTCCTGCAGCCGCTTGGGAGTATTCCAGATGCCCACGACGATCGTCGGGCGGACCTTTTTCTCGCGGATCAGCCGGTCGAGCGTCTCGTCGACCATCCATTCGTGGCCGTAGCCGGCGGTCTTGTCGTCGAACAGGTTCTGCCCGTCGTGCATGTAGAGCACCGCGTAGGGAGGCCCCTTGGGATCGTAGCCGCTCGGCAGCCAGACGACGACGCGGCGCGGCAGCGCGGTGCGCGGGGTGAGCACGCCGAGGTCGACGATCTGGCCGCTGCCCGGCACCGGGACGTCGCGCGTCGGGTCGGCGGCGGCGGGCGCGGCGGCGGCGAGCAACGCGGCGATTAGCAGGGCGAACAGCTTCATGCACACTCCAGTCGGGCGAGCGCCTCGCGGTGCGGGGCGAAGTGGCCGGCGCAGGCGCGGCCGAAGCGGTCGATCCGCGCCATGTCGGCGCGGGGCATGGTCGCGGGCGGGGGCTGCAGCCGGCCCGGATAATTGCCGTAGCCGCCGAACAGGCAGTGCCAGCTCATCGGCGAATAATAGCCGCCGATGCCGAGCGCCGCGACCGTCTCGGCGATGTCGGCGCCGGTGAACCAGGCGGTGAACATCGCCTTCAGCTCGTCCGACAGCGTGTCGTTGGCGGTGACCGCGCGCCAATAGTCGGTGTCGGCGCGCTTCGCCGCGCGGTAATGGGCGACGATATAGTCGCGGATGCCGTCGTATCGGCGGGCGATCGCGGCGTTGAACGCGTCGCGCGCCGCCGGTTCATCGGGGCTCTCGGCGGCGACGATGAAGCCCTCGACCGTGGCGAGGACGATGTGCAGCGCGGTCGCCTCGAGCGGTTCGACGAAGCCCTGCGACAGGCCGATCGCGAGCGCGTTGCGCACCCAGCTCCGCTCGAGCCGGCCGACGCGCATCGTGAGGTGGCGGACCTCGGCGTCGGGGGCGAGCCCGGCGTGCGCGCGAAGCTCGGCGGCGGCCTCCTCGTCGGCGATGAAGCGCGAGGAATAGACATAGCCGTTGCCGACGCGGTGGGTGAGCGGGATGTGCCACGCCCAGCCCGCCGACAGCGCAGTGGCGCGGGTCGCGCTGCCCGGTCCTTCGGGCGGGAGCGGGCTCGGCGCGACCACCGCGCGGTCGTTGAACAGGTTTTCGCCGAAGCCGATGTGCGGCTCGCCGAGCGCCTGCTCGACGACCAGCGCACGAAACCCGCTGGCGTCGACGAACAGATCGGCCTCGAAACGGGTGCCGTCGTCGGCGACCAGCGCGGCGACGTCGCCGTCGGGGCCGAGATCGACGCTCGCGATCCGCGTGTCGACGTGGGTGACTCCGCGCGCGGTGGCGACCTCGCGCAGATAGCGCCCGAGCAGCACCGCGTCGAAATGATAGCCATACGACACCTCGAACGGGAACGCCTCGTCGGCGAAGGGGCCGCGCCGGTCGGCGGCGAGCCGGCCCGGGACGAGGAACCTGTCGGGGTGTGCGGGGACGTCGAAGCCGTTGCGCCGGGCATAGGCGTTGGCAAAGAAGTCGCCGAGCGTGTGCGGATCGAAATCGCTGGTGAAGGGATGGAAGTAGCGCTCGTGTCCGGGCGCGTGCGACCAGCCTTCGAAGCCGATGCCGACCTTGTAGGTGGCGTTGCAGCGCGGCATCCACTCGGTCTCGGCAAGCCCGAGCCGGTCGAAGAAATGCTTGAGCTGCGGGGTCGAGCCCTCCCCCACCCCGATGATCCCGATGTCGCTCGATTCGATCAGCGTCACCGCGGTGCCGCGCGGGCCCCAGCGCTGCTGCATCAGGCACGCCGCCATCCAGCCCGCGGTGCCGCCGCCGAGGATGACGATGCGCTTCGGAATGGTCACGCAACGCGCCTCAGCGCGCGGCGAGCCGGATGGCGAAGCCGCCGCCGGGGGCGAGGTGAATCGGCAGGCGGTCGGCGCGGGTCACGGTGCGCCGGTCGACCGCCATGTCGTGCCCCTTCGCGCCGAACGCGGCGCTCGGCCCGTCGCGGTAGACGGTGGCGGTGAAGGACTTGCCCGCGGGCAGGAAGTCGAGCGGGACGGTGACGTCGCGCGCCGCCTCGTTGGTGACCGCGCCGACGTACCAGTTGGGGGCGTTCCGCTCCTTGCGCGCGACGACGACCCACAGGCCGACCTCGCCCGACAGGACGCGGGTTTCATCCCAGTCGGTCGGCACCGTCTTGATGAAGTCGAAGGCGGCGGGTTCCTTTTCATAATTCTCGGGCAGGTCGGCGGCCATCGCGATCGGCGAATAGATGACGACGTAGAGCGCGAGCTGCTTGGCGAGCGTCGAGAGGATGTCGGTGTCGTCCTTGCCCTTGAGGCTGACGATGCCGGGGGTGAAGTCGAACGGGCCGCCGAGCATGCGCCCGTAGAACATCTGGCTTTCCCAGCCGGGCGGGTTCTTGGGAACGCCCCAGGCGTTGTACTCCATCCCCCGCTCGCCTTCGCGGCTGACCCAGTTGGGGTAGGTGCGGCGAAGCCCGGTGTCTTTGACCGGCTCGTGGCTGTCGACCGCGATGTGGCGCTTTGCCGCCTCGGTGACGACCTTGAGGTCGTGGTTCACCATCACCTGGCCTTCGTGCCATTCGAAATGGACCTGGCCGTCGCCCTCGCGCGCCTGGATCCCGCCCGCGTCGGCGACATAGCCGGTCTTGACCGCGTCGACCCCGAGCCCGCGATAATAGTCGAGCCCGGCGCCCAGCTGCGCCTCGTAATTGCCGATGTTGCCCGCGGTCTCGTGGTGGCCGATGATGTGGACGCCCTTGGCCTTGGCGTAGGCGGCGATCTTCGGGAAATCGAAGTCGGGATAGGGCTTGGTGAAGCTGAAGTCCCAGCCGGTGCCGAACCAGTCGCCGTCCCAGCCCTGGTTCCAGCCTTCGATCAGCACGCCGGGGATATGGTTGGCGGCAGCGAAGTCGATCATCTTCAGCGCATTGGCGGTGGTCGCGCCGTGCTTGGGCCCGCTGTTCCACGTCGCCTTGTCGAGGTGCATCGCCCACCAGATGCCGACATATTTGCGGGGTTTGACCCAGCTGACGTCGCCGAGCCTGTTGGGCTCGTTGAGGTTGAGCATGACGTTGCGCGCGGCGTAGAGCGAGGGGGCGTCGGGGGTGATCAGGATGGTCCGCCACGGGGTGGTGAAGGGGCCGGTGCGGACCACCTTCGGGCCGGTCGACGAGGGGGTCAGCACCGCCTTGAGCTGGGTGCCCATCGAACGCGCGAGGTTCATCCCCGAATAGTCGACCAGCGCCGCCTCGTGAATCGAAACGTGGGTGCCGTCGTTGAGCACCATCGTCAGCGGGGTCTGGCCGGTGCCGATGCCGCTGATCGGGGTCTGCTGGTAGAGATATTCCTCGCGGTTCCATTCGAACGCGGGCGCCCACCACGCCTTGCCGTCCTGCGCGATCGCGAACTGGGTCAGCTCCTCGGCGATCTTCCACGGCTTGCCGCCGTCGCGCGCCGGGAGCCGGTAACGGAAGCCGATGCCGTTATCGAACGCGCGGACCTCGACCGAGTAGCTGCGGTGAAGCCCGTTCTTTTCGCGGAAATCGACGACCAGCGAGTTGTAGTGGTCGCGGATGCTGCGGTCCTCGCCCCACGGCGTGGTCCAGGTCTCGTCGTGGCTTCCCGGGTGCGCGCCGACCAGCTCGAAATTGCGGCGGAACATCGGCTGGTCGGTGAACAGGAAGCCAAGCTGGCTGTCGGCGACCACCGGGCGGCCGCCGCGATCGACCCGGTAGGTCGGGACCCCCTCCCCCTGCACCGCGAAGCTGACCTTGATCGAGCCGTCGGGCGAGGCGACGGTCGCACTCGAGGCGGCGTCGGCGAGCGCGGGGCTGGCGAGCAGCAGCGCGGAGGCGAGGAAGAGTCGTTTCAGCATGACACCACATATCCCGAAGCTGGAGGCAAGGTCGAGGCCACGGGATTGGCCCCGCCGCACGCGAGCAGCGCCGAGCCGCCCGGCGCCGGATACGGCACCTCGCGGTCCGACAGGTTGAACACGCACACCAGCCGCTCGCCGTCGGCGACGCGTTCGAACGCGACCAGCGCGTCGCTGGTCTCGTCGAGCAGGCGGATCGCGCCGCCGCGAAGCGCTTCGTGCGTGTGGCGGAGCGCGACCGCGCGGCGGCACCAGTGGAGGATCGAGCCGGGGTCGGCGCGCTGCCCGGCGACGTTATAGTCGAGGTGGACCGGGTCGATCGGCAGCCACGGGTTGCCGCTGCCGAAGCCGCCGTCGGGATCGTCGGTCCACGGCATCGGGGTGCGCGCGCCGTCGCGGCCGAGCGTCTGCGGCCAGTTGGCGATCGCCTCGGGATCCCTCAGCCGGTCGAACGGCACCCGCGCCTGCGGCAGGCCGAGCTCCTCGCCCTGATAGAGGATCGCCGACCCGCGCATCGCCATCAGCAGAAGCAGCGCGACGCGGACGAAGGCATCGCGATGCTCCTCGCCCCACCAGCGCGAGGCGAAGCGCGGCGCGTCGTGGTTCGACAGCGCCCAGCTCGGCCAGCCCTCGCCGTCCGCGCCCGGCCAGTCGCGGATCGCCTGGCGAACGACGTCGGGGGTGAGCGCGTCGGCGTAGAGGAAGTCGAAGCCGTAGGCGCTGTTCAGCCGGACGTCGCCCGCGGTGTAGGCCTTCATCTCGGCCGCCGCCTGCTCGCCGCCGACCTCGGCGACCGTGAACACCGCCGCATATTCGTCGGTCAGCGCGCGGAGCCGCTGGGCGAAGGTCGCGAGGTCGGGGTGACTCTGGTTGTGGACATGGTGCTGAAGGTCGAACGGGCGGGTCCGCTTGGCCGGGTTGGCGACCGGCGGGTTATCGGTCAGCGCGGGATCGTGCATCGCGAAGTTGAGCGCGTCGATCCGAAACCCGTCGACCCCGCGATCGAGCCAGAAGCGCGCGACGTCGAGCACCGCCTGCTGGACCGCCGGGTTGTGCAGGTTGAGTTGCGGCTGCTCTTTCAGGAAGCTGTGGTGGTAATATTGCTCGCGGCGCGCGTCCCACGTCCACGACGGGCCGCCGAACACCGACTGCCAGTTGTTCGGCGGCGAGCCGTCGGGCTTGGGGTCGGCCCAGACGTACCAGTCGGCGCGCGGGTTGTCGCGCGAGATGCGGCTTTCGGCGAACCAGGGATGCTGGTCGCTGCTGTGCGAATAAACCTGGTCGATCAGCACGCGCAGCCCGAGCGCATGGGCGCGGTCGACCAGCGCGTCGAAGTCGTCGAGCGTGCCGAAGATCGGGTCGACCCCGCGATAGTCGGCAACGTCGTAGCCGAAGTCGGCCATCGGCGAGGTGAAGAAGGGCGAGATCCAGATCGCGTCGCAGCCAAGCTCGGCGACATGGTCGAGATGGGCGATGATACCGCGAAGATCGCCGACCCCATCGCCGTTCGAGTCGGCGAAGCTGCGCGGGTAGATCTGGTAGATCACCGCGCCCTTCCACCACGGGCTCGCCGCCGCGTCGGTCACAGTCCGTTCGATCGACAGCGCTTCGTTCACTTGGCCGCCTCGCACACCGCGAAGCCGAGCGGGGCGAGCGCGACGCGCACGCTGCCCGGGGCCTGCGCGGTCGGCGCGCACTGGCCGGCGAGCGGGCGGAAGGCGCGGCTGGCGACCTCGACCTCGACATTGGCGGTGATGGGCGCGGTCGAGGTGTTGAACAGCATCAGCACCTCGTGCCCGTCGGTCGGATCGAACCGCGACACCGCGAACAGCCCGGGCTTGTCCTGTTCGGCGTAGCGGGTGACCTGCCGCCCGCGGCGGAGCGCGGGGGTCGCGACGCGGATCCGCGCGAGTTCGCCGATCAGCCGGTAGAGCGGGTGGTTGGGATCGAACCGCGCGGTCGCCGTGGTAGCGGTGGTGCCGAGCAGCTTCTCGTCGTTGTAGAGCTTGGTCCTGGAGCCGAACATGTCCTCGCGCGCGGCCTGGTCGCCGCCAGCCGAGACGAATCCCTGCTCGTCGCCATAATAGATGGTCGGCACCCCGCGCAGCGTCAGCAGCATCGCGTAGCCGAGCTCGACCCGCGCCAGCCGCTCGTCGGCGTCGGCCTTGGGCAAGCCCTGGGTCACGAACATCGAGAAGCGGCCCGCGTCGTGGTTGCCGAGGAAGGTCGGGTTGGTGCGCGCGGTCGCTTCGCCGTCCTGGTAGAGCGCGTCCATCGAGAACAGCCGCGCCAGTTCGCTCGCCGGGGCGCCGCGGCCGACGGTGTCGATCACCGCGACCCCGAACGGGAAGTCGAGGATGCTCGGCATCTTGTCGAGCTTGTTGCGGGTCGCGGTCTTGCCCGGGTCCATCTGGTCGGTCGCATTCTCGCCGAAGATGGTGAAGTGGGGGATCCCGCGCGCCCTGGCGCGGGCGACCATCGCCGGGGCCCATTGCGCCCAGAATTCGGGATTGACGTGCTGTTCGGTATCGACCCGGAACCCGTCGATCCCGAAGCGGTCGATCCACGCGCCGTAGATGTCGATCATGCCGCGCACGACGCGCGGGTTTTCGGTGGCGAGGTCGTCGAGGCCCGAGAAGTCGCCCATCGTCGAGCTTTCGCCCTTGAACGCGCTGTTGCCGCGGTTGTGGTAGTAGATCGGATCGTTAAGCCACTCGGGCTTCTTGACGTGCGCCTCCGCCGGCGGGACGAACACGGTGTAGGCGTAATCGGGGTCGGTCAGCTTCGCGAAATTGCTCGCGGTCATGACCTGGTCGCCTGCGAAGCCCGGGTTGATCGGCTTGCCGCCGATGCCGCCGCGCCGCTGGTAAGGATAGTCGGCGCGGCTGCGATAGTCGCAGCGTTCGCCATGCTGGCATTCGGCATATTGGATGACGTCGGCGGTGTGGTTGCCGATCACGTCCATGTAGACCTTCATCCCGCGCGCGTGCGCCGCGTCGACCAGCGCCTTGAAATCGGCGTCGGTGCCGAGGTGCGGGTCGACATGGGTGAAGTCGGTGATCCAGTAACCGTGGTAACCCGCGCTCTCGTCACCCCTGGGGCCCTGCACCGGCTTGTTGACGAAGATCGGGGTCAGCCAGATCGCGGTCGCGCCAAGCCCCTGGATATAGTCGAGCCGGCGGATTACGCCCTTGAGGTCGCCGCCGTGGTAGAAGCCCTTGGCGGTCGGGTCGTAACCGCTGGCGAGCCGGTCGGGGCCGTAGCCGCCACGGTCGTTGGCGGGGTCGGCATTGTCGAACCGGTCGGGCAGCAGGAAATAAATCACCTCGTCCTCGGGCAGCCGCGCGCGGACGGTTGCGAGCGAGGAAGGGGCGAGCGAGGGGGCGGCACTCGGTCTTGCGGGGCGTGCCGGGGCGGCGGCCTTCGCATTGGCGACCAGCGAGACGCCGATCGCGGCGGCGAGCGCGGCGCCGACGAGAAAACGGGACAGGCTGCGCGCGGGCGACTTCGACTGGGTCAATGGACATGCTCCATGGTTTTGCCGGTCATCGCCTCGACGAACTGGCGATGGGTCGGGAGGGTCGCGGCCTTGGTGCGATAGGCGTTGGCGAGGCTGGCGAGGTAGGGTCCGACGTCGTCGGCGGGGACATTGTCGGCGAGCGGCGACCAGCCGCGGGGCATGATCCCCTGCCCGATCATCACCTGCCCCCAGCTGTCGTCGAGGAACAGCTCGTCCTCCTCGCGGATGAACAGGCCCGCTTCCTCGAACAGCGCGATCTTTTCGGCCAGCGTCGGCGGCAGGTCGATCGCACGGCAATGGTCCCAGAAGGGCTCGCCCTCGCGCCGGTTGGCGACATAGTGGAGGACGAGGAAATCGCGCACCCGCTCCCACTCGATGGTCGACAGGCGGTTGAAGGTCGCGCGCGCAGTGTCGAGGTTGGCGAGATCGCCGCCGAGCAGCTTGAGCAGCCGGTCGAGCCCCGACTGGACGAGGTGGATCGAGGTCGATTCGAGCGGCTCCATGAACCCCGCGGCGAGCCCGAGCGCGACGCAGTTGCGCGACCAATATTCGGCGCGGTGCCCGGTGGTGAAGCGGATCAGCCGCGGCTCGGCCTGCGCCTCGCCGTCGAGGTTGGCGAGCAGCGCCTCGCGCGCCGCGTCCTCGCCGATGAAGCCCGAACAAAAGACGTGTCCGTTGCCGGTGCGGGTCTGGAGCGGGATCCGCCACTGCCAGCCCGCGTCGCGCGCGATCGACTGGGTGAAGGGCCGGAACACCGGATTCGAGGCGCAGGGCACGGCGAACGCGCTGTCGCACGGCAGCCACTTCGTCCAGTCGACGAACGGCACGCCGAGCGCATCGCCGAGCAACAGGCTTCGAAAGCCGGTGCAGTCGATGAAGAAATTGCCCGCGACGCGGCGATCGCCGTCGAGGCGGAGCGCGGCGATGTCGCCCTCGTCCGAGCACTCGACCGAAGAAATGCGGCCTTCGACGCGCTTCGCGCCAAGGCCCTCGGCATAGTCGCGCAGCATCGGCGCGAACAGCGAGGCGTCGAAATGATAGGCGTAGGCGAGGTTGGGGGTGCCGCCCTTGCCGCCGTCCTCGCGCCCCATCCGGCCGAGCCGGGCGGCGGCGACGTTGTAGCTATAGTCGCCGTAATCGCCGGCGGTGCCGAGCGCGCGGCCCTTGAGCCAGAGCTGACGGAACGGGATCAGCCCGACCCCGCGCCCGACGGTGCCGAAACTGTGGACGTAGGACTGGCCGCGCCGCAGCCAGTCGACGAACTCGATCCCGAGCTTGAAGCTGGCGTGGGTGCGGCGGAGGAAGTCGGCCTGGTCGATGCCGAGGCCGATCAGCAGGTTATGGATCTGCGGGATCGTCGCCTCGCCCACGCCGACGATCCCGATCTCCTCGGATTCGACCAGCGTGATCGAGGCGCGATTGCCGATGAAGCGGGCGAGGACCGCGGCGGCCATCCACCCGGCCGTTCCGCCACCGGCAATCACGATGTCTAGGGGCGAGCCCGGCTCCATGGTCCGAACGCCTGGAAAGGGCCGGCCGAAGACGCCGGCCGGCCCTTCCCTGTGCGGTTAGCCGCGCTCGCCGGCCGGCGGCGGGGGCGGAGGCGGCGGCGGCGGCGGGGGCGGCGGACAGGTCGCCGTCGCGTCGATCACCGTGCCGTCGGGGCAGGTCTGCGTCGCCGGGGGCGGCGGCGGCGGCGGGGGCGGCGGCGGCGGCGGCGGAGGCGGAGGCGCGGCCTGGAACTTGTAGGTCGCGCCGATCAGGAACCGCCGGCCATAGGTCTGGTACTTCAGCCATGCGTTGTCGACGACCTGTCCGTTGACCCGGGCGAGGGTCGCCTGCCGTTCGTTGGTGAGGTTCTGCGCCTGGAGATAGACCGAGAGGCCGTTGAGCGCCGAGCCCGGCTGGAAATCATAGCCGATCTGGGCGTCGTAGATGGTCTCGGGGAGAACCTGCTGGCGATCGAGACCACCGCTGAATAGCGCGAAATCGCCCTGGAAGCCCGACCGATAGCGCATGCTGGCACGCGCGCTCAGACCGTTCTTCTCGTAGAAGGCGGTCAGGTTGGCGACCCACTTCGAGTAGCCCGGGATAACCGACAAGTTGCCGTAGAAGTCACGGATGCGGGTCTTGGTATAGCCGACGCCGCCGGTCAGGCCGAAACCATCAAGCGACGAGGAAAAGACGTCGAACGGCAGGGTCCCGGCAAGCTCGGCACCGTACATATAACCGCCGTGCGTATTCACCTTGGTCCCGAAGCGCCCGATCGGCGTGGTCGGCACCGGGTCGTTCGGCGGCGGCGGGAACGGCGAATAATCGAAGTTCGTGATCACACCGTCAGCGATGTATGTATCGATATGCTTGTAAAAGGTCTGCAGCGCAATGTAGCCCTTCGAGCCGAAGTATTTCTCGATATTGAAGTCGAGTGCCTTCGCCTGGAACGGCCGCAGGTGCGGGTTACCGCCACCCCCGTTATAGATCTGCAGCGTCTTGTCATAACCGAAGCCGATGTTGTTCGACAGGTCGGTGAGCCGCGGACGCATATATTCCTTCGACGCAGCGAAGCGCAGGACCAGTCCATTGTCCCAGCGGAAGTTAAGGTTGAGGCTGGGCAGCCACATCCAGTACTTATCCTTCTGGGTGAGATAGATGCTGCCACGCGACGTGACGTCGGAGTGGACAGCCTGGAGGCCAACGTTGCCGGTCAGCTCGACGGCGTCGCTGACGCGGCTCTTGATCGGCGCCATCACGTACGGCGCCCAGACCTTTTCGCTAACGTCGTAGCCACTGTTCGGCTGCGTATTGTCGACGAAGTCGAGAATACCCTGACTTTCGACCGCACGCGGATCCCACGCCAGGATCGGACCGAGGCCGCGATCGAGGGTGAAGGTTCCTTGAAGGATGCTCGACGGGATAGCGGCCGAGGTGCCCCGCACCTGGACGCAGACCTGTGGCGTGCCCGTGCAGACATTCTGATACGGCGGGGTCAGGAAGCCTTCGACCTGGCCGAGCGTCTTGTGCCGATCGGTGTAGTCGACGCCAACCTTGATCGACGAGATGAAACCGCCGAGTTCGCGCTCAATCTCGCCGCGCGCTTCCTTGAGGTCGTCCTTGCTGCTGCGGACTTTGTCGTAGCCGGCTTGGACCTGGCCTGGACCCGACCAGCCCTCGACGTCGGTAAGGACGAGGTTCGGGTTCGCGCCGTTATAATCGCTGGTGTATTCGGGGCCATGATCGGTCAGGACATAGCCCACCGTCGCGGTCGGACCGGTGAGGGTGCGCCCGTAGGCGAGGCCCGCCGTCGTCTCGATATTATGCTCACGACGATTGGTCCGCGACCAGCTGAGGTCAATCAACCCCTTCCAACCGTTGTGCCCGTCCCATAGCGTATTCCAGCCAAGCGAATACTGATCAGCCTTCCGGTCGGTCGCATAGTTTTCAATAAGCGGCGTGCCGACAATGGTCGCGGCGGTGACAATGCCGTTCTGCGCCGTGGAAGCGACGTAATTTTCGTATCCCTGACCATAAGCAAAGGGCATTTCAAAGCCCTTCTGGTCGGTCTTGTCGGTGTAATGCGAGTAGAGGCCATCGAAGGTCATCGACACCGTATCGCTGACCTTGGCCTGCAGCGTCGCGGTCGTACCGAGACGCTTCAGGCGATCGGCCTCGAACCACGACTTGACGCCATACATACCCTGAGCGGTCGGATTGATTGCGTCGTGCCGGTCGTTACCATTCGTATAACCCCAAGCGTTCCAGTCCTTCGTCTGGTAGGGATCGTCGGTATAGGCAGCCGACAGCGCGACGCCGACATTGCCGTCAGCGAACTGGTCGACGTAGGTGCCGAAGACGCGGTAACCCTTGTCCTTCGAATGCGGCAGCAGCTTCTGATCGACATAGACGCCGCGCACGCCAACCGCGATGATGCGCTTGCCGTAGTCCAGCGGGCGGATCGTGCGAAGGTCGATGCTGCCCACAAGGCCGCCGGCGGTATGATCGGCTTCGGCGGTCTTGTAGATGTCGACGCCCGCGAGAATCTCCGACGGATACTGGTCGAATTCGACCGCGCGGCTGTCGTTGGTGGTGGTCTGCTGGCGGCCGTTCAGCGTGGTCGACGAAAAGTCGGGGCCGAAGCCGCGAATCGAGATGATGGTGGCGCGACCCTGGCTACGCTGCGCGGCGAGACCCGGGAGGCGCGCGATCGATTCCGCGATCGAGTTGTCGGGAAGCTTGCCGATATCTTCCGAGGTGACCGACTCGACGACCGTCTCGTTCTTCTTCTTGCGGTTGGTCGCGCTGCGCAGTGAGGCGCGGAAGCCGGTGACGACGACGGTGTTGTCGTCCTTCGCGGTGGTGTCGGCGGCGGTCGCCGGCGCATTGGCCTGCGCCCCGGTATCGCCGGGCGTTCCGGCGCTTTGCGCCACCGCCGAGGTCGCGCCGAGCGCGAGCAGCGCGACGCCGAGCGCGCAGCGGCTGGTCGTCGTCGCGAACAGCGAACGAGCATGATTCGTCATCAGATGATCCCCTCCAATTGAGGCCGGGCATTTCCATTTTGGCGCACGGTCCGTCTGCGCTCAGGCTTATCTCGCCCCCGGAACGGCTGGCTAGTCGAGCGGGCGGCTATACATACGTATTCAACCGGCCTAGCGTGACGGTTGCCACACGACCGTGGCTGCGATGCAACGGAATTGTCATCTCGCGCCGATGAGTAACCGCCGCCCGACGTCGTTCGATATCGCCGCGCTGGCGGGCGTGTCGCAGCCGACCGTCAGCCGTGCGCTGTCGGGCAATCCGGCGGTCAGCGAGGAGACGCGCAATCGCGTGCTCGCCGCCGCGCGCCAGCTCAATTACACCGTCGACAAGAATGCCTCGGGGCTTCGCCGCCGCCAGTCGCGGACCATCGCGCTGCTGTTCTTCGAAGACCCGACCCCCGACGACACGCTGATCAATCCCTTCTACCTGGCGATGGTCGGCCCGATCACCCGGGCCTGCGCGACGCGCGGCTACGACCTGCTGATCAGCTTCCAGCAGCTGTCGGGCGACTGGCACGTCGATTATGAGGACAGCCGCAAGGCCGACGGGATCATGCTGCTCGGCTACGGCAATTATCTCGAGGCGCTGCCGCGGCTCGAACAGCTGGTCGGGCAGCGCACCCATTTCGTTCGCTGGGGCGCGGCGAAGGAAGGGCAGATCGGGGCCACGGTCGGGTCGGACAACGAGCAGGGCGGCTATCTCGCCGGGCGGCACCTGGTCGAGCGCGGCTGCCGGTCGATCGCCTTTTTCGGAACGGTCGACCGGTCGGCGCCCGAATTCTTCGAACGCTGGACCGGCTTCCTGCGCGCGCTCGCCGAAGCGGGGGTCGAGCACGACCCGCGGCTGCAGGTCGACGCGCCCCCGACCGAGGCGGCGGGCCGCGCGGCGGCGGCGGCGCTTCTGGCCAGCGGGCTTTCCTTCGACGGGATTTTCGCGACCAGCGACTTCGTCGCGCTCGGCGCGATGCACGCGCTCCACGAAGCGGGCAAGCGCATTCCCGCCGACGTCGCGATCGTCGGCTTCGACGACCTCGGCGCGGCGCGGCTCGCCGAGCCGCCGCTGACCACCATCGCGCAGGACACGCGCGCGGCGGGCGAGCGGCTGGTCGAGACGCTGGTCGCGACGATCGAGGGCAAGGCGCCCGAGAGCGTGCTGCTCCCGGTGCGCCTCGTCGTTCGCGGCTCGGCCTAGGCGCGCGCTTCCATCACCGGCCCCTCCGCCGGGCGGCGGGCGTAGATGCCGAAGGCGGCGATGATCGCGTAGCAGATCGCCGGCAGCGCCAGCGCGGCGGCGAGCCCGACCTTGTCGGCGAGCGCGCCATAGACCGCCGGTACGATCGCGCCGCCGGCGATGGCGACATTGATGATCCCCGACCCGTCGGCCGCGCGCGGCCCCAGCTTCTCGCACGCGAGGCTGAAGATCGTCGGGAACATGATCGAGTTCATCAGCCCGATCGCGAGCAGCGAATAGGCGGCGACGTTGCCGCTTGTGTTGGCGCTGATGAGAATCAGCAGGATCGCGCCGATCGCGTTGAACGCCAGCACCTTGCCCGGGCTGGCGACGCGCAGCAGGCCCGAGCCGATGAACCGGCCGACCATCGCCCCGCCCCAGTAGAGGGGGATCAGCTTGCCCGCCTCGAGGTCGGTGAGGTTAAGCACCTGCGGCTGCTTCAAGTAGCTGACGATGAAGCTGCCGATTGCGACCTCGGCACCGACGTAGAGGAAGATGCACGCCGCGCCCCAGCCGAATCGGGTCCGCTTGAGCAGCGCGAGGCCGTCGGCGAGGCTGCTGTGGTCGTGCTGTTCGCCCTTGAGCTTGTTGCGGAACATCCACACCACGCCGGCGACGACTGCAAGCGCGACCGCGAGGCCGAGATAGCCGTGGACGATCGCCTGCGTCTCGTTGGTGCGATAGGCGTCGAGCGCCGCGCCCGACAGGTCCTTCGCCGTGACGCTGGCGAGCCCGCCGAGGATGAGGATCGAGCCGACATAGGGAAAGATCGTCGTCCCGAGCGAATTGAACGCCTGCGCGAACGTCAGGCGGCTCGAGGTCGTGCGCGCCGGGCCGAGCAGGCTGATCAGCGGGTTGGCGACGATCTGCACCAGCACCACCCCGGTGGCGAGGATGAAATAGGCGAACAGGAACACCGGGAAGGCCGCCGACTGGCTGGCCGGGATGAACAGCAGGCAGCCGACCAGCATGGTGACGAGACCCGCCACCGCGCCGCGCATGTAGCCGATCCGCTTGACCAGCCGCGAGCCGGGGATGCCGACGATGGCGTAGGCGATGAAGAAGCAGAACTGGACGAGGCTGGCCTGGAAGAAGCTGAGCGTGAACAGCTCCTTGAGCTTGGGGATGATGACGTCGTTGAGGCTGGTGATGCCGCCGAAGATGAAGAACAGCGCCATCACGAAATAGCGCAGCTGCGGCGCGTCGATGCCCCCGTCCTGTTCGTTGAGCGGTGTCGAGTTGGCCTCGCCCTCCCCGCTCGTCATCACTACCGCCATCACCGTCTCCTTGCCCTGCTGGTCCGGCAATTGCCTTGCCGTGAAGTGGACGGCAGGGTGTAAACGCTTTCAGGTCGGGGGCAAGAGCGGGCGTGACAGCCTAATTTTACGCGCTTTGCCCCGGCGTTGCGCGCGCGCCACAGCCGCGCAGAATCCGTCACGTTAGCGACGCGCGACAATTGACTCGGCGGCGCGAAGCCGTGCTTCTGTAAGCGATTGAGCGGGGACACCTGCTTGCGAATGTAACCGGTTACAACCGGTACAAACGAGGGAGAGGCATGTGACGACATTTTCCGGCAAGCGGTGGGCCGCCTTGCGGCTGGCTCAACTCGGTCCCTCGCTGACCGCGATCGCGGTGGCGACCGCTGCGGTCGTCGCCCCCGACGCGGCGTTCGCGCAGGCGGGCACCTCGACCCTGCGCGGTCATGTCGCGGCCGGGACCGAGGTCGTCGCGACCGAGATCTCGACCGGTTCGGTCCGCCGGGCCAAGGCCGGCGCGGACGGCCAGTATACCATCGCCGGGCTCCAGCCGGGCAACTACCGCGTCGTCGCGGGCGGTAAGTCGCAGGACGTCGTGGTGCCGGTCGCCTCGGTCTCCGAAGTCGACTTCGAAAGCGTCGCGACCGCTTCGGGCCCGGTCACCGCGACCGTCACCGGTCGCCGCCCTACCGCCGAGACCAAGACCTCGCAGGTCAACCAGTTCGTGTCGCTTCACGACATCGCCGCGCTGCCGCAGACGACCCGCAACTTCCTCGAGTTCGCGGACACCGTGCCCGGCATGCAGTTCTCGGTCGATTCGAGCCACAAGACGTCGCTTCGCGGCGGTGCGCAGGTCAATTCGGCGGGCAACCTCTACATCGACGGCGTCAGCCAGAAGGACCTGGTCGGAAGCGGCGGCGGCACCGGCGGCAGCGGCTCGGGCTTCACCGGCAGCGGCGGCTCGGACGGCAACGGCGATCCGGGCAACCCCTTCCCGCAGCTCGCGATCAGCGAATATAAGGTCGTCAGCTCGAACTACACCGCCGAATATGGCGACGCGGCGAGCGCAATCGTCATCGCCCAGACCAAGTCGGGCACCAACCAGTTCCACGGCGAGGTGTTCGGCACCTATACCGACCAGCACCTGCGCGCGAAGCGTCCCGACGAAATCGCCTCGGGGACGGCCAAGGCGCGCGAGCCGAGCAAGGAATATGGCCTCGCGATCGGTGGCCCGATCGTCACGAACATGGCCCATTTCTTCTTCACCTGGGAACATAAGGACCTGGCGAACTACAGCGTCGTCTCGGCCGATCCCAACGTCCCCGATTCGATCAAGGCGCAGCTTCCGACGAGCGCGCAGCAGTTCGGGTCGGTGACGAACCCGTTCCGCGAGAACCTGTTCTTCGGCAAGATCGATGTCGAGCCGACCTCGAACGATCGCTTCGAGGTGACCGGCAACGTCCGGCTCGAGAAGAACATCACCGGCGGCAACGGGCAGAATGCCGCGTCGACGCGGGCCCCGTTCAGGAACAACGTCAAGCGCGGCGACGGTCGCTGGCAGCACGACGGGAACAATTGGGTCAACGTCTTCCGGGTGTCGTACCAGGACGCCAACTCGGCGGTCCTCCCGACGACTCCGGCGCCGCAGTTCGACTATAAATATTTCCCCTATCCGCTCGGCGGGACTCAGGATCCGACGCGCAACTATTCAATCATCAATGTCGGCGGTCCGGGCGCGGGCGCCGGGGTGATCAACCGGCAGAAGGGCTGGACCTTCAACGACGACGTCACCTTTTCGAACATCAATCTTGCCGGCAACCACACGCTCAAGCTCGGCGCGTCGTTCGGGTCGATCAAGCTCACCACGCAGAACGCGAGCGACGACCTGCGCTATGCGACCTATTTCTACGGCATCACCGATGCCGGCGGCCTGTCGCCGACGCCCTACTTCGTGCAGTTCCCGAACGTCGCGAAGGGCTATGCGACCAGCGTCACCACGCGCGACAAGCAATATTCGGCCTACGTCCAGGACAATTGGGACGTCACGCCGAAACTGCAGCTCAACCTCGGCCTGCGCTGGGACCGCGAGGAAGTGCCGGCCTATCTCAATTACGTGACGCCGCAGGACGTGGTGAACGCGATCAACTCGCCTTATCCGGGCGGCACCGGGCTGACCTACGGCCAGACGCTGGCGCTGGGGTCGCAGAACATCCCGGGGATCAATATCGGCGACTACATCAGCAACGGCCACCGCAAGGCGCGCAACAATTTCTCGCCGCGCCTCGGCTTCTCCTACGATGTCCATGGCGACAATTCGCTGGTGATCTTCGGCGGCTACGCGCGCGCCTACAATCGCAACCTGTTCAGCACGCTGGCGCTCGAAACGACCAAGGTCGCGCTGAACTCGAACCCCGAAGTCTATTTCCCCTATGCCAACTCGCCGGGCTTCGGCGGGCATCCGTGCCGGACCGCGGCCGACGTCAACCCGGCGTTCCACTGCTATGCGTTCGATCCGAAATATCTGACGCCCGAAGGTCTCGCGCAATTGCAGACCGATGCCTCGTCGCACGAGGTCGACCTGATCAACAACAACATCAGGACGCCTTATTCCGACCAGTTCAGCATCGGCGCGCGCACCCGGCTGGGTGAGTGGAATGCGCAGGCGGCGCTGTCGTACATCGCCAGCTATGACGGCATCTACGGCCACTGGGGCAATCGCTACGCCGACGGCTCCTTCTACCAGAACGGCAACCAGTGGTCGGCGTCGGGCGTCCCCGGCTTCGGCTCGCTGATCCTGTGGGACAATGGGTTCAAGGATCGCAACTGGCAGCTCGGGGTGGGCGCGCAGAAGCCCTATTCGAAGGTGTCGGGGTGGAGCGCGACGGTGTCGTACACCTTCTCGGCGGCGAAGCAGAACAACGCCTACGCCTACGGGTCGGGCGGCAACATGTACCTGTTCGACTTCCCCTACGCGAACGACTATCCGTGGGTGCGGTCGAGCGCGGTGCCGCGCCATCGCCTGGTCATGACCGGCACCTACG
Organism: Sphingomonas sp. ASV193; assembly: GCF_040203355.1. NCBI lineage: Bacteria > Pseudomonadati > Pseudomonadota > Alphaproteobacteria > Sphingomonadales > Sphingomonadaceae > Sphingomonas > Sphingomonas sp. ASV193. The sequence continues at coordinate 631,129 of NZ_JBEHBW010000001.1, forward strand.
ATCTTCCGTGGGACATGCAGCTGGCGGGCAAGCTGACGCTGGCGACGACCCAGCCGGCGTCGGCCTACTTCGGCTGCGGCGACTTCAATAACGCCTGCCAGGTCTACAACCGCTTCGGCGGCGGGACCTATTCCTATGTCGCCGTCAGCCCGCACCAGCTGATCGGCTACAAGGACCTCGATCTCCAGCTGACCAAGAACTTCACCTTCCTCAACAAGGTGACGGCCTATGCGCGGGTCGACGCGATCAACATCTTCAACTTCCACAACTACGACCCGGGCGCGATCCAGGTTGATTATGTCAACAACGTCCCGACATCGGCGCATTACAACAAGACCGGGCCGATCGTCGGCTCGCCGTTCACGATCCGATTGTCGGCCGGGGCGCGTTTCTGATCCTCGCATGAGGGCCGGCCTCTCGCCTCGGCGCGGGAGGCCGGCTCCGCGATGACCGCGGTGCCGGCCCGGGCCTTGACCGCGCCGCCGACCCTCGCAACGAGTGAGGCATGGAACAGGCAGCACCAATCCGATCGATCGCGATCATCGGCGGGGGGACCGCCGGGTGGATGTGCGCGGCCGCGATCACCAAGTCGTTCGGGTCGAAGATCGCGGTCACCCTGGTCGAATCCGACGAGATCGGGACGATCGGGGTCGGCGAGGCGACCGTTCCGCACCTGTCCGCGTTCAACCGCCTGCTCGGGATCGACGAGGCCGAGTTCGTCCGCGAGACGCAGGGCTCGTTCAAGCTCGGCATCCAGTTCAACGACTGGGGCCGGATCGGCGACAGCTATATCCACGGTTTCGGCACGATCGGCCGCGACCTCGGGCTGATGCCGTTCCACCAATATTGGCTGAAGGCGCGCGCGGCGGGCAAGGCGCGCGACATCGGCGCCTATTCGCTCAACACGCTCGCCGCGCCGCAGGACCGGTTCATGGCCTCGCCGGTCGACGCGCCGCCCAATTCGCCGCTCGCCGACATCGCCTACGCCTATCATTTCGACGCCGGGCTCTACGCGCGCTACCTGCGCGGCCGCGCCGAACGACAGGGTGCGCGGCGGGTCGAAGGCAAGGTCGTATCGGTCGCCCAGAATGGCGAAACCGGCTTCGTCGACCATGTCACGCTCGAAAGCGGCGAGAAGGTCGCGGCCGACCTGTTTCTCGACTGCACCGGCTTTCGCGCGCTGCTGATCGGGCAGGCGCTCGGCGTCGGGTTCGAGGACTGGACGCAGTGGCTGCCGTGCGACCGCGCCGTCGCGGTGCCGTGCGAAAAGGTCGGACCGCCGACCCCCTACACCCGCTCGACCGCGCGCAAGGCGGGGTGGCAATGGCGCATCCCGCTGCAGCATCGCACCGGCAACGGCCACGTCTATTCGAGCGGCTTCATCAGCGACGACGAGGCGAGCGCGATCCTGCTCGAAAACCTCGACGGCAGGCCGTTGGCGGATCCGCGCACGCTCCGCTTCACCACCGGCGTGCGCGACAAGCTGTGGCACCGCAACGTCGTCGCGATCGGACTTGCCGGCGGCTTCATCGAACCGCTCGAATCGACCGCGATCTACCTGATCCAGGCGGGCATCAACCGGCTGATGGCGCTGTTTCCCGACGCCGGTTTCGCGCAGCCGCTGCAGGATGCCTACAACGAGCAGTCGCGGTTCGAATATGAGCGGATCCGCGACTTCATCATTCTCCACTACCACGCGACCGAACGCGACGATTCGCCGTTCTGGGACCATGTCCGGACGATGGAGATTCCGGCATCCCTTCAGGCCTACATCGACCTGTTCCGCGCCAACGGGCAGTTCTTCCGCAACGGGACCGAGATGTTCGGGCTGACCAGCTGGGTGCAGGTGATGATCGGCCAGGGGATCGTGCCCCGGGCGCATCATCCCGCGGTCGAATGGGTGGCCGATTCCGACGCGCTCGCCTTCGTCGATCATATCGGCAAGGTGATCGAGGCCAATGTCGGGCTGATGCCCGCCCACGACGCCTTCCTCCAGCGCTGCTGCGCGGCGCCGGCCATGGCGAAGTGACGCCCGAAATCCTCCGCTTCGGGCGCGAGCAGAACCCGGTCATCGTCTTCGACAATTTCACCGGCGACGTCGGCCGGGCCTGCGCGATCGCCGACGCGATGGCGCCCTTCCCCGCCGTCACCGACACTTATTACCCGGGCGTCCGACGTCTGTTCGGCCAGGGCGATAACGATGCGCTCGGCTATCTGATGATATGCTGCCGCCGTGCCGCGCCGTTCATGGCGCCGCTATTCGGCTTCAACCGGCTCGAGCTGGTGTCGGCGAGTTTCTCGATGGTGACGACGGCGCCCGACCGGCTTCGCGCGCAGCAGCGCAAGCCGCATTTCGACTCCACCGATCCCAACCAGTTCGCGCTGCTCCATTATCTGCGTATCCCGGTGCCGAGCGGCACCGCTTTCTACCGCCAGAGGTCGACCGGGATCGAGCAGGTGACGCCGGCCAACGTCGCGACCTTCAACCGCATCGCCGAAAGCGAAACTCCGCAAGGCGGATATATCCAGGGGTCGGACCCGCATTTCGAAGAGACCGGGCGGATCGAGGCGGTCGCGGACCGGATGATCGTCTATCGGGGCAGCATGCTCCACTCGGGCCTCATCCCGCCGAACATGCCATTGAGCAGCGATCCGACAACGGGACGACTGACCGCCAATTTTTTCGTCAGGGGACTGTGATGCCGACGATCGATCGAACCAAGCAAGGCGCGATGCTGGGCGCGCTCGCGACGGCAATGCTGTCGGCTCCTGCCCTCGCCGCGCCGACGCCGGGCACGCGGACCTACGCCAACCCGATCGACATCGACTATCGCTATAATTGGGAACAGCAAAACGACGGCATCAGCTATCGCACCGGGGCCGACCCCGCGGTGGTCAATCACAAGGGCCGCTTCTACCTGTTCGAGACGCTCGCCGATGGCTATTGGATGAGCGACGACCTTGCGAGCTGGACCTTCGTCAAGCCGTCGATCTGGCGCGCGCGCGGGGTCGTCGCGCCCGCCGCCTGGTCCGATGGCGAGCGGCTGTACATGATGCCCGCGCTCGACCAGCCGGGGCCGATCTATGTCTCCGACCATCCCGAGACCGGACAGCTCGACTATTTCCAGCGCCGCACCTTCGACCTGCCCGGCATGGTGCGGTCGGGCGACGAGGACAAGATGAAGCCCGGCCAGGTGCCCCCCGGCCCGTGGGATCCGGCGCTGTTCAAGGACGATGACGGCCGCTGGTACCTGTACTGGGGAAGCAGCAACGTCTTCCCGGTCTACGGCATCGAGATCGATCCGAGGAACCGCTTCAATTACATCGGCAAGCCGCAGCCGATTTTCACGCTGCACCCCGAAACGCACGGATGGGAGCGGTTCGGCAAGGACCACAGCGGGCTGCTCGCCACCGGCCAGCCGACCAAGCCCTATGTCGAGGGCGCGTGGATGACCAAGGTGGGCGGTCGCTACTATCTTCAGTACGGAGCGCCGGGGACCGAGTTTAACGTCTACGCCAACGGCACCTACGTCGCCGACAAGCCGCTCGGCGAGTACAAATATGCGCCGTGGAACCCGGTGTCGTACAAGCCCGGCGGGTTCGTGATCGGCGCGGGCCACGGGTCGACTTTCGCCGATAATCACGGCAACTGGTGGAACACCGGGACCCCTTGGATCGGCTATAACTGGACCTTCGAGCGGCGGGTGGCGATGTTCCCGACGCGCTTTTATCCCGATGGGCAGATGGCGGCGTCGAGCCGGTTCGGCGATTTCCCCCATTACATCCCGGACAAGAAGGTCGACGACCTCGACAGCCTGTTCACCGGCTGGATGCTGCTGAGCTACAGGAAGCCGGTGACCGCCTCCTCGACGATGGGCGAGTTCGCGCCGTCGCGCGTCACCGACGAGAATTACCAGAGCTTCTGGGTCGCCACCGACGCCGATCCCTCAAAGACGTTGACCGTCGATCTCGGCAGTCGCCAGACGATCCGCGCGGTGCAGGTCGATTTCGCCGACTACAAGGCGGGCCGGTTCGGCGACGCCCCCGACATCTACACCGAGTTCCGGCTCGAGGCGTCCGACGACGGGCAGGCGTGGCGCGAGATCGCGCGCACCGAGCCCCCGCGCCGCGACCGGCCCAACGCCTATTTCCAGCTTCCCCAGCCGGTGCAGGCGCGCTTCGTCCGCTACGTCCACGGCCATATCGGCGGCGCGCACCTCGCGATCGCCGAGCTTCGTATCTTCGGCAGTGCCGGCGGCGCGGCCCCTGCCCGACCCGCGCTGCTTCGCCAACAGCGCGACGCCGACGCGCGCGACGCGCATATCGCCTGGCGCGCGGTGCCGGGGGCGACCGGCTACAACGTCCGCTGGGGGGTCAGGCCCGACCGGCTGACCTTCACCTACCAGAAGTTCGCCGACCAGCTCGGCGACGCGGCGCAACCGTCGCTCGACATCCGCGCGCTCAACGCCGGCGTGAACTATTGGGTCGCGGTCGAGGCGTTCAATGCCAGCGGCGTGTCGAAGCTCAGCGCGGTGAAGCCGATTCGCTGAAGTTTCGCACCCTCAGCGCGCGAGCCGCACCGTCGTCGCGGCGTCGCTCGCCGGCACGACCGCGCGGCGAATGCTGCCGTCGGCGAGGTGCGCGGTGATCGCTACCTGCCGCCACCATGCACGATAGCCGCCGCTCGCCGCCGCGAAGCGCACTTCGAGCGCGCCGTCGGTCCCGCGCGCGCACGCCACCGCCTGCCGCCGCGACGGACCATTCCGGGTCACGCCATCGTCGTCGTAGAGCGACCCAGCACAGTCGGGACCTTCGTAGACGTCGAGCATCAGCGGCCCGTCGGGCGTGTCGCCGACATGCTGGACCACCGCCTGCCGCGGCAAGATCGCCCCGGCGCGGACGTAGACCGGCAGCTGGTCGAGCCGCGGGGTGATCATCGGCGCGTTCGCCCCCGAAGCGACGGGGCGCCCGGTCCAGTAATCGTACCAGCCGCCCGCGGGCAGGCAGGCGCGGTAGGGCTGCGGACTCTCGGGCTTGGCCGCGCCCGACACCAGCAAGTCGCGCCCGACGGTGAAGCTCATCGCCGGCTCGCACGGCAGGTCCGCCGCCGCCGCATTGTCATAGAACAGCGGCCGCATGATCGGGTCGCCGGAGCGGCTCGCTTCCTCGGCGACCGCGTAGAAATAGGGCAGCAGCCGGTAGCGCTCCTCGACGAAGCGCTTGCGGATCGCGAGCTGCTCGGGCCCGTCGACCCACGGCTCGGCGCGCGGCGTGTCCTTCGCGCTATGGTCGCGGAACAGCGGCATGAAGGTCGCATATTCGAACCATTTGGTCAGCAGGTCGGGCGAGGGTCCGCCGGTGAAACCGCCGACGTCGTTGGCGGTGTAGGCGAAGCCGCTCATCCCCAGGTTGAGCGTCTGGGCGACCGCGAGCTTGAGATGATCCCAGCTCGAGCTGTTGTCGCCGGTCCAGGTGGCGGCGTAGCGCTGTCCGCCGGCATAGCTGGCGCGGGTCATCACGAACGGGCGCAGGTTCGGTGCGAGGGCGAGCAGCCCCTCGGTCGTCGCGCGGGTGTTTTCCATCCCGAACACGTTGTGAATCTCGGCATGGGTCGCGGTGCGCGGGGCGAAGCCGTCCCCGGCGATGCGGTGGATATTGTCGAGCGGCATCGTCTTGGTCGGGGTGTCGAACACCGCCGGCTCGTTCATGTCGTTCCAGATCCCGCCGACACCCGCGTCGACGAACGGCTTGAACAGCGGCCCCCACCAGGCGCGCACCTTGTCGTCGGTGAAGTCGGGGAAGACCGACGGCCCCGGCCACACCGGCGCGACATAGACCTGCCCGTCGGCGCGGTGGACGAAGGCGTTGCGCGCCATCCCGCTGTCGTAGGGCGCATAGCCCTGGTTCGCGGCGGCGGCGACGTGGAGGTCGACGATCGGCACGCTATGGATGCCGCGCGCCTTGAGGTCGCCGATCATCTTCTCGAAGGTCGGGAAGGTGGTGCGGTTGACCGTAAACGGTCGATTGCGATCCTGGTAGTCGATGTCGAACCACACCACATCGAGCGGGAAGCGTTCGGCGGCGAAGCGGTCGACCAGCGTTCGGACCTCGGCCTCGCTCATGTAGCTGTAGCGCGACTGCTGGTAGCCGAACGCCCATTTCGACTGGAGCGGCGAGATGCCGGTCAGCCAGCCGTAGCGGCGAACCACGTCGCCGACGCTATTGCCGGCGATGATGTAGTAGCGTGCCGGGCCGCCGTCGGCGCCGATCGCGATCCGCCCCGGTTCGCTGTGGCCGAAGTCGAAACTGGTCCGGAACGTGTTGTCGAGCAGCAGCCCGTAGGTGCCGGTCGGCCCGGTCGCGATGTAGAAGGGGATCGACTTGTAGATCGGGTCGTCGCTCGAGCTGAAACCGTAGGCGTCGGTGTTCCACATGGTGAAACTCTTGCCCGCGCGGTCGAGCCCGCCGGTCTTGTCGCCGAGCGCGTAGATGTGCTGGCCTTGCGGCATCGCCTTGGCGAGGCGGAAGGCGTCGCCGGTGCGCGCGTAGCCGCCGGGCGCGTCGGCGACCAGCAGCTTCCCGCCGCGCCGGACGGTGACGCCAAGCGTGCGCGGGTCGACCGAGACGCTCAGCGCGCCGGCGGTGAAGCCGTCGGCGGTGGCGCGGACCGGTGCACGGGCGTTGCGCGCACCATCGACCACCGCCCAGCTGGCCGCCTCGGGGAAGCGCCCGTCGCGCCCGGCGAGTTCGACCCGGACGACATCGTCGGCGAGTGCGACGACGCGAATCGCCTGCCCGCTCGCGCGCAGCTCGACCCCGCCGGGGACCGGGGCGGCGAGCGCGGCGGTGGCGGTGGTAAGCGAGAGGGCGGCGAGCGCGACGCGGAGCGAGCGGGGCATGCCGAAAATCCTTACGCGGCGCGGTAGGTGAAGCTGCCGTGGACGCCCTCGGCCTCGGCCGACGGCGCGATCCACAGGTCGAACAGCCCCGGCTCGATCCGCCACTTGCCGTCGGCACCGACGAACTTGAGGTCGTCGGGGGTGAGCGTGAAGCCGATCGTCTTCGATTCGCCGGGCGCGAGCGCGACTTTCTGGAAACCTTTCAGTTCGCGCACCGGGCGGGTCAGGCTGCCGACCTTCTGGTGGGTATAGAGCTGGACCGTCTCGACCGCCGCGCGGCTTCCGCGATTGGTGATCGTCGCGCCGACGCGCATCGGCCCGCTCATCTGCGGCGCGACCTGAAGCGCCGAATAGACGATGTCGCCATAGGTCAGCCCGTGCCCGAACGGGAACAGCGCCGAGTTGGGCACACCCTGGTAATGCGCCTTATATTCGGCGAGCGGCCCCGGTCCGTTCGGCCGCCCGGTATTCTTGTGCGCGTAATAATAGGGCTCCTGCCCGCTGGCGAACGGGAAGCTGACCGGCAGGCGGCCCGAGGGCGAGACCTTGCCGAACAGCACGTCGGCGATCGCATGCCCGCTTTCGGAACCGAGGAACCAGGTGACGAGGATCGCCCGCGCATCGCGGACCGCGCCCTCGAGCGCCAGCGCGCGCCCGTTGCGAAGCAGGACGACGACCGGCTTGCCGGTCTTGGCGATCGCCTCGGCCAGCGCCTGCTGCGGCGCGGGGACGTCGATCTCGGTGCGCGACTTGGCCTCGCCCGACATCGCCTCGCTCTCGCCGATCGCGAGCAGGACGACGTCGGCCGCCTTCGCCGCCGCCACCGCCTTGGCGATGCCGCCGGGGATCGACGCCTCGACGTCGCTGCCCTTGGTCACGGTGAAGCGCGCGCCCGCGTCATGAAGCCCGCGCGCGACATCGATCGCCTGCCCGTTGTCGCCATAGACCACCCACGGCCCGTTGATGTCGCGCCCCTCGGCGGCGAACGGGCCGATCAGCGCGATCTTCGTGCCCGGCTTGAGCGGCAGGAGCCCGCCCTCGTTCTTGAGCATGACGATCGATTTCTGCCCCGCCTCGCGCGACAGGGCGAGGCTCGCCGGGAGCCGTGAACGCTGCGCTTCGCGGTTGAGGTCGATCCGCCGGAACGGATTGTCGAACAGCCCGACCTGCGCCTTGGCGGCGAGCACCCGGCGAACCGACTGGTCGACGATCGCGAGCGGCACCTGCCCGTCGCGCACCAGCGCGGGAAGATGCTCCTGGTACACGCCGCTCGACATCGACATGTCGACCCCGGCGAGGATCGCGAGCCGCGCCGCGTCGCGCCGGTCGGCGGCGAAGCCCGCGGCGATCATCTCTTCGTCGCCGGTATAGTCGCTGACGACGAATCCCTTGAATCCCCAGCGGTCGCGAAGCACGTCGGTCATCAGCCAGTGATTGCCGTTCGACGGCACGCCGTTGATCTCGTTGAAGGAGGACATCACGCTTGCCGCGCCGGCATCGACCCCCGCCTGGTAGGGACGCAGGTAGATTTCCTCGAGCCGCTGGATCGACATGTCGACGCTGTTGTAGTCGAGCCCCGCCTCGGCCGCGCCATAGGCGGCGAAATGCTTGACGCAGGCCATCAGGCAGTCGTCGTCGGCGAGGTTGCGGCCCTGGAACCCGCGCACCCGCGCGGCGGCGAACAGGCGGCCGACCAGCACGTCCTCGCCCGCGCCCTCCATCGTCCGGCCCCAGCGCTGGTCGCGCGCGATGTCGACCATCGGCGCGAAGGTCCAGTCGATCCCCGCGCCGGTCGCCTCGAACGCCGCCACGCGCGCGGTCCGCTCGGCCAGCGACGGCTCGAAGCTCGCCGCCTCGCCGACCCCGACCGGGAAGATGGTGCGGTGGCCGTGGATCACGTCGGCGGCGAAGATCAGCGGGATCTTGAGCCGCGACCCTTCCATCACCGCCTTCTGCATCTGCAGCGCCATTCGCGCGCCGTTGCCGTTGAACACGCCGGTCAGCTTTCCCGCGACCGCGTCGGCGATCTGGACCGGGTAATTATTGTTCCCCGCCGGCGGATTGAGCGCGGTCGCGATCCCGCCGCCCCACGCCGCGGGCATCAGCGTCAGCTGCCCCGCCTTTTCCTCGATCGTCATGCGCGCGATCAGCTCGTCGATCGAGGCGCGGGTCGCGGGCCCGGCGGCGGCATCGGCCGAACGAAGCATGGCGCGCAGCGGGGACGCCTGCCACGCGACGATGGTGCTTCCCGCCGCCAGCACCGCGCGACGCGACATTCCCCGTTTGACCATCTGCACCATCCTCATTCCTGCCGTGTTTTTGTCGAATGTAACCGTTTACCTATCGGCCAGCGTCGGGGAAAAGGCAAACCTCGAAACGGGCGAGTCGGCAACGATGCGGCAGGCGACGATAAGGGATGTGGCGGCACGCGCGAAGGTGTCGGTGGCCTCGGTGTCGCGCGCGCTCAACGGACATGAGAACGTTCACCCGGAAACCCGCCAAAGAGTCATGGCCGCGGTCGAGGCGCTGCACTACGTCCCCAACGCCGCCGCGCGCAGCCTGTCGACCGCACTGACTCATTCGATCGGGGTCGTCGTCCCCGATCTCCACGGCGAATTCTTCTCCGAACTGATTCGCGGGATGGACGAGGCGGCGGGCGAGGCGGGCTATCTGCTGCTGCTCTCGACGATGCACGCCGACCCGGCGCTCGCCGGACAGGCGATCAATGCGATGCGCGGGCGGGTTGACGGGCTGATCCTGATGGCGCCGCAACTGCCCCCGGCGCTGCTCGACCGGCTGGTGCCGGCGGGGATGGCGACGGTGCAGGTCAACACCCCGGAAAATGCGCAGCGAACGACGATCGGCATCGACAATGCCGCCGGCGCGCGCGCGGTCGCCGACCATCTCGTCGCCGCCGGCCGCCGCCGCCCGCTCCACATCGCCGGCCCGGTCGGCAATTTCGATGCCAGCGAGCGGCGCGAGGCGTTCGCCGAGCACCTGCACGCGCAAGGCATCACACCGGTCGAATGCACCGGGGCGTTCGACGATTCCTCGGGCGCGAGGCTGGTCGGGGAGATGATCGATCGCGGCGTCCCGTTCGACTGCATCTTCGCCGCCAACGACATGATGGCGATCGGCGCGATGCAGGAGTTGCGTGCGCGCGGGATCGATGTGCCGGGCAAGGTCGCCGTGGTCGGGTTCGACGACGTGCCGCTGGCGCAATATCTCGGCCTGACCACCGTCGCGGTCCACGTCGCCGATATCGGGCGACGCGCGGTGCAGGCCTTGGTCGCCTCGTTCGGCGAGCGCCCCCCTCCCCCTCGGTTCATCAAGCTCGCGCCGTCGCTGATGGTGCGCGCCAGTAGCGAGTGTTCATGACCCAGTTCGACCGCCGTAGCCTGCTTGCCGCCACGCCCGCCCTCGCCCTCGCCACCCCCGCGCTCGGCCGCCCTGCCCGTTTCTCCGCGCCCGCGCTGATCGACGACATCGAGCGGCGGACGTTCGACTGGTTCTGGCAGCTCGGTCGCCCCGACAACGGGCTGGTTCCCGACCGCTGGCCGACGCCGAGCTTCTGCTCGATCGCCGCGGTCGGCTTCGCGCTCACCGCCTATCCGCTGGGGGTCGAGCGCGGGTGGATCAGCCGGTCGCAGGCGCGCGCCCGGACGCTCGCCACGCTGCGCTTTTTCGACCGGCTGCCGCACGGCGCGGCGGCGAGCGGAGTCGCGGGCCACAACGGCTTCTTCTACCACTTCCTCCACCTCGATACCGGGCTTCGCTACCGCGACACCGAATTGTCGAGCGTCGATTCGACCCTGCTATTCCTCGGCATGCTGTTCGCCGCGGGCTGGTTCGCCGCCGACCATCCCGACGAGGCCGAGATCCGCCGCCTCGCGACCGACATCGTCGAGCGCGCCGACTGGCGCTGGTTCCAGCGCGGGCGCGGCGACGTGTCGATGGGCTGGCAGCCCGACAAGGGTTTCCTCGACCGCGGCTGGACCGCCTACAACGAGGGCATGATGGTGGCGATCATGGCGCTCGGCGCGACTCGCCACCCGGTCGGCGACGAGGCGTGGCTGGCGTGGCTGGCGACGCTGCCGCCCTTCTGGCGCGGCGAAGGGCCGACCCGCCACATCGCCTTCGCCCCGCTGTTCGGGCACCAGTACAGCCATACGTGGATCGACTTTCGCGGCATCCGCGATTCGGTGACGCGCAAGGCGGGGTTCGATTATTTCGAGAACAGCCGCCGCGCGACCTACGCCGACCGCGCCTATTGCCTCGCCAACCCGATGGGCTGGGACGGCTATTCGAAGGATTTGTGGGGGCTGACCGCGTGCGACGGCCCGGGCAATTTCAGCCTCCGCCAGCGGGGAGTCGTCCGCGAAGTCCACGGCTATGCCGCGCGCGGGCCGGTCGGTCAGCCCGACGGGCTCGACGACGGGACGATCGCGCCGACCGCCGCGCTCGGCTCGATCGCCTTCGCGCCCGAGATCGTGATCCCCGCCGCGCGCGCGCTCGTCGCGCGGCCCGGGGTCTATCGCCGCTACGGCTTCGCCGACAGCTTCAACCCCAGCGTCCGCGACCCATCTCTCAAGCTCGAGACCGGAACGATCGACCCGCGTCACGGCTGGGTCGCGACCGATTATCTGGGCATCGACCAGGGGCCGATCCTGGCGATGATCGCCAACTGGCGGCGCGACGCGGTGTGGCGGGTGATGCGCCGTTCGCCGACCATCCGCCGCGGCCTCAAACGCGCGGGGTTCACCGGCGGCTGGCTCGAACGCTAAACCGCCCCTTGCATACGAATGCACGGGCGTTGTCATCGCCCGCCCGCTCTGCCAGCCTTCCCGTCAAAGCCGGGCGTTTCCAGACCCGGGGGAGAGGGTCATGACGTCCACCGCCAAGCCGCGGCAAAGCCTTGCGGGGCTGCTCAACATCTCGTTCGGTTTCTTCGGCATCCAGATCGGCTTCGCGCTGCAGAATTCGAACATGAGCCGGATCTTCCAGACCTTCGGGGCGAAGATCGACGACCTTGCCTGGCTGTGGGTCGCGGCGCCGCTCAGCGGGCTGATCGTCCAGCCGATCATCGGCCACATGAGCGACCGCACCTGGCTCGGCCGGTTCGGGCGGCGGCGGCCCTATTTCCTGACCGGCGCGGTGCTCGCGACGCTGGCGATGCTGCTGATGCCGGTCGCCCCCTCGCTCGGGCCCAGCGCGCTGCTCGCGGCGGCGCTGCTGCTGTGGATGCTCGACGCCAGCCTCAACATCTCGATGGAGCCGTTCCGCGCGTTCGTCGGCGACATGCTGCCGCGCGACCAACATACGCCGGGCTACACGGTGCAGACCGCGTTCATCGGCGCGGGCGCGGTGGTCGGGTCGATCTTTCCCTACCTGCTCGACCATCTGGGCGTATCGAACGACGCCGCGGCGGGCAGCATCCCGGCGACGGTCCGCTACAGCTTCTGGTTCGGCGGGCTGGCGCTGCTCGCCTCGGTGCTGTGGACGATCCTTTCGACCCGCGAATATTCACCCGAGGAGATGGCGCGCTTCGCCGACGAGGACGGGGTCGGTGAGGCGGCGCCGACGATGCGGCTGCTCGCCGCGCGAACCCCGCTGTCGAGCCTGCCGTGGATCGCCGCCGGCGCGCTGGTCGCCTTTGTCACGCGCGAGGCGGGGCTCCAGAAAGAGGTCTACCTGCTCGCCGGGCTGCTGGTCGCCTACGGCGTCGCCTCGATGATCGCGATTTCGCTGGCGCGGTCGGGACGCGAGAACAGCCTGCTGGCGAACATCGTCGGCGACTTTTCGGGGATGCCGGCGATCATGAAGAAGCTGGCGCTGGTCCAGTTCTTCACCTGGTCCGCGCTCTATATCATGTGGACCTACACCACCCCGGTGGTCGCCCAATATTATTTCGGGTCGACCGACGCCGAGAGCAGTGCCTACCAGGATGCAGGCAACTGGGTCGGGGTGATGTTCACTGTTTACAACGGCGTCGCCGCCCTCGCCGCGCTGTTCCTGCTGCCCGCGCTGTCGCGCAGGATCGGCGCGGTGAAGACGCACATCGTCGGGCTGCTGTGCGGCGCGGCGGGCTATGCGAGCTTCTTCGTACTTCATTCGGCGCAGTCACTGCTGCTCGCCGAAGTCGGGGTCGGAATCGCCTGGGCCTCGCTGCTCGCTATGCCCTATGCGATCCTCGCCTCGAACCTGCCGCCGCGAAAGCTCGGGGTCTATATGGGGCTGTTCAACGTGTTCGTCGTCGTTCCGCAGCTGATCGTCGCGACGGTGATGGGCTCGATCATGAAGGCGCTGTTTCCAGACCAGCCGATCTACACCATGGCGTTCGCCGCGGGGACGCTGGTTCTCGCCGCGCTGGCGATGTTGCGGGTCCGCGAGGACAGCTCCGCCGCCTGACCGGGTGCGAAGGGTCGGGCGCGAAGGGTTCGGCACGCTCAGCCGTTTCTCCTGCTGTCGAACCCCCTCGACGACAGGAGACACGACCATGATTGCGAGCAAGACGATCCTCGCCGCCGCGCTGGCCGCGGTGGCCATTCCGGGCGCCGCGAGCGCCGGCCACTGGAACCGCACCCACCCCGCGCGGACCGAGATCAACGAGCGGATCCGCCACCAGGATCGCCGAATCCGCGAAGAGCGCCGCGAAGGCGATCTCACCCGCGCGCAGGCGCGCTCGCTGCGTCTCGAGGACCGGTCGGTCCGCGCGCAGGAAGTCGCCGACGCGCGCGCCGACGGTCATCACGGCCACCTGACCCGCGCGCAGGTGCGCACGCTCAACAGCGAGCTCAATGCCAACAGTCGTTCGATCGGCAAGTAAGCGTCGCGCCTCGCCGAGCGCCGGACGGCCCGCCAGCGATGGCGGGCCGTTTTGCCATGCAAGGCGTCAGAAGCGGCGGAAGCCCGACCGGGCACCCGCGTGCCAGCGCGGATGGGCGAGATTATCCGCCCGGCGCTCGGCCATGCGCTGTTGCCGCAGGGCAATCCGCTGCTGCCGCTGGGCACGGCGCGCGGCGCGCTGTTCGGCGCGCGCGGCGAAGTCGGGGGCGACACTGCGCTCGCCGCTGGTGGCGACGGCAGCCGGACCGGCCTCGCCCGCCGGCGGCGGGGCAAGCGCCCGCTCGGGAGGAAGGCTACTCGCCCCGCGCGCCGCCATCCGCTCGCGGCGCATCTCGGCGCGGACGCTGGAATCGATCGGCGCGAAGCGCGGGACGACGCGCGGACGATAGAGCGGATCGGCAGCGAACGGGCGCGCGGCGAACGCATGGTTTGCGAACGGGCGCGCCATCGCCAGCCGTCGCTCGACCCGCCACGCGTTCGGTCGAAACACAAGGCCGTCGCGAGCCCAATATCCACCGCCAGCCCACCGGTCGCGCACGACCCGCTCGGGAAGCGGAACAGGCGGCGCGAAGCCCATGCCATCGCGCCGCTGCACGACCGTCGCCGGTGCCGGCACGTGTTCCGGCGGTGCGGCGACCGGCTTGGCGGCACTCGCGACCGCGACCGGGTGACGATGATGTTCGTGGTGGCGACGCACCGGGATTACCCGCTCGATCAGCGGCCCGACCAGCGGCAACGTGTGGACCGCGCTGCTTGCCGGCTCGCCGAGATAGCCGGCGGCGGCAGCCGACATGCTGACCAGCCCGGCGAGCAGCATGCTGCCAAGCGCCGCCCCGCCTCGCATCCACGGACGCGGGCGGCGACGCGGCGGCGGCGCGACGCTTTCGGCCAGCGCGGCGCGGATCACCCGGTCGGTAAAGCCGGCGGGAAGCGGTGGCGGCGCCACCGAGCCGAGCAGCGCGTCGAGCCGCCGTTCGCTGCCGGAAACGCCAGCATCAGCCATCGACCGTCTCCTCGATCAGCATCGTGCGCAGCGCCGCGCGGGCGCGGTGGAGCATCGATTCGAACGCCTTGAGCTTGAGCTCCATCGCCTCGGCCGCCGCGGCGTTCGAAAGCTCTTCATAATAGGTCAGCACGACCGCCGCGCGCTGCCGGTCGGGCAACGCCGCCAGCGCGCGGCGGACCCGCTCGCTCTCCTCGCTCGCCACGATCAGCCGGTCGGCCCTGGGCGCCTCGTCGGCGCGCTCGGGAACCTCGCCGAGCTCGGTCCGGCCGCGTCGGCGAAGGCGGTCGATGCTCAGGCGGCTGGCGACGCACGCCAGCCACGCGCCGACCCCGGCACCGCGACCGTCCCACCGCGCGCCATCGCGCCACAACCTCAGCATCGCTTCTTGCGCCACATCCTCCGCCTCGCCCGAGTCGCCCAGCATTCGCCACGCGACCCGGTAGGGCCGCGCCGCGTGACGATCGACCAGCGCGCGAAACGCCAGCGCGTCGCCGCGACCGACGCGCTGCATGAGCGCATCGTCGCTGGCCGCATCGGGCACGGAGGGCGACAGTCTGGCGTCCACTAGGCACGTCTCGCCGGCTTGAACGGGTGGGTCGGAAAAACCCTTCGCCGACCGCTGCTAGGCCCCCGAAGCTAAGCCCGCGATGAACCGACGCGCCGAACGGGATCAAGCCGGCGTCGTTTCCTCGGCAAGGCTCTTGGCCTTGGGCAGCCTGGCGGCGGCGTCGTTCGCCGTCAGCGAAAATCCCTTCTCGGACACCAGCATCCCGAGCAGCGCCTGCACCAGCCCGCCTTCGCCGACCCCGCGGTCCGCTCCCGAGCTGATCTGGACCCGCGGAACGATGTCCACGCCCGATCGCTCGAGGGCTTCGGCGAGCCGCTCGACGATCTGGCGGGTCAGCTGGAACTGCGCACCGCCCGAGGCCTCGGCCTGCCGCTCGATCGTTTCGGCAGTCGCGAGGCCGGTCTTGGTGATCCGCTCCGCGTCCGCCCCGGCCAGCGCGACGACTTTCGCCGCCTCGCCCTCGCCGGTGATGCGGATGCGGTCGGCCTCGGCCTTGGCGATCGTGCGGGTCTGCTCGGCTTCCTGCGCGGCGCGCTTTAGGCTCGCCTTGCCCTCGTTTTCTTGGACGATGATCGACAATTCGGATTCGGTGATCGACGTCTGCTGCTTGGCGCGCGCCTCGGCTTCGCGAAGCGCCTTTTCGCCTTCGGCCGCGACCTTCTGCTTCTCGTAGGTCGCGACCCGCTCGGTCGCGACCTGCCGTTCGCGCAGCTGCTGGAGCACCTTTTCGATCTGGTCGTTGCCCTGCGTCGCGCGCGGCGTTCCGATCAGCACCTCCTGGAGTTCGAGGTTGTAGGCGCCGAATTTGGCGCGCATTTCCGAACCGGCCTGTTCCTGGATGTCGTTGCGCTCCTGGAGCAGCTCGATCAGCGTTTTTCGCTGCGCGACGTTCTTGAAATAGGCCGACACCATCGGGTCGAGCGTCTGTTCGACCAGCTTCTTCACATCCCCGAACCGCTGGATGACCAGCGGCGCCTTGCGATAGTCGATGTGCACCACCACCGAGAGCGGAAGCGTCGGTTCGAACGCGTCCTTCGTGATCAGCGAAACTTCGGCGAGATTCTCGTCGAGCCGATGCTGGCCGGTCGTGTCCTGGTCCCACTTCAAGATGAAATTGGTGGTCGGGACCATCAGGATCTTCCCGGCGTAGATGTTGAACGCATATTTGCCCGGAAGCAGCGGCTCGCTCCACACGCCGCGGTTGCCGCGCGGCACGAGCTCGCCATGCCGATATTCCTCGCCGGTCGTGTCGGCCCCGTGCTCCCCGGTATAGGAGATGACCACGCCGACATGCCCGACCTCGATGACGGTCTTCTGGACCAGCTCGACGGTCGCGAACAGGCGGTTGATGAAATAGGTGCCCTCGACCAGCACCTGGAGCTGCCGCCCGCGGCGGCCGCCCGCCGCGATGAACTTCTCGGGATCCTGGAAGCTGTTGTGGAAGGTAAGCGTCTCGGCTTGGTCGGTGCCGACCTCGGGCGCGATGATCTGGTCGGCGGTCAGCGCCGGCCCGTCGTGGACCGTGACGATCCCGACGGCATCGTCGGTATCCTTGATCACCACCGCCTCGAACCCGCGCCGTTCGGCGATGACCGTCTGCATGTTGGTGAACAGGTCGACGTCGTTCGCGCCGAGCATCAACCCGTAGATGCTGTCGCGGGTCACGACGACGAACTGCGCGAGGTTGAGCGCGTAGGTGCCCTCGCGAAGGACGGTTCGCTGCGGACCCTTCTGCCCGCCCTCGGTCAGGAAGTGGCGAACGTTCAGGAAGTCCGCCGCCTTGGCGTTGCTCGCCAGCGTTTGCGTCGGCCCCAGCGCCTGCCCGTCGCGCGCGAAGACGTAGCCGACCTGTCCTTGGGGAATGGTCACCAACGGCTGGCTGTGCATCCGGTACTGGAAGGGGAAGAAGAAGTGGTACCCGCCGCGCAGCACGTCGGGCTGATACCCCGCCTCGCCGTTGAGCGCGATCAGACCGCCCGGCAGCGACCCGTTCCCGCTCCACAGTTTCTCGACAATCGCGACACGGTTGTTGCGGACGTAGCGGACGCTCCGCGAAATGGTGAACAGCACAAACAGCACCACGACCACGACCAGCGCGGACGTCACGACGAACGGCGTAAGCATTGAATACCCCCAACTGCCCCGCGCCTGGAACGGGCGGGACGCGAATATTACGCCTTTGCCCGGCTAACCTCCAGCCAAATCGGAGGTCGGGTAACGAAGCTCGATGTATCGCGCGAGCGTGCGGGCATCGTCGGCATCAAGGTCGCGCCGCTCCTGCGCGATCAGTTGGGCGGTTTCGTGGATCCGGCGCAGCGCGCTCGCCGCCAGGTCGGCCAGGCCGGCATCGATTTTCGGCGAAACGAGCGGTTTTTCGAACGCCGTGATCACTTTCAGCAGGTCTGCGGTGAGCCCTTGCGTTCGCGGATCGCGATGGTCCCACTCGTCGGCCTCGAGCCGGGCGACGAGATCGACCAGCGGCGGAACGCCGGTCCATCGCCGTGCCATCGCCAGCGCCTGGTCGAGGCGTGCGCCCGATTGCTCGGCGGCCGACGGCGGCGCGGTGCGCCCGCGATTCGCGCGTCGGATCGCCAGCATCGGCTCGATGGCGCGAACAAAGGCGGTGACGACGATCGCCGACAGTCCGTAGACTGCCAGGAACCAGAGGCTGTCGCGCACGATGGTGACGGCCAGCGCCTCGTCGGTCGCCCCCCGGCTCCAGAGTCGAAGCAGCGCGACCCCGATCCACAGGCAATAGGCCGGGATCACGAAGTGAAGCAGGATTCCCGCAGTCAACCGCCACGGCTTGATTCGAGCGCTCATCGTCTCGGTCTAAAGGAGCGGCCGGCGACCGTCACGCTCAAGCGATCGCCTTCGGCTTCGAATCCAGAGCCGATGATTGCGCAGGTTCGTCGAACGCGCCGCGACTGGCTGGGGCGGCAGGATTCGAACCTGCGAATGCCGGTACCAAAAACCGGTGCCTTACCGCTTGGCGACGCCCCAGCAGCTCTCGCGAGCGGCGGCTTATAGCGGTCCCGCCGCGCCTGCCTAGGCCCTAGGCGTTGATGAGCCGCCCGTTGACCAGGTCGTCGTAATCGCGCTGCAACTGGCGCGACAATTCGCCGACCTCGAAGTTCCACGGCCCCGCCGACTGCACCAGCGTGACCTCGGCGGCCGAGCCGGTGAGGAACATCTGCTCGAAGCCTTCGAGCTCCTCGGGCCAGATCGTCCGTTCCTCGACTTCGATCCCGCGCTTGCGGGCAAGGTCCATCACCGTCCGCCGGGTGATCCCGTCGAGGAAGCAGTCGGGGGTCGGCGTCACGAGCTTGCCGTCACGCACGAAAAAGGCGTTCGCGCCGGTCGCCTCGGCCACTTGCCCGCGCCAGTCGAACATCAGCGCGTCGTCGAAACCGCGCGCGTCGGCATGCTGCTTCGACAGCGAGGCGATCATGTACAGCCCCGCCGCCTTCGACTGGACCGGCGCGGTGTAGGGCGCGGGCCGCCGCCACGGCGCGATGTCGAGCCGGATGCCCCTGGCCGCCTTTTCCTCGTCGAAATATTTGCCCCAGTGCCAGCAGGCGATGGCGAGGTGCGGCGCGGTCCCGCCCGGGTTGACCCCCATCGATTCGGACCCGCGCCACGCGACCGGGCGCATGTAGGCGTCGGTCATGTCGTTGGCGCGAAGCACTTCCTGGCACGCCGCGTCGATTTCGGCGACGCTGTAGGGAATGTCGAAGCCCAGCAACTCGGCGCTCCGCCGCAGCCGCGTGCTGTGGTCGGTCAGCCGGAAAATCGTGCCGCCATAGGCGCGCTGCCCTTCGAACACGCTGCTGGCGTAATGGAGCGCGTGGGTCAGCACATGGACCTCGGCCTCGCGCCAAGGAACGAGCTTGCCGTCCATCCAGATCCAGCCGTCGCGATCGTCGAAGGTCTGCGCCATGTCGTCTCCCTTTGCCCGCGCGGCCTAGGGACTGCGCCCGGGGGGGTCAACCGGCGGCGGCGGCGTCCTTGGCCAGTTGCTCGCCCCGCGCGATCGCGGCGGCGAGCATCCGCTCGACCAGCGGGCCGAGCCCGCCCGGCGCGTCGAGCACCGCCAGTCCCTGCTCGGTCGTCCCGCGCGGGCTTGCGACTCGCCGCGCGATGTCGGCCATCGGCTCGCCGGTCGCGGCCATCGCGGCGGTGCCGATCAGCGTCGCCGCCGCCACCGCGGTCGCGACGTGCGGTTCGAGCCCAAGCCCTTCCCCGCCCGTCGCCAGCGCGTCGACGAAGCGCGCGACATAGGCCGGACCCGACCCCGCGACCGCGCCGATCGCGGCGAACATCGCCTCGTCCTCGCAGCGCACGACCAGCCCCAGCGCGCCCATCAGCGCGTCGACCGTCGCGCGGTCGCCGCTGCGCGTCGTGTCCGAATAGATGGCGGTGACCCCGTTGCGGCTGGCGACCGGCAGGTTGGGCATCACCCTCACGATGCTCCGCGCCGCCGGAAACCGCGCGGCAAGACTCGCGGCGCCGGTCCCGGCAAGCATCGAGACGAGGATCGTGTCCTCGCCGATATGCGGCGCCAGCGCGGGCGCGACCTCGTCGAGCTTCTGCGGCTTCATGCCCAGCATCACGAAGCGCGGGCGCTCGTCGGGCAGGTCGGTGACCACGCGAAGCCCCTCGACCGGCGCCCCGCTCGGGCGGATCGCGGTCACGCCGCCAAGGTCGATCCCCGCCGCGCGCCAGCCCGCGACCATCGCCCCGGCCATGTTGCCGCAGCCGACCAGCCACGCCGGCGCGGGAAACGCCGCGCTCACGCCTCGCCGACCGTGTCGATCAGCGCCGCCGAGATCGCCTCGGACGGCGACTTGCCGCCCCACAGCACGAACTGGAACACCGGGTAGAAGCGCTCGCACTCCTCGATCGCCGCCTCGGCGATCGCCTCGGCCTGCTCGAAGCCGAGCGTGTCGTTCTCGCCGACCAGCGTGGCGTGGCGGAACACCACCAGCCCGCTGCTCGACCACAGCTCGAAATGACCGAGCCACAGCTGCTCGTTGATGAGCCCGAGCGATTCGTAGATTGCGGCGCGCTTGTCGGTCGCGACCTTGATGTCGGGAAAGGCGAGGAACTGCAGCACCTGGTCGTCGGGCCGCCACACGCCGCGCAGCTCGTACTGCGCCCAGCTCCCGCCCGCCGAGGCAATGATCTCGCCGTCGCCGGCGCGCTCGCTGGCCCAGCCGCGCGCCTCGAAATATTGTTCGAGCACGTCGATCGGCGCGCCGTCGTCGCGCTCCTCGTCGCCTTGCACTGTCTCGGTCAGGGTCAGGCTCCCGGGTTGGCCTTCGGCATCGCCTTGGGCTTCGGCGCCGCCTCAAGCGCGTCGAGCCGCTTCCTCAGCGCCTCGTTCTCGTCGCGGGCGGCGGCGGCCATCGCCTTGACCGCCTCGAACTCGTCGCGCGAGACGAAGTCCATCCCGCCGATCCAGGACTGCATCCGCTCGCGCATCGCGCCCTCGGCCTCGCGGCCCGCGCCGGCGACGGTCCCCGCGACCCCGTTCATTACCTTGACCAGATCGTCGAACAGCTTGTTCTGCGACTGCATATCCTATCCCTTCGTCAGCCCCAGCGGCGCCGCGTCGGCGCCCGGATTGAGGCGCCCCGTCTCGTGATTGAGCGCGGTCGCCAGGCACAACCACGCCAGATAGGGAAGAAGCAGCGCGCCCGCCAGTGGGCGAACCTTATACGCCGCGACGATCGTCATCGTCACCAGCACGTCCATCGCCAGGATGATGAGGAAGGCGGCGTCGATGTAATGGCCGCTGAAGAACACCGGCGACCAGGCGAGGTTGAGCAGCATTTGCACGCCGAACAGCGCCAGCGCGGTGGTGCGCTGCTTCGAACTTGGCTCATTGAGCAGGCTCGCCAGCGACAGCCCCATCAACGTGTAGAGCGTCGTCCACACTGCTCCGAACACCCAGCCCGGCGGTTGGAACGAGGGCATTTTCAGCGCCGCGTACCACGGGTTGTCGAAGCCCGAGCGCGCGACGAACGCGAACAGGCTGCCGGCGACGACCAGCGCCGGGACGGTGACCAGCGCCTTTTTCCAGATGCCGCGGTCGCTGCGCGGGGCGATCGTCGCCATTCAATCCTCCTTTTGCGCGCCGAGCAGGAACTCGACATTGCCTTCGGGGCCCGTGATCGGGCTTCGTTCGACGCCTATTACGCGCCAGCCCTTCGATTCGACCCATGCCGCCGCCTCGCCGCACACGCGCGCGTGGATCGCCGGATCGCGCACCACCCCGCCCTTGCCGACCTCGGCGCGCCCCGCCTCGAACTGCGGCTTGACCAGCGCCACCAGCCGCGCCCCCGGCCGCGCGAGGTCGAGCGCGGCGTCGAGCACCTTGTGGAGCGCAATGAAGCTGGCGTCGCACACGACGACGTCGACCGGCTCGGGGACGATCTCGCGGGTCAGGTCGCGGGCATTGGTCTGCTCGTGGACGACGACGCGCTCGTCCTGCCGGAGCCGCCACGCGAGCTGGTTGGTGCCGACGTCGATCGCATAGACCCGTGCCGCGCCGCGGGTCAGCAGCACGTCGGTAAAGCCCCCGGTCGAACTGCCGACGTCGAGCGCCACCGCGCCGGTCACGTCGAACCCGAAATGCGCCAGCCCGTGATCGAGCTTGATCCCCCCGCGCGAGACCCACGGATGGTCCTTGCCCTTGAGCGACAGCTCGGCGTCCTCGGCGATCAGGTCCCCCGCCTTGGCGACGCGCCGGTCGCCGACGAACAGCTTGCCCGCCATGATCAGCGCCTGCGCGCGCGACCGGCTCTCGGCCAGCCCCCGCGCGACGAGCAGCTGGTCGGCCCTCACCCTCGTCACTTGGTCCGCCGGATTTCCCAGACGCCGAACGCGAGCGCGAGCCCGAACATCAGCAGCAGCTCGACCAGCCCGGAGTTCAGGCGATCGCCCCGGCGTCGGCGGCGAGGTCGTTGCGGCGAAGCGCCTTGAGCACCGTCTCGACGATGTGCGGCGCGTTGAGCCCCGCCTCGTCATACTGCTTCGTCGGCGAATCCTGGTCCTGGAAAGTGTCGGGCAGCCGCATCGTGCGGATCTTGAGGCCCGCGTCGGTTAGCCCTTCGTCGCTCGCCAGCGTCAACACGTGCGCGCCAAGTCCCCCGACCGCGGCCTCCTCGATCGTCACCGCGACCTCGTGGGTTGTCAGCAGCCGGCGGATCAGCGCCTCGTCGAGCGGCTTGGCGAAGCGCAGGTCGGCGACGGTGGTCGACAGCCCCTTGGCCTCGAGCAGTTCGGCCGCCTTTTCGGCTTCCTCGAGCCGGGTGCCGAGCGAGAGGATCGCGACGGTCTTGCCTTCGCGCACGACCCGCCCCTTGCCGATCTCGAGCCGCTGCGGGGTCGCCGGAATGGTCAGCCCACGCCCGTTGCCGCGCGGATAGCGCACCGCGATCGGCCCGTCGTCGTACAGCGCCATGGTGTGGACCATGTTGGTCAGCTCGACCTCGTCCGCCGCCGCCATCACCACCAGGTTGGGCAGCGTGCAAAGGTAGGCGAGATCGAAGCTGCCCGCATGGGTGCAGCCGTCCGCCCCGACCAGCCCGGCCCGGTCCATCGCGAAGCGCACCGGCAGATTCTGGATCGCGACGTCGTGGACCACCTGGTCGTAGGCGCGCTGGAGGAAGGTCGAGTAGATCGCGCAGAACGGCCGCATCCCCTGCGCCGCCAGCCCCGCCGCGAAAGTCACCGCGTGCTGCTCGGCGATGCCGACATCGAACATGCGGGTCGGGAACGCCGCCTCGACCTTGTCGAGCCCGGTGCCCGATGGCATCGCCGCGGTGATCGCGACGACGTCGGGATCGCGCGTCATCTCGGCTTTCAGCGCGTCGGCGAAGACGGCGGTGTAGGCGGGCGGCCCGCCGCCGGGGCCCTTGTCCTGCTTGCCGCTGACGACGTCGAACTTGACCACGCCGTGATATTTGTCGGCGCTGTTTTCGGCCGGGCCATAGCCCTTGCCCTTCTGAGTCACCGCGTGGACCAGCATCGGCCCCTTGCCCGCGTCGCGGACATTTTCGAGCACCTCGACCAGCGCGTCGATATTATGCCCGTCGACCGGGCCGACGTAATAGAAGCCCAGTTCCTCGAACAGCGTCCCGCCGGTCACCCAGCCGCGCAGATGCTCCTCGGCGCGGTGCGCGATCTTCTGCAACGGTTCGGGCATGCGCGAGGCGACCTTCGCCGCGATCTGCCGCGGGGCGAGATATTTGTTCGAGCTGACCAGCCGCGCGAGCGAGTTGCGCAGCCCCCCGACCGGCGGCGCGATCGACATGTCGTTGTCGTTGAGGATGACGATCAGCCGGTTGCCCGCGGCCTCGGCATTGTTCATCGCCTCATAGGCCATGCCCGCGCTCATCGAGCCGTCGCCGATCACCGCGATCGCGCGGCCCGGCCGGTCCCTGAGCTTGTTGGCGATGGCGAAGCCGAGCGCGGCCGAGATCGAGGTCGAACTGTGCGCCGCGCCGAACGGGTCATATTCGCTTTCCGCGCGCTTGGTGAACCCCGACAGCCCCCCGCCCTGCCGTATGGTGCGGATCCGGCTCCGCCGCCCGGTGACGATTTTGTGCGGGTAACATTGGTGCCCGACGTCCCAGATCAGCCGGTCGTTCGGCGTATCGAACACATAATGGATCGCGACCGTGAGCTCGACCACGCCAAGCCCCGAGCCGAGGTGCCCGCCCGAGGTCGACACCGCGCTGATCGTCTCGGCACGAAGCTCGTCGCACAATTGCTTGAGCTGGCTCTTGTCGAGCTTGCGGATGTCGGAGGGATAATGGACCGTGTCGAGCAGCGGGGTAGCGGGACGTTCACTCATGGCGCCCGTCCTACGCCGCGTTCGGCGTTTGCGCCAGCCTCAGGCGCAGTCCTCGCACCGCCCGCGAACCTCGATTACCGGGCGGATCGCCTCGAACCCCGCCGCGGCGGCGGCCTCGCGCACCCCGCCCGAAAGCCGGTCGTCGTCGAGATGGCGGGCGTTGCCGCAATTGTCGCAGATCAGGAAGATGCAGTCGTGGAGGCAGCCCGGGTGGCTGTTGGCGACATAGGCGTTGGCGCTCTCTACGCGCATCGCCAGGTTGGTCGTCACGAACAGGTCGAGGATCCGGTAGACGCTGTTCGCGGCGACTCGGCGACCGAGCTGGGCGCTGACCTTCTCGGCGATATCGTAAGCGCTCGCCGGCTTGTCGAACCCGGCCAGCGCGTCGAACACCGCCGAGCGCATCCCGGTCCACTGTTCGCCTTCCTCCGACATTCGCGCGGCGGCCGCGTCGTGGAGCGACGACCCCTTGTGCCCGTGGTGATGCTCGTCGTGTTGCTGATGTACGCCCATGCGCGGCAGATAAGCCTGTTTTCAGCGCCTCACAAGCCGCGCCGGCGGCGATTGCGGCAGGGTTCCGCCTATTCTGCGGCGAGATGGTTTAAGCGGTGTCCGAGCGCCAGGATCGACACCCCGAGCACGGTATAGACCGGCTCCATCCCGCCCTCGGGGAGGCTCAGCGCCCCGGCCATCACCCCGAGCCCGAACGCGCCGACCATGCTCGGCATCGAATAGCCGTGCTCGACGATCCCGCGCCCCAAGGCGATCGTCCCGAGCAGCATCGCGAACGCCAGCCCGACCTCGTGGATGACCGGCTTGCCTAGCAGCCCGCCGGTCGTCGCGACCAGCGCGAACAGGATCGCGGTGCCAAGGCAATGCACGAGGCATAGCCCCGACAGGCCAACGGCCCAGCGGTCGATCCGGGATGTGGAAATCGCCAGCACGACCGCCACATAGGCCTGCGGAGGCGAAGTTACAACATCACATCGCGGCTCGCCGCATCGATTCTTGGCAATCCGTGTCCGACCCGCCATAGGCGCGCGCAATGATTGAACGCGTTGCCAATCCGCGTGCCGATGCTCCCCGGGCCCGCGCCCTGTCGAACTGGCTGCTGCTGTGCGTCGCGATGGTTTTCGCGATGGTCGTCGTCGGCGGGATCACCCGGCTGACCGAAAGCGGGCTGAGCATCACCGAGTGGAAGCCGATCTCGGGCACGATCCCGCCGATCACCGCGGCGCAGTGGGACCACGCGTTCGCGCTTTACCGCCAGACCCCGCAATATCGGCAGGTCAGCGGCCCGGCGGGGATGACGCTCGGGCAATTCCAGTTCATCTTCTTCTGGGAGTGGGTGCACCGGCTGCTCGGGCGGCTGCTCGGGCTGGTATTCTTCGTCGGGCTCGCCTGGGCGTTCGTGAAGCGCGCGATCCCGCAGGGCTATACCGCGCGGCTGGTCGGACTGTTCATCCTCGGCGGGCTGCAGGGCGCGATCGGCTGGTTCATGGTCGTCTCGGGGCTCGAAGGAAGCGCGACCGAGGTCAGCCCCTATCGCCTGTCGGCGCACCTGCTGATGGCGCTTTTCCTCTTCTCCGCCCTGCTTTGGACCGCGCTCGACCTTCGCGCGCTCGCGCGCGACCCGGCGGCGAAAAAGGCGCGGATGACCGCCCCCGCGGCGATCACGCTGGCGCTGCTCGCGGTCCAGCTGATGCTCGGCGCCTGGGTCGCGGGGTTCCGCGCGGGCTATGTCGCCAACACGTGGCCGCTGATGAACGACCGCTTCTTGCCCGACGGGATCGACTGGTCGCACGGAACGCTGTGGGCGCTGACCCACGATCCCTTCCTGCTTCACTTCGTCCATCGCTGGTGGGCGTGGGGCGTGGTGATCGCGCTGGTCCTGTTCGCGCGGCGGGTGAAGCCGGTCGACCGCAAGGCGACGCGCGCGATCCACATCGCCTTCGGCACCCAGATCCTGCTCGGCATCGCGACGGTGATGAGCGGGATCGCCCTCCCCCTTGCGGTCGCGCACCAGGCGGTCGGGGCGTTGCTGCTCGCCGCGACGGTGTGGGGCGCGCATTCGCTGGGCGAGGCGCGGCGCGCATGAGCGCCTGCACCCTGTTCGCGGTATTCGCCGACCTCGCCGAGGCACAGCGGATCGGGCGCGGCGCGGTCGAGGACGGGCTCGCCGCCTGCGTCAACATCCTTCAGCCGTGCCGCAGCTTCTATCGGTGGGAAGGCGCGGTCGAGAGCGCGAACGAAGTCCCCGCTTTGTTCAAGACGACGCTCGCCCGCGCCGATGCGCTGATGGCGCGGATCCGCGAACAGCACAGCTATTCGCTCCCCGCGCTCGCGGTCTGGCCGATCGAGCGCGCCCCCGACGACTATCGCGAATGGATCGAAAGCAGCGTCGGGTAATATTTTACCCGCCGCGAAACACCTGCTTTTGCTTGACTTCTCGCCCCTTTCCCGCGAATAGCCCGGCGACGGCGCGGGGCTGAGGCTTCGCGCTTCTCGCATTTTTGGAAAGGGTCAGGCCATGAAGGCGCTGATGAAGACCACCAAGTCGGCCAAGCCGGCCGAGGTGGAGAAGAAGTGGCACCTGATCGACGCCGAAGGGCTCGTCGTCGGGCGCGTGGCGACGATCATCGCCAACATTCTGCGCGGCAAGCACAAGCCGAGCTTCACCCCGCACGTCGATTGCGGCGACCATGTCGTCGTGATCAATGCCGACAAGGTGCGCTTCACCGGCAACAAGCTGAAGCAGAAGATCTACTACAAGCACACCGGCTATGCCGGCGGGCTCAAGGAAACGACCGCGGGCAAGGTGCTCGAGGGTCGCTTCCCCGAGCGCGTGCTCGAAAAGGCGGTCGAGCGGATGATCCCGCGCGGGCCGCTGGGCCGCGACCAGATGCGGGCCCTGCACCTCTACAACGGCACCGACCATCCGCACGGCGGGCAGAGCCCCGAAGTGCTCGACGTCGCTGGCATGAACCGCAAGAACAAGGTGGGCGCATAACATGGCCGACAAGAAGAGCCTCGCCGATCTCGGCGACCTGACCAACCAGGCCCCGGCCCCCGCCCCGGCGAAGACCGAGGCCGCGGCCCCGGCCGAGACCCCGGCCGCGGCTGACGAAGCCCCGGCGGCGCCGGTCGCGACCCAGCCCGAGACCCCGCTTCGCGAGCAGCAGCTCGACAAGCATGGCCGCGCCTATGCCACCGGCCGCCGCAAGGACGCGGTCGCCCGCGTCTGGCTGAAGCCCGGCAGTGGCAAGATCGAGGTCAACGGCCGCGACCAGACCGTCTATTTCGCGCGTCCGACGCTTCGCCTGGTGATCAACCAGCCGTTCGACGTGACCGAGCGCAGCGGCCAGTATGACGTCATCGCCACCGTCAAGGGCGGCGGACTCAGCGGCCAGGCCGGCGCGGTCAAGCACGGCATCGCGCAGGCGCTCAGCCGCTACGAGCCGGTGCTCCGCACCGCGGTCAAGCGCGAGGGCTTCCTGACCCGCGACAGCCGCGTGGTCGAGCGCAAGAAGTACGGCAAGGCCAAGGCCCGCCGCAGCTTCCAGTTCTCGAAGCGCTAAGCGGTTCGACGATCGAACAACGAAGGGCGGTCCCGCTGGGGCCGCCCTTTTTGTATCGGCGACCGCGCGAAGCGGTAACGTAACGGAAACCCGTCTGAGCGCAATCATGAGCATCAAGGAGGCGAGCATGCTGGGCCTGTTCAAGAAGAAACCCGCCGATCCGCCCGGGCTCGACCCGGAGGCGCCGATCGAGATCAAGACCTCGATCCGAATCGAGCGCGACCCCGCCGCCATCTATCCGCTGCTCGATTTCGCGGACGAGCGTCATCACATGAAGGCGCGGGGCAATCCGGTGAAGCAGATCGGAAGCAGCCCTGACGAGTTCCGCGCCTGGTCTGACCGAGCGCCGAACCTCAACTTCCTGTTCCAGGTCGAAACCGCGATCCCGGGCGAGGCCTACGCCTATTTCGCCCGGATCGTGCCGCCGGTCGGCAAGCGCATCCAGTCGTTCGAAGCCTATACGCTCGAGCCGATCGGCGACGGGGCGACAAAGCTGACCGCGAAGAACATCATCCAGAACCAGCCGGGGTTGAGCGAAGCCGAATTGCAGGTCGAGATCGCGCGGTCGACGCAGGCGATGATGGGTTTCCTCACCAAGCTGAAGATCCACGCCGAGGAAGGCGTCGACAGGGTGATCGCGTTCGAGCGCGAGATTGGCCAGCGCCCGGCGGCCTAACCTTCTCTACTGCCTGCGCGCGTCGAGCTTGATCGGGGCGCCGAATTCGAGGCCGACGAGGCCGTCCTCGGCCCAGCGGACCGTGGCGGGGATGAGGATGCCGCCTTCGAAGCGGACCTCGACGGTCGCGCCGACGGCGAGGTGCGCCTCGCTGCCGCCCATCGCGCCGCCGGCGGAGATGTTGTGCATGGCGAAGCTGGCGGGGGTGCCGTCGACCAGCAGGTGGAGGTGGCGCTTGCCGGTCGGAAGCCGCTTGTGGCGGCGCTGGTCGGCGGCGGTGACGGTCGCTCGCGCGGCCTCGCCATCGGTGCGCGCCTCGGCGAGCGGGACGGCGGTGCCGCAGAAGCCGCACTCGGCGCTCACCCGGCCGATGTACCAGTTGGCGCGGCCGCAGCCGGGGCAGCGGTTGTCGCTGTTGGTGCGGTAGACGATATGGTGTCCGCGCCGGGCGAGGCTGTCCGCGACGCTCTCGCGCGCCCGTTCGAAGACGGTGACGCTGCCCATGCCCTGCCCTTCCCTCGCTAGTCGGGGGGAAGGATATGCGCCCGACAGCTTGTGAAATGGTTACCGACGGGGCGACCCTCTTAACGTCGCTAAAGCCAGCGTCACCCCGGACATTTTCGTGACCTTAAGCGAGGGCGGTGGTGGCAGATTCTCGCGGCGGGGCCGGCGCGGCGTCCGAACGGCGGCCGCGAATCCAACCGGATGCAAAGAGCCGCGCGCAATCTCTCACAGGATGCCGGCAATAGGACAGCGCAAAATGAGGATCGTCAGCTTTGGGTGGAAAGCTGCCATTCGCTGAGTTAGTTTCGGTTCGTGATAGACGCTCATCAGTTCAATATTATCGACGCCGACGGACGGCTCCTTTGTCCAGCTTGCGGCTTCCCTGACTACGCCTATGAATCTGCCTACGATGAACGTGGCGGGTTGGTGGGCATGACTATCTGTCCATGTTGCTATTGGGAGCCAGGATTCGACGATGTTCCCTCCGCTTCCGCGGCCGCGAAGGGCACCGTTTTGGCGTCGCTGCGTGCCTATCGAGCGCGGTGGGGAAGTCGGCCAATATGGAATGGACGCGAGGCTGAGAAGCCTTCTGGCTGGGATGGTGAAGCGCAGCTGGCGAGGTTGTTCAAAGTCGCCCCTCACGTCCGTTAGAGCTGCGCGTTAGCTAGGGTCCGCAATGGGTCAAAAGCGGACGTCGCGCCCTATCGGTTCAGCGCCGCCATCGCCTGGGGCTGGTAGCGGTCGCCGCTGGCGGCGCCGGGGGGGAGGATGCGGTCGAGTTCGGCCAGTTCGTCCGCGGTCAGCCGGACGTCGAGCGCGCCGATGTTCTGGGCGAGATACTTCGCGTGCTTGGTGCCGGGGATGGGAACGATGTCCTGCCCTTGCGCGAGCACCCAGGCGAGCGCGAGCTGGGCGGCGGTGACGCCCTTGTCGGCGGCGAGCTGTTCGACCCGCTCGACCAGCTTGAGGTTCTTCTGAAAATTCTCGCCCGAGAAGCGCGGGTGGTGCTGGCGATAGTCGCCGTCGGGGAAATCGTCGGGCGACTTGAACTGGCCGGTGAGGAAGCCGCGCCCGAGCGGCGAGTAAGCGACGAAGCCGATGCCGAGTTCGCGCACCGTCGGCAAAATCTCTTCCTCGGCATCGCGGCTCCACAGCGACAGCTCGGTCTGGAGCGCGGTGATCGGGTGGACGGCGTGCGCCTTGCGGATCGTCTGCGGCGCGGCTTCCGACAGGCCGAGGAAGCGGACTTTCCCCTCCTCCTTCAGCCGGGCCATTTCGCCGACCGTGTCCTCGATCGGGGTCTTGGGGTCGACCCGGTGCTGGTAGTAGAGGTCGATGGTGTCGACCCCGAGCCGCTTCAGGCTGGCCTCGCACGCCGAGCGGACGTAGGCGGGGTCGCCCTTGACGCCCTGGAACTCGCCGTTGGGGCCGCGGACGTTGCCGAACTTGGTGGCGAGGAAAACCTTGTCGCGGCGGTCGGCGATCGCCCTGCCGACCAGCTCCTCGTTCCTGCCGACGCCGTACATGTCGGCGGTGTCGAGGAAGAAGACGCCCTCGTCGATCGCCTGGTGAATGACCCTGACCGATTCGGCGTCGTCGCCGTGGCCGTAAAATTCGCTCATTCCCATGCAGCCGAGCCCGATCGCCGAGACGGTGGGGCCGTTGGTGCCGAGGGTGCGGGTGGCGACGGTCATGGGAAGCTCCTTCGATGCGTTGCGAATTGAAACGCGGAAGGCGGGGAAAGGGTGCGGCCTTTCGTCGTGCAGGCAAGACGGTTAGCCTCTGCGCCATGAGCCGCCCTGCCCCCATTCGCACCCCGATCCTCGCCGCGTTGCTGGGGTGCGCCGCTGCCGCCCCGGCTGCCGCCGCCCCGACGCTGATCCGCCCCGCGGCGGTATTCGACGGGAGCGCGGTCCACCCCGGCTGGCAGGTGCTGGTCGACGGCGAGCGGATCGTCGCAGCGGGACCGGGGCTGAGTGCGCCGGCGGGGGCGGACGTGATCGACTTGCCGGGCGAGACGCTGATGCCCGGGCTGATCGAGGGGCATTCGCACCTGTTCCTCCACCCCTACGACGAGGCGAAGTGGGACGACCAGGT
Source organism: Sphingomonas sp. ASV193 (assembly GCF_040203355.1). Lineage (NCBI taxonomy): Bacteria > Pseudomonadati > Pseudomonadota > Alphaproteobacteria > Sphingomonadales > Sphingomonadaceae > Sphingomonas > Sphingomonas sp. ASV193. The sequence continues at coordinate 662,166 of NZ_JBEHBW010000001.1, forward strand.
GCTCCACGAGCCGCTGGCGCTGCGCACCGCGCGCGCGGTGGTGTCGGCGCGGCGGACGCTCGAGGCCGGTTTCACCACCGAGCGCGACCTCGGCACCGAGGGGGCGGGCTACGCCGACGTCGGGCTGAAGGCGGCGATCGACCAGGGGATCGTGGCGGGGCCGCGGCTGATCGTCGCGACCCGCGCGATCGTCGCGCGCGGGGCCTATGGGCCGAAGGGGTTCGAGCCGGGGGTCGCGGTGCCGCAGGGCGCGCAGGAAGTCGCCGGGGTCGACGAGACGGTGCGCGCGGTGCGCGACCAGGTCGGCGGCGGCGCGGGGCTGGTGAAATTCTACGCCGACTATCACTGGGGCAAGGGTGAGCCGAGCCGACCGACGCTGAGCCAGGCCGAGCTCGACGCCGGGGTCGCCGCCGCGCACGACGCGGGGCGGCTGGTGGCGGTCCACGCGACGACGCCCGAGGGGATGCGCCGCGCGGTGATGGCGGGGGCAGACACGATCGAGCATGGCTATGGCGGGACCGCCGAGCTGTTCGCGCTGATGGCGAAGCGCCACGTCGGCTATTGCCCGACGCTTGGGGCGAGCGAGGCCTATGCCCGCTATTTCGAGGGGTGGAACGGGGCCGAGCCCGCGCCGGCGAGCGTCGAGGAAGGGCGGCGCGCGCTGCGGCTGGCGGTGAAGGCCGGGGTGCCGATCTGCATGGGCGGCGACGTCGGCGTGTTCACCCACGGCGAGAACTGGCGCGAGATGGCGGCGATGCAGCGCGGCGGGATGGCGCCGATCGCGGTGCTTCGCGCGGCGACCAGCGGCAATGCGGCGATCCTTCACCTGACCGACCGCGGGCGGATCGCGCCGGGGCTGCTCGCCGACCTGGTCGCGGTGCCGGGCGACCCCGCGCGCGATGCGGCGGCGGCGGCCCAGAAGGTCGACTTCGTGATGAAGGGCGGCAGCGTGGTGCGGCGGCGGTGACGCTGGGCCGCGAAGCCTTCGCCGCGATCCGCGAGGCGGGCGAGCCGGTGCTGCTCGAGGGACTGGTCGCCGACTGGCCGCTGGTCGCGGCGGCGCGACGCGGCGAGGCGTCGCTGGGCGACTATCTGCGCGCGCGGGCGGGCGAGGCGCCGATCGGGGTGATCGAGGGGCCGGCGGCGATCGAGGGGCGGTTCCATTACGACGACGCGCTGCGCGGGCTGAACTTCGCGCGGCGCGAGAGCCGGGTCGCGGCGCTGCTCGACCGGCTGGCGGAGGTGTCGGCGCTCGATGAGCCGCCGTCGATCGCGGCGCAGGGGATCGACCTTCGCGCGGCGATGCCGCGGATCGAGGCCGAGAACCCGATGCCGCTGCTCGACCCGGCGGTCGCGCCGCGCGCGTGGATCGGGAATTCGGCCAAGGTCGCGACGCACCATGATTCGTTCGAGAACCTCGCCTGCGTGGTCGCCGGGCGGCGGCGGTTCACGCTGTTCGCGCCCGAGCAGGTGGCGAACCTTTACATGGGGCCGTTCGCCCCGACCCCGGCGGGGGCGCAGGTCAGCATGGCGCACGTCACCGCGCCCGACTTCGAGCGGTTCCCGCGATTCCGGGCGGCGATGGACTCGGCGCTGACCTTCGACCTCGAACCGGGGGACGCGATCTACATCCCCTATCACTGGTATCACCATGTCGAATCGCGCGGGTCGCTGGCGATGCTGGTCAACTATTGGTGGAACGACGCGCCGGCGGCGGGCGGGTCGCCGTGGGACGCGATGATGCTGGGGCTGATCGCGCTTCGCCAGTTGCCGCCGCAGCAACGGCGCGCATGGCGGGCGATGTTCGACCGCTACGTGTTCCAGACCGACGGACCGGCCGGGGCGCACCTGCCCGAGGCCGCGCGCGCGATCCTGGCGGCGGACAGCGATTCGCAGCTGAGCCAGATGCGGCGGAGCCTGATCGACAAGCTGACGCGGTTCGAGGGCGGGCGGACGTCCTAGTCGGCCATCGCCATCTGCGGCGCGTCGCCGGGCTTGGGCGGGGCCGGCTTGCGGAGCAGGAGGACGAGCGGGATGGCCGCCATCGTCACGAACATCATCAGGTAGAAATCGTCGATGTAGGCGATGAACGCGGCCTGGCGGTTGATCTCGGCATCGACCAGCGCGACGACGCTCTGCCCGGGGATGCCGAGCTGGGCGACGACCGCCGAGCTGGCCGAGGGGAGCACGCCATCGGGGACCTTCGAGGCCATGTCGGCGTGCGAGACCTGGAGATTGCGCGCGAGCAGCGCGGTGACGACGCTGATCCCGACCGAGCCGCCGATGTTGCGCATCAGGTTGAGCAGGCTGGCGGCGTGGGTGCGCAGCCGCGGGCCGAGCGTGGCGAAGGCGAGGCTTTGCATCGGAACGAAGATCAGGCCGAGGCCGAGCCCCTGGACGACCCCCGACAGGATGATCGGGCGGTTGCCCATGTCGATCGCGAAGCCGCTCATCATGTGCAGCGACCAGCTCATCAGCGCCATGCCGGTGGCGACGAGGATGCGCTGGTCGACCTTGCCCACCAGCCGGCCGGCGGCGAGCATCGAGATCAGCGTGCCGACCCCGCGCGGGCTGGTGAGGATGCCCGACTGGAGCACGCTGTAGCCGTAGAGCTGCTGGAGCAGCGGCGGCAGCAGCGCGAGCCCGGCGAGCAGCAGGATGCCGGTGACGAACATGAACAGCAGCCCGAGCGAGAAGTTGCGGTCCATGAACATGCCGCGTTCGAACAGCGGGTCGCGCGCAGTGAGCGTATGGGTGACGAACAGCCACGCGGCCGAGAGGCAGACGCCGGTTTCGATCCAGATTTCCCAGCTGTCGTACCAGTCGAGCTGCTGCCCGCGGTCGAGCAGCAGCTGGAGCGAGCCGAGCGCGAGGCCGAGCATCGCGAAGCCGAACAGGTCGAACTTGCGCCGCGCGGATCCGACCGCGGGCATGTACCGAATGAGCATCAGCGTCGCGATCGCGCCGACCGGCACGTTGACGAGGAACACCCAGCGCCAGTCGTAGCTGTCGGTCAGCCAGCCGCCGAGTACCGGCCCCAGGATCGGCCCGATCATGATCCCGCCGCCGAACAGCGACATCGCCTGTGCGTGCTTTTCCTTGGGGTTGATGTCGAACAAGGTCGCCTGCGCGAGCGGGACGAGGAAGGCGCCGCTGATCCCCTGGAGCGCGCGGAACAGCACCATCTCGGTCAGCGACTGGGCGATCGCGCACAGGAAGCTGGAAAAGGTGAAGCCGATCACCGCGACGATCAGCAGCCGCTTGCGCCCGACGCGGTCGCTCAGCCAGCCGCTGATCGGGATCGCGATCGCCGAGGCGACGATGTAACTGGTCAGCACCCAGTTGATGCTCTCGGGGGTCGCGCCGAGCGCGGCGCGCATATGCGGCAGCGCGACGTTGGCGATGGTCGTGTCGAGCACCTGCAGCAGCACCGCGAGCATCACCGCGACGGTGACGAGCATCCGCTCGCCCGGCGGCAGGACGTGCGACTGTTCCACCGGCGCCGGCCTCAGTCGGCTTTGCCGTCGATCCGCACGTCGACGTTGGCGCTCAGCCCCGCGATCATCTTGCGGGCCGGGGCGGAATCGAAGCACACGCGGACCGGCACGCGCTGGGTCACCTTGACCCAGTTGCCGTTGGCGTTCTGCGCCGGGAGCACCGAGAACTGGCTGCCGGTGCCCGAGCCGATGCCGCAGACATGGCTCTTCACCTTGAGCCCCGGATAGGCGTCGAAGGTCACGATCGCGGGCTGGCCGACCGCCATCCTGGCGAGGTCGCCTTCCTTGAAATTGGCCTCGACCCAGCCGTTCTGGTCGCGGACGATCGACAGCTGGTTGACCCCGGTGATCGCGGTCTGGCCGGGAAGCAGCCGTTCGGACTGCGACACGTAGCCGGTGACCGGGGCGCGGACGAGCCCGTGGCGCAGGTCGAGCTGGGCCTTGGCGATCGCCGCCTCGGCGAGCGCGACCTGCGGCTGCTGCCCGTCGGGGGCGACCGCGGCGCTGGCATTGGCGGCGGCGGCCTGGGCGTCGGCGAGCTGGGCGCGCGCCTTGGCGACCTCGTTGACCGCGTCGTCGTAGCTCGCCTTGGTGGTGAACCCCTGCTTCAGGAGCGCCGACTGTCGGGCGAGCGCCTGCTGCTGGATCGCGAGGTTGGCGCGCGCGCCGACGATGTCGCCGCCGGTGCCCGCGGCGGTGGTCTTGAGCTGGCGGGTCTGGAGCTCGGCCGTGGCGAGCTGGGCCTGGGCATTGAGCAGGCTGACCTGGGTCGGCGCGGGGTCGATCTGGAACAGCGGGTCGCCGGCGTGGACGAGCTGGTTCTCGCGCACGAACACCTTGACCACCGGGCCGCTGATCTGGGTCGAGACGCCGACGATGTCCTGCTTGACGTAGGCGTTGTCGGTCGAGACGGTGTGGCCCGAGGTCAGCCACATGTAGAGGCCGACCGCGACCACCAGCAGCGGTACCGCGGCCATGATCGCCTTTCGGTTGATCCGGCGCTTCGGCGCGACGACGACGCTTTCCTCTTCGAGGGGAACCTCGGTCGCGGTGTCGCCGTCGATTTTCGACATCTTGGTCATGCGCTCTTCCGTCCGCTTTCTTCAATCCCGGCGACGTTGGCGCGGATCCGCGCGAGCATCGCCTGCAACTGGGTCACTTCCTCGCCCGTCAGCCCGTCGAACGCCGCCTCGGCCAGCCCCTCGGACATGGCCCGCAATTCGGCGAGCAGCGGCTGCGCCTTGTCGGTCAGCGCCAGCCGCCACGCCCGCCGGTCCGCCGGGTCGCGCTGCCGCGCGACGAGGCCCGATTCTTCCATCCGGTCGACCATCCGGCACAAGGTGATCGGCTCGACGTCGAGCCGCTCGGCCAGTTCGACCTGCTTGAGGCCCGGCGACAAAGCGAGGTTCTTCAAGACGCCCCACTGGGCGCGCGTGATGCCATGCTCCTGCGCGCGCCGACCGTACAAACGCCGGAGCGCGTGCGCGGTTTCACTGATGTTCCAGGCCAATTCTCGCATCGCGAGTTGCCATATAATAAGCGCGCTTATTAAATCAACCGGGGTCTTGCGCTCGTCATCTTTCCCCGCCAAGCGGACGGCTCATGACGACATCGGACCAGATCCCCGCCCTGCTCGACGAGCTGGAGGCGCGCTTCGACGCATCGGCGAACCGGCTTCGCGAGGCGCTGTCGGCGTTCCTTCGCGACGGCACTCGCCCCGACCTCAAGGCGCGCGACGGGGGCGCCTTCGCCTATCCCGAGCTCCGGATCGAATATGATCCCGACACCCCCCCGCCGACCCCGGCGCGGGCGTTCGCGCGGCTGAACCAGCCGGGGATCTACGCGACCTCGGTCACCCGGCCGAAGCAGTTCCGCCACTATCTCGCCGAGCAGCTCGAGCATCTCGTCCGCGACTATCCGGTGCGGGTCAGCGTCGGCGCGTCGGCGAGCGAGATCCCCTACCCCTACGTCCTCGACGGCGCCGATCTCGGGCTGGGCGGGATGGCGAGCGCCGAGGTCGGACGCTGGTTTCCCTCGACCGAGCTGGTCGAGATCGGCGACGAGATCTCGGACGGCGGGTGGGACCTCGCGCTCGAGCCGGTCCGCCCGCTGGCGCTGTTCGACGCGCCGCGCACCGACTTCAGCCTCGCGCGGCTGCGCCACTATACCGGCACCCCTTCGCAGCATTTCCAGCGCTACGTGCTGTTCACCAACTATGTCCGCTACGTCGACGAGTTCGTGCGGTTCGGGGTCGAGGCGCTGAAGGACGAGGCAAGCCGCTTCACCGGCCTGTCGGTGCCGGGCGGGGTCTACGACCAGCGCAACCTCGACGATGCCGAGGCGCAGATCGCGGGCGGGGTGTGGCGGCGGCACCAGATGCCGGCGTATCACCTGATGACCCCCGAGGGCGACGGCATCACGCTGGTCAACATCGGCGTCGGCCCGTCGAACGCCAAGACGATCTGCGACCATATCGCGGTGCTTCGGCCCGAGGCGTGGCTGATGATCGGCCATTGCGGAGGGCTGCGCCCGAGCCAGGCGATCGGCGATTACGTGCTCGCCCACGCTTACCTTCGCGACGATCATGTGCTCGACGACGTGCTTCCGGTCGAGATTCCGATCCCGGCGATCGCCGAGGTGCAGACCGCGATGTTCGCGGCGGCGCTGAGCGTCACCGGCGAGGCCGAGGAGCAGCTCAAGACCCGGCTTCGCACCGGCACCATCGTCACCACCGACGACCGCAACTGGGAGCTTCGCTACACGCTGTCGGCGCTTCGTTTCAACCAGAGCCGGGCGGTCGGGATCGACATGGAATCGGCGACGGTGGCGGCGCAGGGCTATCGCTTTCGCGTGCCCTACGGGACGTTGCTGTGCGTCAGCGACAAGCCGCTTCACGGCGAGATCAAGCTGCCCGGCCAGGCCAACGCCTTTTACGAGCGGGCGATCAGCCAGCACCTGAGGATCGGGATCGAGACGCTGAACCTGCTGCGCGAGGAAGGCGACGGCCTCCATTCGCGCAAGCTCAGGAGCTTCGACGAGCCGCCGCTGCGCTAGGCGCTGGCTTCCCTTAGGGAACGACGCGGATGCGGTTCGCCGCGGGCGGGGTGCGGCCGTTGGCGATCCACGCGATCAGCGCGTCGACGTCGATCCCGGTATCGACGAGGTCGCGCCCTTCGGCGAGCGCGCTGAGCCCGTCGCCGCCCGAGGCCATGTAATTGTTCATCGCCACCCGGTAGCGCGCCGCGGGGTCGATCGGGCGGCCGCCCAGCGCCAGCGCGGTGACCCGCGATCCTGGAGCACGCGACAGGTCGACCGTGTAGCTCACCCCCTGCGACACCGCGAGCGCGGCGGGCTTGCCGCCCTGGACGTGCGGGGCCTGCGCATATTGCTGCTCGATCGCGCGGGCGATCTGCGCGCCGGTCAGCGTTTCGACCACCACGCCGTTGTTGAACGGCATCATCCGGAACACGTCCTTGTAGGCGATGTCGCCCGCGGGAAGCCCGACGCGCACCCCGCTGGCGTTGACCAGCGCGAGTTGCGCCCCGCCCTTCGCCGGCGCGCGGGTGGCGGCGAGAAAGGCGTCGGCGATGAGGTTGGCGGCGGGGCTTTCGGCATCGTCGACCGAATAGGGCGCCGCCGCGCTCAGCCGCCCGACGACGCGGTTGGCGAGCGGGGCGGCGGCGGCGACGTAACGGTCGACGATCGCCTTGACCTTGCCGTCCTCGGCGCCGGTGCCGACGGTCACGTTCATCGCGAAATTGCTGACCAGCGCGTGGGTGGCGGGGTCGAAGTGGAGCCGGATGTCGGTGACGAAGCCGCCATATTTGCCCGCGCTGGTGAGCAGGCGGTTGCCGGTCGATCCTGCTTCCTCGGCCTGGCAGACATAGGCCCAGTGGGTGTGGCCGGAAATGACGGTGGCGATGGCCGGGTCGAGCTTCTGCACAATGGGGATGATGTCGCCCGATAGCCCGGCGCAGCCCTTGCCTTCGGTGAAGGTCGGGGTCTTGCCGCCCTGGTGGATCAGGAGGACGATGGTGTCGGCGCCCTCGGCCTTGAGCATCGGCACCAGCGCGTTGGCGGTCGCGGCCTCGTCGGCGAAGGTCAGCCCCTTGACCCCCGACGGGGTAACGAGGTTTCCGGTGCCCTTCAGCGTCATGCCGATGAAGCCGACCTTGATCGGCCCGAACTGGCGGATTCCGGTGGCGGGAAAAACGGTCTTGCCGTCGGGACCGAACACGTTGGCGGCGAGATAGTGGAAGTGCGCGCCGGCGTAGGGTTCGAGCCCGCACGGCGTGCGATTGGTGAACACCGCGCAGCCGCCGTCCTGGATCCGTTTCAGCTCGTTCACGCCCTTGTCGAACTCGTGGTTTCCGACCGAGACGAAATCGAGCCCGATCGCGTCGAGCGCGTGGATCGTCGGCTCGTCGAGGAACAGCGCGCTGGTCAGCGGGCTGGCGCCGATCAGGTCGCCCGCGGCGACGGTGTCGGTATAGCGATGGCCTTCACGCAGCTTTTCGATCGTCGCGGCGAGGTGCGCGGCGCCGCCGCTGACGAGCTTGCGCGGGGGCGCGCCCGGGTCGGTGACGTCGAACGGCGGCGGCACCTCGAGATTGCCGTGGAAGTCGTTGAGCGCGAGCAGCTGCACCTCGATCGGCGTCGGCGGCGGCGGCGGCGGTACGGTCGGCGGCGGGGTCGGGACCTGCGAGCAGGCGGCGGCAAGGAAAACAGCGGCGAGCGGGGCATAGCGACGCAAGGCGAGACTCCGGATCAGGCGGTTGCCGCGCGGCTTAGCCCGCGTCATTAGACAATGCCATGACCGACGACGAGCTGATCGCCCTCGCCCGCGCCGCCGCGCTCAAGGCCTATGCGCCCTATTCGCGCTTTTCGGTCGGCTGCGCGGTGATGAGCGTCAACGGCGAGGTGGTGACCGGGGCGAACCTCGAAAACGCCTGCTATCGCCTCGGGCTGTGCGCCGAGCAAAGCGCGCTGACCGCCGCGCAACACGCGTTCGGGCTGGCCAAGGTGGCGCGGGTCGCGGTGGCGGGCGGCGACGGGTCGGGCGCGGAACTGAAGGGCGAGGCGCCGGTCACGCCGTGCGGCGGCTGCCGACAGGCGCTGCTCGAGGCGAGCCTGCTCGGCGGGCGCGACATCGAGGTGGTGTGCGCGTCGGGCGACGGGGCGGCGGTCGAGCGGCACCAACTGTCGGCGCTAATCCCGCACGGCTTCGGGCCGGCGGCGCTGGGGGATTCGGGTTAGCCGTCACCAATAGTAGGCATAACGTCGTCAAAATTCAGCCCGCACTCACGGCTTACCGAAGCGTTCGTCTTGTAAAGCAGCGGAAGGACAAGTTTCTGTTCTTCAGCGGGGATTTTCGTCCCGAGCTTACCCCACTTGTGCTGATAGTGGGTCAAACCATTTGGCAGTCTGGCGACGTTCAACTGGTACGACCCTTTCGCAGATGGATCAGAATAATTGAACTGAGTGACCTGCGTTCCACGAGGGAACCCGTCCTCGTCATTATTCGGATCTGACCACGACGTTCGAGTGACGTCCGGTGCAACTTTCTTAAGCGCAGATTGAATGCATTCGAAATCAACTTTCCCGCTGAAGTCTTTTTCCCAACCCAAATGAACTCCGGGATCGCAAGCGCCGACACATAGGCCAAGAATGCCGATCGCTAGACCCGAGCGCGTCACTTCAGCTTGATCTCCCTAAGCCGCTCCTGGAGATAGTCGTCCGCCGTAATCGCCGGCCACTTCGGCGCCGCGCCCGGTGGCACCGTGCTCGGCAGCGGCTCGATCAGGTAATCGCTGCGGAAGTGGAGGAAGAAGGGCATCGAGTAGCGCGCCTTGCTCGCGCGGTCGGGGGCCGGGTTGACGACGCGGTGCGGGGTCGAGCGGAGATAGCCGTTTGTCAGCCGCTGGAGCATGTCGCCGATGTTGATGACGAGTTCGCCCGGCTTGGGACTGACGTCGAGCCAGCGGCCGTCCTTCGTCCTGAGCTGCAGCCCCGCCTCCTCAGCGCCCAGCAGCAGGGTGATGGTGTTGATGTCCTCATGCGCGCCGGCGCGGATGTGGTTGCCGCCCCCTGAATCGATCATCTGCTTGTCGATCGGCGGGTAGTGGAGCAGCCGCATCACCGAATTGCCGTCGCGGACGGTGTCGGTGAAATAGTCCTCGTCGATCTTCAGGAAGCGCGCGACGGCGCGCAGGATCTTGACCCCGGCCTGGTCGAAGGCGGCGTAAAGCGCCTGGAACGTCTCCTTGAAGCCCGGCACTTCGGCGGGCCAGACGTTGTCGGCCATGTGGCCCTTGAAGCGGTGGCCTTCGGGAAGGTCGCGGCCGACGTGCCAGAATTCCTTGAGGTCGTGCGCCTCGGCGCCCTTGGCGGTCTCGATCCCGAACGGGGTATAGCCGCGCGCGCCGCCCGAGCCTTCGATCTTGTACTTGCGCTTTACCTCTTCGGGCAGCGCGAAGAACGCCTTGGCCTTGGCCTCGGCCTCGTCGATCAGCGATTGCGAAATGCCGTGATCGCGGACGATCGCGAAGCCGTAGTCGACGAAGCTGTGCCCGAGTGCCTCGGCGAAGGCGGCCGGGGTGCGGTCGGCATCGGCGAGGGAAACGGTGGCGACGGAGTCGCTGCTGATCGTGTCGGTGGTCATCGCAGTCTCTTTAGAATATGGCCTTGTGGCCGTCACGGGAGTAAATCCCGTGCCGTCAGTCCTTCGCTCCGCAAGGCTGGCCGGCCTTCGCCGTCTCTCGACGCAAGGACGCTCGCTTCGCTCCGCTTTCCTTGCGCTCGGCGGCTCAGGGCAACATCAGACCAGCGAGGGCCGCGCTCATCAGGTTCGCCAGCGAGCCGCCGAGCAGCGCGCGAAGGCCGAGGCGGGCGATCGTCGAGCGCTGGTTCGGGGCGAGGTTGCCGACGACCGCGAGCTGGATCGCGATCGAGCTGAAATTGGCGAAGCCGCACAGCGCGAAGGTGACGATCGCGCGGCTGCGGTCGGTCAGCGCGCCGGGCTGCATCGCGCCGAGGTCGATGAAGGCGACGAACTCGTTGAGCGCAATCTTGGTGCCGAACAGGCCGCCCGCGGTCCCCGCCTCGCCCCACGGCACGCCGATCAGGTACATCACCGGGGCGAACAGCGCGCCGAGCCCGGCCTGGAGGCTCCAGCCGTCCTGCCCAACGAGGTGGCCGATGCCGCCGATGATGCCGTTCAAGAGCGCGACCAGCGCGACGAAGGCGAGCACCATCGCGCCGACCGCGACCGCGAGCTTGACCCCGGTCTGCGCACCCTGCCCCGCGGCCTGGATGATGTTGGCGGGCTGCTCGCCCTCCTCGAAGCCGTGGACCTCGATCGAATCTTCCGACGCGACCGCTTCGCCGCCCTCGAGCGGGAGTTCGCCCGCCTTGGGCTCGCCGTCCGGCATCAGCAGCTTGGCCATCAGGATGCCGCCCGGTGCCGACATGAAGGCGGCGGCGAGGAGGTAGGGGAGATATTTCGCCCCGAGCAGGCTGGCGTAGGCGGCGAGGATCGTGCCCGCGACGCCCGCCATGCCGACGCACATCAGCGTGAACAGATGGGCGGGGGGAAGCGCCGGGAGGTAGGGGCGAACGACCAGCGGGCTTTCGGACTGGCCGACGAAGATGTTCGCCGCCGCGCCGAGGCTTTCGACCCGGCTGATCCCGGTGACCCAGCCGATCGCCCCGCCGACCCAGCGCACCACGCGCTGCATCACGCCTAAATAGTAGAGGATGCTGACCAGCGACGCAAAGAAGATGATCACCGGCAGCGCGGCGATGGCGAAGGTGTTGGCGAGCGGGTTCTTGTCGCTCGGCCCGAACAGGAACTCGGTACCCTTGCCGGCATAGCCCAAGAGCGCGGCGACCCCGTCGCTCATCGCCTGGATCACCTCGCGCCCGCCGCCGGTGCGGAGCACGAGGAAGGCGATCACCGCCTGCAGCGCGAAGGCCGCGCCGACGATGCGCGGGTTGATCGCGCGGCGGTTGGTCGAAAACAGCACGGCGATGGCGAGGATCACGGCGATCCCGACGAGGCCCAGCGGATTGTACATGAACGAGCCCCTCCCCCGGGCCTTATTACCAGGTCATTCCTTGTGACGCGTTTCGGACCGCTTCGTCCAGCGTGTCGATCGCCGCGCCCGGCGTGTCGGCGACGAGCAGCTGGCGGCGGCGCGCGGCGCTGAGGAAGCCGCTCGCCGCGACATGGTCGATGAAGTCGACCATGTCGTTCCAGAAGCCGCCGACGTTGACGAGGCAGAAGGGCTTGGCGTGGTAGCCGAGCGCCTGGTCGGTCCATGCCTCGAACAGCTCGTCGAGCGTGCCGATCCCGCCCGGCAGGCAGGCAAAGCCGTCGGCGAGCTCGGTGAACCTCGCCTTGCGCTCGTGCATCGTCGCCACGGTGTGGAGCTCGGTCAGGCCGCGGTGCGCGACTTCCTGCTCGACCAGCGCCTCGGGGATCACGCCATAGGCGCGCCCGCCCGCCTCGAGCACCGCGTCGGCGACGATCCCCATCAGCCCGAGCCGGCCGCCGCCGTAGACGAGGTCGATCCCGCGTTCCGCGAGCGCGACGCCCATCGCCCGCGCGGCGTCGGCGAAGGCCGGGTCGCTGCCCGGCGCGGCGCCGCAATAAACGGCGAGCCTCTTCAACATGAGTATCGCTTTCGCCCCGCGAGCATCCGGGGGATGCTCGCGTCGCGAGCCGTTGCAAAACTCTTGATCCCGCCGCTCACAGCTCGATCCATTCCTTGAGGTCGGCTTCGGGCCGCGCACCATAATGCGAGATGATTTCCGCCGCCGCGATCGCGCCGGTCGACAGGCATTTGGCGAGCGGCGCGCCCTTGACGCGCGCGGTGAGGAACCCCGCGGCGAACAGGTCGCCCGCGCCGGTGGTGTCGACCACGTTGGGGACCGGCATCGCGGGGATCCGCACCGTCTTGCCGTCCTCGACCGCGAGCGCGCCGGCCGCGCCGCGGGTGATGACCAGCGTCGGCACCTTTTGCGACAGCTCGGCCAGCGCCTCCTCGAGCCCGGTCCGGCCGGTGAGCTGGAGCGCCTCGTCCTCGTTGGCGAAGAGGAGATCGACCCCGCCCCCGTCGAGCATCGCGTGGAAGCCCGCCTTGCGGTCGGCGATGCACACGCTTTCGGACAGGGTGAAGGCGACCTTGCGACCGGCGGCGTGGGCAATGTCGACCGCGCGCATCATCGCCGCGCGGGGCCGGGCCGGGCCGAACAGATAACCTTCGAGGAAGAGGATCGCCGAATCGCGGACCAGCGCCTCGTCGAGCGCGGAAACGTCGAGCTCGTGGCTTGCGCCCGGCGCGGTGTTCATCGTCCGCTGGCCGTCGGGGGTGACGAGGATCAGGCAGCGCCCGGTCGGCGGCCCGAACGACAGCGGGGGCGTGTCGAAATGGACCCCGAGCGCGTGCATGTCGTGGGCGAAGATGGTGCCGAGCTGGTCGCCGGCGACCTGGCCGATGAACGCCGACCTGGCGCCCATCGCCGCGATCCCGGCCATCGAGTTGGCCGCCGAGCCGCCGCTCATCTCGCGCGCTTGGCCCATCGCCGCGTAGAGCGAATCGGCGGCCTGCGGGGTGAGCAGCTGCATCGACCCCTTGGGCAGCCGATGGTTGACCAGGAAATCCTCGTCGCACGACGCGATCACGTCGACGATGGCATCGCCCATGGCGACGATGTCGAAGCGGGTCTCGGCCATGACGGTCGGGCACCTGTCCTGTCTAAAGGGTTGCGGCGGCGGGCAAAAGTCGCGGGGGCGTAGCGGGCGTGTCCCAACCGGTCAAATCATAAGGACTTGCGGGGTCGGCGTTTGGCGCTAGGCGAAGGCGATGATCGAAACCGACCGCGCCCCGACCCCCGATGCCCCGGCGACGCTGCCGCGCGGGCTGCTGCTGCTCGCGCTGCTTTACGGCGGGATGGTGACGCTCGGCGGGGTGCTTGGCGCCAAGCAGGTATCGGTCGGGCCGCTCGCGGTCGAGGCGGGGATCTTCCCCTTCCTGACGCTGGTGTCGCTGTCGAGCGCGGTCGCCGAGCTCTACGGCCGCGCCTATGCCGACCGGTTCGTTCGGTTCGGCTTCGTGCCGCTGGTGACCGCGATCCTGTTGACGCTGTTCGTCCTCCAGCTGCCGACCGACCCGAACATGTACCCGCCCGCCAAGGAAGCCTTTCCGGTGATCCTCGGCCAGAGCTGGCGGATGATGGCGGCGGGCATCCTCGCCTACGGCACCTCGGTCACGCTCAACGTGCTGATCTTCGCGCGGCTCGGCGGGTCGGGCGCCGGGCGGCTGGTCGCGGTGCGCGGGGCGATCGCGAGCGCGCTAAGCCAGATCGTCGACACGCTGATCTTCATCACCGTGAGTTTCTACGGCGTGCGGCCGATCGGCGATCTCATCGTCGGCCAGGCGCTGGCCAAGGTGGTGCTGTCGATCGTGCTGGTGCCGGTTCTGATCAGCCTGTTCGTCGCGCTTGGCCGGAAGCTCGACGCGGCGCGCTGAGCCAACCTAAGTCGTTGTAATCGTGCATCAGTGTCGCGCCAAACCGGCGCGAGTGTGACAATTCGGTGACGCCGAACATTGTCGCGGCGCGGCGGGTCTGCTGTGACGATAGCACGAGTCGCGCGGGGATTGGCGACGCGGGGACATCACCATCATGGTGGAAAAGGCAGCGTCGATCGACGGGCATCGCCGGTCGTCATCAGCCTGACTTTTACCCTCGCTAGCCGGGACCGGCGCGTCCGCATCGGGTGCCAATTTCATCGGGGTCACACAAAGTGAAAAAGCTTATTCTGCTCTCGACGGCGGCTGCCGTCGTCATGCCTGCCGCCGCCTTCGCCCAGTCGACCGGGACGGTCGAGGCCGAAAAGGACGCGATCGTCGTCACCGGCACGCGCAAGGCCAAGGGGACCGACGGCGTCGTCATCCAGGATTCGACCAAGGCGAAGGGCCTGCTGACGCAGGAGTTCATCGCCAAGCAGAGTCCCGGGCAGACGGTGCTCAACACCATCAACTACATCCCGGGCGTCAACTTCACCCAGAACGACCCGTACGGCAGCTCGGGCGGCAACCTTCGCATCCGCGGCTTCGACGGCGCGCGCGTCAGCCTGACGTTCGACGGCGCCCAGCTCAACGACAGCGGCAACTATGCGGTCTATTCGAACCAGCAGATCGATCCCGAGCTGATCGAGCAGGTCAACGTCAACCTCGGCGCGACCGACGTCGACTCGCCGACCGCCTCGGCGGCGGGCGGCACGGTCAACTATCGTACGCTGATCCCGACCAACCAGCCGGGTTTCCAGGTCGACGGCTCGCTCGGCACGTTCAATTTCCGCCGCGTGTTCGGCATGATCAACACCGGCACCTTCACCCCGTGGGGCACCAAGGCGTGGATCGCGGCGAGCGACGCCACCTACGACCTGTGGCGCGGCCCGGGCCAGATCAAGAAGTGGCAGGTCAACGGCAAGCTCTACCAGCCGCTCGCCAACGGCGACTTCATCGCGCTGGCCGGCCATTACAACCACAACCGCAACAACAACTACAACAACCCGACGCTCAGCGACCTTCGCTCGATCTTCGGCGTGACGACGGTGCCGACCGGCTACACCAGCGGTTCGCCGCTCGTGGTCGGCGACTTCACCGACGACCAGTGGGCTAAGATCAACAGTCTCGGCTATGTGAACTCGTGCCTCAACTCGGCGGGCGCGGTGCAGACCCGTCCGGCGGGCGGCCCGGGCGCGCAGAGCGACCCGTCGACTTGCTACACCCCCGAAGGCCCGCTGGCTTCGCAGGCGAGCACCAACCTTTATTACAACCAGATCAACCCGTCGAACACGGGCAACATCCGCGGCCAGTCGCGCTTCACCATCGCCGACAATCTGATCTTCACCTTCGACCCGACCTACCAGTATGTGCTCGCCAACGGCGGCACCCAGACGGTCCTGCTCAAGGAGAATGACCCGCTGCTGAAGAACGGCGTGGCGGGGTCGACGGGCGTCGATCTCAACGCCGACGGCGACACGCTCGACACGCTTCTGGTCGGCCGTCCGTCGATCACCAACACCCACCGCTGGACGGTGCTCAGCTCGCTGCTGTGGAAGATCAACCCGAACAACACCTTCCGCGTGTCGTACAGCTTCGACCGGGCGCACCATCGCCAGACCGGCGAATATTCGTTCACCAACTACAACTTCGCCATCTCGAACCCGTTCTTCGGTCGCAACGGCGACCCGATCCGGCAGGCGAACGGAAGCGTCCTTCAGAACCGCGACCGGACGTCGATCGCGCTGCTCAACCAGCTGTCGGGCCAGTATATCGGCAAGTTCGTCGACAGCCGCCTGCGGGTCGAGCTGGGGCTTCGCTCGCCGTGGTTCCAGCGCAACCTCGACCAGCATTGCTACACGCCGGCGGCGGGCAGCGGCTTCCCGGTCTGCGTCCAGCCCTCGGCGGTTTCGGCCACGCCGAACAGCGGCTACTACCTCGTTCCCAACAGCTATGTCCCGCCGGTCGCGGGGCTGCTCGGAACGCCGGTCTACGCGCCGTTCACCGCCAAGTATAAGTATCACAAGCTGCTGCCGAACGTCGGCCTGACCTACGCGCTGACCAACAGCCTCAGCGTCTTCGGCAGCTATGCGAAGGGCTTCTCGGCGCCGCGCACCGACAACCTGTATCGCCAGCCGATGGTCAACGTGATCCCCGAGACGACCGATTCGTTCGACCTCGGCGCGCGGTTCATCAATCGCCGCGTCCAGGCGCAGGCGACGGCGTGGAAGATCAACTACCAGAACCGCATCGTCACCTCGTACGACCCGACGACCAACACCTCGATCGACCGCAACGTCGGCAAGGTGAACAGCTGGGGCGTCGACACCAGCGTCGGGGTGAGCCCGTTCCAGCACCTCAACCTGCTCGGGCTGCTCAGCTACACCAACGCCAAGTTGAAGCAGGACGTGCTGCTGGGCAACGCGCTCTACGTGCCGGTCGCGATCCCGGCGACCGCGACCTCGGTCGCCATCGGCAAGTCGGCGGCGGTCCCGGGGGCGCTGACCGGCGAGACCTATTATTGCAACGGGCTGCCGTCGTCGTTCCCGACCGCGAGCGGGGTGTACACCTATCCGATCTGCGCGCGGACCGCGGGCAAGTTCGTGGTCGAGACGCCGCGCTGGCAGTATGGCGGCCGCGCGGAGGTCAACTTCGCGCCGGTCACGCTCGGCATCCAGGCCAAGCATGTCGGCAAGCGCTACGCGACCGACGTCAATGACGTTGTCGTGAAGGGCTACACCACGGTCGACCTCGACGCGCGGCTCGACCTTGCCTTCCTGCCGGCGCGCAAGTCGTACCTGCAGGTCAACGTGATCAACCTGTTCAACGCGCATTACTTCGGGAACCTGTCGACCACGATCAACGCGTTCGGCTCGAACGCGAGCGCGCCGCGGTTCACCCCGGTCGCGAGCCGGGCGATCAGCGCGACGCTCAACGTCGGCCTGTAAGGGTCGCCAGAGTTCAAGCGGAAAATCGGGCGTCGTCCTTCGGGACGGCGCCCTTTTTCTTGCCATGCCGCGCCGGGCGTGGCAGGGGGCCGCTCGCGCCGTGTCGGGCGGGTGTAGCTCAATGGTAGAGCAGAAGCTTCCCAAGCTTACGACGAGGGTTCGATTCCCTTCACCCGCTCCACAAAAAACATGCCGGGGGCATGTTTTTTTTGGAGCGCACGAGGCGAAGCCGAGGGGCGGCTTGCCCTCTCGCCGCCCGCTCCGTTACCGCTTTCTCACGCTCATCGAATAGCCGCGCGCGCTCGGTGCGGTGGCCCACGACTTGTTCGGTTCGGCCTGCATCCGGAACCTCAGCGTCCCGCCCGCCATCAGCTCGGCATCGGTGACATAGCTGCGCTCGAGCGGCTTTCCGTTGAGCCATACCGCGCCGACATAAGGGTGCGCGTCGTCGATGCGGTCGGCGAGGACGGTGAAGGTGCGGCCGTTCCGCAGCCGCAGCGCGGCGCGGGTCACGAACGGGCGGCCGATCGCATATTGAAGGCTGCCCGGGGTGACCGGGTAGAAGCCCATCCCGGTGAAGAACAGCCACGCCGACATCTGCCCGAGGTCGTCATTGCCCGCGAGCCCGTCGGGGGTCGGCTTGTACTGGCTGTCGACGATCTGCTTGAGCCTGCCTTGAGTCTTCCACGGGGCGCCGGCGTAATCGTAGAGATAGGCGACGTGGTGGCTCGGCTCGTTGCCGTGGATGTACTGGCCGATCAGCCCGGCGATGTCCTCGGCATGGCTATAGTCGAGCTTCGAGTTGTCATAGTCGAACATCGCGTCGAGCTTGGCGACCGCGGCCGCATCGCCGCCCATCGCCGTGAACAGCGCGGCCTGGTCCTGCGGCACGAACCAGCTGTATTGCCAGGCATTGCCCTCGGTATAGTCCGAGCCATAGTTGATCGCGGTCGGGTCGAAGGGCGTGCGGAAGGGGCCGTCGGCCTTGCGCGCGCGGACGAAGCCGGTCGCCGGGTCGAAGCTGTTGCGCCAGTTGCCCGCGCGCCTGAAAAAGGTCGCCGCGACTTGCCTGCGCCCCATCCGTTCGGCCATGCGCGCGATGGTCCAGTCGTCATAGGCATATTCGACCGTCTTCGATGCCGCCTCGGGCTCGCGGTCGATCGGGACATAGCCGCGCGCCATATAGTCGCCGAGGTCACCGTAGGGGGCGTAGGTCGCGCTGGCGACCATCGCGTCGAGCGCCGCCTTCGGGTCGAATCCCTTGATGCCCTTCAGATAGGCGTCGGCGATTACCGGGACCGCGTGATAGCCGATCATCGTCCACGTCTCGCGCCCCTGGAACTGCCAGACGGGAAGGATCCCGAACGGGCTGTCGCGGCGGCTGGCGACCAGCGAGTTGACGATGTCGGCGTTGACCTGGTCGGGCTGGATGAGGGTCAGCAGCGGCTGCTCGGCGCGGAACGTGTCCCACAGCGAAAAGGTCGAGCGGAAGGTGAAGCCCTTGGCCTGATGGACCTGGTTGTCGGGGCCGCGATAGCGCCCGTCGGCATCGCCCGCGACCGAGGGGGCGAGCAATGAGTGGTAGAGCGCGGTGTAGAGGCTGGTCCGCATTCCCGCCGGGGCGTCGATCGCCGCGACTCCGAGCGCTTCCTCCCAGCGCCGCCTGGTCGCCGCGCGGATCGCGTCGAAGTCGCCCGGCTCGGCGGCGAGATTGCCGAGCGCGCCCGCCTCGTCGACCGAGGAGATGGCGACCTTCACTTCGAGCGGCGTCGCCAGCGTCCCGAAGTCGAGCCTCGCGACGAGCTGCCGTCCCTCCCTGTAGGCGACGGCGTCGGTCCCCCGCCCCGGCCCTTGGAAGCCCCTGTAGGCGACGTCCTTTTCGGTATCGGCGAAGGTATGGCCGGTGAGCGGCGCGGAAAAGCGCATCGCGAAGCACAGGATCCGGTCGGGCGCCCAGCCGCGCGTCTGGCGACATCCGGTGATCGTTCGCGCGTCGCGCAGACGCAGCGACGACCACATCACCTTGCCGGGATAATTGTAGAGCGAGGTGCGCAGGTCGAGCACGATGTGCGCCGCCTTGCCTGCCGGAAAGGCGTAGCGGTGGACCCCGACGCGCGTGCCGGCGGTCAGTTCGGCGCGGACGCCGGGATCGTCGAGCGTCACCGCATAATAGCCGGGATGCGCCACCTCGCTCGCGTGAGCGAAGCGCGAACGATAGCCCGAGCCCGGCACCTTCGCGTCGCCGGGATCGAGCGGCACCGTGTCGCCGCTGACCGGCATCAGCAGGAAATCGGCGAGGTCGCTATGCCCCGCGCCGCTGAAATGGGTGTGGCTGAACCCCTCGATCGTCGGGTCGTCGTAGCGATAGCCGGCGGCGTGGCCGTAGCAGCTGCGGATGGTGCAGCCGACGTCGGTGTCGGGGGACAGCTGGACCATCCCGAACGGGGCGCTGGCGCCGGGATAGGTGTGGCCCTCGCCCCCGGTGCCGATCATCGGGTCGACCGCCTCGTAAGGCGCGAGGCTGGAAGTGGCGGCCAGCGCGGGGCCGGCGGTCAGGGCGGTGGCGGCGAGCAGCGCGCGGCGGGCGATCGACATCGGCCAACTCTGGGCGGCGCGGGCGCGCGGCGCAAGCGGGGGCAAATTCGCTCCGCTTGCGCGCGAACAGCGTCCGCGACGGACACGGTTAACAGCGCGTTTTCCGAAGCTTGCGGTTAGGTTCTCGATTCGTTCGAAACCTTGGAGAACGAGTCGATGGGTGCGGTAGCGACAGCCGAACGGGCGAGCGTGCTGGTGGTCGAGGATCATCCGATGACCTGCCGGATGATGCGCGAGGCGGTGCTGCGTGCCGGCTATCGCCCGGTGATCGCCAACGACGGGTGCGAGGCGATCGAACGCGTGCGCGACGCGCAATCGGACGAGGACGGCTATGCGCTGGTGCTGATGGACCTGGCGATGCCGCGGATGGACGGGTTCGAGGCGAGCCGCCGGATCCGCTCGCTCGGGCTCGACGGGCACCGCCTGCCGATCGTCGCGATCACCGCCACCGGGTCGAGCGAGGCCGAGTGCCGCGCCGCCGGGATGCAGGCCGCCGTCGCCAAGCCGGTCGCGATCGACACGATGCGCGCGCTGCTCGACCACTGGACGCCGCGCTCGGCGGCGGGGCGAGCCGATCGCACCGCGCCCGAGCGGCGGCTGAGCGACGACAAGGAGACGCTCGCCCGGCTGCTGCTGCTGGTGATCGACGAACATGAGGTCGCGCCGCTGTGGGGGCACGAGATCGCCGACGCGCTGCGCCGGGTGGCGGGAAGCGCCGCCGCGTCCGGCGACAGCGCGCTGGCGCGGACCGCGGGCGAGCTCGAACGCCGTTTCGTGGTCGCCGACGACAGCATCGCGCTGCTGATGGCGGCGTGCGCGGCGATCCGGCGGCTGCTGCCGCTCGGTCTCGACTTTCACGGCAAGCTCGAAGGGAAAAGCCTGTGGCCCGGATCATCCTAGTCGACGACGAGCCGATCGCCGCGCAGATCGCCGCGGGGGCGCTGGCCAAGGCCGGCTACGCGGTCGGCTGGATCGACAATGGCGCCGAGGCGCTGCAGGTCATGCGGCGGCGCCCGCCCGACCTCGCGATCCTCGACTGCATGATGCCCGGCATGTCGGGGGTGCAGCTGCTGCACCAGATGCGGATCGACATGAAATTATGCGGGGTGCCGGTGCTGATGCTGACCGCGCGGACCTCGGCGCGCGACGAGGCGATCGCGTTCGGCGCGGGGGCGGGCGACTATCTCACCAAGCCGTTCGATCCCGACCTCCTGGTCGGGCGGGTCGATGCGCTGCTCTATCGCGAACGCACGCTCGGGCGGATGGCGGGCTGAGGAGGCGACGGAGCAACGCGCTGGCGGGGCGGCGGAACGCGGATGGCGGGGGCGGCGTTGAGGCGGTCCCCCCGTCGATGGAGTAAAGCCATGACCCGTCTTGCCCCCGCCGTCCTGATCGCCGCCGCCAGCGCGCTCGCGCTCGCTTCCCCCGCGTCCGCCAAGGGTTGCCTCAAGGGCGCCGCGGTCGGCGCGGTCGCCGGCCATGTCGCGCATCATCACGCGATCCTCGGCGCCGCCGCGGGCTGCGCGATCGGTCACCACCACGCCAAGCACGCGGTTCGCCGCTAAACGCTGATGACCGGCGCGCCGGGGGCGCTCAGATGCCCCCGGCGACCGGCTCGTAGCCCGCCGCGAGAAGCCCCTCGGCGATCTCGCCGAGCGCCTTGTCGACCAGCGCCTCGTCCTCGGCGCGGACGACGAAATTGGCGCCGACCCGCCCTTCCTTGAAAAACGGGTAGCTGCCGACCGACAGCCCGTCGTGCGCGAGCTGGACGTCGCGGAGCAGCCCGGCCACCTCGCTTTCGGGCGCGTGCGCGCCGACGGTGCGCGACACCACCGGGCGGCCGCCCTCGAGCTTTCCGGTCAGCCCCTCGAGCATTCCGGCGGTGATGTGCGGTACCCCGGCCATGATGAACAGGTTGCCGAGGCGAAGCCCCGGCGCGCCCGACACCGGGTTGTCGATCAGGCTGGCGCCTTCGGGCGCGCGCGCCATTCGCAGCCGCCCCTCGTTGAGCCCGCCGCGCCCGGCATAATAGCGTTCGAGCAGCGCGCGCGCCTCGGGGTGGACGACGACCGGCACGCCGAGCGCCGCCGCCACCGCGTCGACCGTGATGTCGTCGTGGGTCGGCCCGATCCCGCCGGTGGTGAAGCAATAGTCGTGCGCGCTCCGGAGCGCGTTGACCGCCGCGACGATCGCGCGCTCGACATCGGCGACGATCCGCACCTCGGCCAGCCTGATGCCCTGCACGTTGAGCCAGTTGGCGAGCTGCGCGACATTCCTGTCTTGCGTCCGCCCCGAGAGGATTTCGTCGCCGATGACGACCAGGCCGGCGGTCCAGACTCGCTGTTTTTCCATATCGGCCCTATATCGCCGGCATGACCGAATATGTCACCGTCGATCCGCTCGATCGCGCCGAGCCGCGCAGCCACGTCATCAAACTCCACGGCGAAGCCGGGTTCGCGGGGATGCGCAAGGCTGGCCACCTCGCCGCCACGATCCTCGACGAGCTGACCAAGCATGTCCGCCCGGGTGTCACTACCGGCGAGCTCGACGCGATCGTCCATCGCATGACGCTCGACGCCGGGGCGCTTCCCGCCACGCTCGGCTATCGCGGCTATACCAAGAGCTGCTGCACCTCGATCAACCACGTCGTGTGCCACGGAATCCCCGGCGACAAGGCGCTGAAAGACGGCGACATCGTCAACATCGACGTCACCCCGATCGTCGACGGCTGGCACGGCGACACCAGCCGGATGTATTTCGTCGGCGACGTGCCCTTGAAGGCGCGAAAGCTGGTCGACGTGACGTACGAATGCCTGATGATCGGGATCGACCGAGCGCGGCCCGGCGGGCGGCTGGGCGACATCGGCGCGGCGATCCAGGCGCATGCCGAGAAGCACCGCTATGGCGTCGTGCGCGACTTTTGCGGCCACGGGGTCGGGCGGTTGTTCCACGACAGCCCCGAGGTGGTCCACGCCGGTCGCCCCGGCACCGGGCCCGAGCTTCGCCCCGGCATGATCTTCACCATCGAGCCGATGATCAATCTCGGTCGCGGCGACGTGAAGCTGCTCGACGACGGCTGGACGGCGGTAACCCGCGACCGCTCGCTGTCGGCGCAGTTCGAACATTCGATCGGGATCACCGATACCGGCTGCGAGATTTTCACCAAGTCGCCCGCCGGGCTCGACCGCCCACCTTACGCGTGAGTCCGCGCGGCCGAATGGTCGCGATGTGGGTCGCCATCGTCGGCGCGATGATCGCGGTCGCGGTCCACGAGGGCGGCACCGATTGCGACGTCCCGGCGAGCGGGCCGTTCCACTGGCTGATGCGTGGGCGGCATTATGTCGTCGCGCACGCCGGGCGGACGGGCTGCGTCGAGGTGGCGAATAGCAGGTCCCTTGACCGCTCCTGACTTGCACGCGCGGCGGGCGGTTCGTAGCACCGGGTCATGGGGGAAATCGACCGACGCGCCGCCGAGGGGCGACCGCCGCTGATCGTGTGGACGGCGATGCTGCTGCTGGGCGCGGTGACGATGCTCAACCGCTCGATCGTCGACTGGACGCACCGCGACGGGCTGTGGCTGCCCCACGCGGGCACGATGATCGGGCGCGACTTCACCAATCTCTATTTCGGCGGGCGGTTCGGCTGGGCGGGGGTCGATGTCTACGACCTGTCGGCCTACCAGGGGCTGCTCCACCAGGTCGGGATCCTGTCGGGGCAGAATTACAGCTATCCCCCCGCGACGCTGGCGATCGGGGCGGCGCTGTCGCAGCTTCCCTACGGCGGGGCGCTGCTCTTGTGGTGGCTCGGCTCGGTCGCGTTGTTCGTGCTCGCCGCGCGGCGAACGATCGGCTTCGCCTGGCCGTGGCTGCTGCTGCTGCCGACGCTCGCCGAGATGCCCAACGGCCAGTACGGCATCCTCGCCTCGGCGCTGTGGCTATGGTCGTTCCGCGGGTCGGGGGTGGCGCCGGGGCTGCTGACGCTCAAGCCGCACCTCGGTATCCTGCTCGCGCCCACGCTGATCGCCAAGCGGCGCTGGCGGCAGGTTGCCGTCGCCGCCGCGGTTGCGCTGCTGCTGTGGGGCGCGGGCGAGGCGCTGTTCCACCTGACGCGCGCCTACCTGACCGCGGGCGCTCAGACGCAGATCGGGGTGCTGCTGCGATCGAGCGAAGAACCCTATTTCGCGGGCATCCCCTCGACCTATGTCCGGCTTCGCCACAACCCGTTCGCGTGGGCCGCGCACCTCGCGGTGTCGGCGGCGGCGCTGGCGATGCTGTGGCGGCTGCGGCACCTGCCGCTCGACCGGCTGGTGTTCCCGGCGGCGACCGCCACCTTTCTCGTCCTGCCCTACAGCTTCGCCTACGACATGGCCGCGGTCAGCCTCGGCTTCGCCGTGCTGCTCGATCACGACTGGGGGGCGATGGGCTGGCGGCAGCGGGCGATGACGATCGGCGGTTATGTCGGCACCGCCTTCCCGGCGATCGCCCCGCCGCTGCTGCTCGCCGGGCTGTGGGTGCAAAGCGAGCGGCTTCTCGCTGACGCCGATCGGGGCGGCGACGCTTCCCAAGGCGGCGACGATCCGGCATGGTCGCGCGCATGAAAAAGATCGAAGCCATCATCAAGCCGTTCAAGCTCGACGACGTGAAGGACGCACTCCACGGGGTCGGGGTGAGCGGGATCACGGTCACCGAGGTCAAGGGCTTCGGGCGGCAGAAGGGCCACACCGAGCTTTATCGCGGGGCCGAATATGTCGTCGACTTCCTGCCCAAGGTAAAGGTCGAGGTCGTGGTCGAGGAAGCGCTGGCCGACCGGGTGGTCGAGGCGATCGAGAGCAGCGCACGCACCGGGCGGATCGGCGACGGCAAGATCTTCGTCAGCACGATCGACGAAGCGATCCGCATCCGCACCGGCGACAAGGGTCACGACGCCCTCTGAGCCGCCAAGCGAAGCGCGGCGAATGCAAAGCAATCGCGCGCTGCGCGAAGAGTCGGCGAAGAGCGGCCGACAGGTCGCGTCAGCGAACCTGATCGACGTCACGGGATTAATTCCCGTGACGCCCACGCGACGCCACCCTGCCTAAAAAAGTGACGGCAGCCGTTTCGCGCGTTAAATCCTCACCCGATGGCCGATTCCGACCTCGCCCCCGAGCTCAAGTCGTCGATGCCGCCCGAGGAATTGCGGCGGCACATGCGCGTGCTCGGCTATCGCACCCAGGCCGACCTTGCCGGGGCGATCGGGGTCAGCCGCTCGGCGGTCAGCCTGTGGCTCGAGGGCAAGGTCGGGGTGCCGCGCCCGGTGGCGATGCTGCTGAGGATGCTGGTGCAGGCGCAGCGCCGGTCGTTCTGATGGCTTTTGCGCCTTGGATTCGCCCTCGAACCGGCCTAGGCTGAGCGACGAAGGGAACAGCGGGGGTCCGCGCACCCGCGAACAAGGGGATTGTCATGGAACGCAATGTTGGACCGGAAGATCGGGTCGTCCGGATCGTCGTCGGCCTCGTGCTCGGGGTGTTGATCTATCTCGGCACCATCACCGGAATCGCCGCGATCATCGTCGGCGTCGTCGCCGCCTACCTCGTGCTGACGGGCCTGATCGTGCGCTGCCCCTTCTACAAGATGATCGACGTCGACACGAACATCCAGGAACAGCCCTACTCGACCACCGACGACCGCGCCGGCTTTTAGCGCCAGCGCCCGGTCCGGGTCGCCAACAGCCGGTCGCCCCCGCGGGCGGCCGGCTTTTACTTGTGCGCCGCAGCGAAAATTGGGTGCGGCGCGGCGAAATCCGGGGTGCGGCGCAGCATCGGGGTGAATTTCTCACCATGACTCGAATCGGCCCGGTCTGGAAAGGCGGGCGGCACTGCGGTCCGGGGGGCCGCGGACAGCCTGCTATTCACGGAGCGAAGACATGGCCAGCGCGGCGTCGAAGGTGTTGAAACTGATCGCGGACAACGAGATCGAATATGTCGACCTCCGCTTCACCGATCCCAAGGGCAAGTGGCAGCACCTCAGCATGGTCGCCTCGGTCATCGACGAGGACATGCTGACCGACGGCTTCATGTTCGACGGCTCGTCGATCGCCGGGTGGAAGGCGATCAACGAGAGCGACATGATCCTCATGCCCGACCTCGACGCGACCTTCATCGACCCGTTCAGCGCGGTCCCGCAGCTGATCCTGGTGTGCAACATCGTCGAGCCGGCGACCGGCGAGCTCTATGCCCGCGACCCACGCTCGACCGCGACCCGCGCCGAGGCCTACCTCAAGGAAACCGGCGTCGGCGACACCGTCTTCGTCGGCCCGGAGGCCGAGTTCTTCATGTTCGACGACGTCCGCTTCGAGGACAATTACAGCGCGTCGGGCTACAAGATCGACGACATCGAGCTGCCGACCAACACGATGCGCGAATATGAGGGCGGCAACCTCGCCCACCGCCCGCGCGCCAAGGGCGGCTATTTCCCGGTCGCCCCGGTCGACAGCGCCGGCGACATCCGCGCCGAGATGGTCAACGTCATGCTCGAGATGGGCCTGCCGTGCGACAAGCATCACCACGAGGTCGCCGCCGCGCAGCACGAGCTGGGGCTGACCTACGGCAAGCTGGTCGAGACCGCGGACCGGATGCAGGTCTACAAGTACGTCGTCCACATGGTCGCGCAGCAGTACGGCAAGACCGCGACGTTCATGCCCAAGCCGATCGCCAAGGACAACGGCAGCGGCATGCACACCCACATGTCGATCTGGGCCAAGGGCAAGCCGCTGTTCGCGGGCAACGGCTATGCCGGGCTCAGCGAGACCGCGCTCTACTTCATCGGCGGGGTCATCAAGCACGCCCGCGCGCTCAACGCCTTCACCAACCCGACCACCAACAGCTACAAGCGGCTGGTGCCGGGGTTCGAGGCGCCGGTGCTGCTCGCTTACTCGAGCCGCAACCGCTCGGCCTCGTGCCGCATCCCCTACGGTGCGGGCGAAAAGGCGAAGCGGGTCGAGTTCCGCTTCCCCGACGCGATGGCCAACCCCTACCTCGCCTATGCCGCGCTGCTGATGGCCGGGCTCGACGGCATCCAGAACCGCATCCACCCGGGCGAGGCGATGGACAAGAACCTCTACGACCTGCCCGCCGCCGAGCTGGTCAACGTGCCGACCGTGTGCGGCTCGCTGCGCGAGGCGCTCAACGCGCTCGACGCCGACAAGGAATTCCTGACCAAGGGCGACGTGTTCACCGAGGACCAGATCGACGCCTACATCGAGCTCAAGTGGGAGGAAGTGATGCGGTGGGAAACCACCCCATCCCCGGTCGAGTTCGACATGTATTACAGCAGCTGATCGGCCACGCCGACCGGCACAGCAAGGGGCGTTCCCGGCGCGGGAGCGCCCCTTTCGCTTACCATTTGGTAACCCCCGCGCGCGCACGATGCGCGCATGGCCTGCGAGATTCGCTTCCACGCGTTCGAACGCTGCCTGCCCTCGCGCGGGATCGAGCCGCTGGCGCGCACCGCCGTCCGCGCACCGCGCACCGGCGAGCGGCGCCTGGCCGGCACCCCGTTCGACCACGCGCCCTGCACGATTTCGTAACGCTTTAGGGTCATTCTCGGCACGCACTTCGCGGGGGAAGACCAAGCGTGACCAACCAGTTCAGACAATCGCTCCTGTCCGGCAACTGCCAGGACGTCGCGTCGCTGCTGCGCGCCAAGCAGGCGCAGAGCGCGCAGGGTGACGACCTCACCTCGATCGTGGTTCCGCGCGCCGAGGCGCGGCTGGGCGACCATCGCGAGGGCGACCGCCACCGGCTGACCGACGAGCAGGTCGTCGCGCGCTGGGGCGGGACCGAGCAGGTCGCGGCGCTGATCAACCTGTCGGGCGGGGGCGCGATGATCGAGGCCGACTTCGCCCCCCGGCTGTGGGACCCGGTATCGCTGTCGTTCGGCGACGGGCCGGGAATCGAGGCGGCGGTGCGCTGGATCCGCGACGGGCGGATCGGGCTCGAATTCGCGCACGAGACGAAGATCGAAGGCGACGCCGCGGTCCGCGACCGGGTTCTGCTCGACGTCATCCACCGCAGCTTCCCGCACGTCGTCGCGGTGCAACTCGAGCCCGCGCGGCTCGAGGCGCCCGAGGACGAGGACGACAAGCGCCGCGTCGAGCGGCGGCACCCGCTGATCTGGTCGGGCGACCTGCTTTACGACCACGACACCCACCCGGTGCGGCTGCGCAACATCAGCCCGACCGGGGCGCTGGTCGACCTCCAGTACCGCGTGCTCGAGGGCAAGTCGGTGATGCTCGACCTCGGCAACACGGTGACCGTCGCGGCGCACGTCAGCTGGGTGCGCGGGCCGCAGGCCGGGCTGTCGTTCGAGGAGCGGTTCGACCTGTCGCGGCTGGCCGAGGCGCGGCCCGAGGTGGCGGGGAGCGACTGGCAGGTGCCGGGCTTCCTCGGCCAGCCGGGCGACGCGACCCCGTGGGACAAGGGCTGGGACCGCGCGACGCTCGAGGAACTACGCGCCGACCTCGAGGGCTTCCTCAGGCACTGACGCCCGCGCTCGCCGCCCGCGCGCGCGCGGCGCGCGGCGCGCCCCAGAGCGCGTACACCACCAGCCCGACGAGGTTCCAGCCGAGGAAATAGAGCTGGGTCTTCTCGGGCAGGCTGGCGAGCAGGTAGAGGCAGCCCGCGATCCCCACCGTCCCGACCAGCGGCGCGGCGGGCGCGCGATAGGGGCGTTCGCGCGTCGGCTCGCGCCGCCGGAGCATCAGCATCGCCGCGTTGACCGCGATGAAGGCGGTCAGCGTCCCGGCATTCGCGAGCGCGGCGATCTCGTCGAGCGGGAAGATCGCGGCGATCACCGCGACGACCACCGCGGTGAACAGGGTCACCGCCACCGGCGTGCCGCGGCGCGACACCTTCGCCAGCCGCTGCGGCAGCAGCCCGTCGCGCGCCATCGCGAGGAAGATCCGGCTCTGCCCGAAGAAAAAGGCGAGGATCACCGTCGGCAGCGCGATGCTGGCCGACAGCGCGAGCAGCCGCGCCGCGAGCGGGTGGCCGATGTCGCGCAGGATCAGCGCCAGCGGCTCGGGACTGGCGGCGAAGTCGGCCGGCGCGCGCGCGCCGATCGCCGCGGCGGCGACCGCCATGTAGATGATGACGCACAGGATCATCGAGCCGACGATCCCGATCGACAGGTCGCGCGCGGGGTTCTTCGCGTCCTCCGCCGCGGTGGCGATCGCGTCGAACCCGTAGAAGGCGAAGAAGATGATCGCCGCCGCCGCCATCACCCCGACCTCGTGCCCCGCCGCGCCCGACCTGGCGAAGCCGTAGGGCATCAGCGGCTGGAAGTGCGCGCCGTCGAACGCCGACAGGGCGAGCGCGACGAACATCGCCAGCGCGAGCAGCTTGACCACCACCAGCGCGGCGTTGACGCTCGCGCTTTCGCGGGTGCCGTAGACCAGCGCCCCGGCGACGATCGCAATGATCGCCACCGCGGGCAGGTTGGCGATCCCGCCGAGGTGCGGCCCGTTGGCGAGCGCGTGGGGGACGTGGAGCAGCGGCGCGGCATAGCCCGACCAGCCGACCGCGACCGCGCTGACCACCAGCGTATATTCGAGGATCAGGCTCCACCCGACCACCCAGGCGACCAGCTCGCCGAAGGTCGAATAGCTGTAGGTATAGGCGCTTCCCGCCGCGGGGATCATCGTCGCCACCTCGGCATAGGCGAGCGCGGCGCAGGCGCAGATCGCCCCGGCGATGGCGAAGCTCAGCATCACCCCAGGCCCCGCCTTGCCCGCCCCGACCCCGATCAGGGTGAGGATGCCGGTGCCGACGATCGCCCCGACCCCGAGCGCGACGAGGTGCGGCCAGCCGAGGCTGGCATGGAGGCGATGCGCCTCGGGCATCGCCTCGCGCGCGACGATGGCCTTGCGGACGTTCCAGTTGGCGAACACGCTTTCCCCCTCAATAATCCTTGCTGACCCGCACGTTGGCACTGGTCCGCCCAATGGTCGAGACGCTCGACAGCAGCGAGAGCCAGCGGGTCACCTGATATTCGATCCGGGTCGCCGAATAGCCCTGCCCGTCGGTGATCACTTCGACGAACAGCTTGCGCCCGATATATTTGCCCGCGCTGATCGCGGTCTTCTGCCCGGTCGAGATGTCGGCGGGCAGGATCCGCAGCCGGTCGAGCCCGACCGCGCGGCGCACCGCGTTGATCGGGTCGAGCCCGCCCTTGCCCGACCGGAACGCCGCGACCGCGCTGGCCAGCTGGAGCGCCTCGGGTGCCGACAGGTTGGTGATCGAGGTGCCGAACAGCAGCCGCGAGAGCAGTTCGTCCTGCGGCAGCGCGGGAACCGAGCTGAACTGGATGTCGGGCTGGTTGCCGCTGCCGGTGACGGTCACCGCCGCGTCGAGCCCCTGCACCTGCGCGGTGGCGCGAATGTCGAGCTGCGGGTCGGGCGGGCTTTCGCCGCGGAAGCGGATCACCCCGCGTTCGAGCCGGAAGCTGCGCCCGGCGAAGTCGTAATTGCCGCGCACGAGGTTGGCGGTGCCGCTGAGCGCGGGCGAATCGGCGCTTCCGCCGACCTTGAGGTTGGTCGACCACAGGCTGTCGATGCCCAGTCCGCGCACCTTGAGGTTGCGCCCGGCGATTGCGAGGTCGAGCTTCCACGGGCTGAGCTGCTGGACCTCGATCACTTCGCCCGGGTCGACGTTGACGTCGCGCACCCCGAGCTGGGGCACCTTCGAGGCGGCGCTGGCGCGGCCGAGGGTGAAGGCGCCGCTGTCGAGCGTGAGCTGCCCGCTGATCGTGCCGCCCGACCCGTTCGAGCGGATCCTGAGCGGGCCGGTGACCGTCGCGGCGATGTCGTCGCGGTCGAGCAGCTGCGCCTTTTGCGCCTGGAACGAGAGGTTTAGCGCGGGCGCGCCGCCGGCGAAGTCGATCGACCCGCCGCCGCTGATCGCGCCGCCGCCCGGCGTCGCGCCGCTCAGCGACGACAGCAGCAGCCGCGAGCCGTCGAACGTGCCCTGTGCCTTCAGCCCCTCGATCACCGTGCCGGTCACCGGGCTTTCGAGCCGCGCGTTCTGCGCCGCGATCGCCCCGCGGATCACCGGGTCGGTCAGCCGCCCGCCGATGTTCGCGCCGACCGCGATCGGCCCCGACAGGTCGAACGTCTCGACCCCCGACAAACGCCACAGCGTGTCGGCCGGGCCGGCATAGCGCAGCTGCAGTTCCATCGGCGCGGCCATCAGCGCGGCGAGCACCGGGCCACCGCCGACCGGGGTGAAGCGCGCCTGCGCCCGGCCGATCGTCTTGCCCCCCGCGACCGCCACCGCGCGCATCGCCGCCTGCCCGTTCTGGAGCAGCGCGGCGAGCCCGACGTCGATCGGCTGCGAGGCGAGCACCAGCCCCGAGCGGCTGAGCCCGCGCACCTTGAGGTCGGCGCGCCCGGTCGGCCGCCCGCCGTTCCACGCATAGTCGAGCCGCCCGCTCGCCACCCCGCCAAGCCCGAGCTTGGGGGCGACGATGTCGAGCAGCTGGAGCGGCATCGCCGCGACATCGGCGTGGAGCACGGGGTTCGACCCGGTCCGTCCCGACAGCGTCGCCGCCCCGCCGCCGAAGCGGACCCGGGTCGGCGCGACGTCCCAGCCGTCGCCCGCCGCGCTGATCCGCATCGGCCCGTCGATCGTCAGCGGCTTGCCGTCGATCGACCCCTTGCCGGTCAGCGTGACCCCGCCCGGCCCGACCTGCGCCACCGCCGCGAAATCGAACGCGTTGCCGCGCCGCCCGGCGAGCGCGGCGCGCACCTCGCCCGCGCCATTGACGAGACTGGCGCTGGCGGTGAGGCTGGCGAGGCTCAGGCTGCCGCTCGACACCCCCTTCGCGACGAGCGTGCCGACGATGTTGGTGGTCCTGTCGCCGACCAGGATCCGCCCGTCGACCCGCCCCTGCCGGATGGCAACCGGCGGCGGTCCGGGCAGGCTGGCGTTGACCAGCGACAAATGCAGGTCGACCTGCTGGTCGGCCCCGGCGGGGGCGAGCCCGATCGTCCCGTCGATCCCGCCCCCGGCGAGCGCGAGCGTTCCCGAAAGGCCCCCGGGCAGGCTGGTGAGGCGACCGCGCGCGGTGGTGCCGGCGACGTTTAGCGCGGCGATGTCGATCGCGGTCGCGCCGCCCTTGGGCAGCAGGATCGCGCCGGTCGCGGTGAATGGCCCCGCCTTCGACTGGCCGCTGGCGGTGAACGCATAGCCCGCCGCGTTGGGGACGAGGCCGAGCCGCACCATGCGAGCCCCAAGCGCCTCGTTGGGCGACGCGAGCAGCAGCTCGACCTTCGGCCGGTCGATCGGACCGTCGAGCACGAGCGAGAGGATCGGGCCGTACTTCGCCTGCCGCCCCTTCGCCTCGATGTGGAAGCTGCCGTCGTTGCGCCGAACCCCCTGCCCCGCGAGCGCGAGCTTGGGCGCGTTCAGCCTCAGGTTGGTGAAGTGGAGTACCCCGTCGCCGGTGCGTTCGAGATCGGTGGTGAGGTGCGGCAGTCCCCCGGCGAGATCGCGCAGGAAGCCGTTGTCGAGCCGGCGCACCCACGCCTCGGCATTGCCGACGATCCGCGTCTGCCCGTTGGGCCCGGGGACGACGTGGAGCCGGGTCGTGACGTCGACGATCCCAAGCCCGGGGACGAGGTAGCGGGTCAGCCCGCCGGCGATGACGAGGTCGAACCTGCCGGTGGCGAAGTCGATCATCAGCGACATCCGCCCCTTCACCTTGTCGCTCGACAGCAGGAGGTCGTCGCCGCGCGCCATCGTCGAGCTGACCAGCAGCACCCCGTCGATGGTGAGGTTGCGAAGGATCCCCTCGGCGACGTCGCCGACCCCGGTCAGCGCCCTGGCCGACAGCCGCAGCGGGACCCGCAGCGGCGCCTTCGACAGCGTGCCGCGCCCGGTCGCCATCACCCCGTCGAACCCGGTGGCGTCGAACGCGAGGTGCGGGCTGGTCAGCCGGTAGCTGAAGTCGGCGGTGGCGAAGCGCCCGTCGAGCGTGGCGAGCAGGCGGATGTCGCGCCCGGTCATGTTGGGGAACAGCGCCTGCGGTCGGAGCAGGTCGACCCCCAGCCGAACCCCGTGCCATTCCCCCGCGGCGAGGTCGACCTTGCCGATCGCCACCGCGCGGAGCGCGGGCGAGGCGAGCTTCACGCGCCCGTCGAACAGGCGCCCGGCGAAATTGCCTTCGCCGTCGACGCGGATCGCAGGCGCGGTCAGCCGCTGGAGCTTGCCGTCGAGGAACGGCGCGGGGGCGAGCGCGCCGCCGAGCCGGAACGTCCCCTGGTCGACGTGGAGCGCGAGCGCCCCGACCTTGCGCCCCGAAAGCCGCATTTCGGCCGCGCCGCGCCACTGGCTCCAGCTGCCCTTGCCGGCGACGACGAGGTCGACCGGGCGGACCGAGCCGAACAGGCCGGGGAGCAGCCCGGCGGCGGGCGAATGCGCCTCGACCCCGAGGTTGAAGCGGTCGCGGTCTGGCGCGCTGTCGAGGTTGATCGCCAGCCGGTCGCCGGCGCTGCTCCGTCCGTCCAGCACGACCAGCGCGCGCCCGGCGCGGACGTCGCCGTGCCCCTCGAGAGCGGCGACCATCGCGCGGCCCGCGACCGCCTTGCCGAGCTCGAGCCGGCGGATCGTGAGCTTGCCGATGTGGATGTCGAACCCGGGAAGGATCGCGCCCGCCTTGCCGCTCGGCCGAAGCGCGGGGAGCCGCGAGACGACCAGCCGGTCGGTCTCGAGCCGGTCGATGTGGAGGTCGTTGTAGAGCCACGCCCCCGGCGCCCAGTCGAGGAGGATGTCGGGGCTCGCCGCGAACACCCCGCGCGGGTCGGCGACGGTGACCCCGCGCAGGTGCGCGGTGCCGAAGATCGACCCGTCGATCCGCGCGATCCTTATCTTGAGCCCGCTCGCGGTCTCGATCTGGCCGATCCGGTCGACGAGGAAGCGGTGCCCCGGCGCGGTGTCGATCGCGACCAGTCCGACGATCAGCAGGATCACCAGCGACAGCAGCAGCGCGAGCAGTTCGCCGACCAGCCGCCGCCCCCACGAGCGCCTCACGACGACCACGCGGACCTCGTCGCCGCTCACGCCTAGAAGGCCTGGCCGAGGCTGACCACGACCGCGATCCGGCTGTCGCCGGCCTGCCGGTTGAGCGGGGTGCCGACGTCGATCCGGATCGGGCCGAAGCTCGAATAATAGCGCGCGCCGACCCCCGCGCCCAATTGCCAGTGGTTGAGCCGCGGGCTCGCCCCGGTCGACAGCGTGCCGCCGTCGAGGAACGGCACGATCCCGAAATTGCCGATCCGGTAGCGCGCCTCGATCGAGAATTCGGCGAGGCTCCGCCCGCCGATCGGCTTGCCGTTGGCGTCGCGCGGCCCGAGCTCCTGGTAGCCGTAGCCGCGCACCGACCCGCCGCCGCCCGAATAGAAGCGCCGCGACGGCGCGATCTCGTCGCGCGAGGCGCCGAGGATCGTGCCCAGCCGCACCCGCGCCGCGATCACCGTGCGGCTGTTGACCGGGCGGTAGGCCGAGGCGTCGATCTGTCCGCGCACATAGCCGCGCGCCCCGGCCTGGAGGCTGAACTCGGGGCTCAGCCAGCCGCCGAGCCGGAAGCCGCGCGTCGGGTCGAGCAGGCTGTCGCTGTCGTCGTGGGTCAGCCCGACCGGAAGCGCGGCGATGAGAAAGGTGCGCCGCTGCTGGACCCCCGTGGTCGCGTCGGTGTCGACTTCGTTCGAGCCCAGGAGGTCGGTGCCGACGTGCCAGGTCCAGCGCTTCTGCCACAGGAAGGTCGACTGCCGCTCGAGCCGCCCGCTGATCGTCAGCGTCTTGGCGTCATAGGCGGCGAGCCGGGTATGGTCGGCGGCGAGCAGCAGCGTCGCCACCACGTCCCGGCGGCGGAAGTTCGAGCGGCGGAGCGACACCGAGGCGCCCTGCTCCTGCGTGCCGAGCACCCCCTGCAGCGTCAGCGCGCCCTCGGGGTTGATGAAGTTGCGGTGCTGCCAGCTGGCGGTGACCTTGACCCCTTCGCCGGTGCCATAGCCCGCCTCGCCCGAGATGGTGCGCGGGGGCGCGGGCTCGAGATGGACGGCGAGGTCGATCGTCCGCCCGCCGTCGACCGGCACTTCCCTGACCTCGGCGACCGACACCAGCCCGGTCGCGATCAGCGCGCGGCGAAGGTCGGTCAGCTTGGCTTCCTCGAACCGGTCGCCGCGCCGGAAGCGGGCGATGACCGCGACGTGACGGGGGGAGAAGCCGGGCTTGCCGCTGACCGTGATCCGCCCGAACCGCGCGACTGGACCGGGGGTGACCGGAAGCACCAGCCGCGCCTCGCGCGTCGCATGGTCGACGACGATGTCGCGCTCGCCCACCTTGAAGGTCGCGAAGCCGCGCGCGCCAAGCTCGGCCTGGAGCGCGGTGCCCGCGTCGATCACCTTTTGCGCGACCACCGGGTCGCCCGCCCTGACCGCGAAGCTGTCGCGGAGCGTCTGCGTCTCGGCCCCCGCGGCATCGAGCCCGGGCAGCGTGACCGAGGCGAAGCGGTAGCGGCTGCCCGGACTCGCGACGATGACCACTGCGACCGCCCGTCCCGCACCGCCCCCAGCGCCCGTACCGACGTCGATCCGCGCCTCGGCCTCGGCATCGTAATAGCCCTGCGAGCGGAGCAGCTCGGCGACGAGGTCGCTGTCGGCGCGCGCGCGGCGGTCGAGCTGCGCGGCGTTGGCCGATTTCTTCCGGTCGGCGACCAGCGCCGATTGCTCGTCGAACCCGGAGCGCACCGCCTTCGCCGCGTCGGCATCGAGTGCGTCGAGTCCGTCGAGCCGGACGGTGTAGGCGACGCTCTCGCCCGCGGTCGGCGCGGTCGCGCTGGCAGCGGCGGCGGCCGTGGTGGGCGACGCGGGGGTAGGAGAATTCGGGGCGGTGGCGGTCGTCGCCGGCGCATCGGGTGTGGCCATGTCGGGCCAGGCCACGCCGAGGTCGGGCATCGGGTCGAGCGGCGCGTTGGGGTCGATCGTCGGCGTCGCGGGCGGGGTCGGGTTCGGAGCGGGCGCGGCCTGCTGGGCGAGCGCCGGGACGGCCCAGAGCCCGAGCCCGGCCGTCAAGAGGAAGCGCGCGGCCCCCCGGCCCGTCGAGCGAAACACCATGCGCCGAGCCTAGCAGGCGCGGCGACGCGCGCCACCCCCTACGCGTGCGGCCCCAACCTGCGCGGCGCGGCCTAGTGGACGGTGCCGACGACCTCGTCGCTGGCAAGGGTGGCGATCACCCGCTCGATCTGTCGCCAGTGGCAAAAGCGAAGCACGTTGCCCGCGTCGCGGCTCTGCTCGGCGCGGATCGCGGCGGCATAGCCCGCCTCGTCGCCGTGGCTGGCGATCAATTCCTGCGCGTCGGTCAGCGCGGTACGGCCGGCGATGTAGGGGCTGTGCATGGCCCCGCCCTACCCCGCGCGTCGTTACGAGCGCCCGCACGAGCGCGGTAAACCGTCCGTCAACCATGTCTGCCGGAGCCCGCTGGCGCGCGCGCGGCTTGTGTGCCAAGGGCGCGCGATGAGCCAACCGCCCCGCCCCCGCCTCGCCGGCGGCTTCTTCCTCATTGCCGCAATCATCATCGGCGCACTGTGGGGCGTGACGACCCAGCACGTCCTGCTCGGGCTCGAGATCGGCGCCGCCGCGGGCGCGATGATGGCGCTGGCGGTGTGGGCCTACGACCGCCGCGTCGGCTGATCGCCCCGGCGTCTGATACCGCTCTTCAGTTGATCCGGCGCCCCGCCCAGATCACCCGCCCGACGCAGTGGATGTCGCCGATGTCGCAATCGGGCCAGTCCGAATAGGCCGGATTGTCCGACTGGACGGTGACCTTGCGCCCGAGCGGGTGGAGCGTCAGCCGCTTGACCAGCAGCGCCTCGTCGACCCGGATGACGTAGATCCCATCGCGGATCCGCTCGCCGCAATCGTCGAGGTCGACGAGGATGTCGTCGCCCCCCGACAGCGTCGGCGCCATCGAATCGCCATCGACCCGGATCGCCGACAGTCGCGAGGCGGGGGTCGAGGTGAGCAGCTTCAGCCAGCGCGGATCGAACGCGAAATAGGGTTGCGAGCGCTCGTCGTCGCCAAGCGCCCCCGGCCCCGCCGAGGCGCGCACCGGCTGGCGCATCACCGGGACCAGCTGGTCCTGCTCGCGGCTCGATTCCTCGGGGCCGCCGAGCGCCGAATCGGGGACTCCGAAATGCCGCGCCAGGATTCGCCGCTCGCGCTCGGGCAGGCGGCGCGGAGTGCCCTTGCGCAGATATTGCTGGATGTAGGCGTCATTGCGATCGAGCAGCCGCGACAGCGCGGCATAGCTTTCCATTCGTTCCGCACAGAGGCGTTCGAGCATCGACCGAGCAGGATCCGACATGATTCCCATTACCCCATAGGAAAGTGCCTAGACAAGTAGGAAATTCGTTGGTTCCTTTGGCGAGCCGAGTCGGATTTGAGCGATTAGGGGCTTACCGTGAACCTACTAAAAGAAATTGAACGTTTTCTAAGAAAAAGCGAAATGCCGGCTACCCGTTTCGGGCGTAGCGTCGTGAATGACCCTAGATTCGTGTTCGATCTGCGCAAGGGGAGAGAACCTCGGGAACGGACCGTTTACCGAGTCCGCAAGTATCTGGAGGCAAGCCGATGATGCGCCCGGCGCTCTCGCCCGCGGCGGCGGGATTGCTGCGCGGCCTGATGGCAAGGGTCGGCCCCGATCGAAACAGGACTTATCTTACGGATTTCCGCTCAGTCGATTGGCAATCGCTTACATTCACCGGAGAGCGGCATGAAATCACCCTACGGGTCGGGGGGCCCGACAGCGAAGAACTGGTCGCGCGGCTGACCGACGGGCTGGTCGATGCCGAATGGGCGATCCCGGGCCATCTGGTCGCCGACGTCGCCTTGCAGCGCCCGCCGCTGGCCTCGCGCGACGGGTCGACGATCGTCCACCTCGAGGCGCTGACGCTGGCCGACTAGCGGAGCGAGCGGCGAAGGTCGGTGAGCGCGGCGTGAAAGGCCGCGCTCGCGGGCCCGGCCTTCGCCGGCTCGTCGTCGCGGCGTTCGGACGACACGACCCTTGCCTCACCGACCCCGCGATCGCGCGCTTCGCCGAGCCAACGCTCGATCCGCTCGGCGAGCTCGCCCGGTACCGCCAGCGTCTCGGGCGCGAACAGGCGCACGACGCGCGAGTCCGACGGCGCGGCGGGGAGCGGGTCGTCGAGCAGCAGCGTGTCGTCTTCGGCTTCGTCCAACGCGGGCCACGCATAGTCGAGCCCGAAGCTTCGCGCGGGGCGCTGCTTCGCCCGGCCCGCGACGTTCATCGCCAGCGCCGCCGCCGCGCCGCCGATCGCCGCCCACAGCGCGACCGCGGCGGGACTGGCCGCGAGCAGAAGGGCGCACCCGCCCCCCGCCGCCATCGCGATGGCGATCACGAACAGGTCGAGCGCGCGTTCGGCGACACCGGGATTGCGAACGAAGTCCATCGCCGCTTCGATTAGCGGCGAATCCTCACCGTTCGATTAACCGCGCTCGACGAGCCCGATCAGCGCTTCGGTGAAGGCGGGGACGTCGTCGGGCTTGCGGCTGGTGACGAGGTTGCCGTCGACTTCGGCCTCGGCATCGACCACCTCGGCCCCGGCATTCCTGAGGTCGGTGCGGATCGACGGCCAGCTGGTCGCGCGGCGGCCCTTGAGCACGTCGGCCTCGACCAGCAGCCAAGGGCCGTGGCAGATCGCCGCGACCGGCTTGTTCGCCGCGTCGAACGCCTTGACCAGCGCGACCGCCTCCGGCTCCATCCGCAGCCGGTCGGGATTGCTGACCCCGCCGGGAAGCACGAGCGCGTCGTAATCGTTCGCGTCGACCTCGGCGATGGTCGTGTCCGGCTTGATCGACTTGCCCGGCGCGTCGTGGACGGTTCCCTGGATTTCCTTCGTATCGAGCGAGGCGAGCGTGACCTTCGCCCCCTTGCCGAGCAGGATTTCGCGCGGGCCGAACAGCTCGCTTTCCTCGAACCGGTCGGTGGCCATGAACAGGATTCTGGCGTCGGCAATGTCGGGCATGTCGTCTCCGGATCGGAAGGGTTGGGGAACCAGCGGCCGCGCTCGCGGCTTCATTGCCTGAAACGTCAAAGGTCCCGATTATGTTGCGCCATTCGTCCGACCAGGAACCCGGCTACACCCGCAAGCGCCACGGCCGTTACTGGCTATATTTCGACGAGAAGGGAAAGCGGCTGACCGACCGCGACGAGATCGATCGGCTGAACGCGATCGCGCTTCCCCCCGCCTACACCGACGCCTGGTACTGCAAGGACGCCAACGGCCACATCCAGGCGACCGGCAAGGACGCGCGCGGGCGCAAGCAATATCGCTACCACGCCGACTATCGCGCGAGGCAGGACGCGTCGAAATATGACGGCTGCCGCGAGTTCGGCGAGGCGCTGCCCAAGCTCCGCAAGCGGGTCGAGAGCGATCTCAAGAAGCGCAAGGTCGAGCGTGACGCGGTGCTCGCCGCGGTCGTCCGACTGCTCGATACCGAGCATATGCGGATCGGCAACGAGCAATATGCGAAGGCCAACAAGAGCTTCGGCCTGTCGACGCTGCGCCGCCGCCACCTGCGGAAGAAGCGCGGCAAGATGGTGATGCGCTACACCGGCAAGCACGGCATCGTCCACGAGGCGACGATCAGCGATTCGAACCTCAAGCGGATCGTCGCCAAGTGCCAGGAACTGCCCGGCCAGATGCTTTTCCAATATGTCGGCGAGGACGGCGAGCCGCACCCGATCTCCTCGGCCGACGTCAACGCCTATATCCGCGAGGCGACCGGAAGCGACTTCACCGCCAAGCATTTCCGCACCTGGGGCGCGAGCGTGATCTTCTTCGAGCAGCTGCTCGCGTCGAAGGAAGGCGAACGGCAGACGCTCAAGACCGTGCTCGAGCCGGTCGCCGAGGCGCTTGGCAATACCCCGACGATCAGCCGCAAGAGCTACGTCCACCCCTGCCTGATCGAGGCGCTGCAGGAGGACGCGCGCGACCCGCTCCACGGCATGACCCGCCCGCGCGCGCGCCGCCGCCTGTCGAGTGCGGAGACCGGCTTCCTCGCCTTCCTCAAGCGCAAGCCGCGCCGCGCGCGCCGCCGCAGGAGCGCCGCCAACGAAAATGAGGCGAAGAAGGCCAACGCAGCCTGACGCTTGACCCGGCGGTCCCGCCCCCGGTAACCGCCGCGCCCGTGAACGACGCGCTCCCCCTCGCCACCGGCCGCCACGTCACCACCACGATCGACTGGATCGCGGCCAACACCCATTCGCTGGCGATCGGCCTGCTGGTTGCGGCGGGGATCGTCGGGCTGATGCTGATCGTCCGCGCGTTCGGGCGCTGGCTGCTGGGCGGCGACCCGGCCTGCGCGCGCTGGCGCGGGGTGATCGGCGCGGTGCTGTCGCGCACCCATGTCTGGTTCATGGTCGCCGCCGCGATCGACATCGTCGCCAGCTACGCCGACCCCCCGCCGAAGGTCGCGCACCTCGCCGACATCTTGTTCACCATCGCCTTCGCGATCCAGGGCGCGCTGTGGGCGCGCGAGCTGGTGCTCGGCGCGATCGGGCGGCGGATCGGCGACGAACCCGGCGAGACGACGCTCGGCAATGCCAGCGCGATCATCCGCGTGCTG
Source organism: Sphingomonas sp. ASV193 (assembly GCF_040203355.1). NCBI lineage: Bacteria > Pseudomonadati > Pseudomonadota > Alphaproteobacteria > Sphingomonadales > Sphingomonadaceae > Sphingomonas > Sphingomonas sp. ASV193. The sequence goes on from NZ_JBEHBW010000001.1 coordinate 702,456, forward strand.
GTCAGCGTCGCGCTGTTCGCGCTCGCCACCGTGGTCATCCTCGACAATCTGGGGGTCAACGTCACCGCGCTGGTCGCCGGGCTGGGCGTCGGCGGCATCGCCATCGGGCTCGCCGCGCAGGGCATTTTCGCCGACCTGTTCGCCGCCCTCGCGATCGTGTTCGACCGCCCGTTCCGCCGCGGCGACACGATCCGCTTCGGCAACGCGCCGCCGATCACCGGGACGGTCGAGCGGATCGGGCTGAAGACCACCCGCGTCCGCGCGATCAGCGGCGAGCAGGTCGTCATCGGCAATACCAAGCTGCTGAGCCAGGAATTGTCGAACATCGCCGAGGCCAAGGTGCGCCGCGTGACGATCCCGTTCAGCCTCGTCCTCACCACCCCGCCCGACGCGCTTCGCCGGCTCGACGCGCTGGCGGCCGAGGTGGTCAAGCCGCAGTCGGCGTGCCGCCTCGTGCGCTGCGTCGTCACCGGGATCGGCACCTCGTCGATCGACGGCGAGCTGACCTACGACCACCGCGCGAGCGACGCCGACACGCTCGCCCGCGCCAAGGCGGCCATCGTCATCGGCTGGATCGAAACGCTGGCCCGCGAAGGGCTGAAACTGGCGATTCCCGCGCAGGTCAGCCTCCCCGCCGAGCCGCCGGCCGAGGCCTAGCCGTCCTTTCCGTAGCGTCGCTTTCGCGCCCCTTGTCAGCGCCTTTCGACCCGGCCTAGACCGGCGGCCATGCCCGTCTCCAGCCTCGACGACATCCGCGCGAAGGTCGGCCATCCGGTCGGCACCAGCGACTGGATCGAGGTCACGCAGGACCGCATCGACGCCTTCGCCGAGGCGACCGAGGACCGGCAGTTCATCCACGTCGATCCCGACGCCGCGGCGCGCACCCCGTTCAGCGGCACCATCGCCCACGGCTTCCTCTCGCTGTCGCTCTTGAGCCGCATGGCCGCCGACGCGATGCACGTCCCCGAGGGCACGAAGATGGCGGTCAATTACGGGCTCGACCGGGTCCGCTTCCTCGCCCCGGTTCGCGCCGGCAAGCGGGTGCGCGGCCATTTCACGCTCGACGCCGCCGACGAAAAGGCGCCGGGCCAGTTGCTCTTGAAACACACCGTCACGGTCGAGATCGAGGGCGAGGACAAGCCCGCCCTCACCGCCCAGTGGCTCGGCCTCATCTTCACCTAGGAAGGAACCTCCCCATGTCCGCTCGCGACGCCGTCATCGTCTCCACCGCCCGCACCCCGATCGGCCGCGCCTACAAGGGCGCGTTCAACGCCACCCCGGGCGCCAGCCTCGGCGCGCTCAGCCTCGCCCCCGCCATCGAGCGCGCAGGGATCGAGCCGGGCGAGATTGACGATGTCGTCTGGGGCTGCGTGCTGACGCAGGGCGTGCAGGCGGGCAACATCGGCCGGCAGGTCGCCTTGCGCGCCGGCTGCCCGGTCGAGGTCAGCGCGATGACCATCGATCGCCAGTGCGCCAGCGGGCTGATGGCGATCGCCACCGCCGCCAAGCAGGTGATCGTCGACCGGATGGATATCGTCGCGGCGGGCGGGCAGGATTCGATCTCGATGGTCCAGACGCCCGAGATGCGGATCGGCGGCGACCCCGCGCTCGTGAAGATGCACAAGGACGTCTACATGCCGATGCTCGGCACCGCCGAGACGGTCGCCCAGCGCTATGGCATCTCGCGCGAGCGCCAAGACGAATATGCCCTCCAGTCGCAGCAGCGCACCGCCGCCGCGCAGGCCGAGGGCCGCCTCGCCGCCGAGATCGTGCCGGTCACCGTCCAGATGAGGGTCAAGGACAAGGAGAGCGGCGAGGTCTCGATGCACGAGGTGACCGTCGACAAGGACGAGGGCAACCGCCCGGACACCACGCTCGAGGGGCTGCAGAGCCTCAACCCGGTGCTCGGCCCCAACACCCACATCACCGCGGGCAATGCCAGCCAGCTCAGCGACGGCAGCTCGGCCTGCGTCATCATGGATGCCTCGGTCGCCGAGAAGAAGGGTCTCCAGCCGCTCGGCCGCTACGTCGGCATGGCGGTTGCGGGGACCGAGCCCGACGAAATGGGCATCGGCCCGGTGTTCGCCATCCCCAAGCTCTTGGGCCGGTTCGGCCTCAAGATGGACGACATCGGCCTGTGGGAGCTGAACGAGGCGTTCGCGGTGCAGGTGCTCTACTGCCGCGACAAGCTCGGCATTCCGAACGACCTGCTCAACGTCGACGGCGGCGCGATCAGCATCGGCCACCCCTACGGCATGAGCGGCGCGCGCCTTGCCGGCCACGCCCTGATTGAAGGCAAGCGCCGCGGCGCCCGCTACGTCGTCACGACGATGTGCATTGGCGGGGGCATGGGGGCCGCAGGACTGTTTGAGGTCTTGTAAGTCCGGAGCGCCGAGGCTAGCGCCGCCGACGCGCAAAGCGCGACGCCGGCGCTAACCGAGAGACGCGAAGGACCGGCCGGCCTGCGCGGCAAACCGCGGCAGGACCGACGTCACGGGATTTACTCCCGTGACGGCCCGTGTAGGAATGTCTGCGAACGACCCTTTGCGGTCATTGCCAAGCCGTTACGCACTGCATCTCTGAACAAGTGACTTCTCGTCCTGCCGGAGTGGTCTCGCGTTCGACGTTTCGACCTGAATTAGACGATACCCTCCCATATCAATCAGTCGAATTGTCCTGCCGAACATCTGATTGAAGTCGCTTTTCGTTGGATAACGTGCCCGGGCATCAGTCCACTCTTCAGTTCCTGCATTTTGATCATCAAGGCAGTCGATGATCGTTGCCATGTCCAGTGGCGTCGAAACTGCGAAGACTTGCTTACTCGAAGCCAATTTTTCGTCTCGCGCTCGTGAAATCAGAAGAGCTGTGCCGGCGAACAGTCCCATGAACATCAGGATGATCACGCCTGCCGCGATTTGAGCCGCCGTGCTCCAATGCGCCTTGATGCCTTCCCTAGGGTCGAAAAGCCTATGGACGCACCAAAGAAACGACGCGCTCACAGCAAAGTCCAAGGCTGCAACACCCTTGAGCTGGATCGCGAGCCCCGTGTGGCGGGAAGGCAGCAGGCTCCAATGTCGCGAACCAAGCAGGCCGATTTGGGCGAGAATTAAAAGGGCTACAGCAGGAATGAACCATGGCGCATGTCGCCTCTCCCAGAATACTGCGACGGCAATGGTCGTTCCAGCGATGAACCCGAAAGACCACTCAAAAAGACCGCCATACCCGTGATCTTCGGCCACAATTAAGAGGACGCCAAGAAAGACACCAACCGATACTGACACGCTTGCACGTTCCCACCACGCGCTCTTTGTCGTGTCGGATGCCGATGATGATGCTGGCGCGTCGTCCACAAACGCTTCTTAATTTCAGAACGTCAGCTTTCCACCCAAATCAGACTCCCCCACTCCGTCGATCAACCCGCGCACCGCGCCACGAAATGCGCTATGCCTCTTCCATGATCGCTCTCCTCGCCCCGCTCGGCGTCGTCGCCGTCCTCGCCCTCGTCACCGCGCTGAAATCGTTCGGCATCAACAAGGAATATGAGCGCGCCGTCCTGTTCCGCCTCGGCCGGCTGGGCGCGAGCAAGGGGCCGGGCTGGTACTGGCTGGTGCCGTTCGTCGACCGGGTCGTCCGCGTCGACCAGCGCACCATCACCTACCAGCTCGAAACGCAGGAGACGATCACGCGCGACGGCGTCGCGGTGCGGGTCAACGCGGTGCTGTGGTTCCGCGCCGAAAGCCCGGTGCAGGTCGTCACCGCGGTCGAGAACTGGGTCGCCGCGACGGTTCAGGCGGCCGAGACGTCGCTGCGCGACGCGATCGGCCAGACCGACCTCGACGGGATGCTGAAGGACCGCATCACGATCAACAAGCGGCTCCAGGAACTGCTTCGCGAGGCGTCGATGAAATGGGGCGTCGCGATCGACTCGGTCGAGATCAAGGACGTCGACATCCCCGAACAGATGCAGCGCGCCATCGCCAAGGAAGCCGAGGCGATCCGCGAGAAACGCGCGCGAATCATCAAGGCGGAAGGCGAGGAAGTCGCCGCCCGCAAGCTCGCCGACGCCGCGAACCTGATGAGCGGCTCGTCCGAAGCGCTCGAGCTTCGCCGCCTCCAGACGCTCAGCGAGATCGGTACCGAGCACAACTCGACCATCGTCGCGATGATGCCCGTCGAACTGATCCACGCCGCCCGCAAGATCGCCGGCCTGCCCCCTGCGAAGGCGGAGGAATAGGCGCGCGGACTTCGTCGCCCCCGGCGTTTTCCCCTTGCCCATGACCGCACGATCGGCTCACCTCGGCGGCGCTCGGGTACGACAAGGGGGAGATATGTACCAGAACGACTTCGAATTTCGCCGCCTGTTCAAGGCCTACCCGCGCCTGCTGGAATTCACCGGCCGGTCGACGCGGACCGAATTGCTGGGCTATTGGGTGACCACCTGGCTGGTCGGCGCGATCCTCAACTGGGGCATCGTCATGACGGAAACTCCGCCCGAGCAGGCGGACATGCTGGTCGCGATCGCCCGCGCGCTTTTGCTGTTGCCCGCCCCTGCGCTCGCGGTCCGGCGCGCGCACGATTGCGGCTGGCCCGGCGCGGTCGCGCTGGTCCTGATCATTCCGGCCATTGCGCTGATGGTGTTCTCTCGCCAGCTGGCGGCCTACCCGCTGATCACGCTGGCGGTGACGGCGCTCTATATCGGCGGACTGGTGCTGCTGTTCTGGACGCCGCAGGAGGGCGACAATCGCTTCGGCCCCGATCCCCGCCTGGCGGTCGATGGGCGCTACGAACTAACCGATTGAATTTCTCCCAATAATGCGCACCTTCCGGACCGTTCGCCGGTTTCGGAAGGTGCCGTATGACCCCGCTCCAGCTCGCCTCGCTTACCGCCTCGACCTCGCTGCTGGCGGGGTGGCGGCTCTATCTCGTCACGCTGGTCACCGGCCTTGCCATGCATTTCGGCTGGATCGCGCTGCCCGCCAACCTGCACCAGCTCGATATCCTGGCGAGCTGGTGGGTGATCGGCGCGGCGGGGGTCGGCACCTTCGCCGAATTCTTTGCCGACAAGATCGCCTGGGTCGACAGCGCGTGGGACACCGTCCACTCGGTGATCCGCCCGATCGGCGGGGCGCTGCTCAGCGCGGCGATCGTCGACAGCAGCAATCCGCAATGGCAGCTCGTCAGCTTCCTGCTGGGCGGCGGCGCGGCGTTCGTCGCCCACGCCGGCAAGGCGGGGGCGCGCGCGCTGGTCAACACCAGCCCCGAACCGTTCAGCAACATCCTCGTCTCGACCGGGGAGGACGTCGCGACGACCGGGCTGCTCGCGCTGGCCATCGCCAATCCAATCGCCGCCGCGCTGGTCGCCGCCTGCCTCGTCGTCGCCTCGATCTGGCTGGTGGTCGCCGCGCGCCGCGCGATCCGCTCGTTTCTCGACCTGGTCATCACCCCGACGATCCGCCCGCGCCCGGCGCCGAAGCCGCCCCGTTGAGCCGCGACGACCCCAAGCGTCCCGCCCCCGGCTGGACGCTGGCGATGTCGATCGCCGCCTCGTCGCTGAGCTTCATCGACGGGTCGGTGCTCAACGTCGCGCTCCCCGCGCTGCGCCAGTCGCTCAATGCCGGTGCCGCGGACGTTCAGTGGGTGGTCAACGCCTACACGTTGCCGCTCGCCGCGCTGATCCTGACCGGCGGCGCGCTCGGCGATCACCAGGGACGGCGACGCTGGCTGGTGATCGGCACCGCGCTTTTCGGGCTCGCCAGCCTCGTCTGCGCGGTTGGCAACTCGCTCGCGCTGCTGCTTGCGGGGCGCGCGTTGCAGGGGGTCGGCGCGGCGCTGCTGCTGCCTAATAGCCTGGCACTGCTCAACAGTGCCTATCATGGCGAGGCGCGCGGGCGCGCGGTCGGAATCTGGGCGGCGGCGGGGGCGATCTCGGCGGCGATCGCGCCGCTGATCGGCGGCTGGCTGGTCGCCCACGCCGGCTGGCGCGCGATCTTCTACATCAATCTTCCGATCGCCGCCGCCGCGATCGCCATCGCGCTGGCGAAGGTGACCGAAGTAAAGGAGCGCAAGCCCTCGCGGCTCGACGCCGTCGGGGCGATCCTCGCGACGCTCGCGCTGCTCGGGCTGACCTACGGCCTGACCCTGTGGTCGGCGGACCGTGCGCTTGGGCCCACCGCTCCCTTCGCGCTCGGCGCGGGGCTGGGACTCGCCATCGCGTTCGGCTGGGCCGAGTGGCGGCGCGGCGACAAGGCGATGATCCCGCTCGCCTATTTCCGCGACCGCGCCTTCGTCGCGCTCAACCTGCTGACCTTCCTGCTCTACGGCGCGTTCGGGGTGTCGATGCTGCTGATCCCCTACGTGCTGATCGACGCGGGGGGCTATTCGCCGGTCGAGGGCGGGCTGGCGCTGCTGCCGCTGTCGATCCTGATGGGGCTGCTCTCGCCGCTGATGGGCAAACTCGCGCAGCGGGTCGGCCCGCACTGGCCGCTGACCATCGGCCCGCTGCTGATCGCCGCCGCCTTCCTGCTCGCCACCCGGATCGCCGCCGACCAGCATTATTGGCCAAGCGTGTTCCCGGCGATGGCGCTGATGGCGGCGGGAATGACGATCGCGGTCGCCCCGCTGACCAGCGCGGTGCTCGCCTCGGTCGATGCCGAGCACACCGGCATGGTCTCGGGCTTCAACAGCGCGCTGTCGCGGACCGGCGGCCTCATCGCCACCGCGCTGATCGGGGGGGTGCTCGGGGCTGAGGGCAAGGGACTGCTCCACGCCTTCGCGGGCGCGATGGTCGTCAGCGCCGCCGTCGCCGCCGCGGCCAGCGTCACCGCGTTCGTCGGGCTCGCAGGAAAGAAGGGAAAGCCGAGCGGGTGAGCTTGGCGCGCTCGGGCGCCAACCGCTCAGCTATGCGCGGCGATGAACTTCTCGACCACCGGGGCGATCGTCTCGCGCCACTTGCGGCCGTTGAAGATGCCGTAATGGCCAACCCCGCGCGCGACATAATATTTCTTGTCCTCGGGCTTCAGCTTCGGCGCGAGGTCGAGCGCCGCCTTGGTCTGGCCGAGCCCCGAGATGTCGTCGCGCTCGCCCTCGATCGCCAGCATCGCGGTATCGCGGATCGCGCCGACGTCGACCTTGGCCCCGCGATGGGTGAGTTCGCCCTTGGGCAGCAGGTGCCGCTGGAACACCGCGTCGACCGTCTGCAGGTAGAATTCGGCGCTCATGTCGCACACCGACAGATATTCGTCGTAGAAGCGCTTGGTCGCGTCCGCGCCCTCCTCGTCGCCGTCGACCAGATGCTTGAACATCTCCCAGTGCGAAACGAGGTGGTTGCCGAGGTTCATGGTCATGAAGCCGGCGAGCTGGAGGAAGCCCGGATAAACCTTGCGCCCCGCCCCCGGGTAGAGCCCCGGTACGGTGGCGATCGCGTTGTGCTGGAACCAGGCGTGGGGCCGCTCGGTCGCCAGCGTGTTGACCGCGGTCGGCGCCTTGCGGGTATCGACCGGCCCGCCCATCATCGTCAGCGTCGCCGGGCGCGCCGGGTCCTTCGACCCGTTCATCAGCGCGGTCGCGGCGAGCGCGGGGACCGACGGCTGGCACACCGCCAGCATGTGCGGGCGGCTGCCGTCGCCGGCGGCCTTCACCGCGTGGAGGAAGTCGACCAGATAGTCGATGTAATCGTCGAGATCGAACCGCCCAGCACCGAGCGGCACCATCTTCGCGTCGCGCCAGTCGGTGATGTAGACGTCGGCCTTGGGCAGCATCCGCTCGACCGTGCCGCGCAGCAGCGTCGCATAATGGCCGCTCATCGGCGCGACGATCAGCAGCTTGGGCTGGCCCTCGATGATCGCGCCATCGGCGTCCGCCTTCACGAAATGCTTGAGCTGGCCGAACGGCTTGCGGACCACGATTTCCTCGCGCACCGCCACCAGCCTGCGTCCGACGACGACCTCGTCGATCCCGAAGGCGGGCTTGCCGTGCGGCGCGGCGGCGTTCGAAAACACCTTGAGCGCCGCGCCCACCACCGGGCTCATCGAATTGTACGACCAGGGATTCGCCGGGTTGTTGAGCCACCCCGCCCCCATGCCGGCCAGCCGGCTTGCGCCCGCAAGCAGCGAGCGCTGCACCTCGTAGGCGTCGTAAAGCATCGGATTGTCCCGGGGAAAAGCCATTGAATGGCCGCTTATGTGGCCCTGCCTTCGCGCCCGCACAAGCGAATAGTGCGGCGCGGCAATCCGCCCCGCCCCGATTGAGGCCCGCGCGACACACTGCTAGCAAGCGCCGCGATGGCCCGACCACCCAAGGCGACCGGCGCACCCGGCAAGAAGCTCTCCAGCCTCCGCATGATCTGGCGTTTCGCCGGGCGCTACCCCGGGGTGATCGCCAGCGCCGCGCTCGCGCTGCTGGTCGCGGCGGCGGCGACCTCGGCGATCCCCTTTTCGTTCAAGCTGATCATCGACAAGGGCTTCGCCGCCGCCGGGCCGGGGGGGCACGGCGATATCGGCCGCTGGTTCCGCTACCTGATGTTGCTGGTGTTCATCATGGCCGCCGCGACCGCCGCGCGCTTCTATTTCGTCAGCTGGCTGGGCGAGCGCACCGTCGCCGACATTCGCCTCGCGGTCCATCGCAACCTGCTCCGCCTCGCCCCCGGCTTCTTCGAGGAGAACCGCCCGGCCGAGATCACCAGCCGGCTGACCGTCGACACGACGATCATCGAGCAGGTGGTCGGCACCTCGCTGTCGGTCGCGCTTCGCAACGTGGTGATGGGCGTCGCCTGCACCGGCATGCTGTTCTACCTCGCGCCGCGGCTCGCGGGCGGGCTGGTGCTCGGGATCCCGCTCGTGCTCGGCCCGGTGCTGTTCATCGGCCGCAAGGTGCGCGCGGTCTCGGCGCGCAGCCAGGACCGGATCGCCGACGTCGGCACGATCACCGGCGAAGTGCTCGGCGCGATGAAGATCGTCCAGGCGTTCGGCCAGCAGCAGCGCGAGGCCGACCGCTTCGCCGACGCGACCGAGACGGTGTTCGCCACCGCCAAGCGCCGGATCCGGCTGCGCGCGCTGATGACCTTTTGCGTCATCCTCGTCATCTTCGGCTCGATCACGATGATCATCTGGCAGGGCGCGGCCGACGTCGCCGCGGGCCGGATGAGCGGCGGCACGATCGCCGCCTTCGTGCTCTACGGCGGGCTCGTCGCCGGGGCGTTCGGCGCGCTTAGCGAGGTCTATGGCGACCTGCTCCGTGCCGCGGGCGCGTCGGAGCGGATCGAGGAGCTGCTCAATGCCGAGCCGAGCATCAAGCCCCCCGCCGAGCCGGTCCGCCTTCCCGAGCCGCCACGCGGCGAGCTCGAATATGACCATGTCGTGTTCCGCTACCCGACCCGGCCCGAGGTCGCCGCGCTCGACGATTTCTCGCTCACCGTCCGGCCCGAAGAGACGCTGGCGGTGGTCGGCCCGTCGGGCGCGGGCAAGTCGACCCTGTTCCAGCTCGCCCAGCGCTTCTACGACCCGCAGGGCGGAAGCGTGCGGCTCGACGGGGTCGACCTCAGGCAGGCCGATCCCGCCGACGTGCGCGCGCGGATCGCGATGGTCCCGCAGGAGACGGTGATCTTCGCCGCCAGCGCCCGCGATAACCTGCGCTACGGCAACTGGGCCGCGTCGGAGGACGAGATCTGGGCCGCCGCGCGCGACGCCAATGCCGAGACCTTCCTGCGCGATCTTCCGCAGGGCCTCGACACCTTCATGGGCGAGGGCGGCGCGCGGCTTTCCGGCGGGCAGCGCCAGCGGCTCGCGATCGCCCGCGCGCTGCTCCGCCGCGACGCTCGGCTGCTGCTGCTCGACGAGGCGACCAGCGCCCTCGACGCGGAGAGCGAGCGCGCGGTGCAGGAAGCGCTCGAGCGGCTGATGGACGGCAAGACGGTGATGGTCATCGCCCACCGCCTCGCCACCGTCCGCGCCGCCGACCGCATCGTCGTGATGGACGGCGGCCGGATCGTCGAACAGGGCCGCCACGCCGACCTCGCCGCCGCCGACGGCCTCTATGCCCGCCTCGCCCGCTTGCAATTCGACTAACCCCGGTTAGCATCTCCTTGCCGGACGGGGTGTGTATTGGGGGACAAGGGTCGATGCGTCTGATCGTCATGGGGCTTGGCGCCGCGCTCGCGGCGGCGGGGCCGTCTTACGCCGCCGACCAGGTCGCGACCGGGCCGGTCCCGGCGTGGGTCTCGCCGCTCCCCGTCCCCGCGGCCGCGGCGGCAAGCGGGGCGACCAAGTCGTCGACCGAGGCGCTGTTGTTCGAGCGCGAGTTCCGTTTCGCCGGGCAGACCGAGAGCATCTTCGTCCACTATGCGATCCGGCTGAACGACCCGCAGGCGCTGTCGGCGGGCAATATCGAGCTCAACTGGGACCCCGCGCTCGAAAAGATCACCGTCCACTCGGCGGTGCTCCACCGCGGCGCGAAAACCATCGATCTGCTCGCCGCGGGCCCCAAGTTCACCATCCTCAGGCGCGAGACCAACCTTGCCGAACAGTCGCTCGACGGCCGCCTTACCGCGACTCTGCAGAGCGAGGGCGTCGAGGTCGGAGACACGATCGAGGTCAGCTTCACCATCGACCGCACCGACCCGACGATGCAGGGCCATGTCGAGGAATCGATCAAGTTGCTCGACCCCGGGGCGGCGACCCGCGCGCATATCCGCGTGATCGTCCCCGCCGACCGCGCGATCCGGCTGCGCGAGCTCGGGACGCTGCCCGCGCCGAAGGTCGCGACCAGCGGGCACGAGCGAAGCTACGACTGGGACCTCCAGCCGTTCAAGACCGAGAAGCCGCCCGAATATGCCCCCGCCCGGTTCAAGCCCGCGCTCGGCTTCGAAATCAGCGATTTCAGCGGCTGGGACTCGGTCGCCTCGCTGATGATGCCGCTCTACCGGCAGGCCGAGATCATTCCCGCGACCAGCCCGCTCAACGCCGAGATCGAGAAGATCCGCGCCGCGAGCGCCGACCCGGCGACGCGCACCCTCGCCGCGCTCCGGCTGGTCCAGAACCAGGTGCGTTACGTCAACATCGCGCTCGGCACCGGCGGGCTGGTCCCGGCCCCGGCCGACCAGACCTGGGCGCGCCGCTATGGCGACTGCAAGGGCAAGACCGTGCTGCTGCTCGCGCTGCTCGGGCGGCTGGGGATCGAGGCCGAACCGGTGCTCGCCAACGCCGACGGCGACGACGGCATGGCCGAACGGATCCCGATGGCGGGGGTGTTCAACCACGTCCTCGTACGCGCGAGGGTCGCGGGGCGCACCTACTGGCTCGACGGCACCCGCACCGGCGACGACCGGCTCGACCTGTTGACCACGCCCGATTATGGCTGGGGCCTGCCGATCGCCGACAAGTCGGCGCTGGTGGCGATGTTGCCCGAACCGCTCAAGCAGCCGAGCTACGAATTCCTCGTCACCACCGACGCGCGCGCGGGAGCCGGGGGGCCGGTCCCAACCACGGTCGAGATCGTCGATCGCGGCGATGGCGGGATCGGCGACCAGATCGCGATCAACGACCTCGATCCCGCGCAGCGCGACGCGCAGATCAAGAAGACGATCGAGGACAAGATGGACCGGTTCGTCGCCGACAAGGTGTCGTCGAGCTACGATCCGTCGACCCACAGCTTCCGCTTCCGCGGCGAGGGCAAGCAGTCGCTCAACCTCGACAACGGCAATTACTGGACCGAACTGCCCTCGCTCGGGTTCAAGGCCGACTATCACCGCACCGGGGGTCGCTCGCCCGACGCGCCGGTGGCGGTCGACTATCCGACCTTCACCCGCCGCCGCCAGTCGATCCGCTTGCCCACGTGGATGACGCCCAAGCGCGAGGACTTCCCCGCCGACATCGCGCAGACCGTCGCCGGGGTCGAATATCGCCGCACCATCACGGTCGAGGGCGACACGGTGACAATCGACCAGAGCGTCCGCGCGCTGAAGCCGGAGATCAGCTTCGCCGAGGCGCGCGCGGCCGAAACCGACCTTCGCGCGCTCGACCAGAATTACGTCGGGGTGGCGTTTCGCGACCAGCCCGATCCCGACGAGAAGATCCGCGCCGCGCTGGGCCACGCGCCGCGCACCGCCGACGACTATGCCCGCGCCGCCGACAAGCTGAGCGACGACGGAGAGGCCGAGTTCGCCGACGTCGCGCTCGACAAGGCGATCGCGATGGCGCCGGGCAACGCCGACTGGCGCCGCCGCCGGGTCCAGTGGCGGATCGACGAGGGCCGTTATGCCGCCGCCGGCGACGACGTCGGAGCGCTGCTGAGGCTCGACCCGCGCGGGGTCGACACCCGGCGGCTGGCGTCGATCTACCATGTCCACACCGCCACCCCCGCCGCGGTGGTCGCCGATGCCGCCGCGCTGGCGCGCGACCCGACCGCCGAGGGCCAGCACCAGCGCGGGCGGATCCTCGCCCGCGCCGGCCGCTTCGCCGAAGCGGTGGCGGCCTATGACGCGGCGCTGAAGATCGCGCCCAAACCCTCTTATTACGTCGACCGCTTCTTCGCGCGCGACCCCGCCGACACCGCCGCGCGCCGCGCCGACCTCGACGCCGCGCTGAAGCTCGCCCCGACCGATTCGGACACGCTGCTCGACCTGTCGCAGCTCGCCAGCGCGCTCGGCGACCATGCCGCGGCGATGGGGCTGCTCGACCGGGCGCTGCTCGAAGATCCCGACGACCTCACCGTCCGCTCCTATCGCGCGGTGCAGCTCAAGCTCGCCGGCCGCGGCAAGGACGCCGACCGCGAGTTCATCGCGCTCGCCGCCAAGGAGCTGACCGCCGACCAGCTCAACAACCTGTGCTGGATCAAGGCGACCGCCAACGTCGCGATCGACGGGGCGATGGCGGATTGCGACCGCGCGCTGAAGCTCAGCGACACGCCGGACGAGCATGACAGCCGCGCGTTCGTCCTGCTGCGGATGAACAAATATGACGAGGCGATGGCCGAATATGCCCGGGCGCTGAAGGACCGCGACGTCGCCTCCTCCTATTACGGTCGGGCGATCGTCTATGCGCGCAAGGGCGACAAGGCCAAGTCCGACGCCGATGCCGCCCACGCGCTCCGGCTCGACCCGGGGATCGAGCGCCGTTACGCCGGCTACGGCCTGACTCGCTAAGCGCCGCCCCCGACTTCGCCCATGCGCCGCTAGTCGAGCATCCCGGCGACCAGAAGCAGGACGACGAACCCCTGCGCCATCGCGATCGACGCCTGGACGAAGCCGCGCCCGCGGCTGGTGTCGAGCCGGGTGCGGAAATATTCGATCTCGATCAGCCCGAGCCACAAAAAGGCGACGGCTAGCAGCACCAGCGACAGCCGGACCTCGCCCCCCGCACCCAGCCGGCTGGCGAAGCCGGCGAGGCTGACGATCACCGCGAACGGCGCGGTGGCATAGCATTGGGCGTAGAAGGGCTGGCGCAGATTGTCGCGGTCGACCCGGTCGTGCCGCGCCTTCAGCTTGCGCCGCGCCAGCAGCAGCGGGAACAGCCCGAACACAAGGATCCGCAGCACGAGCAGCGTCGTGTCGTCGCGCACGAAGCCGTACAGCCCGCTGGTCTTCGTCACCACCTCGCTCTGCCCGGCGATCGCCAGTTCGACGAGATGGAGCAGGATGATCGTCAGGAACAGGAACAGCGGCGGGTTGAGCGCGTCGCCGAACCGTTCCTCGTCGGGGCGCTTCATCTCGTTCTCGGCATAGTGGATCATCCGCACCGGGTGGCGGATCACCCGCCACAGCGTGACCGGGTAGAACAGCAGCCAGCTCATCACTTCGTAGAGCAGTTCGTCGAACGACTTGATGAGCTTCAGGAAATCCATTCGAACGCCCCCTTGCGACCGACTGTCTACCAGCGGGACGAGCGCCGAAAAAGCCCGGCCGGCGTGCCCTGTTTGCCCGCTTGCAATTCGGCGGCCCCCGCCTAGCATCGCCCCGCCGAATTGATTCAGTGGGGTGGCGGCGATGCGTTTCAGGGCTGTTTTTCTGGCGGGGGCGGCAATGGCGCTGCCGGCGACGGCGATGGCCGCCGATCAACTTCGTTACGGTCCCGCGCCGGCCTGGGCGACCCCGAAGCCGCTCATCATCCCCGCCAAGGCGGCGGACGCGTCATCGACGGAAATCCTGCTGTTCGACAACCAGTCGCGGCTCGATCCGACCGCCATGACCTCGGTGGTTCACTACGCGGTCCGGCTGAACGACGCGCAGGCCCTCGCCGCCGGCAACGTCGCCATCGGCTGGGACCCGGCGTTCGACGAGGCAACCGTCAACTCGGTGCGGATCGTGCGCGGCGGCGAGTCCATCGATCCGCTCGCCAAGGGACAGAAATTCACCATCCTGCGTCGGGAAACGGGGCTGGAGCAGCAGACGCTCGACGGTCGCCTCACCGCGAATTTGCAGACCGAAGGGCTGCAGGTCGGGGATATCGTCGAGGTCACCCAGACCATCGTCCATCGCGACCCGACCCTGAAGGGTCATGTCGAGGCGGTCGCCGCCTTTCCCTATCCGGTCCGGATGAACCAGGCGCGGTTCCGGATGCTCGCCCCGGCGTCGGTGACGCTGCGGGACCGCGAAACCGGGGGACTGCCGCCGGTCCGCCCGCGCACGATCGGTGGCGACCGGATTTACGAATGGGACCTCGCGCCGCTCGAACCGGGCAAGCCGCCGGAAGGCGCACCCGACCGGTTCGCGACCGGGATCGGCTTCGAACTGACCGACTATGGCTCGTGGAACGACCTTGCCGCGACCATGCTGCCGCTGTTCCAGCAGGCGGCGCAGATCCCGGCCGGCAGCCCGCTGAACGCCGAAGTCGCCCGGATCCGCGCGCTCTCGCCCGATCCGGCGGTGCGCGCCGCCGCCGCGCTGGCGCTGGTCGAAAGCAAGGTCCGGTACGTCAACCTGGCGCTCGGCACCGGCGGGCTGGTCCCGGCCTCGGCGGACGTCACGTGGCAACGCCGGTTCGGCGACTGCAAGGCGAAAAGCGTCCTTTTGACCGCCCTCCTGCGCGCGCTCGACATCGACGCCACGCCAGTGCTGGTCAGCACCGCCCGCGGCGACGGGCTCGACCGGCGCCTGCCGATGTTCGCCGCCTTCAACCATGTGATCGTCCGCTCGGTCATCGGCGGCAAGACCTACTGGCTCGACGGCACCCGCATCGGCGACCAGTCGCTCGCCCCGTTGACCCCGCCCGACTATCGCTGGGCCCTCCCGGTGGCGGCCAACGCCGCGCTGGTGCCGATCGTCGAGACGCCGGCGGCCCTGCCTCTCACCGAGACGATCATCCATACCGACGCCAGCGGCGGCGCCGACAAGCCGGTGCCGACCGTGCTCGACATGATCACGCGCGGCGACTCCGCCCTGGTCACCAACCTGGCGATCGAGCAGGTCGATCCGTCGCGCCGCGAGGAAGCGCTCAAGGACGCGCTGCAAGGCCGGCTCGACCGCTTCGTCGTCACCAAGGCGAGCAGCCGGTTCGATCCGGTCACCCAGACGCTGACCATCCATGGCGAAGGCAGCCAGACCCTCAACATCGACAATGGCACCTATTGGAGCGAGGTGCCGAGCCCCGGCTACAAGGCCGATTTCCGCCGCACCGGCAACCGCGATCTCGACGCGCCCGTCGCAATCGCCTTTCCGGCATATTCCCATATCGTCCAGACGGTGGTCCTGCCGAAGTCCCTGGCCGACGGGTTCCGGATGAATCCGGCCGACATCGACCAGACCATCGCCGGCGTCGCCTACAAGCGTCGCGTGACGAACAGGAACGGCGTGGTGACGATCGACTATACGAGCCGCTCGCTGGTGCCCGAAATCAGCATCGCCGACGCGCGGGCCGCCGAAGCCGGCTTGCGCAAGCTCGACAATGACAATGTCTGGCTCCGTCTCGGCGGGGCCAGTGCGCCGACCGCGGCCGAGATCAAGGCGCTAATCGGCAAAACGCCGGTGACCGTCGCCGACAAGCTGGCCGCCGCCGCGAAGCTGTCGAACCAAGGCGACAACGAAAAGGCGATCGCCCTCCTGAACGAAGCGATCAAGCAGGATCCCACGAACCTCAATGCCTATCAGATGCGAGCCATGATGAGTTCATGGGTCGGCGAGTTCGACCAGGCTTTGGCGGACTCCGATCACTATCTGAAGCGCAAGCCGGGCGAGGAAAATCTGATCACCATGCGCGCCGGCATTTTCGTACGCAGGGGTGATATGGCCAAGGCACTGGCGGAAGCGCATTCGCTCGACAATGCCAAAACGGCCAAGCTTCAACTGCTCCGCGGGAACATGCTGCGGCAACTCGGCCATGCCGACGAGGCCCTCGCGGCCTACGGTTCGGCGCTGGCGATCGAGCCTAGCGCGACCGGCCATGCCATGCGCGCGGCGGCGCTGCCGCTGACCGACAAGGCCGGGCGGGCCAGGGAACTGGACGCGGCGCTCAAGCTGGAGCTGAAGGACGTCCAGACCATGGTCATGCTGGCCGACATCGCCGCGCGGCTCGGCGAACATGCGAAGTCGGTCGAGCTGTACGACAGGGCGTTCCTGAAATCGCCCGACGACCTCAACCTGCGCAGCAATCGCGCGGTCGAGCTGGAACGGGCTGGACGCAAGGCCGATGCCGTGCAGGAATATGACGCGATCGAAGCGAAGGCGGCGACCTCGATCGACCTCAACAACCTGTGCTGGGCGATGGCCATCGCCGATGTCGAGATCGATCGCGCGCTTAAGGTCTGCAACAAGTCGCTCGACAAGTCGGCCATGCGCGCGACCAGCGACAGCCGCGGCCTGGTCATGCTGCGGCTCAAGCGGACCGACGACGCGATCGCCGACTACACCGCCGCGCTCGCCGGCGGCGATTCGCCGTCGTCGCTCTACGGCCGGGCGATCGCCTACGCCCGCAAGGGCGATAAGGCCAAGTCGGACGCCGATGCCGCCGCGGCGCTCAAGCTCGATCCGACCATCGACCGCACCTATGCCGGCTATGGCCTGAGCCGCTAGGCGCGCGCCGCGCATCCGCCGCGCCTCCGGTCCCGTATCTCCTTGCGACGCGGCGATTGACGCCGCGTGGAAGGAGAGCATCTATGTCCCTCACCCGTTTCGCGCTTGCCACCGCCGGTGCCATGGCCCTTGCCGTGACCGCCCCGGCGGCGGCGAAAAACCCGATGGTCGGCGGCGCCGCCATGTATCCCACGAAGAATATCGTCCAGAACGCGGTCAACTCGAAGGACCACACCACGCTGGTCGCGGCGGTCAAGGCCGCCGGGCTGGTCGACACGCTGTCGGGCAAGGGCCCGTTCACCGTCTTCGCCCCGACCAACAAGGCGTTCGCCAAGCTCCCGGCGGGAACGGTCGACACGCTGCTGAAGCCCGAGAACAAGGACACGCTGACCAAGATCCTGACCTACCACGTCGTCCCCGGCCGGATCACCGCCGGCCAGATCGCCAGCCTCGCCGCGCGCCACCACGGCACCGCGACGCTGACCACGGTCGAGGGCGGCAAGCTGATGTTCCGCAAGGCGGGACGCGGCTGGGAAGTGATCGACGCGAAGGGCGGCCATGCGCACATCACGATTGCCAACGTGATGCAGTCGAACGGCGTCATTCACGTCATCGACACGGTGCTCATGCCGTAACGAGGGAGAAAGGCGCGGACCATGACCACCGTTTCCCCCTGTTCGGCGGGTCGGTTCGCGCTCTTCCCTTGGGGACCGGCATTGGGCATCAGTGCACTGGTGGATGAGGCGCCCTCCGATTCTGTCAGTGCGGCCGGCGGCGGCGGCGAACTCGCGTCGCTGCTGCCGGCCATCGCGCGCGGCGATCGCGCCGCGTTCGCGGAATTGTACCGGCGCACCTCGGCCAAGCTGTTCGGGATCGCGCGCCGGGTAACCGGCGACGAGGGCGCCGCCGAGGAAGTGCTCCAGGACGTGTTCGTGACCGTGTGGAACAAGGCCGGCCAGTTCGAGGTCGGGCGTGCCAGCCCGATCAGCTGGCTGGCGGTGCTGACCCGTAACCGCGCGATCGACCGCAAGCGCCGCTCGGTGCTGCCGACCGCGCCGATCGAGGCGGCCGATGCGGTCCCCGCCGACGCGCCGCTCGCCGACGCGCTGTTCGAACAGGCCGAGGAGGCCGGGCGGCTGCACGACTGCCTCGATGCGCTCGACGCACGCGCGCGCGGCTACATCCGCGCCGCCTTCATCGACGGCGCGACCTATCCCGAGCTGGCGAGCCGCGACGACGTCCCGCTCGGCACGATGAAAAGCTGGATCCGCCGCGGGCTCCAGTCGCTCCGGGGGTGTCTCGAATCATGAGCAGCCATCCGCCCCTCACCCCCGACCGGAGCGCGCTTGCCGGCGAATATGCGCTCGGCCTGCTCGACGGGGCCGAGCGCGCCGAGGTCGCCGCGCTCGCCGCTACCGACCCCGCGTTCGCCGCCGAGGTCGCGCGCTGGTCGGCGCGATTCGCCCCGCTGCTCGACGAGATCGACGGCGCGCCCCCGCCGCCCGCGCTGCTCGCCCGGATCGAGGCCGAGATCGCCGCGCCGCGCGCCGCCCCATCGCCGGTCGCCTCGCCGCCCCCGGCCGCGAGAGCAGCCACCGCCAACGTCGTCGACCTCACGCCGCGCCTTCGCCGCTGGCAGGTCGCGACCGGGGGGATGACCGCGCTCGCCGCCAGCCTCGCGCTCGCGCTGCTGCTCCGTCCCGCGCCGATCGCACCGAGCGGGCCGCTGCCGCCGCCGGGGGCCTCGACCTCCGTCGCCGCCGCCCATTCGCCGATGGTCGCGACTCTCGAGGGCGGCGCCAACCATCTCGTCGCCAGCTGGAACGGCGCCGACCAGGTGATGGTCGTCCCGGCCGGGGTCGCCGCCGCGCCGCACGGCCATACCCACGAGCTGTGGATGATCCCGAAGGACGGCAAGCCGCGGTCGATGGGGGTGATGCCCGACGGGCCGATGAAGCTCGCGGTCCAGCCCGCCACCGCCACCATGCTCGCCGACGGCGCGACCTTCGCCGTGTCGGTCGAGCCCATGGGCGGGTCGCCGACCGGCCAGCCGACCGGCCCGGTGATCGCATCCGGCAGGCTGGTCGCCGCGTAGCTGGGGGTGAAGGAGTTGATAACGATGCTGTCCAACACCCCTTTGGCCAACACCCCTTTGGCCAACACCCCTTTGGCCAACACCCCGCTCGCCACCTCTCCCCTCGATCGCCGGACGCTGATGGGCGGCGCCGCGCTGACCGGGATCGGGCTGCTGCTCGCCTGCGCCCCGGCCACCAGCAGCGAGGCGGCGACCCGCTACCCGGTCATGATGAGCGACGCCCAGTGGCGCGCCAAGCTCGGCGCGGCGCGCTTCGACATCCTGCGGCAGGAAGGCACCGAGCGCGCCTTCACCTCGCCGCTGCTGAACGAACATCGCAAGGGCGTGTTCGCCTGCGCCGGGTGCGGCCAGCCGGCCTATTCGTCGGCGACCAAGTTCGACAGCGGCACCGGCTGGCCGAGTTTCTGGGCGACGCTGCCCAGGGCGGTCGCCTATCGCACCGACAACAGCCTCGGCATGACCCGCACCGAGGAGCATTGCACGCGGTGCGGCGGCCACCTCGGCCACGTGTTCGACGACGGGCCGCGACCGACCGGCAAGCGCCACTGCATCAACGGCCTCGCGCTGACCTTCCGCCCCGCCTGACCCGACACCCCCGTCTGAACGAAGGCCCGCCATGCTGCTGATCCTGCTCGCCTATCTTGGCGGGGTGCTGACCATCCTCAGCCCGTGCATCCTGCCGGTGCTGCCGTTCGTCTTCGCTCGCGCCGACCAGCCCTTCCTGAAGAACGGGCTGCCGCTCCTGGTCGGCATGGCGCTGACCTTCGCCGGGGTGGCGACGCTGGCGGCGGTCGGAGGCGGCGCGGCGCTCGCCGCCAACCAGGCCGGGCGGACGATCGCGCTGGTGCTGCTCGCCGGGTTCGCGCTGCTGCTGATCTTCCCCGCGCTATCGACCCGGGCGATGGCGCCGCTGGTCGGCTGGGGCGAGCGGCTCAGCAACCGCACCGGTCCGGGCGCGAGCGGGGTCGGGACCTCGCTGCTGCTCGGGGTCGCCACCGGGCTGCTGTGGGCGCCGTGCGCGGGGCCGATCCTCGGCCTCATCCTCACCGGCGCGGCGATCGGCGGGGCGAGCGCCTCGACCGTCCTCCTGCTCACCGCCTACGCGCTCGGCGCGGCGACCAGCCTCGGGCTAGCGCTGCTCGTCGGCGGCAAGGTGTTCGCGGCCATGAAACGATCGATCGGCGCGGGCGAGCGGGTGCGCCAGGCGCTCGGCGTCCTGATCCTCGCCGGGGTCGCGGTGATCGCGCTCGGGCTCGACACCCGCCTGCTCACCCGCCTGTCGGCCAATTCGACCTTTTCGCTCGAACAGGGCCTCGCCAGCCGCCTCGGGGTGAAGGACAGCATGCCCCAGACCAGCGGCCCGGAACTCCTCGACGAAGGCCCCCTCCCCGCCTTTTCCGGCGCGACCGGCTGGCTCAATTCGAAGCCGCTGACCGCCGCCGACCTGAAGGGCAAGGTCGTGCTGGTCGACTTCTGGACCTACAGCTGCATCAACTGCATCCGCTCGGTCCCGCATATCGAAGCGCTGTACAAACGCTACGGTCCGGCAGGCCTCGTCGTGATCGGAGTCCACAGCCCCGAGTTCGCGTTCGAGCGCGACCCCGCCAATGTCGCCGCGGCGCTCAAGCAGTTCGGCCTGACCTACCCCATCGCGCTCGACAGCGACCTCAATATCTGGCGCGCGTTCAACAACCGCTACTGGCCCGCCACCTACCTCGCCGACGCGAAGGGGCGGATCCGCTATCACCACTTCGGCGAGGGCGGCGAGGCGACCACCGAGGCCGCGATCCGCCAGTTGTTGACCGAGAACGGCGCGCGGCTCGGCGGCATGGCCGCAGAGGGCGCAGACCAGGGCGCTGCGCTTGCCGCCTCGCGAGCGATCGCCAGCCCCGAAACCTACCTCGGCACCTCCCGCGCGCAGAATTTCGCCGGCAACCCGATCCCGCCGACCCTCGCGCTCAACCAGTGGGCGCTCGGCGGATCGTGGACCCGCTCGCCCCAGTCCGCGCGGCTCAACACGAGCGGCGGAAAGATCGCCTTCCGCTTCAAGGCCCGCGACCTCCACCTCGTGCTCGGCAGCGCGGGCAACCGGCCGGTGCATTTCACCGTCACGCTCGACGACCAGGCGCCCGGCGCCGACCATGGCGTCGATACCGATGCCAACGGGCGCGGGGTCGTCACCGACCACCGCCTCTACCAGCTCGTCCGTCAGCAGGACCCGAAGCGGCAGCGGACCTTCACCATTACGTTCGACGATCCGGGGGTCGAGGCCTACGCCTTCACTTTCGGCTGAGCGACCCGCCTAGGCGGCGAGGACCACCGTTTCCTCGGGGCTCAGGCCCAGCGAGGCCTGCGCCTGCCGCCGCCGCTCGCACACCATCCGTTGCATCGCGTAATAATGTTGCGCCGGGTTGCGGGCCGCCCCGGCGGGCATCGCCGGGTCGCTGAGCAGCGTCTTCTCGACGTGCGGCCAGCCCTTGCGCGCGGCGCGGTCGTAGGCCGGCTGCCCGACCCGCAGCAGCGCCGTCACGACCGCCGCCGCCTTGTGCTTCAGCGGCCAGGCGAGCGCGGTCGTCGCCGCGTCGACCTCCGCGCCCCAGCGCTCCTCGAACCAGCCGAGGTGCGCCGCGAACAGCCCGTGCGCCTCGTCCCCCGCGTGCGCCGCGACCAGCGCCGCTGGAAGCCGCGCCAGTGCCTCGTCGCGAAGCCCCGGGGTGTGCATCAGCCGATAGGCGACCACCATCTCTTGGCAGCGATCGCGGTCGATTGCCGCCAGCGCCGCGCCAAACGCGTCGCAGCGGCCGACCAGCGCCTCGCTCGCCTCGCGCCCGATCCGCCAGCGCGCGCGCCGCGCCGCCGCCTTCATCGCCGCGACCGCCGGGTTGAGCCCGACCGCCCCGGCCCCGGCGAGCAGCGCATAGCCGTGCCGCCCGCCGCTGCAATCGTAGAGGTGGTGATAGGCGATCGCGCGCTGCACCAGATCGCGCGGGCTCCCCGCGAGCGCGGCGGCTTCTTCGCCCAGTTGCTCGACTAGCCCGGCCCGGGTCGACGCGATCAGATCCATGACCCCTGTTAGCCGACGATTTTTACCAAGGCGTTAGCGAACTGACTCGGTCCGTCGCGTCCGCGCCGGGAAAATCTCGTGCGATTGCAATTCTGAACCGCGGTTCGGGTGCCGCCCTTGTTGCGGCTCAGAACGCCCCGGCATAATCGCCGTTGCCGACGAAGCCGAGCCGCTCGACCCCGTCGCGGCGCGCCATCGCCAGCACCGCGTCGACGGTGGCATAGGGGGCGTCCCCCGCCGGGGCGAGGTGGATTTCGGGCGCCTGTTCGCGCCGCGCGCTCGCCGACAAGGCTGCGTCGAGCGCGGCCATCCCGACCGGCTCGCCATTCCAGCGAAGGCCCCCGGCCCGGTCGATCCCTACCGTGTTGACCAGCGGGGCGATCCGCGGCGAGGGCGCCGCCTGCGGCAGGTCGAGCGGCACCTTGTGGGTCGCGGCGGGGACGGTCATGATCAGCATGACGAGCAGGACCAGCATGACGTCGATCAGCGGGGTGGTGTTGAGCTCGCTTATCGGAGCCGCCACCGGATCACCCAGGATTCGAGTCGTCGACATGTCACCCTCCTTCAATTGAGATGTTGTAACATCGCTCAAGCCGAACGGCATGTCCATCCGCAAATGAAAAGGGCGGCTCCCTCGCGGGAACCGCCCTTGTCTCAGCAACTGCAGACGTCGCTTAGAAAGCCGTCATATAGGCTTCGTTACCAACGAACCCCATCTTGGTGACGTTGGCTTCCTTGGTCACCGCGAGCACCTTGTCGACCAGTTCGTACTGGGCGTCGGGCTCGGGCTGGAGGTGAAGCTCGGGCACCGGGTTCATCTGCTGGCTGGCGTCGAGGAACTGCCGCAGCTGGACCAGGTTCACCGCCGCGCCGTTCCACAGGACCTGGCCCGCGGTGGTGATCACCACCTTGTTCTTGACCGGGTCGACCGGCGGCGGGGTCTGGTTCGCCTGGTTCTGCGGCAGGTCGAGCTTCACCGCGTGAGTCTGCGGCGGGATGGTGATGATCAGCATGATCAGGAGAACCAGCATGACGTCGATCAGCGGCGTCGTGTTGATCTCCATCATCGGCTCGCCGCCGCTGTTGTCGCTGGTGGTTTGCATCGCCATGGCGAAATTCCTTTACTTGCCGGCCAGCGAGGGCTGCGAGATGAAGCCGACGCGGGCGAAACCCGCCATCTGCATCGTGAACACCGTTCCGCCGATGCACTTGTACGGCGTGTTCTGGTCGCCCCGGATATGCGCTTCGGGCATGTTCTCGTCGTTGATGTTCTGCACGCCGCCGACGGCCGCGATCTGGTCCTTCAGCTTCTTCGCCGCGCGGTCGAGCAATTCCTTGCTGCTGACCTTCTGCAGGTTCCAGTAGACTTCGCAGGTGCCGCCGGGGCCGCCGCGAACCGACAGCGAGACGTTCTCGGGCTTGGTCTGCGTAACCTGGTACTTCACGTCGGGAAGCTTCACCGGCACCGTCTGGATGACGACCGGAACCGTGATCAAGAAGATGATCAGCAGCACCAGCATGACGTCCACGAGCGGCGTCGTATTGATGTCCGACATGGGGACATCGTCACCAGTCTCGCCGCCTACACTCATAGCCATGAGGGGATGTTCCTCTTCGTCTCAATGCACTTCGAACGAGGGGCCGATCGGCGCACGGCGCGTCGACCGGCCCTCAACGTTCTTACGACTGCTGACCGGTATTCGTCATGCCCGGACGCACCGGCTCGGTGCCGCGCGGGGTCGGCGCCGCCGGGGTGCGGGTCTGCGCGGTCTTGCTGACCGCCGGGGCGATCCCGATCGGCTTCACCGCGCCGTCCGAGGCGAGGTAGCCGTGGACGTCGTTGGTGAACGCGCCGAGGTCTTCCATGATCGTCTTGTTGCGGCGGATCAGCCAGTTGTAGGCGAGCACCGCCGGAACCGCGACGACGAGGCCGAGCGCGGTCATGATCAGCGCCTCGCCGACCGGGCCGGCGACGGTGGTGATCGATGCGTCGCCCGACGCACCGATCTTGATCAGCGCGCGGTAGATGCCGATGACGGTGCCGAACAGGCCGATGAACGGCGCGGTCGACCCGACGGTGGCGAGGAAGGCGAGGCCTTCACCGAGGCGCGCCGAAATGGCACCCTGCGAACGGGCGAGGCCGCCGGCGACCCACTCGTGCTGGTCGACCGGGTCGGTCAGCTTCGAGTGCTGGTCCTGCGCGACGAGCGCGTCGTCGACGATCGCGCGATAGGCGCTGCGGCCCTCGAGCTTGGTCGAGGCTTCCTTCAGGTTCGCCGAGTTCCAGAAGCTGGCGCGGACCTTCTTGCCCTGGTTGATGATCTTCTGCTGCTGGAGCAGCTTGGTGAACAGGATGTAGAAGCTGAACACCGACATGGTGACCAGGATGATGAACACGCTCCAGCTGATGATCCCGCCCTCGTGGAGGGCGTTCATCAGGCCGAAGTCCTTGCCGGCGGCGGCGGTTGGCGGAGTGGTCTGCATAGGTTGATCTTTCCTTGGTCGAGTTCGGTTTATGCTTGGAAGATTATTCGGCCGGGAGAACCCACTTGATCGCCCCCGAGGCGCTGCCGCTGACGGCCTGCCCGGCGGTGTTCATCGCGGGGGTGAAGCGCGCCCGGCGACGAAGGATGTTGCAAGTCGCCTGGTCGAGCGAACTCGAGCCGCTCGATCCGGTGACCTGGCAATCCGACACCCGGCCGTCGGGACCCACGGTCAGCGAGAAGCGCGTCGTCCCCTGCTGCTGCGCGTCCTGCGCCGCGGGCGGATAGTCGCTATCGGTGAAGTAGGAGGCGAGGTTCGCCTTGGCCTGCGCCGAGCGGTTCACCGGCGGCGGGGCCGGCGGCGCGGGCGGCGCGGGCTTGGCGGTCGGCGTGATGATCGGCGCCGGGGTCATCACCGGAGTCGTCTGGATCGGCGGGGCCGGGGTTTCCATCCGGACGAGCGGCGGCGGCGCGCTGATCTGCGGCGGCGGCGGAGTTTCGGTCTTCTGCGGGGGCGGCGGCTTTTCCTCGGGCGGAGGCGGCGGCTCGGTCACGTCGAAGGTCTTGAGGTCCTCGGCCGTCTTCTTGACGACGCTGAAGGCCAGACCGCTGACCAGGGCATAGCCGAGCGAGAACGTGATCAGCGCCGAGAAAATGATCGGCACCGTCCGGTTGTTGTTCAGCTGTCTGCGATTGGCATAGGACATACGTCCGCAACTCTCCTCGTTTCCCGATGATCCCGTCTCATACGCGCAAGGTACCGCATCGCAGCCCTTGAACGCCCAAGCCGGGACCGCCGATGTATCAACATATCATCGACAGAATGCGGGGCTTCTCTAATGAACGCCTAATGACCGCGCAACGAATTTTGTTCCGCGCCTGTCACTTCATCGCCGATGAACCTCGTTTCACCGGCGTCGGACCGGTGAACGACGCGATTTCGACCCCCACCCCGGCCGCGTCGGGATAGACGTCGGGCTTGACCGTGCGGATGCGAATCGCCTCCACTCCGCGCGCCTGCGCCAGCCGGTCGAACAGCGCGTGCGCCAGCGTCTCCTGCAGGTTGAACCGCCGCTCGGTCGCGATCCGCCGGATTTCCTCGACCACGAAGTCGTAGTTCCACGCCGACGCCTTGTCGTCGCGCGCCGGCGGACGGGTCAGCTCGTCGATCCAGATCTCGGCCGACACGAGCAGCCGCTGCGGGGTCCCAACCTCGAAATCGTGAAAGCCAATGTCGGCCATCACCTCGATCGAATCGATCACCAGCTTGCCCGAGCGAACCTTCAAATGGTCGGGGGTCATGCCGTCGAGTATCGGGCTGGTCATTTGGCCTCGTCGAGAAATTGCACGTCGCGGGGCAGCGCCATGAACCGCTGCCCGCCGTCGAGGACGAGCGTCTGGCCGGTCATCGCCGGCGAGTCGAGCAGGAATCGGACCGCCGCGACCAGCTCGTCGACCTCGACCCCGTGACGGAGCGGGTTGAACGCGTGGACCTTTTCGAATTCTTCGTCGCTCTGCTCGCCCGACGGGAGCATCAGCGCCGGGGCGACCGCGTTGACCCGAATGCCCTTGTCGGCGAGCGCGCGCGCCGCCACCTCGGTCAGCCCGGCAAGCGCATATTTGCTCAGCGTGTAGCTCAGGAAATCGGGGTTGGGCGCGGCGAGCTTGGCGTCGAGCACGTTGACCACCAGCGCCCTGCGCCCCGCCCCCGCGCCCGCCGCGTGCCGCCGCGCCAGCGCGTCGATCAGCAGCGCGGGCGCGCGCACGTTGATCGCCATGTGCTGCTCGAACTCGCCTGGATCGAGCCGCCCGAGCGCATCGTCGCCGAACCGCGCCGCGCAGTTGACCAGCAGGTCGACCGGCCCCCCGATCGCCGCGAACAGCGTCTCGCCGATGTCGGGCGCGGACAGGTCGCCGACCAGCCGCGTCGCGCCCTCGGCGACCGCGTCGTCGTTCGAATGGACGTGCGCGAATAGCCGCCAGCCGTCGGCGAGCAGCGCCTCGCTCACCCTGCGCCCGACGCGCTTCGACGCGCCGGTGACGAGCGCGGTTCGTAGATTGGCCATGGGCTTCGTCATCGCGGCCCGCTAGGGCAAAGGCAATGCCCGAAAGCAAGCCGCCCCTGCCCTTCGCCGGCCAGTCGCTTGGCCAGCTTGCCGCCGCGATCGAGGCCCGTGGCGGCGGCGCCCCGGTCGATCGCTGGAACCCCGCGCACTGCGGCGATTCGGGGATGCGCATCGCCCGCGACGGCACCTGGTTCCACCACGGCAGCCCGATTCCGCGCCCGGCGATGGTCCGGCTCTTCTCGACCGTGCTCCGCCGCGAGGCCGACGGCAGCCACGTCCTCGTCACCCCGGTCGAGAAATTGTCGATCGAGGTCGAATCGACCGCCTTCCGCGCGCTCGAGATGACCAGCGAGGGCGAGGGCGAGGCGCGCCGCCTCGCCTTCCGGCTCAACAGCGGCGACGTCGTCATCGCCGGCCCCGACCACCCGATCGCGATGAAGGACGGCACCCCCCGCCTCGCCGTCCGCCACGGCCTCGAGGCCGAGTTGTCGCGCCCGCTCTATTACGAGCTCGCCGAAATCGCGCTCGCCGAGGGCCGTGAGCCCCCCGGGGTGTGGTCGGACGGCGCCTTTTTCGCACTCGCCGAGCCCGGGCCGCCGCTGACGCCATGAGCCTTGCCGAGCGGCTCGCCGCCGCGCTCCGTCCCGCACCCGACGACTTGATCGAGGGCGACGGCCATTTGCTCGACGAGGCCGAGCCGCGCGACGCGGCGGTGCTGGTCGCGGTCACCGACCGGCCGCGCCCCGGGGTGATCCTGACCCAGCGCCGCGCCGACCTCCGCCTCCACGCCGGTCAGGTCGCCTTTCCCGGCGGCCGGATCGACGAAGGCGAGACTGCGCCGCAGGCCGCACTGCGCGAGGCCTGGGAAGAGATCGCGCTCGATCCCGCCGCGGTCGCGCTGGTCGCGGCAATCGACCGCTACCGCACCGTCACCGGCTATACCGTCACCCCGGTGCTCGCCGCGGTCCCGCCCGACCTGCCACTGGTCGCCAACCCGGGCGAGGTCGCCGACTGGTTCGAGGTCCCGCTCGACCACCTCCTCGACCCCGCCAACCAGCAGCGGCGCAGCGCCATGTTCCGCGGCGCCGAACGCCGCTATGTCGAGATCATGTGGCAGGACAAACGCATCTGGGGCGCGACCGCGGCGATGATCGTCAACCTGTCGCGACGGCTCGACTGGCGATGAGCGCGACGTCCGATAGCACGGCCCCCGCGCGCGTCGATCCCGACGCCTGGCTCGCGCGGCCCGGCATCCGCCGCCTGCTCGGCGCGCTCGACGCCGCCGAGGGAAGCTGCCGCTTCGTCGGCGGCGCGGTGCGCGACACGCTGCTCGGCCGCGCGATCGAGGACCTCGACCTCGCCACGCTCCATGTCCCCGACGCGGTCGTCTCGCGGCTGTCGGCGGCGCGGGTCAAGACCGTCCCGACTGGGATCGAGCATGGCACGATCACCGCCGTCTCGTCGGGCACGGTGGTCGAGGTGACGACACTCCGCTCGGACGTCTCGACCGACGGCCGCCGCGCGACGGTCGCCTTCACCGACGACTGGGCCGCCGACGCCTCGCGGCGCGACTTCACCATCAACGCGCTCTATGCCGACCCCTTCACCGGACAGATCTTCGACTATTTCGACGGGCTGGCCGACATCGCGGCGCGCCGGGTTCGCTTCATCGGCGACCCGCTCGCCCGGATCGCCGAGGATCATCTGCGGATCCTGCGCTTCTTCCGCTTCCACGCGCGCTTCGGCGCGGGCGCGCCCGATGCGGCCGGCCTCGCCGCCTGCGCCGCGCGCGCCAACGACCTGATGGCGCTGTCGCGCGAACGGATCGCCGACGAACTGACCAAGCTGCTCGCGGTGCCCGATCCCTCGCCGACCATCGCGATCATGCTGGACGCGGGCATCTTCGCCCCGGTGCTTCCCGAGATCGTCGCCGACGCCCCCGCGCGGATCGCCGCGCTGGCGCGGGCCGAGACCGAAGCCGGCGCGCGCCATGCCCCGCTCCGCCGCCTCGCCGCGATGCTCCCCCCCGACCCCGAACTCGCCACCGCGATCGCCGCGCGGCTCAAGCTGTCGAACAAGGCGAAGAAGCGGCTCGGTCTCGCGGTCGCCGCGCTCGATCCCGCCGAGAACCCGCGCGCGCTCGCCTATGCGGTCGGGACCGAGGCGGCGGTCGATCGACTGCTGCTCGCGGGCCGCCCAGTCGAGGCCGCCGACATCGCCGCCTGGCCGATCCCGCGGCTGCCGATCTCGGGCGGCGGCCTCATCGCGCGCGGCGTTCCCGAGGGCCCCGAGGTCGCGCGCACGCTCCGAGCGATCGACCGCGCGTGGGTCGCTGCCGGTTTTCCCACCGGTCCCGAATTCGACACGCTCGTCGATGCCGCTCTCCAGTCATGAGAAAGGGCGCCGGACGAACCCGTCCGACGCCCTCGATGCTGGTGAGATCGATCAGTAGCCGCCGATGCTGCCGATGATCGCCCCGATCGGGTTCACCCCGTAGTTCGAATAGCCGTAGGGCGAGGCATAGCCGTAGGACGGATAGCTGTATCCGTAACTCGGATAATTATAGCCGTAGCTCGAATAGCCGTAGCTGTAGCGCGGATAGCTGTAGCTCCGATACACCACCCGCGGCCGGTAGCTGACGTAGCGCGGCGCATAGCCGTAGCCCGAATAATAATTATAGGCGTAGGCGCGGTGGTGATGATGGCGGTGCCTCGCCTCGGCGGGCGAGGCGGTAAGCGCCACCGCGGCGACCGAGCTGGCGAGCAAAATCGGCTTGAACATCGTCTGTCTCCTCTGGTCGGCGCACGCTAAGGCGCCAGAATTGCAGGGGAAAACGTTTCCGCGCCGGACGGCGTTGCATCGATTCCGGGCAACGGGGCGAATCGAGCCGCCCGCGCGGCGACCGGCTCAGCCCCGCCGCCGGCTCCGCCAATAGTCGAGCGCCGCGTCAGCCTCGAGCGGGCGCGCGAAATAGAATCCCTGCCCACTCGCGCAGCCCAAGGCCGCCAGCGTCGTCGCCAGCTCGACGCTCTCGATGCCTTCGGCGGTGGTCGACATGCCGAGCGCGTCGGCCAGCCCCAGCACCGCGCGGACGATCGCCACGCTGTCGCGGTCGGTCAGCATGCCGGTGACGAAGCTGCGGTCGATCTTGAGCACGTCGATCGGCAGCCGCTGGAGATAGGCGAGGCTCGAATAGCCGGTGCCGAAATCGTCCATCGCCACCGTCGCGTCGAGCGCCTTCAAGGCCTCGAACACCTTGACCGCGCGCGCCGGGTCCTGGACGATCGAACTCTCGGTCAGCTCGATCGTCAGCCGGTCGCCGCTCAGCCCGCTGCTGCGCAGCGCGTCGCCGACCATCTCGGCGATATTGTCGCGCGCGACCTGGATCGCGCTGAGGTTGATCCCGACATGGACCGGCAGCGGCGCCCCCGCCTCGGCGTCCCATCGCGCCAGCGTCGCCGCCGCCTTGTCGGTCGCCCACCGCCCGAGCTGGAGGATCAGCCCGCTCTCCTCGGCGACCGGGATGAACTCGGTCGGGCTAATCTCGCCGCGCTCCTCGTGGGTCCAGCGCGCCAGCGCCTCGAACCCGCTCACCTCGCCGGTCTCGAGGTTGATCAGCGGTTGGTAGAACAGCTCGAGCTGGTCGCGGTCGAGCGCGCGCCGAAGCTCGGTCTCGATCGAAAAGCGCCGCCGCGCCGCGCTCGCCTCGCTCGGCTCGTAGACCTGCGGCCGCCCGGCCAGCTTGGCCTGCTTGACCGCGAACTGGGCCGATCGGAACAGCTCCTCGGGATCGCTGCTCTGCTCGGTCAGCGCCAGCCCGATCGCGCACTCGACCCGGATCTCGAGCTCGCCGAGCCGGAACGGCGCGGTCAGCACCTCGCGGATCCGCTCGGCGGCGGCCATCGCCTGCTCCACCCCGGTCTCGATCCGCGCGAGCACGCCGAACTCGTTGCCCCCGGTGCGCGCCAGCACGTCGCCGCTGCGAAGCGTCGATTTCAGCCGCCGCGCGAGCGTGATCAGCAGCTCGTCGCCCGCCATCGAGCCCATCGACTCGTTGATTCGCGAAAAACGGCGCATGTCGACCACCAGCACCGCGTGGCGCGCGTCCTCCTCGCCGATCGCCGTCTCGATCAGGTCGGCGAAACCCTGCCGGTTGGGCAACCCGGTCAGGCTGTCGAGCAGCATCTCGGCGCGAAGCGTGCGTTCGGCCATCACCTCAGGCGTACGATCGACCACGCTCATCAGGCAGCGCGGCGCGCCCCCCGCCCCGCTTCGCGCGAGCGGCGACAGCTTGAGCTTCAGGTAGCGCCTTGCCACCCCATCGCCGTCGACCAGCTCCATCTCGTCGGGCGCCCCCGCCGGGTCGGCGAGGAAGGCGCGCGCGAACGCGCCGCCCGGCCCGGCCTCGTAGCGCTTGAAGGTCGCCATGAACGTCTCGGGCGCCCCCGCGCATCCCGACAGGTCGAGGAAGCGGCGGTTGATCCCCTCGATCCACAATCTGCCGTCGTTCAGCGTGAAGATCGCCGCCCCGATCGGCAGTGCCGCGAGCAGCGCGCCGTCCTCGCCGCCAAGCCGCAGCAGGTCCTCCTCCGAAATCGAGGATAGGCGTGCGCCGTCGGGCGCGGCCGGGCGATACGCGTCAGCCGTCATCAACCTACGCGTTAAACGGTTCGGGTTAACGACTTGCCTACGGCGCCTCGGCAACGGCGGGAAGCGCGACATAGCTCTGCCCCATGCCCCCCACGGTCACCTTCTGCTGCGCCGCGCGGTAGTCGCCGGCCTGCGCGAAAAAGATGTTCGGCACGAAGGTCTGCGGGTTGCGATCGTAGAGGGGGAACCAGCTCGACTGCACCTGCACCATGATCCGGTGACCGGGCAGGAAGACGTGGTTCACCGCCGGCAGCGCGAAGTCGTAGGCCAGGGGCACGTTGGGGGTCAGCGGCTGCGGATTGGCGAACGACTGGCGATAGCGCCCGCGGAAAATCTCCATCGCCACCGGGAACTGGTAGCCGCCCATCGCCAGCCGCCCGCCGGTCATCGCCGCCGGGTAGACGTCGATCAGCTTGACCACCCAGTCGCTGTCGGTGCCGCTGGTCGAGGCGTTGAGGTGGACCGCCGGGATCCCGCTGACGCTGGTCGCGCGCGTCAGCGGCGCGGTCTGGAAGGTCAGCACATCGGGCCGCCCCGACGCCTCGCGCTGGTCGGTGGTCAGCCACGCCTTCCAATGGTCGTCGTCATAGCCGCTCGCCCGCGTCGGGCGCGGGACATAGGTCACCGGGTGCATCGGGTCGGAGACATAGTCGGCGGTCTGCGCCGCCGCGCTCGGCTGCCAGCCGAGGCTGCCGTTCGGGCCGAGGTAGAGCGCGCGCGAACCCGCCCCCGCCTGCGGCCCGCCGTCGGCCGACCAGTCGTCCTTGCGCTGCCAGACGTTGGTGCCCGACTGGAAGGCGGTGACCCGCGCCACGTCCATCGGCGCGTCCTTGAGATAATGCGCGAGGAACGGCGCGAGCACCTGGTGCCGCCACCATTTCGAGGTGTC
Organism: Sphingomonas sp. ASV193; assembly: GCF_040203355.1. Classification (NCBI taxonomy): domain Bacteria; kingdom Pseudomonadati; phylum Pseudomonadota; class Alphaproteobacteria; order Sphingomonadales; family Sphingomonadaceae; genus Sphingomonas; species Sphingomonas sp. ASV193. The sequence goes on from NZ_JBEHBW010000001.1 coordinate 734,699, forward strand.
GCTGTCCCATTCGATCTGCCCGGTACGGCTGCCCGGGTCGATCCCCTGCCCATGGTACCAGGGCCCCATCGTCAGGTAGAGGTTGGCGCGGTTGGCCGGGTTGGCGTCGAGCGCCTTCCACACCCGCTGCGCGCCCCAGATGTCCTCGGCGTCCCACAGCGAATGGACCAGCATCGTCGGCACCGTCAGCGGCGCGCGCGCCAGGATCCTGTCCATCGCCTGGCTCGACCAGAAGCTGTCGTAGGCGGGGTGGCTCGAAACCTGTTTCCAGAAGCCGACCTGGTCGATCCCGTGCCGCCGCGCGAATTCGCCGACCGAGACGGCATCGATGAACTCGGGATAGACGTCATAGCCCTGGTAACTCGTCTGCAGGTGCGTATCGCGGGTCGCCTGCTGGCCGAAGATATAGTCGACGTTGACCTGCCGGAACGCGCCGTTGTGGAACCAGTCGTCGCCCATCCAGCCGTCGACCATCGGGTTCATCGGCACCGCGACCTTGAGCGCGGGGTGCGGGTTCACCAGCGGCGCGAGCGCCTCGTAGCCGTCGTAGCTGATGCCGATCACCCCGACCCGCCCGTTGCTCTCGGGTACGTGCTTCGACAGCCAGTCGATCGTGTCGTAGGCGTCGGTCGAATCGTCGACCTTGGTCGGGTTGAGCGGATTGCCGACCAGCGGCCGGTTCATCACATAGGTCCCCTGCGACCCGTACATGCCGCGAATGTCCTGGACCACGCGGATATAGCCGCCCTCGGCATAGATGTCGGCGGCATTGTCGTAGGCGTCCATCGCGGTCGCATAGTCGCCGCTGTTGTGGACGTTGGTCATCCCGTCGGCATTGTAGGGGGTGCGGGTGAGGATCATCGGCGCCCCGCGCGCGCCGTTCGGCACGAGGATCACCGTGTGCAGCCTGACCCCGTCGCGCATCGGGATCTCGACCGTCCGCCGGGTGTAGTTGGCGCCGTAGGTATCGGGCCGCACCGTCTTCGGCCGCTCGTCATAGACCTGCGCGATCGCCGGCGTGGCGACCCCCAGCATCAGCACCGCCGCCACCATCGCCTTGCGCATGTTCCTGTCCCCTACCCGCGCGGCGACTCACCCTTGGTTCAGGGGCACCGGCTCGAAGCGATTGCTACGCGGAAATCCGTTGGGCGCAATCCGCCCGCTCGCCCCGCGGATCGCGCGCCACGGGGTGAGATCGGTCTCGCTCCGCACCCGTCCCCCATCGCCGCCCATCGGCCACGAGATCCCCGCCTCGATGGTGAAGGCCATCGCATCGGCCAGCCCCCCGTCGCGGTAGCGCTGCAGCTGAACCCCCGACCCGCGCCCAAGCTCGGGCAGCTCGGCCAGCTTGAATACCAGGAGCTTCCTGTTCTCGCCGATCACCGCGACCCCGTCGGCGCCAGCCGGCACCGGCTTCAACACCGCCAGCTTCGCCTTGTCACGCAGGTTCATCAGCTGCTTGCCCTTGCGCGTCTCGGCCAGCACCGCCTCGCCGCTGGTGACGAACCCGCGCCCGTCGCTGCTCGCCGCCAGCAGCCGCGCCTCGGGCCGCACCACCAGCATCGCCACGATCTCCGCCTCGGCCTCGAGATCGACGCTCAGCCGCACCGGTTCCCCGAACCCGCGCCCGCCCGGCAGCTTGTCGCCGCCCAGCGTGAACACCCGCCCGTTATCCGCCGCGATCAGGATGCGGTCGGTGGTCTGCGCATGGATCGGCAGCCCCCACAGCTCGTCCCCCTCGCGGAACTTGAGGCTGTCATACTCCGCCGCCGCCAAATGCCCGCGCATCGCCCGGATCCACCCGCGCTGCGACAGGATCACCGTGATCGGCTCCTTCGCGATCATCTGGCTCCAGTCGAGCTCGCGCGCCGGCGCGCTCTCCACCACCATCGTCCGCCGCGCGTCCCCCTCGTACGCCGCCTTCAGCGCCGCCAGGTCCTTCTTCAGCCGCGTCCGCTGCCGCGCCGGGCTCTCGATAAGCGCGCTAAGCCCCTCGCGCTCCTTCGCCAGCGCATCCCTCTCGCGCCCCAGCTCCATCTCTTCGAGCTTCCGGAGCGACCGCAGCCGCATGTTGAGGATCGCCTCGGCCTGCCGCTCGGTCAGGTCGAACTCGGCGATCATCACCGCCTTCGGCTCGTCCTCGGTCCGGATGATCTCGATCACCCGGTCGAGGTTGAGGAACGCCTTCAGATACCCCTCGAGCAGCTCCATCCGCTCGTCGATCTTGCCGATCCGCGTCGCCGCGCGCCGCACCAGCACCCCGATCTGGAACTCGAGCCACGCCAGCAGCGCCTGTTTCAGGCTCATCACCCCCGGCGTCCGGTCCTTGTCGAGCACGTTGAGGTTGAGCGGGAACCGCACCTCCAGCTCGGAGAGCTTGTACAGGCTCTCCTCGAGCAGCGCCGGGTCTACCGTCCGGCTCCTCGGCTCGAGCACGATCCGCAGATCCTCCGCGCTCTCGTCCTTCACGTCGGCCAGGATCGGCAGCTTCTTGTTCGCGATCAGCTCGGCGATCGCCTCGATCAGCTTGCCCTTCTGCACCCCATAGGGGATCTCGGTGACCAGCAGGTGCCACCCGCCCCCCTTCTCCGCCACCTTCTCGATCTTCGCGCGCAGCCGGAACGAGCCCCGCCCGCTCGCATAGGCCGCCGCGATCGTCTCGGACGTGTCGACCAGCACGCCCCCTGTCGGAAAGTCCGGCCCGGCGACGAAGTCCATCAGCGCCCGGTCCTCGGCCCCCGGGTTGTCGATCAGGTGGCTCGCCGCCTCGATCAGCTCGCCGACGTTGTGCGGCGGGATCGAACAGGCCATCCCCACCGCGATCCCGCTCGCCCCGTTGGCGAGCAGGTTGGGGAACAGCCCCGGGAACACCTCGGGCTCCTCCTCCTCGCCGTTGTAGGTGGGGCGGTAGTCGACCGTCCCCTCGTCGAGCCCGGCCATCAGCCGCGTCGCGGTCGCGGTCATCCGCGCCTCGGTATAGCGGTAGGCGGCGGCATTATCCCCGTCGATGTTGCCGAAATTGCCCTGCCCGTCGACCAGCGGGTACCTGAGCGCCCAGTCCTGCGACAGCCGCACCATCGCGTCATAGACCGACGCGTCCCCGTGCGGGTGATATTTGCCGATCACGTCCCCGACGACCCGCGCCGACTTCTTGTAGGCCCCGGTCGGGTCGAGCCGCAGCGCCCGCATCGCCCACAGCAGGCGGCGGTGGACGGGCTTGAGGCCGTCGCGCACGTCGGGGAGCGAGCGGGCGGTGATGGTGGAGAGGGCGTAGACGAGGTAGCGGTTGCTGAGCTCGGCATCGAAGGGGGAGTCGATGACGCTTAGGTCGGGGGAATCGGTCATGGGGGTGGGTTAGCGCGGTTCGTTATTTGCGGGGAAGCGGGAATGGACCCTCGCGGGATATTGGAGCGAAATCGGACAACTTCGCTCACAGCTGCAATCACTGTTAGTCGAGCTTGAACCATCTAGCTGAAAATTGTTCCGGACTAATCCCTTTGAGATCAAAGAAACCCTGCGAATCGCCCCCTCCTTCACAGACAAATTTCCATTTACTCTCGCCAATACTATCGGGGATTACGTATGATGAATTTTGAGAATATGTAGAGATACTCTCTGAATTCTTCAGGACGTCGTTGTTTCCATAGTTGGCGTACGCAATGAGGGTCATGGAGCGAGAATTGCAGTCATAACGATAGAGCGACTTGATTTTGCGGACGCCATTTTCGTCGACATGCTGCTTAATCGTGAAAGCCCAGGCAGTTCGGAAGCTTCCGCTTTCCGACACGCTCTCCTTATCGATGAATTCCGTTGTTTTGTTTGGCGCTCCACTCGATGCAACAAACCACCAATCAGATGCGAAAGCCTGAGTAGGTGAAGCCATGAGGGCAAATAAAAGGACTGATGCTCTCATATCACGGCCCTTCAACGGAGTTGACGTTCAGGGGTGCAGCAGCGGTCTCAACACCAGTCGCCACAAAACAGCTAAATCGCACTGATCCCGGCAACCTCTCAAGCCCGATTGCGCCACCGCCTTGCGCTGTCTCACCCTCTTTGAATGCGAGGTTGGGGTAGATTTGGCGCAGTTGAGTCCTGACGTCGCCAATTGGATTAGCAAAGTCGAGTTGGATGGCCCTGCCGTCATTCCAGTCTAAGGCCCGAAGCTGACGAAGTTCTAGGTTATGCCAAGTCAAACCTAGTGGCAGCGCACGGACTACGGTTCCCGCCTTGTCACCTATTGATCGAGATGATGGCTCTACCTGTCTGTCGGTTCCCGGAATGGTGATCAGATTGGCCACCGCGCCACTGCCGTCACCAGCCTTCAATTTCGCGAGCAAGCCAGCCAAAGTCTCGTTAGGTTCGCAGCTGGTAAGATCTGTAAAGCCAATCTCGCCCTGCTGTACGAGCTTCCGCGAAATAGGTTTGTCCGACTCACTTGGTGGTGACTTCGAACGGTTGACGACGCTATCCCATACGGTGACGCCAACAACTAAGCCGGCAACGATAGCTATGGCCACAAATGGCAGGCGACGATCTTTCCAAATCGATGAGACTGTGCCGTCGCTTCCGCTTTCGGACATCTGTTTGAGGATGCGCGCCTTTTCGTTCGCAAATTCTTCCTCCGATAAAACTCCATCCTTATGAAGAGTAGCCAAACGTTGAAGTGATTCGATATGGTCAGTCATGGGGGGCAGGAAATCATGGGATCGAACGGGCAGCAAGACACGATATCAAGACTGACAAACGCGATTCGCGTAGCTGCCCTCTGTTGCACAGCGTTAGCTTGTAATCACTCCAATCAATCCAATTCCCAAGATTCAAATACAAGTTCGGAGGCTGGCACGGCGAACGCAGAATATGCGGATACTGCCATCACTTCCTTCGAAAAAAAGGCGCTCAATGATGTCAGCGCTATTAAAAAGTTGGCAAATGACAACGCCGCCGCCCAATCTCTAGTGTCAAAGGCGATGCAGTCGTCGCTGTTCGATCCCGCGAGCGCCACCTACCTCAATTTGCGGACATCCGCGAGCGGAGACATTTGTGGAAAAGTGAACGCCAAAAACCGTTTCGGCGCCTACGTTGGCTATAAAGATTTCGTACTGCTGAAACGCGGCGGGCTTTATATCAGCGATTTCAACGACGGCTTAGATTCGACGCCAAATAACTCATTTGCGCTTTTCTATGCTTGGAGTTGCGCGACTGTGCCGGAACGAACAGCATTCTACGCGAGAGTAGCACCCCAGTCATCTGAACTGCCGACAACCCAGCCCGATCAGACTGAATCTGAACCGGACTCGGTGCTCGACGCTCCGATCGCCAAAGAAACGCCAAGCGTTCCGTCGACATAATGCTCCGGTAAGCCGTCACGGAGTAAATCCGTGACGTCAGTCGGGTTCGCTGCGCGACCCGCTGGCCGGGCAAATTTCGGCTCTGCGCGCTGCCTCCCGATTGCTGCGCAATCGCTCGCCTGCCCTCGGCGAAATTTGCGCTGTCCTACAACGAACCTTTTGGGTTAGGGTGGGTTATGGACAGGCGTGGGTTTCCTGAGGCGTTGCCTTATGATTTTTCGGTCGATCCCGACGCGGGGATGCCCGCGCCGCCGTCGTTCACGCCGGTGCCGATGCTGCGCAACCGGCGCGGCGGGTGGACGCCGGGCAAGCAGCGGGCCTTCATTGCCGCCTTGTGCCAATGGGGTTCGGTCGGGCGTGCGGCGCAGGCGGTGGGGATGAGTGCGCGCAGCGCTTACCGGCTGCTTGACCGGGACGGGTGCGAGAGTTTCGCGCGGGCGTGGGACAAGGCGGTCGACCACGCCCGCGAGCGCGCCCGCGCCGACAGTCTCGACCGCGCGCTCCACGGTCATTTCGTCCCCGTCTACCGCAAGGGCCGGCTGGTCCGGGTCGAACATCGCCACAACACCCGCCTCGCGGTCGCGCTGCTCTCCAATCAGACCGCGCACCTCGACAAGGACGTCGCCTACGAGGTGCGCAACGCCGCGCAGATCCGCGCCGACAACAAGGCGGTGTGGCGCACCGACGCCGCGATCCTCGGCCAGCTGAAGGCGATCCGCGAGGCCAGGGCGATGCTCGCCGAGGCCGAGGCGCTCGCCGCCCAGGCGCGCCACCGCGCGCAGGCCACGCGCGGCCCCCGCATCTCGGGGATCTGAGCCTCCTCCCCCTCGCGTAAGGTCACGAAAAAGTCCGGTCTGACGCTGGCTTTTGCGACCTTAAGAAAAAGGGCCCGGCGTTTCCGCCGGGCCCTCTCCCTTTGTCAGCCTTGAGGTGGCTTAGCCACGCTCACCGGCAGCCGGCGGGGCCGGCGGCGGCGGCGGCGGCGGCGGCGGCGCCGGGCAGGTCGCCGTGGCGTCGATCACCGTGCCGTCGGGGCAGGTCTGGGTCGCCGGAGCCGGGGGCGGCGGCGGCGGGGGCGGCGGCGGGGGCGGCGGAGCCGCTTCCGGCGTCGCGAAGTTGTACACCAGGCTGGCGAGCAGCGAGTGCGACTTGAAGCGGCTGTAGCCGTCCTGATACGTGCCGGTCGAATCGACGTACGTGTCACGCAGCTTGTTGCCGTTGAAGTAGCGATACTTCAGGCCGAGATCGAGGTTCGGGCTCACCGCGTAGCGAACGCCCGCGATGATCTGCCACGCAAAGCCGCCCTTGCTGGCCGAAACCGACTGGGTGACGTTGTTGGTGTCGACATAGTCGACCGTCGCCTTGGTCTTGGCATAGCCGATACCCGGGCCGGCGTAGAAGCCGAAGCCTTCGCCGCCGGTGTCGAACAGCGCGTTGACCATCGCCGAATAGACGCTGGTGTGACCGCTGCCCGGGACGGTGTAGGCGGTGCCGTAGTCGACGGTGTACCGCTTGTGGCTGGCGCGCTTGTAGCCAAGCTCGCCTTCGAGACGGAACATGCCGAAGTCGTAGCCGATGATACCGTCAATGTCGTAACCGGTCTTGTACTTGACGTTCAGATAGTCGTTGTACGTGACGACAGTGCCGGTGGTCGGCGTGAAGACCTGCGAGGCGTGCTGGGTCTGCGGGAAGAGGACGCCGCCCTCGATGCCCACATACATGCTGCCGTCGCGGGCCGCGGCGGGGGCCGCGGCCGCGGCGGTCGCCAGCAGCGCTGCGGTGAGATAACGCTTCATTTATATTACTCCCTCGATGGTGAGTTCGTCCGACGGCTTGAATGTCGTCGACACGACCCTCGCAAAGATCGGCCAATTGATTGGTTCCGAACCGGATTTTTCGACATGACGATACTGTTGCAGGCGTGCATCACTCCAGATTGCCCTGAAAATGCTGCACGTGCGAAGTTTTCGCCGGGTTTCAGCCGCTTAGGCGGGTTCCTTCGAGCGCGGCGAGCCCAGGTCGCGGGAAGGAGAAAAACATTTATCGTCAGCCGCCGCCACCTCCTCCCGACCGCGCATCCACGGCGGCAAGCGATTTGCGGTGCGCGGGCGGGTCGCCTATAGGCCCGCCCTTCCCTTTCCCGATCGGAGCCGAGCCCCCGCCATGACCCGTCGCCGCCAGATCTACGAAGGCAAGGCCAAGATCCTCTACGAAGGGCCCGAGCCCGGCACGCTGATCCAATATTTCAAGGACGACGCGACCGCCTTCAACGCGCAGAAGCGCGGGACCATCCAGGGCAAGGGCGTGCTCAACAACCGGATCTCGGAGCATGTCTTCACCGCGCTCCAGACGATCGGCGTGCCGACCCACTTCATCCGCCGGCTCAACATGCGCGAGCAGCTGATCCGCCAGGTCGAGATCGTGCCGATCGAGGTGGTGATCCGCAACGTGGCGGCGGGATCGCTGTCGAAGCGGCTCGGGATCGAGGAAGGCACCCAGCTGCCGCGCACGATCATCGAATATTATTACAAGGACGACGCGCTGGGCGACCCGATGGTCGCCGACGAGCATATCGCCTGTTTCGGCTGGGCCAGCCAGGACGAGATGAACGACATCGCCGACATGGCGATCCGGGTGAACGACTTCCTGTGCGGGATGTTCAGCGCGATCGGCATCCGGCTGGTCGACTTCAAGCTCGAGTTCGGGCGGATCTGGGACGGCGATTTCAGCCGCATCATCCTTGCCGACGAGATCAGCCCCGACGGCTGCCGCCTGTGGGACATGAAGTCGAACGAAAAGCTCGACAAGGACCGCTTCCGCCAGGACCTCGGCGGGGTCGAGGAAGCCTATCAGGAAGTCGCGCGCCGGCTCGGCCTCCTGCCCGAGGGCGAAGAGAGCGCGGTGCTCGACATGGAAAGCCACCGCAAGAAGCGTGGCAAGTAGCGTCGATCCGACCCCCGGGGGCACCCCCCGCCGGCGGGTAGGAAGCGACCGGTATCTGACTTACGGCGCCGCCGCCGCCCCCTTGCTAGGCTGGGCGGCGATCCTGCTTCATGCCGGGCCGCTGCCGACCGGGATTTTGGTGGTCGCGGTGGTGCTTGCCGCCGTCCATCACGCGGAGGTGGTCGCGCACCGGGTCGGAGAGCCGTTCGGCACGCTGGTCCTCGCCGTCGCGGTCACGGTGATTGAAACCGGGCTGATCGTGTCGCTGATGCTGGCGAACCCGCAGGCGACCTCCGCGCTGGCCCGCGACACGGTGTTCGCGGCGGCGATGATCATCCTCAACCTGCTGCTGGGGCTGTGCCTGCTCATCGGCGGGATCAAGCATTCCGAACAAAGCTTCAACCGCAGCGGGGCGACCGCGGCGCTGGGCGCGCTGGCGACCCTGCTGGTGCTGACGCTGGTGCTTCCCAACTTTACCGTCACGACGCCCGGACCGGCTTATTCCCCGGTCCAGCTGGCGCTGGTGGCTGCCTGTTCGCTGGCGCTCTACCTGACCTTCGTCTTCGTACAGACGGTGCGGCACCGCGACTATTTCCTGCCCGCGCCAGACCAGCGCACGGGGCCCGACAGCCATGCGGACCTGCCCAGCGACCGCGCAGCCTGGACTTCGCTGGGGCTGATGCTGGTCAGCCTCGGGGCGGTCGTGCTGATGGCCAAGTCGCTGTCCCTTCCGCTCGAACAGGCGGTGGAGGCGGCCGGTCTGCCGGTCGCGGCGGTCGGCGTCGCGATCGCCGGAATCGTCCTGCTTCCCGAGAGCGTCGCGGCGGTCCGCGCCGCGCTTGCCGACCGGCTCCAGACCAGCCTCAACCTCGCACTCGGCTCGGCGCTGGCGACGATCGGTCTAACCATCCCGGCGGTCGCGATCGCCTCCTTCTTCCTCGGCCTGCCGCTGGCGCTCGGCATGGGTCCGGCCGGGATCACCCTGCTTGCGTTGTCGCTGTTCGTTTCCGGTCAGTCGATCGCCCGGGGCAAGACCACGGTCCTTCACGGCGCGGTCCATCTGGTGATTTTCGCCGCCTTCGTGCTGACGACCGTCATTCCCTGACGCCCTTGCGAGATCGGGCGGTGCATCGCATGGGCAAGCCATGCCGCTGCCCCGCGTCCGTGTCGTTACCCTCAATGCCGCGCTTGGGCCGCTCGATTATCGCGTGCCCGAAGGGACGCACGTCGAACCGGGCCAGCTGGTGGTCGCGCCATTGGGGCCGCGCCAGCTGCTCGGTGTGGCGTGGGAGGCCGAGCGGCTGAAAACCGAGGAAGTTGGCGACAATCGCCTTCGCCCGCTGGCGGGGGTGGTCGATGCGCCGCCGGTACGCGCCCCGCTGAGGCGCCTCGCCGAGTGGACCGCCGACTATTACCTTGCCCCGCTGGCCGCCGTCCTCCGGATGATCGTGCCCTCGTCGGCGGCGCTCGACGGGCCGCGGGTGATGATCGAATATCGCCCGACCGGAGAGACCCCCGCGCGGCTGACCCCGCAGCGCGAAAGGGCGCTGACCGCGATCGCCGGTCGGCAGGGGACGGTGCGCGAGCTCGCCGCCCACGCCGAGGTCAGCGACGCGGTGATGCGCGGGCTGGTCCACGCCGGCGCGCTCGAGCGGGTCGAGGTCGAGGGCGACCTGCCCTACCCCGATCCCGATCCCGACTTCGCCCCGCCCGCGCTTAGCGGCGAACAGCGCGACGCGGCGGCGAGCCTGATCGCAGCCATCGGAGGCGGCTTCGACCCGGTGCTGCTCGACGGGGTGACGGGGTCGGGCAAGACCGAGGTCTATTTCGAGGCGGTCGCCGAGGCGTTGCGGCAGGAGCGGCAGGTGCTCGTCCTGCTGCCCGAGATCGCGCTGACCGAGCCGTTCCTGACCCGGTTCACCGCGCGCTTCGGCTGCGAGCCGGTGGCGTGGCATTCGGACCTGCGCTCGTCGCAGCGGCGGCGGGCGTGGCGCGCGATCGCCAGCGGCGAGGCGAAGGTGGTGGTCGGGGCGCGCTCGTCGCTGTTCCTGCCTTACGCCAGGCTCGGGCTGATCGTCGTCGACGAGGCACACGAGCCGAGTTTCAAGCAGGAAGAGGGCGTCCAGTATCACGCTCGCGACGTCGCGGTGATGCGAGGGGCGTTCGAGGAAATCCCGGTGATCCTCTCGTCCGCGACCCCGGCGATCGAGACCCGCCACATGGTCGAGGTCGGTCGCTACCGCGAGCTGAAGCTCACCGAGCGGCACGGTCGCGCCGAGATGCCCGCGATCACCGCGATCGACATGACCAAGGACCCGCCGCCGCGCGGGCGCTGGCTCGCGCCGTCGCTGGTCGCCGAACTGGAAGCCAACCTCGACGCGGGCGAACAGTCGCTGCTGTTCCTCAACCGCCGGGGCTTCGCGCCGCTGACGCTGTGCCGGACCTGCGGCCACCGCTTCCAGTGCCCCAACTGCACCGCGTGGATGGTCGAGCACCGGCTGATGCACCGGCTGGCGTGCCACCATTGCGGCCACGTCATGCCGCCCCCCGCCACCTGCCCCGAGTGCGGCGACGAGGATTCGCTGGTCGCCTGCGGGCCGGGGGTCGAGCGGATCGCCGACGAGGTCGCCGCGCTGTTTCCCGACGCGCGGACCGCGGTCGTCACCAGCGACACCATCTGGTCGCCGCAGCGCGCGGCCGAATTCGTGACGGCGATGGAGGAGGGCCGCATCGACATCGTCATCGGCACCCAGCTGGTGACCAAGGGCTATCATTTCCCCAACCTGACACTGGTCGGGGTGGTCGATGCCGACCTGGGCTTGCAGGGCGGCGACCTGCGCGCGGCCGAGCGGAGCTTCCAGCAGATCCAGCAGGTCGCCGGGCGCGCCGGGCGCGGCGACAAGCCGGGGCGTGTGCTGGTCCAGACCCACGAGCCGTCGGCCCCGGTGATCGAGGCGCTGGTCAGCGGCGACGTCCCGGGCTTCTACGCCGCCGAGACCGAGGCGCGGCGCGAGGCGGCGATGCCCCCGTTCGGGCGGCTGGCGGCGATCATCGTGTCGGCCGAGGACAAGGGCGAGGCCGAGGCGGTCGCGCGGCGGATCGGCGCCGCGGCACCGCGGGTCGAGCAGATGGCGGTGTTCGGCCCCGCCCCCGCCCCGCTCGCCATGCTTCGCGGGCGCCACCGCCAGCGGCTGCTGGTCCATGCGGCGCGCAAGCTCGACGTGCAGGACGTGATCCGCGACTGGCTCGCGGGGGTCGAGTGGGGGGGCAAGGTGCGCGTCACGGTCGACGTCGATCCCTACAGCTTCGTCTGAGGCTGCTTGCCGCGTGAGACCTGCCTGCTAGGGTCCGCGCGGATTTCCAGGGAGGGGGCATCATGCGGTTGATTATCCTGTCGGCGTTGCTAGCGAGCGCAGGCGCGGGCGCGGCGGAGCCGGCCGCGCACCAGACCGTCGAGGTCACGCTTGGCACCACGGTCGAGGGCGCGACGAGCACTGCGCCGCAGGGCGGGCGGCTGATCGTGTTCGCGCAGCGGATCGCGGACGGCAAGCCGGTGCCCGAGGAGGTCGACCTGTCGCCGTTCAGCCCGACCGACACCGCGATCGCCGCGCGCGACGTGATCGGCCTCGCGCCGGGCCAGAGCGCGAGCGTCGACGGCGACAACGACAGCTTCCCGACGCCCTTTTCCGCGCTCCCGCCCGGACGCTATGCGGTGCAGGCGGTGCTCGATCGCAACCACGACTATAATTACGGGGGACGCGGGCCGGGCGACATCGTCTCGCCGGTGACGACTATAACGCTTCCGGGTCCGGCGCGGCTGACGCTCGACCATGTGCTGCCCGCGGTCGACGACGCGAAGATCCTGTCGTGGAACGGGCCGGAGAAGCGCGCCGAGACCGCCGCGGCGATGGCCGCGCTGAAGCCGGTCGACGTGCCGAGCGCGGCACTGTCGGCCTTTTACGGCCGTCCGATTGCCGTCCATGGCTATGCCGCGCTGGCCCCGGGTTATGGCGCGCGCGGGGCGCATTTCCCGGTGGTTTACGAGTTCGCCGGCTATGGCGGGTCGCTCCAGTCGGCGAAGCTGTCGGCGGCGATCGTCGGGCGCGACCTGGCGAGCGGGGCGCTGCCGCCGATGATCCACGTCTTCCTCGACCAGTCGAGCCCGCGCGGCACGCACGAGTTCGCCGATTCGGTCAACAACGGGCCGTGGGGCAAGGCGCTCAGCCAGGAAGTGGTGCCGTGGGTCGACCGGCATTTCGCGACCGACGGGCGCGCGTCGAGCCGCTTCCTGACCGGCCATTCGTCGGGCGGCTGGGCGGCGCTGTGGGCGCAGGTCGCCTATCCCAAGACGTTCGGCGGCAGCTGGCCGACCTCGCCCGATCCGTCGGAATTCCACGATTTCACCAACGTCGACCTCTACGCCGCCAGTTCGAACGCGTTCCGCATGGCAAACGGCGAAGTCGCGCCACTGGTGCGGGACAAGGGCAAGGTGCAGGCAACCTTCGAGCAGTTCGCGCGCATCGAGCGGATCCTCGGACCCGTCGGCGGGCAGCTCGCCAGCTTCGAATGGGTGTTCTCGCCCAAGGGAGACGACGGCGCGCCGATGCCGCTGTTCGACCGCAACACGGGCGCGGTCGACCCGGCGGTCGCGGCCTACTGGATCGACCATTACGACGTCGCGCGGCTAGTGGAGCGCAACTGGACGAAGCTTCGTCCCGATCTCGACGGCAAGATCCACCTGTTCGTCGGCACCGCCGACACCTTTTATCTCGACGGGCCGGCGCACCGGCTGGAGGCGGTGTTCAGGAAGCTCGGCGCGCACGAGCAGTTCACCTACATTCCCGATCGCACCCACTTCGATCTCTACCGCATCGGCGACGACCGCTCGGGGCTGCGAAAGCAGATCAACCGCGAGATGTACGCCAGGGCCCGTCCGGCCGCCGCCAGGCGCTAGGCGCGGGCCCGAGGGCGGAGCGGCGGCGTTGGGCGGGGATGACGACCCTCATTCCGGTCCTCGGCGACCAGCTCAGCCGCGACCTTTCCAGCCTCGCCCCAAGCCCCACTGGCGCCGACAAGGCGGGCTCGGTTGTGCTGATGATGGAGGTTTGGGACGAGGCGACCTATGTCCGCCACCACCAGCAGAAGATCGCGCTGGTCTTCGCGGCGATGCGCCACTTCGCCACCGCGCTGGAGAAGGACGGCTGGCGGGTCGACTATGTGAAGCTCGACGATCACGGCAACAGCGGCTCGTTCACCGGCGAGGTCGCGCGCGGGGTTAAGCGGCACAAGGCCAAGGCGATCCGGCTCGTCGAGGCGGGCGAGTGGCGGGTGAAGGCCGAGATCGACGGCTGGGCGGAGCGGTTCGGGGTTCCCGTCGAGGTGCTGCCCGACACGCGCTTCCTGTGCGGGATCGAGGAATTCCTCGGCTGGGCGCAGGGCCGCCGCGAGCTCAGAATGGAATATTTCTACCGCGAGATGCGTCGCAAGAGCGGGCTGCTGATGGATGGCGACAAGCCCGAGGGCGGGCGGTGGAACTACGACGCCGAGAATCGCGGCGCGGCAAAGCCCGGCACCCGCTTTCCCGACCGCCCGCGCTTCCAGAAGGACAAGGTGACGCGCGCTGTGCTCGAGCTCGTCGCAGAGCGCTTCGGCGACCATTTCGGCAGCCTCGAGGACTTCGACTGGCCGGTGACCGAGGCGCAGGCGAACCAAGCGCTCGACGATTTCCTCACTCACCGCCTGCCCCATTTTGGAGACACGCAGGACGCGATGCTCAAAGGCGAGCCGTTCATGAACCACGCGCTCGTGTCGACTTCGATCAACCTCGGGTTGCTCGACCCGCTCGAGGTCTGCCGCCGCGCCGAGGCCGAATATCGCAAGGGCCGCGTGCCGCTGGCGAGCGCCGAAGGGTTCATCCGCCAGATCATCGGCTGGCGCGAATATGTGCGCGGCATCTACTGGTGGGAGGGGCGCGACTATCGATCGGCCAACGCGCTGAAGGCCACGCGCGCCCTGCCCGATTTCTACTGGACCGGCGCGACCGACATGGCGTGCCTCGCCGACTGCGTGTCGGTGACCCGCGAGCATGCCTATGCCCACCACATCCAGCGGCTGATGGTGCTCGGCAATTTCGCGATGCTCGCGGGGATCGACCCGGCCCAAGTCAGCGACTGGTTCCTCGTCGTCTATGCCGACGCCTACGAATGGGTCGAGATGCCGAACGTCATCGGCATGAGCCAGCACGCCGACGGGGGGCGGATGGCGTCGAAGCCCTATGCCGCGAGCGGGGCCTATATCGACCGGATGAGCGACTATTGCGCGGGCTGCCGCTACGACGTGAAGCAGAAGACCGGGCCCGACGCCTGCCCGTTCAACGCGCTCTACTGGGACTTCCTCGCGCGCAACGAAAAGGCGCTGCGGGGCAAGGCGCGGCTGCGCAACCCCTATGCGACGTGGGAGCGGATGAGCGCGGACAAGCGCGACGCCTACCGCGCGAGCGCGAAGACGTTTCTGAAGACGCTCAAGCCTCCCGAGGGACGCTGGGCACGGTGACGTCGTCGTGGGGCACCGTCGCTTCGCGCGCGAGCCGACGGCGCACCCACCACGGCCGGACGATGTTGCCCCGGCGCGCAGCGAGCCAGACGAACCACAGGCCCGCGGCGGTCGCGATGACCAAAGCGATCACCGACGCCTCGAGCCCGAAGGCGCCTCCCGACAAGAGTGGTGGGCCGCTTAGCTGCGCCTCCACAAGTCCGTGACTGTCGAGGCCCGACACGGGAATGTCGAAGATTTCGCCCTGCGTAAAATTCCACGCCGCGTGAACGCCCATCGCCATCCATAGATTGCGGGTCAGCATGTAGACGCCTCCGAGGAGGATTCCCGCTTCAACGGCAATCCAGAGGCACGCGATCACCGTCGATTGCGGATTGAAGTAGTGCGCGAAGCCGAACAGCAAAGACGAAGCGGCAAGGCCGAACCAGCTGCCGCCGAACTCCTCGAGCCAGCGGAACAGGATCCCACGGAACAATAGCTCTTCCGTCAGTCCCGGTATGACGGCGGTTGCGGCAAGAGCGATGACGAGTTGGCTGGCGTCTCCCTGCCCAATGATACGATAGACGTGGAACAGCGCGGCAGTGCCGACGACGGCCGAGAAAATGACCAGGCCGACAAGAAGACCGAGCGCCAGCTCCTTCATTGTTTTGCGAGAGACGACGAGGTCGTCGCGCGGAACCTCGCCGAGTTTGCGGATCCCCACTTTGTAGGCAAGGACGAAACAGACAACGAGGATAGCGGTCTTCAACGCCGCCGACAGGTTCGTCCCACGAAGCGGAATGGCCTTGTCGATCAATGCGCCGGCGGTCCCGCCAAGGGCGTAGATGAGGATGGCCAGCACCATGGCCACAAGCGGAAATTTGACCACCCGTTTCCAGGTCGGCTCGGCGGCCGCGACGCCCTCGTTCATATACCTCCCTTTGTCAGTCGAGCGCGGGCTAGGCGTTATAACCGCCTAACACACTCATCTTTCGACGAACGGTAGCGCGGGATCGCGTAAAGTCACGCCCTCGGCGGCGAGCAGTTTCTCCTTGCGCGCCAGGCCGCCGGCGTAGCCGCCGAGGCTGCCGTCGCCGCGGATCACGCGGTGGCAGGGGACGAGCACCGCGACCGGGTTCGCGCCGTTGGCGGTGCCGACCGCGCGGGTCGCGCCCGGCTGGCCGATCGCGGCGGCGATGTCGGCATAGCTTCGCGTCTCGCCGAGCGGGATCTTGCGAAGCTCGGCCCACACCCGTTCCTGGAAGGCGGTGCCGCGCACGTCGAGCGGGAGGTCGTGTCCGGTCGGCCGCTCGACCTCGCGCAGCGCCGCCGCGACCCACGGCGCGATGGTGCCGTCGTCGGGCAACAGCGTGGCGTTGGGAAAGCGCCGGCGGAGCGCCGCCTCGTCCTCGTCGAAATTCATCGAGCAGATGCCGCGCGCGGTCGCCGCGACCAGCATCGGGCCGACCGGCGTCTCCGCCTCGACATAGCGGATCGTTTCGCCGCGACCGCCGTCGCGCCATGCCGAAGGGGTCATTCCCATCCTCGCTTTCGAATCCTCGTAGAAGCGGCTCGGCGCGGCATAGCCCGCGTCATAGATCGCGTCGGTGACCGGCCCGCCGGCGCTGAGCGCGGCCTTGGCGCGCCCGGCGCGGCGGGCGCGGGCGTAGGCGGCGGGCGATACGCCTAGCGCGCGGGTGAACAGCCGCTGGAAATGGTGCGGGGCGTAGCCGACCGCTTGGGCGAGCTCGGCGAGGCGCGGCGGCGCCTCCGCCGACTGGATTAGGTGAACCGCGCGAACGATCGCCTCGCGATCGCGCCCGACCTCGTCGGGCTTGCACCGTCGGCAGGCACGGAAGCCAGTGGCCCGTGCATCGGCGGCGGTAGCGAAGAAGCGGACATTTTCGCGCTTCGGCCGCCGCGCCGGGCAGCTTGGCTTGCAATAGATGCCGGTGGTCACGACCGCGACGATCGCCCGCCCGTCCCAATCGCGGTCGCGGGCCTCGAATGCCGCCCAGGCCAGCTCCTCGTCAATTTTTCGCATCGTCATGGACCTAGCATAGCCGGGAGCGATACGTCGTGCTTCCCATGGGTTGCGATCAAACCGGCTGGACGTTCCACGAGGGCGAGCTCGACCGCGAGGACGTGCGCGCGCTGCTCGCGCAGCATCTCGCCTTCGCCCACGCCTCCTCCCCGCGCGAGGCGGTGCACGCGCTGTCGGTCGACCGGCTGGTCGAGCCGGGGGTGCGCTTCTTCTCGGTGCGCGAGGACGGCGCGCTGCTCGGGGTCGGCGCGCTTCGCGAGGTCGAGCCGGGGCATGGCGAGGTCAAGTCGATGCGCACCGCCGACGCCGCGCTTCGGCGCGGGGTGGCGCGAGCGATGCTGGCGCACCTGATCGACGAAGCGCGGGCGATGGGCTGGCGCCGGATCAGCCTCGAGACCGGCAGCGGGCTGCCGTTCGCGCCTGCCAATCGCCTCTATGAAGCGGAGGGTTTTGAGCGCAGCGGGCAATTCGGTGCCTACGCCGACAACGCCTTTACGAAGTTCTACACCCGCTTACTCTAGCCGGGATGGAACAGGCCCTCGTCTTCGCCTCGATCATCATCGGCGTCGCGATCAGCGACCAGGTGATGAGCCTTCACCGGCTGCTGCGAAGCCCGGTCCCGGTCCGCTGGCACTGGGCGCAGCCGTGGTTCGCGGCGATCGTGCTGATGACCGACATGATGATGTGGTGGGCGTTTGCGTCGCAGCCCGCCGGCCCGGTCAGCATCGGCGCCTTCCTGCCCAAAGTGGTCGAGCTGATCCTGCTGGCGCTGCTGACGGTCAACTCGCTGCCCGACAATGTCGCCGAGGACGGCACCGACCTCGCCGACTATTACCAGCGCAATCGCCGCTACCAGTGGACCCTCTTGGCCATCGCGCTGGGCTGGGTATTCGCGGTCGATCTCGTCGCCACGGTGCGCGGGGGGACGGCGCTGTCCGCCTTCCTCCTTCGCCGCTCGGCCGATATCGGGGTGATCTTCCTGCTGCTGGCGATGGGCACGATCCGGCGCTGGCGGGGGGTCGCGATCGGGCTGGCGCTGACCTCGGTCGGCCCGATCCTGTGGCTCGCGCGGACGATCGGCTAGCGGACCGCCTTGCATCGCGGACGCACCCTTGCTAGGGGCGCGCCAACCCATGGGGATGCGCGGATTTTTCCGGCGGCGGCCCGTCTGATCATGGGGCCAAATACTTGAACCTGGAGCTTTGCGCCCGTGGAGAATTCCGGCGGCATTCAGGCCAGCTTAGCGGGGCGCTACGCCACCGCGCTGTTCGGCCTCGCCCGTGACGAGAACAAGATCGACGCCGTGTCGCGAAGCCTCGATTCGCTGGCCGCGGCGATGGCCGAATCGAGCGACTTCAATGCGCTTGTCACCAGCCCGCTGGTCAGTCGCGCCGACGCCGCCAAGACGGTGCGCGCGCTTAGCCCCTCGCTGGGGCTCGATCCGCTGACCGCCAACTTCCTCGGCGTCGTCGCCGACAACGGCCGGCTGGGCGAGCTCAAGCCGGTGATCCGCCTGTTTCGCCAGCTGGCGGCGGGCGCGCGCGGGGAGACCACCGCCGAAGTGATCAGCGCCCACGCGCTCACCGACCAGCAGGTCGCCGAGCTGAAGGCCAAGCTGAAGGCCCGCATCGGCCGCGACGTCGCGATCGACGCCAAGGTCGACCCCGCCATCCTCGGAGGCATCGTCGTCAAGCTGGGAAGCCAGATGATCGACGCCTCGATCCGCACGAAGTTGAACACTCTAGCTACGGCTATGAAAGGCTGAACATGGACATCCGCGCCGCTGAAATCTCCCGCGTCATCCGCGACCAGATCGCGAATTTCGACGCCGATGCCCAGGTCTCCGAGGTCGGCAGCGTGCTGTCGGTCGGCGACGGCATTGCCCGCATCCACGGGCTCGACAACGTCCAGGCGGGCGAGATGGTCGAGTTCGACGACGGCACCAAGGGAATGGCGCTCAACCTCGAGGCCGACAACGTCGGCGTCGTGATCTTCGGGTCGGACTCGGCGATCAAGGAAGGCTCGACCGCCAAGCGCACCGGCACCATCGTCGACGTTCCGGTCGGCAAGGGCCTGCTCGGCCGCGTGGTCGACGCGCTCGGCAACCCGATCGACGGCAAGGGCCCGATCGACGCCACCGAGCGCCGCCGCGTCGAGGTCAAGGCGCCGGGCATCATCCCGAGGCAGTCGGTCAACGAGCCGGTGCAGACCGGTCTCAAGGCGCTCGACGCGCTGGTCCCCGTCGGCCGCGGCCAGCGCGAGCTGATCATCGGCGACCGCCAGACCGGCAAGACCGCGGTGGCGATCGACACCTTCATCAACCAGAAGCAGGCCAACGCCGGCGACGACGAGAAGCAGAAGCTTTACTGCATCTATGTCGCGGTCGGGCAGAAGCGTTCGACGGTGGCGCAGATCGTCCGCCAGCTCGAGGAAAATGGCGCGATGGAATATTCGATCGTGGTCGCCGCGACCGCGTCGGAGCCCGCCCCGCTGCAGTTCCTCGCGCCCTACACCGGCTGCGCGATGGGCGAATTCTTCCGCGACAACGGGATGCACGCGGTCATTGTCTACGACGATTTGTCGAAGCAGGCGGTCGCCTATCGCCAGATGTCGCTGCTGCTTCGCCGTCCGCCGGGCCGCGAGGCCTATCCGGGCGACGTCTTCTATCTCCACAGCCGCCTGCTCGAGCGCGCGGCGAAGATGAACGACAGCCTCGGCGGCGGGTCGCTGACCGCGCTGCCGATCATCGAGACGCAGGCGGGCGACGTGTCGGCCTACATCCCGACCAACGTCATCTCGATCACCGACGGGCAGATCTTCCTCGAGACCGACCTGTTCTACCAGGGCATCCGCCCGGCGATCAACGTCGGCCTCTCGGTGTCGCGCGTCGGCTCGTCGGCGCAGACCAAGGCGATGAAAAAGGTCGCCGGCTCGATCAAGCTCGAGCTCGCCCAGTATCGCGAAATGGCCGCCTTCGCCCAGTTCGGCAGCGACCTCGACGCGGCGACGCAGAAGCTGCTCGCCCGCGGCGCGCGCCTGACCGAGCTGCTCAAGCAGCCGCAGTTCTCGCCGATGCCGGTCGAGGAGCAGGTCGCCTCGATCTACGCGGGCACTCAAGGCTTCATCGACAGCGTGCCGACCAGCGACGTCGTCCGTTACGAAGCGGCGATGCTGAGCTACCTGCGCAGCGAGCATGGCGACGTGCTCGCCAAGATCCGCGACACCAAGGCGCTCGACGACGAGACCGCGGGCAAGCTCAAGGACGCGCTCGGCGCGTTCGGCAAGCAGTTCGCGTAAGGGGCGCTAGCAGGTGGCAAGCCTCAAGGCATTGAAGCTTCGCATCGGCTCGGTGAAGTCGACGCAGAAGATCACCAAGGCGATGAAGATGGTCGCCGCGGCCAAGCTGCGCCGGGCGCAGGCCAATGCCGAGGCGGGCCGCCCCTATTCGCAGCGCATGGCCGAGGTCGTCGCCTCGCTCGCCAGCAAGGTGACGCCGGGACCCGATTCGCCGAAGCTGCTCGCGGGGACCGGCAAGGACGACACCCACCTGATCGTGGTCGCCTCGGGCGACCGGGGCCTGGCGGGGGCGTTCAACACCAACATCACCCGCGCCGCCAAGCGCAAGGCCGACGAGCTCGAGGCGCAGGGCAAGACCGTCCTGTTCTACTTCGTCGGCAAGAAGGGGCGCCCGCTGTTCCAGCGGCTCTATCCCAAGGCGATCGTCGGCCAGTTCGACACCAGCGCGATCAAGAACCCCGCCTATGCCGACGCGCAGGCGGCGGCGAAGGACATCGTCGACCGCTTCGAAAGCGGCCAGTTCGACGTCGCGCACCTCGTCTATTCGACCTTCAAGTCGGTGCTCCTCCAGGAGCCGACCACCGACCAGATCATCCCGGTCAAGGTCGATCGCGCCGACGCCAAGGCGGGCGCGGCGAGTGCGGCGGTCGAATATGAGCCCGACGAGGACGAGATCCTCAAGGCGCTGCTGCCCAAGAACATCGCGATCCAGATCTATCGCGCGATGCTGGAAAACCAGGCCGGCTTCTACGGCAGCCAGATGACCGCGATGGACAATGCCACGCGCAACGCCGGCGACATGATCAATCGCCTGTCGATCCAGTACAACCGCCAGCGGCAGGCGGCGATCACCACCGAACTCGTCGAAATCATCTCGGGCGCCGAAGCGCTCTAACGAACCAGCAAGGCAAGGACAGACACCATGGCCACCGCAGCCCCCGCCAAGACCAGCAAGACGGCTGGCGCCACCACCACCCCGACCGCCGGCGGCAACATCGTCGGCCAGGTCGCGCAGGTCATCGGCGCGGTCGTCGACGTCAGCTTCGAGGGCGAGCTTCCGCCGATCCTCGCCGCGCTCGAGACCGACAACGGCGGCAACCGCCTCGTGCTCGAGGTCGCGCAGCACCTCGGCGAGAACATGGTCCGCACGATCGCGATGGACTCGACCGAGGGCCTGACCCGCGGCCAGCGCGTCAGCGCCACCGGCAGCCAGATCCGAGTCCCCGTCGGGCCGAAGACGCTCGGCCGCATCATGAACGTCATCGGCGAGCCGATCGACGAGCGCGGGCCCGTCGGCAGCGACATGACCGCGTCGATCCACGCCGACGCGCCGGCCTTCGTCGACCAGTCGACCGAGGCGAGCATCCTCGTCACCGGCATCAAGGTCATCGACCTGCTCGCCCCCTACGCGAAGGGCGGCAAGATCGGGCTGTTCGGCGGCGCCGGGGTCGGCAAGACCGTGCTCATCCAGGAACTGATCAACAACATCGCCAAGGGCCACGGCGGCGTGTCGGTGTTCGCCGGCGTCGGCGAGCGGACCCGCGAGGGCAACGACCTCTACCACGAGTTCCTCGACGCGGGCGTCATCGCCAAGGACGCCGAGGGCAATGCGACCAGCGAGGGATCGAAGGTCGCGCTGGTGTTCGGCCAGATGAACGAGCCGCCGGGGGCGCGTGCCCGCGTCGCGCTGTCGGGCCTCACCATGGCCGAATATTTCCGCGACCAGGAAGGGCAGGACGTGCTGTTCTTCGTCGACAACATCTTCCGCTTCACCCAGGCGGGTTCGGAAGTGTCGGCGCTGCTCGGCCGCATCCCGTCGGCGGTGGGCTACCAGCCGACCCTGTCGACCGACATGGGCCAGCTGCAGGAGCGGATCACCTCGACCAACAAGGGCTCGATCACCTCGGTGCAGGCGATCTACGTGCCCGCGGACGACCTTAC
Organism: Sphingomonas sp. ASV193; assembly: GCF_040203355.1. Classification (NCBI taxonomy): domain Bacteria; kingdom Pseudomonadati; phylum Pseudomonadota; class Alphaproteobacteria; order Sphingomonadales; family Sphingomonadaceae; genus Sphingomonas; species Sphingomonas sp. ASV193. Next base: position 756,803 of record NZ_JBEHBW010000001.1, read on the forward strand.
CGACCCGGCGCCGGCGACCTCGTTCGCCCACTTGGACGCCACCACGACGCTGAGCCGCGCGATTTCGGAGCTGGGCATCTACCCGGCGGTCGACCCGCTCGACTCGGTCAGCCGCGTGCTTACCGCCGCGGTCGTCGGGCAGGAGCATTACGACGTCGCCCGCCGCGTCCAGGAGACGCTGCAGAAGTACAAGTCGCTGCAGGACATCATCGCCATTCTGGGCATGGACGAGCTTTCGGAAGAGGATAAGCTGGTCGTCGCCCGCGCGCGCAAGATCCAGCGATTCCTCAGCCAGCCGTTCCACGTCGCCGAAGTGTTCACCGGCATTCCGGGCAAGTTCGTCCAGGTCGAGGACACGGTGAAGTCGTTCAAGGCGGTGGTCGACGGCGAGTATGACCACCTGCCCGAGGCGGCCTTCTACATGGTCGGCGGGATCGAGGAAGCGGTCGCCAAGGCCGAGAAGCTGGCGCAGGACGCCTAAGCCCAATGGCCGACCTTCACTTCGAACTCGTCACCCCCGAGAAGCTCGTCCGCAGCGAGGACGTCTACATGGTCGTCGTCCCCGGCACCGAGGGCGAGTTCGGCGCGATGGCCGGCCACGCGCCGGTCATGGCGGTGATCAAGGACGATGCCGAGCTCAAGGTCTACAAGACCCAAGGCTCGCAGCCGGAGAGCATCAAGGTGTCGGGCGGGTTCGCCGAGGTCGGCGACAAGGGTCTTACCGTCCTCGCCGAGAGCGCCGAGGGCTGAGCCAGAAGCGTGCACCGGATTGATGCGGGCGCCGAATGAGGCAGGCTCGCTGGCGATCGCGGCCAATCAATCGCGGGTAGCGATTGCGCCGGTTATCGGATTTCTCGAGTTGACCGCGCGCGTGCCGTGCCGGGGCAAGAAACCGCAGCCCTGCTGACCCGCCGCGCGCGCTCTGCTATTAGGGCGCTCGGGGGACATGGGGATGGCAACGCTCGCCAGCGCGAGGAACGAGACGCAGCACGGGTGGGCCGCCGCGCTCGGCCAGCCGAGGGTGGCGCTGGCGGCGATGATCATCCTCGCGATCGCGACCCGCGCCGTGTCGTGGGTCAATCCAATCCCTAATATCGACGAACAATTTTACCTATACGTCGGCGAAAGGATTTGGCGCGGCGATTGGCCGTACCTCGACGTTTGGGACAGAAAACCGCCCGGCCTTTTCCTTTTCTACGCGCTGCTCGCCCGCTTGGGCGGCGGCAGCATGCTGGCCGTCAACCTCGTCGCGACGATGTTCGTCATTTCGACGGCATGGGTCATCCGACGGATCGGACTTCTTGCGGCGACGCCCGCCAGTGCGACGATGGCAGCGATCACCTACATTGTGATCGTCGATTTGATGGGCGGTCAGAACGGGCAATCCCCGGTCTTTTACAATCTTTTCATGGCCTTCGCCGCCGAACAGGGGGCGCGAGCCCTAATTGAGGGCGGCGATCGGAGACTAATGTTCGGCCGCGCGAAGTCGGCAATGCTGTGGTGCGGATTGGCCCTTAGCTTCAAGCCGGTGGCGGCGGCCGAAGGCATTTACCTCGGCCTCTCCTTCCTCTTCTGCCTTCGCCGCGCCAACACCGGCTATTCCGCCATGGTCGGCATGGCGCTCGCGATGATCGGGATAGCGATAATCCCGACCCTTCTTTTTGCCGCGCCCTTTCTCGCCCGAGGTCCCGAAGCCTACGACGCTCTCTACTTCGCGACGGTCCTCTCGGTATTCCACAAGAATAGCTGGGGGTTGGGCTCTCAGCTTTACGGGCTCGTGTTTCTGGCCATGAATTGTTTCGTCGTGATCGGTTACGCCGGTGCCGGGCTCGCAGTACCCCGAGAGTCACGGGCGGGGAGAGAAAGTCGACTGTATGTCGTCGGCTGGATCTTTGCCGCGTTGATAGGGTGGCTGATGGTGCCGAATTTCTACGATCATTATGCCCTCCCCTTGCTGATGCCGGTTTCGCTGGCGACAGCGCAATTTTACGAGCGCGCAAGCGGCCCCCTCTTCTTCAGTGCCTTCGTTGCCTTTAGCCTGATCCAGCGGCCGACGTGGACGTTGGCGGACCATCTTGCGACGCGAAACCAGTTCGAACGGCTATCGGCGGAAGTGAATCAGGCCCGGCACGGCGGATGCGTCGCGGTTCTTGGGGGACCTCTGCGCCTGTACCAGACGACGATCGATTGTCGGCTTTCGAGATACGTCTTTTCCGACCACCTGACCTATTTTGTCGAACAAGGGGCTATCGGAGCCGACAATGGCGTCGAACTGGCGAAGATCCTGGCCCGTTTCCCCGCCGTGATCGTGATGCAGGAAGATTCCGATCACCGTCACAAGCAGACCCTTCGAGCGACCCGGATGATTTACGACCAGCTCGCTCGACACTATCGCCGCGCTTACGTCTCGGGGACTGGCCTCCAGAGCGTCATCAACACCGTCGTCGTCTATCAGCGCCGCGATCTTGCGTCGGCTGGTTAACGGAGCTTTCACGTCGCTCTGCTTCAATGCTAGCGGGTGGACATGAACCGGGAAGGGTCGTCGATGTTGGAGCAGCCTGTGGCCGGATCGCGGGACGCGACCGCGTCCGCGACGCACGCGCTGCCGATCCAGCTCACCGTGGTCGTCCCGACGCTCAACGAGGTCGGCAATGTCGAGGAACTGCTGCGCCGCCTGGCGGTCGCGCTGGCCGGGGTCGAGTGGGAGGCGATGTTCGTCGACGACGGCTCGACCGACGGCACTGCCGAGCTGCTGACCGGGATCGCGCAGGCCGACCGGCGGGTCCGGCTGATCCGGCGGGTCGGGCGACGCGGCCTGTCGTCGGCGGTGGTCGAAGGCGCGCTCGCCTCCACCAGCCCCGTCGTCGCGGTGATCGACGCCGACCTCCAGCATGACGAGACGGTGCTTCCAAAGATGCTCGCGGCGATCGAGCGCGACGGCAAGGAGCTGGCGATCGGCACGCGCTATTCTGCCGAGGGATCGACCGGCGACTGGGACGCGGGGCGGCTCAGGATCAGCCAGTTCGCGACCCGGCTGGCCTCGCCGATCATGAAGACCCGGCTTAGCGACCCGATGAGCGGGCTGTTCGCGGTGCGCCGCGACGTGCTGCTCGAGGCCGCGCCTAATCTCAGCAGCGTCGGCTACAAGATCCTGCTCGACCTCGTCGCCTCGGCGCATCGCCCGCTGGCGGTAGTGGAAATCCCCTACACCTTCGGCACGCGCCAGTCGGGCGAGAGCAAGCTCGATAACATGGTCGCGCTCGAATATCTCGAGCTGCTGCTCGACAAGAGCGTGGGGCGGTTCATCCCGGTCAAGCTGATCCAGTTCGGGGTGATCGGCGGGCTCGGGGTCGGGGTCCAGCTCGCGCTGCTCTACCTTGGCTACGACGCGCTCCAGCTTCCGTTCCGCACCGCGATGATCATGGCGGTCATCGGGGCGATGACCTTCAACTTCACGCTCAACAATGTGCTGACCTATCGCGACCGGCAGCTGAAGGGCGCAAAGTGGCTGACCGGGCTGCTGAGCTTCTACCTCGTCTGTTCGGTCGGGGCGATCGGCAACGTCGGCATCGGCAGCCTTGTTCACCAACAGCTCGGCGGGGTCGCGCTGTCGGGGATCGCGGGGGCGATCGTCGGGTCGGTGTGGAATTATGTCGCCAGCGGCTGGCTGACGTGGACTCGGCGCTAGGCGGCCCGATCACCCTGCCAATGTCGAAGTTGCGAGCTGCTCGCGTGGCGGGTCGCAAGAGGTTCCGCGTCACGCCACGGGGGGGTAACCTCGGTTCACTTTTTTTAAAAGTTTGGCGCCTATTCACCATTTCGAACGACCAGATCCTTCAAGGCGAGCGGTGAATCGATGAACGCATTCGGCAAGCGAAACGGCCTCGGGCAGCGCCCTAGCTTCGGCGTCGCCCGCCCGATGAAGGGCAGCGGCGGATCGGGCGGCGGCGACCAGTTTCCCCCGCTCGACGAGGAAGCCGGTGAAAAGGCTGCGCCCGAGCCCGCGCCCGCCCCTGCCTTCCCGTCAACCCCGACCGGGGCGATGGACCGCCTCAACCAGCGCCAGAACAGCAGCGGCGATGCCGCCAGCTCGAAGGCCGAGGGGTTCGAGGCGTCGGTCCACCGGATCAAGGAACAGGTGCTCCCGCGCCTGCTCGAACGGGTCGATCCCGAGGCCGCGGCGACGCTCGGCAAGGACGAGCTGGCCGAGGAATTCCGGCCGATCATCTCCGAAGTGCTCGCCGAGCTGAAGATTACGCTCAACCGCCGCGAGCAGTTCGCGCTTGAAAAGGTGCTGGTCGACGAACTGCTCGGCCTCGGCCCGCTCGAGGAGCTGCTGGCCGACCCGGCGATCAGCGACATCATGGTCAACGGCCCCGACCAGACCTTCGTCGAGCGCAAGGGACGCCTCGAGATCGCGCAGATCCAGTTCCGCGACGAGGAGCACCTGTTCCAGATCGCGCAGCGGATCGTGAACAAGGTCGGCCGCCGAGTCGACCAGACCACCCCGCTGGCCGACGCCCGCCTTGCCGACGGCAGCCGCGTCAACGTCATCATCCCGCCGCTGTCGCTTCGCGGCACCGCCATCTCGATCCGTAAATTCTCGGACAAGCCGATCACGCTCGACATGATGTGCGGGTTCGGATCGATGAGCCCGAAGATGGCGACGATGCTCAAGATCGCGGGCGCCAGCCGGATGAACATCGTCATTTCGGGCGGTACCGGTTCGGGCAAGACGACGATGCTCAACGCCCTGTCGAAGATGATCGACCCGGGCGAGCGCGTGCTGACGATCGAAGACGCGGCCGAGCTTCGGCTCCAGCAGCCGCACTGGCTGCCGCTCGAAACGCGGCCCGCCAACCTCGAAGGCCAGGGCGCGATCACCATCCGCGACCTCGTCATCAACGCGCTGCGCATGCGGCCGGACCGCATCATCCTCGGCGAAATTCGTGGCCCGGAGTGTTTCGACCTGCTGGCCGCGATGAACACCGGCCACGACGGATCAATGGCGACGCTCCACTCCAACAGCCCGCGCGAGTGCCTGGCGCGTATGGAGAACATGGTGATGATGTCGGACATCAAGGTGCCGAAGGAGGCGATCAGCCGCCAGATCGCCGACTCGGTCGACCTTATCGTCCAGGTCAAGCGCCTGCGCGACGGCTCGCGCCGGACGACCAACATCACCGAGGTGATCGGGATGGAAGGCGACGTCATCGTGACCCAGGAACTGTTCAAGTTCGAATATCACGACGAGAGCGCCGACGGGAAAATCATCGGCGAATATGCCTCGATGGGGCTTCGCCCCTACACGCTCGACAAGGCCAAGCAGTACGGCTTCGACCAGCCCTACCTCGAGGCCTGCCTGTAGGAAGCCCGGCGTCAATCGAGCGGGATGAGCGACGGCAGCGCGCGATGACCGCGCGGCCAATTGTCAGACCAATGTTGTGCGAAAGCCATCGCCGCCGCTAGGCTGTCGCAATGGCCGTTCGCATCGTTCCCACCGCCATTCGCTGCCGGCTCGGCGAAGGGCCGACCTGGGTGCCGCGCCTCAACGCGTTGCTGTGGGTCGACATCGTCGGCCGACGGATCCACCGGCTCGACCTGGAAAGCGATGAAACGAGCAGCCTCGACCTACCCGAGCCGGTCGGCTGGATCGTCGAGCGCGCGGGGCGCGACGATTATCTGATCGGGCTGGCATCGGGCGTCGCGGTATTCGACCTCGACAACGGGACGGTCGAGCGGCTGCTCCCGATCGAGCCCGACACCGCCGATACCCGGCTCAACGATGCGAAGGTCGACCCGGCGGGGCGGCTGTGGACCGGGACCAAGGACGACACCGACCGGGCGGCGATCGGCGCGCTCTACCGGATCATGCCCGACCTGTCGGTCGAACAGGTCGACGCGCATTACGGCGTGACCAACGGCCCGACTTTCAGCCCCGACGGGCGCACCCTCTATCATACCGACAGCGCGGCACGGCGGGTCTATGCGTTCGACCTCGATGCGCACGGCGCCGTGCGGGACCGCCGCCTGTGGCTGCAATTCGAAGAGGCGTGGGGCTATCCCGACGGGATGACGACCGATGCCGAGGGCTGCCTGTGGATCGCCCACTGGGGCGGCGCGCGGGTCAGTCGCTTCTCGCCCCGCGGCGAGTGGCTCCGCTCGATCGCGCTGCCGGTATCGAACGTCACCAGCTGCTGCTTCGCGGGCGGCGCGCTCGACCGGCTGTTCGTGACTACGGCGATGATCGACGAGGAGCCCGACTCCGGGGCGCTGTTCGAGGTCGATGCCGGGGTGTCCGGGATCGCGCCGACGCCGTTCGCGGGATGATGGGAAAGGGCGACAGCGACGCCGAGGCGGGGCCGGGCCGAACGCTGACCGCGCGGATTGCCGACGACCTCGGCCGCGCGATCGTGACCGGCCGCATCGGCGTCTCAGCCCCCTTCCCCGTCGAGGCCGAGCTATGCCGCCGCTATTCGGCGAGCCGCCCGGTGGTGCGCGAGGCCGTCAAGATGCTCACCGCCAAGGGCATTCTCCGCGCCCGCCAGCGCGCGGGCACCGCGGTCGAGCCCGAAGCGCGCTGGAACCTGCTCGATCCCGACCTGCTGCGTTGGCTGCTCGAGCGCGATTATTCGATCGAACTGCTGGTCGATTTCACGCGGATGCGGATGGCGATCGAGCCGCGCGCCGCGGGGCTTGCCGCGACCGGGGCGAGCGAGGCGCAGCGGGGCAACATCCTCACCGCGATCGAACGCATGGCCGCCGCCGAAGCGGGCCGCGACGACCCGCTCGAAGCCGACATCGGCTTTCACACCGCGGTCCTGCTGGCGAGCAACAACCGATTCATGCGGCAGTTCCGCGACCTCAGCGAGACCGCGCTGCGCTTCTCGATCCGCCGCACCAACGCGCTGAAACGGGTGACGACGCCCAACGTCGCCGAGCATCGCGCGGTAGCCGACGCGATCGTCGCGCGCGAGCCGGCAGAGGCGGCGGCGCGCATGGCGGCGTTGCTGCGGGGCGCGCTCGACCTGCTGCTCGCCGACGCCGGGCTGCCCGGCGAGCCCGACTTCTGAGCGAACGGCGCGGTTTGCGCGCTTGACCCCTCCCCTCGTCGTGCGCAAAGTCCAGCCCCGATAAAGTCATATAATTTCAGGGCGAGGGGGAGCGATGAGTCTGTCCAGGATCGATGCGTTCGTGGTGATCGCCTACGCCATCGGGATCTTCGCGCTCGCCCAATTCGTGTCGCGCGACAGGGACGGGCGGCAGAAGGACAGCGCCGACTATTTCCTCGCCTCGAAGGACCTGCCGTGGTGGGCGATCGGCGCGTCGCTGATCGCCGCAAACATCTCGGCCGAACAGATCGTCGGCATGTCGGGGTCGGGCTACGCGATCGGCCTCGCCATCGCCTCCTACGAATGGATGGCCGCTGCGACCCTGCTGATCGTCGGCAAATTTTTCCTGCCGATCTTCCTTCGCAACCAGATCTACACCATGCCCCAGTTCCTCGAACGTCGCTATGGCGCGGTGATCCGGACGCTGATGGCCTATTTCTGGCTGGCGCTCTACGTCTTCGTGAACCTGACCTCGATCATCTGGCTGGGGTCGATCGCGGTCAACAAGGTCGCCGGGATCGATCAGGACGTCGCGCTGGTGCTGCTCGGCGCGTTTGCGCTGCTCTACCAGCTTCGCGGTGGGCTCAAGGCGGTCGCGCTGACCGACATCGTCCAGGTGACGCTGCTGGTGCTCGGCGGGTTGGTGGTCGCCTATCTGACGCTGACGCGGATCGGCGGCGGCGACCTCGGCGCGGGGTGGCACAAGCTCGTCGCCGCCGCGCCGGAACATTTCCACATGATCCTCGCCAAGGGCGACCCGCACTACGTCGATCTGCCGGGGCTGTCGGTGCTGATCGGGGGGCTGTGGATCGCCAACATCAGCTACTGGGGCTTCAACCAGTATATCATCCAGCGCGCGCTGGCCGCGAAGAACCTCGACGAGGCGCAGCGCGGGGTGATGTTCGCGGCGTTCCTGAAGCTGTTGTTGCCGCTGATCATCGTCCTGCCGGGGATCGCGGCGGTCGTCCTCGCGCCCAACCTCGCCAAGCCCGACGAGGCCTATCCGACGATGCTCAGGCTGCTTCCGCCGGGGCTGCTCGGGCTGGTGTTCGCGGCGCTGGTCGCGGCGATCGTCGCCTCGACCGCCTCGAAGATCAACTCGATCGCGACGATCTTCACGCTCGACATCTACGCCAAGCGGGGGGCGAAGCGGACGGGGACGGAGGACGACGGCGGCGATACCGTCGCCGACGAGCGCCGACTTGTTCTCGTCGGGCGGGTCGTCGCGGTGGTGGCGATCGTCATTGCCATGCTGACCGCGCGGCCCCTCGTCGGGAGTTCGGAGCAGGCGTTCCAGTTCATCCAGGAATTCACCGGCTTCTTCACGCCGGGGATCACCGTGATCTTCCTGCTCGGGCTGTTCTGGAAGCGCGCGAACGAGGCGGGAGCGATCGTCGCCGCGCTGACCTCGGTGATCCTCTCGACGATCATGAAATATGCGCTGCCGTCACCGGCGCTGCCCGGCGGGGTCAACGATTACCTCACCCCGTTCATGAACCGGATGGGAGTCGTCTTCCTCCTGTCGCTGGCGCTCGCGATCGTCGTCAGCCTCGCCACCCCTTCACAGCCGGGACGCGATACGATCGAGACGGCAGACGTCCGCTATGCCACCGGCACCGGCTTCAACGTCGGCGCGCTGGCGGTGGTGCTGATCCTCGTCGCCTTCTACGCGACCTGGTGGTGATCCGCCGGCACGATGCGGGTCGATCGACTGGCGGGGAAAATGGTGGGCGTGGCAAGGATTGAACTTGCGACCCCTGCGATGTCAACACAGACACGCACGGGACCCACACCGCTCGCTTCAAGAAACCCAAGGCAAGCCCAGGTCACTCAATCCAGCTTTTAGGGGTGGCCGAGAAAGAGAAGCAAGTCCCGCTGTGTCGCCATTGTGTCAAAGCGCGTCGGCCGGGATGCACCAGACAGCTCGCGCCCTATGGGGTTCCTGTGAGCGCGATAATGGCGGTTTCCTAGCGCTCCCCACTCATCAATTCGGCTCACATAAACTGTATTATCTTAATACCACACTGACAATCAGCGGGGACACCTGGGTCATCACAGAAAATGTTACTAGTATACCCTGGGGTGACTGGTGGCCTTGTTCACCTACGTCTCCTCAATTGGGATATAGGACCCTCCCTCGTCTACTTACGCTCCAAGGTAGGGACTACTCCAACTACCTCCCTATAAGCCTCCCTCAAGACCTCCTCCGCAACCTTCGCATCCTTCGCCTTGACGATGATGCTGTCGTGAAGCGGAAGCCCAACTACGCCAAGGTTGTAGGCGAGACGCTCCACCGTGAGGAGGATGGCCTCACTCTCGACGAACTGGAGATGGAGAGATGAAAGTTCATCCTCTCCCCACCCTTCAAGGAATGGGAACGCTTCCACGACCTTTGCCTGAACCACCTTGACGGGGAACTTATGCCTTAACGGCTTGCCGTAGACCGGCTCCAGCTTTTCCAGGACCTTGTTCGGCCAAGCACGATGGAGCCCCTGGTGGCCCAAGGTCATCGTCCAGCAAGCCTTGGCTACATCCCTCGGGATGCCATCCACCAAGTAGGGGTCCACGGCATCTCCCAAGGGCGTTCCGCGCAGAGCAGCCAGGATGGTGGGGTGGCTGGCTTTTACGTCGATTTCCGCCGTCTCCTCGCCGTCAATGGTGAGCGTCGGGCGGAGGGCCCGTTTCATCGTCTGATAACTCCCGCCGACCGCGTAGAGCCTTCCGCCCATATTCCAGTCAAAGCCTGGTTGGTCGCCATTGTTGAAGGTGCGTTGGAACCCACGGAATGAAACTGGGGAGGTCCCAACCGAGGCGAACCAGTGGTTGAGCCGGTCAACCCTGTCGAATTGGGCCTTCGTCTTGGGGTCATTGGGGTCCAGCGCCATCCCAAAGCCCCGAAAGCGCTCACTCTTAACGCGCATGGTCTTGCGGCGGAGGACCAGGGGTCTTGCGACACTGAAACCCTCGGGAACGACAATCTGGAAATGGTCCTCCCAGTTGTCGGGCGTGATGCCCGCCTCACCCAGGTAGCGCTTGAGCCAAGCGGTAGGACGGAAGCGCGTAGCTCGGCGCCACATGGGAACTCTTGGCCCCTCACCGAAGGCCTGTCCCCATTGCTGGTGGCCAAGCGCCACTTCAATCATCCGATGGGCCTTCATCCCGTCAACCGCTCGCTTGAAGGTGCGGTAGCCGACATCGTGGCCCGAGAAGGTGTTGGCCATCAGGGACCTGTAGCTCCAGCGTCCAGGCGCCATCGCCTCCGCCTGGAGAAAATCGCACAGGATGGCTCCCAACGCTTTCTCAAACGGCTTGCCTGGAGCCCTGGACACCTTGAGGTGGGCCAGCCCTCGCGCCAAGGAGGCCACAGTTCCGTTCGCCTCGGCGGAGTAGGCTACGCCGTCCAGAAGCATGTAGCGGGCCTCGTCGCGCTCGCGGGTCGTCAAGATGTCGGCCATAGACTTCGTCCAGCCAGTATAATGGGCTGGAGTCAAGTCACTGAAAATCAAAGATATTCCATGATTAGGGAACATTCCCAAATATGGGTAGATTTATGTCGTCGTAACGCCTTGAGTTCGCTCCAGATTTAGCTCCAGCAAGCGCTCCAGGGCGGTCTCGGTAGAAATGTTTTCGGGCCATCCATAGGCGGAGGCAACAGCGGCGTCCAACTCGGCATGGGCATTTGCCAGCCAAGCGGGACGCTCGTTGTAGAGAGCCGTCAGAGTCCTAATGGAGAGATGTCTGGCCGCGTTCTCGTTCACGGGAATAAGGCGGTCGGGATATCCCGCGACAACCTCCGGCTCGACGCGCACCAACTCTGCTGGATTAAGCCATGCGCGACGAAGTTGGTCTAACCGTCGCGCCGCTTGGGATATGGCCCCAGCTCGTTGGTCGTCCGCGGGCGGAACGGCTGGAGTCAGGCCATCAGGAAACGGAAATGTCTCAAAGGCTGTGGAAGGGGTGTAGCGAGGGTCGTTTCCCTTCCCGAGCCAAGTTCCTAGCCGAAGCGCCCAAGCCTCGTGAAAGCGGCTGTGGACGACGCCAAACGTGAAATCGTCATCCTTCGCAATGGCGACCGCGCCATCGTCCAGGGAAGCGACCGAGGGAAGCCACACGAACAATCGATGTTTCGATACCCTCGGCGTGGCGATGTATCGAGAGAGCCCCTGGAGCGCCGCTCGAAGGCCCGGCGCGGTCTCCGAGTGGAGCCAGTAATGTTCGCGCCTCCACTCTCTCCGATTTAATGCTCGGACGGGGCGGATGACCTCTTCAACGTAGCCAAATGGTTTCTCATAAAGGGCGGCCTGTTTCGCCGACATTGTGGACCCGAAATCGATAACCCACCGGTCAACCGCTCGGCGGACCAAATCCGACCCTGTCCGCCGTGGGAACAACACATCTGAGTTCGGGCGTCCGTTTGGATTCAGGGGGCTGGTTAGCCAACCACGCGCAACCTCACCTGGAATGTCAAAAGGTCCCCCCTTCTTGGTTCCGAGGAAGGATACGCCCTCGTTTTCGGCCAGCCGCTTCGCCCTTACCAAGTCGGATTCAATGCCTCCGGCTGTCAGGTCAGCCCTGACACGCTCGACAACTTTGCCATTTAAGCTCGCCGAGGGAGTCGCCTCATCACCAAAGCAGATAACAGAAACACGAACGGCGGCGCCCTCAACGGTCCACTCCTCGTCACTCCAAGCTTCAAATATACGACCGTCCGCCGCTGGCCCTTCCAGGACCTTGCGACTGGCGCCACCACGAATGGAGTTAGTAGTGACGAGGCCAACGCGCTTTGCCGAGCCCGCCTGAACCGCTTCCCAAGCCTTCAATACCCAGTAGCAAACCAGGTCCACCGTCGCGGGCAAGTCACTCGCGTAGGCAGCGCGGAGTCGAGTGGAATAATCTTCCCCTAGGCTGGACAGGAACTTGTAGACCCCGAGGAACGGTGGATTGCCAAGGATAACGTCCGCTTTAGGCCAAATAGCTCTTGTGCCATTCGCGCCCAAGACCGCATCCCGGCAATCTATGTTGGACAATGGCCTCAATACCGGCTGGCTCGGGATGCTGAAGCCATTGCGGCGCATCCATTGGATTTCGCCAATCCAAACCGTGACCCGCGCCAGCTCGGCGGCGTAAGGGTTCAGCTCGATGCCGAGAACGTTTTCTGGACCAGTTCTAGGAAACTCGCGCTGTAGTCCCAAGGCCTCCGCCTCAAGCCCCGCTCGATGCTCAAGGTCCTTCAAGGCCCGTAGAGCAACGTAGAGGAAGTTTCCCGAGCCACAGGCTGGGTCCAACACTTTGAAGGCTCGCAACTCATCCAGAAAAGCCCTGTAGAGTCCCAGCGCGGCGTCACGAGCTTTGTTTTGCGCGGCCTTCCCAGACGCGCTGGTAGCCTTCGCCAGGGCCTCTGAAATGCCACCCTTTACCGCTTCCCATTTTATCAGCCACGGCTGAATAATGACGGGGTCAACAATCTTTAAAATCTTAGCGCGGTCAGTGTAGTGGGCGCCGAGCTGGGCGCGTTTGTCTGGGTCTAGTCCCCGCTCGAAAAGCGTTCCAAGAATGGATGGGTCAATCTCGCCCCAGTCCAGCGCCGCGACCCTCCGACAGAGGGCAATGTCGTCAGCTTCAAGCGGAAGCGTTTCGTCATCATCGAATAGCCCGCCGTTAAAATGCTCAACACGCTCAAATCCGACCATCCCGCCTGTCCGCATGGCGGCAAAGAGACTGGTAGCCAAGGTCTGGAAATCGCCGCCATCCTCAGCGGCCTTGAGCATCCGCGAGAACATACGATTAGGTAGTAGCTGGACGTCCTCGGCGAACATGCAAAACACGAGCCTGTTGACGAAATGCGCCACCGTGTGGGGCTCGTAGCCGCGCTGTCGGAGGTTGTCGGCCAGCCTTGCAAACTCGCCAGCCGCCTTTGCGGTCAGAGCCTCCCGCGTTGTGCCAGGTCGGAGGCGCTCGGGGTCGGACATGGCCCACTTGAGAAGCTCGCGCTTGTTCGCGTCCCGTAGGTCCTCCAAGTCCAGTTCGTGAACCTGGCTGACGCTGTTGGTCCAGTTCGTGTGGATTACAAACCGCTCCATGTCGCAAACTACTAGAAGCGGCGGATTCTCCAGAGCGAGGGCGTATTGCTGGAGCTGCACGAAGGCGGCCTTTAGGTCCTTGCGCTTGCCCTTATATTCCCACCCAAAATGGCCGCGCTTCCATACGTCCGCCCACCCGTCCGCGCCGGTAGTTTTTGAGGCCCCTCGCTCGAAACAGTAGGTCGTTCCTGTCGGGTCAGCCTCGACTGGGGTTGGCTCATCAAGTAGGCGGCATAGGTCGATAAAATGCTCTTGAGCGGCGGAACTCTCCTTGAGGCTCGACGCCCGCCATTTCTTTATGAACTCGTCAACTGTCATGGCGGGATTGATACACGGTCTTGCGGCGCCGCCTAGCCGTTTGCTTCGTCGGTTAGCGAGCTAATCCCAGCGCCCTATAGACGGTCGTCCGTCCTACCTTGAGTTGCTTGGCAATGGCCGATGGCCCCACCCCTTGGGCCTTGAGTTCACGGATGGCCTCGACATCCGCCGATGGCTTCCGCCCACGATACATTCCAGCCGCCTTGGCCTTCTCAATGCCTTCGCGCTGGCGCTCTTTTCGGATGTCCGTCTCGAACTCCGCCACGGCTCCCAGAATGGCTAGGACCAGCTTCCCCATGCCGCTGTCAGTATCCACGCCCGCTTGTTGGAGGCAGCGAAACTTTGCTCCCTTGGCTGTCAGTCTGGCGATGATGTTGTGGAGGTCCTGGGAGGAGCGAGCCAACCTGTCCAGCCGGGTCACAATCAGCGTGTCGCCATCGCGGACGAAATCCAACGCATCAGCCAGGGCAGCACGACCGCCCGTCGTGGAGCCGCTCCGCTTTTCGGTAAAGACCTTCCCGCATCCCGCCGCGACCAAGGCCTCCTCCTGAATTTCGAAAGACTGACCAGCGCTCGACACCCGCGCATAACCTACCAACATCGCGTTCCTCCTGTTCCGTTAGGCTCTAGACCTTATGGCTATGCTGTTCCATAACGTTGAAGTCAACCCTAATGGAACAAGCTAGATGTTCCAGGATGAAGCACCGATAGGGTTTACCCTAAGGGGGCAACTCGACTGAATGACACGTTCCCACTATGTTCGCGGGATGAGCAGCTCGACTCCTCGACGGTATTTCAGCGCACGCAACGCTAGACCAGATGGCAGGACGTGCATCGACCTCGAAACACTCTCGTCGCTATTCAAGGACGCCTACGACCATTTCGTCGCCAACGGGTATTTCGCCGAAGCATTCGGTCATAGTTGCGTCGACGGCGATGTTGAAGGCACTGTTGGACCGAACGTCCAAGCCTACGTGCGCATGACGATTATGAAACGGGAAATCTGGCCGTTTGCGCCCTCCCTTGAAGCGACTACGGAGGGCGACCTATTTGATATGGTCGAGTTCCTTTTCGACCATGTGAGCAAGCCGCAGCAGAAGGACTACCACTCCTGGAATGACTGCGGATACCATTTCAGCGACTTTGATGCGTCACTCGGCCAAGACGAGTTTCGCTTGCGGCTGAATTCCCTGCTTGAGCGCTACGGCGCGGGCTACGAGCTTAATGCACGCGGCGAAATCATGGAGCTTAGTCCTCGGGGCTTGAAGCACCTCCTGCACGCGCAGCTTCCGACCAAGGAGGCCACGATTACGGAAAAGGTGTTCAGCGCCATCGACCGCTTCCGTCGATATGGGAGTAGCCTTGCCGACCGGCAGCAGGCCGTCCGTGACCTTGCCGACGTCCTTGAGTGGTTGCGGCCGCAAATCAAGACGACGCTCTTGCGGAAGGACGAGAAAGAGCTGTTCCAGCTGGCCAACAATTTCGGCATCCGGCACCTTAACCAGAACCAAAAGCTCGACTACGACAAGGCGGTTTGGCTGAGCTGGATGTTCTACCACTACCTAGCGACCATTAATGCCTGCCTGCACCTGCTTAAGCGGCAATCTGGGCAGGCTGCATTGTCGGCCGGGGCGTGACTTTGTCGCTCACCGTAAGCGCAGCGCAACAAAGCTCAAAAATTGCTGCCCGCCCCCTCGCGGCTCCCCGACACCGCGAGACCTCGACACCCCGACACCGCGACACCGAGACAGCTCGATACCGCAGCGAGCCGATAAAACCTCGCCGAATCAACGGGCTATGGATAGACATCGGTTGAGATTATCCAACTCGACATGTGAGTTGGCCTATCTACGCCAACTCAGGATATGAAAGCAGCGGATTTCACGGCAATTTGGCTTCAGTTTCTCCAAAATCGCACGTGACTCGGCAGGCTAAGGGGCGCAAATTATGTCCAGCGTGAAAGACCACGTGAACTAGCCGAGGGTCCAAACCCGGCCGAATCACGAAAGCCCCGGTTCTCGCGGTGCTAGGGCGAGGTTTTAGTAGCGAAGGGCCTGGCGTCAAAACCAGGCCCGCCCTTCTCTTGAGGACCGTATGGCAAAACCCCGTAAGCGCGACATCCTGCGTAGGCAATTGGAGACTAGGGCGCAGCTGTGGCCCGACCTGACCGAAAAAATGGTCTGGAACATGGACAACGAGGGGTGGGTCGCCGTTCCTCGCCTGATGCCCCTGATGATGAGCATCATGGACGACCTCTCGGACAAGGGGTTCCCGGTTAGCCGAACCTATTTCGAGCTTTGGTCTCGATTGCGGGAGGAGCAGTTCCTTACGCTTTCACCGGAAGAAATGGCGTTTCACGCAGGCTTTGAGGGCCAGCGGATGGTCCGAACTTGGAAAGACCGCGTGGAGAGGTTGGCCGACCTCGGCTTCATCGCCCTGAAGCCAGGTCACCTAGGTCCGGCGACTTATGCCGTGTTCTACAACCCCTACCACGTTATCAAACGCGCCTACCTCGCCAAGCGCGTGCAAGAAAATAAGTGGCAAGCCCTTGTCGTTAGGGCGAATGAGGTTGGGGCTTTCGATCTGGAGGACATCGACGCGAAGGGGGAACTCGTGCCCGACGAGGAAGATGCCGAACCCGACAGCGACGACGCCGAAGGAAAAGCCGTCTTCGACTTCTCCCCTAAGCCGAGCAGAAAAATCACATCGACCAGAAAGGTCCCTACGCGCTTGGTCAAGAAGCGCGCAAAGTAGGCGCACTGCCCCTAAGGTCCAATGCGCCCAAGGACGGCAGACCCGAGTGGCGGAAGGCCCCTTGATATTGTTTGCGGCTCATTGCGGCCGCTGTAGTGAGAATCGCAACGCCCCGACGGCCCTTGACCAGCGTAGCGTCGCGCGAAGGCTTTGGGTCCCATACTCCCCGTCGAATTGGTTCCCCCCGTTCCCCAGCGCTCACATTCAAAGAGACCGCTAAAGGCCTTCGTCAGTTGTTGTTCGCTGGGGTTTTGACGACGGCGTAGCGCCTCCGAAAAAGCCTTGTGCCAATGGCTCCCAAGCTCGCCCCTTAAGCTTCACGGCGAGGTCCATAGGACCAAGGTGCGTGTAGCGAGCAAGCATCCGAAAATCCTTATGCCCGCTAATGACTGACACCTCGGCGAGCGACAGCCCCAACTCGCAAAAGCGGGATATTGCCTCGTGTCTGAGGTCGTGAAAGCGGAGGTCCGGCAGTCCTGCCCTCCCGCGAAGGCGTTCCCAGGCAAGCCGCAGCGCCATGGCGGTGGTAGGAAAGACGTGGCCATCGGCACCGTCCTTTTCGGCCCTAGCTGCGAGGACAGCCAAGGCACCATCCGTAAGAGGAATAGTGCGTCCCCGGCCTGTCTTGGACCAAGGGATGTGAGCGGTTCTTCGCCTGAAATCGACGTCCTTCCACTGTAAGTTGAGGATTTCGGCCCGACGTAACGCCGTCTCAATCGCGAAACTTATAATGGGCCCGACAAGGGGATTTCTGGAACCCTCCAAGGCCGACATAAGTCGCTCCAGTTCCCCCGCCCTCAAGCGCCTGTCACGAGCATTTCGGACCGTCGGAGGCGTCACGAGCGAAACGGGATTGCCAGCTAAACGAAAACCCCATTCCCGCATCGCAATGTCGAGGGCATGATGGATAAGGGAAAGTTCGCGCCTAACAGTCCCAGCCTTCACGACGGTCAAGCGACGGTCCCGGTAGGACGCGATAGCTTGGGAGGTGAGCGAAGCTACCGGAAGGTCGCAAAGGGGGTCTCGTTGTAGCTTGGCCAGCCGCAGCGTCTCACTTGCCCAACTTCTTTTCGTCGGGGTTATCTCGGCAACGTAACGCGCGATGAGGTCGCGCAACAGCGTCCGCGCGGCGCGCCCCACGCTACCTTCCCAAACGCCGCTACGCATGGCGTCCTCTTGCTGCGACGCCCAAGCTGCCGCGTCCGCCTTTAGCCTAAAGGTCTTGTGTTGCGCGGGGTAGCCTTTGCGCCGGACCTGAACAAACCAACCGCTGCCCCGTCTCGTAATCGTCGCCATTTTCCCAGCCCTTGTGTCGTCGTTGTGTCAGCGAGCGACAGGAAGCTTATCGAGGGCAACGACACGCGACGTTAGGCGCGCAAGTTGCCAACGTTTTCAAGGGTTTCTGAAGCGAGGAAAATGGTGGGCGTGGCAAGGATTGAACTTGCGACCCCTGCGATGTCAACACAGTGCTCTACCACTGAGCTACACGCCCACACGGGTGGCCGGATGCGTTCCGGCCGGGTCTAGTGGAGGGGCCTTTACGGGGCCTTTGCGGGTTGGGCAAGGCCCTTAAGGCCAACCGAGTGTCATCGCGAAAGGCGACCGAACACGATCGTTACAGGCGACCGTGTTGATCCTCGGTCTGGAACAGGCGGTCGACCTCCATCACCAGGTCCTTGAGGTGGAACGGCTTCGACAGCAGCTTGGCCTCGGGCGCGGTGCGCCCGCCCTGGAGCGCGACGGCGGCGAAGCCGGTGATGAACATCACCCGGATCGCCGGGTCGATCGCGCTCGCCTTCTGCGCCAGTTCGATCCCGTCCATCTCGGGCATGACGATGTCGGTGAGCAGGAGGTCGTACTTCCCCCCGCCTTCGAGCAGCGGCATCGCCTCGGTCCCGCAGCCGACCGCGTCGACGTCATAGCCGACACGGACCAGCGCGCGCTGAAGATATTCGCGCATCGAGGTGTCGTCTTCGGCGAGGAGAATGCGGATCATGGTGGCCAAACTATGCGCCCAACTCTTACGATTTCCTAGCCATCAACGCGACGCGCGCGATTGATGTCCCTCGCTGGCACGGTCGGGGTTCAGACCGACGATCCGCAACGGCCGTGACGGAGCAGATTTTGCCCCAGGGCAAGGAACGAGGAGAGCGGCGATGCTGACGCATCGTCGTCGACGAGCGACGCCGCCATGGGGCGAAAGCGGCCCGCCGCGAAGCGGTTGAGCAGGAAAGCCCGCTGGCGGCGTCGCTTGCTTGCGCGTAGCAATTGCT